>NZ_NSDG01000047.1:0-10801 GCF_002289345.1 Pseudoalteromonas sp. HM-SA03 | reverse complement strand
TTGCCTTGCCTTGCCTTGCCTTGCCTTGCCTTGCCTTGCCTGCATGGATTTTGGTACCTTGGCGATAGCAGGACGCGGTAGTGATGTTATCGCTAAGATTCTCCCGCCTCAAAATAGATCACTTAATTAAGCGAATTGGTATTGTTTTTTAGTGCGCGATGTTGGCGCAATAGTCAAGGAAAAAGAAATGGAATGGTATCTAACAGTATTAAAAAGATATTCCGATTTTAGTGGACGTTCAAGACGCAAAGAATACTGGATGTTTATCTTAATAAATGCGTTGATAGGCTTTGCAATTGGTATTGTCGACGGGCTTTTTGGCACTCTGTTTTTGACAGGTATCTATTATTTGGTGGTTCTAGTACCGACAGTTGCAGTATCTATTCGTCGTCTTCACGACACTGGACGCTCGGGCTGGTGGCTTCTAGTGAGCTTTGTACCTATCGTTGGCTTATTAGTGATTATATATTTCACCACCATGGATAGCGAGGTTGGTGAAAACGACTACGGGCCAAGCGTCAAAGGGTATGTTTAAAATAGTTGTACTATTATAAATTCAGAGCAGGCACTTGTATTTATATGAATTTAAGTGCCTACTTTCGCACCCATCGGATTAACTTGCGATTTTATAAGCGGGCAATTCTTTTTTGACTAATCGTTCATTTTCTAAGTAAAGCTTACCTTGATAGGCTGACTCGCCATCTGAACTAAACTCAAACATAAATTGGCTTTTTATTCCAAGTTTACCGTCTTTTAATACCCCAAAACGGCGCTTAATACAGGCAACACTTAACAGTTGCACCTGTAAACTTTCAGCTTGATGCTGTGCATGCCTATTTGCCGCTTCTGCTATCTGGCGACTATACCAAAATAGCGCGATACCAGATGAAACGATGATAAAAAGCCAAAGTGTTGTCATTTAAGAAAATAACCTTCCAATTGCACGAGACAGAGTTTCACTGCGATTTTCTGCTCTAATAATCCCTAAAACATGTGGGCGTAACATAGGTATTGCAACTAAGTCTGCGAAAATACTGCCGAAAAGTCCATCGATTTGATTATTCTCAGCGGCTTTTTCCATATAGATAAAAAGCCTTTGCTGGTCGGTTAGTGTCTCCCAAGCACGCCCTGCAATAGTGAGTAAGCAATCTGCATCTGCTCCCAACTCAGATGCTAAAATGGCGTCTACTGCATGGGCGATGAGACCAAGCGCGTGACTTCCCGACATCGCACGCAAATTAGTGACTACGGCGTCCTTATTTTGCTGTTGGCATGCGCGGTTTAAAGCGGCTAAAAAGTCTTCGGTTTGTGATGTTGAGACCGTAACGTGTTCAAGCATTGCGGCTAATGGTGTCTTAACTTCTGCTGGCAAAAAAGACCACGCCTGTTGCAGGTTGCTCGCGTTATGACCATGGTCTAGACGTAGGGCAAAGTCTGCAATACCTTGTAGCGCTATTTCTTGCCAGCGTTCAAACCCAAGCTCGCGAGAAAAATAGAGTTCGGCGTGCTCGTAATATTGAGAAGCCGGGCGATTAAGCTCACGCTTTAATAGCGCATTGAATGCCGCGAGTTTGTTCGCGTTTGGCGTGAAGACATAAGGGTTGTTATCAAGTTTCCCTTGAGCGGCTTCGCCCGTGAGTTGAGTACCTAATGCTTCGAGTACCATGGAGGCAAAGTGGTCACGGCTGGCGATAATGAGCTTGCTTTGCTCATCCAGTGGAAACTTTAAAAACCACACATAAGGATCAGCGGTCGCCTCATTATCCCAAAATTGAATCGCCATGATGGCATGGCCGCCAAGCGGGTAAGGATAAGGGACCTGAGCACTCTCGATTTGCGCAAACTGCTTCTTATCTATTTTTGTGATACGTCGACCCATATCATAGACTCGCCACTGCGTTCCGGCGTTTGTTAGTAATTCACCTAAAGTTGAAATTTGCGCTGTCATGAATGCTCTATATGTTACTTATATTTTCAATAGCGGCAATTATAGCTACTTTTGGGAGCGCTGATAAGCCTATGAAAAAGGTGCACTTGAGAGAATTGGCTAGCTCCTAAATAATGCAAATTGCTATAATGTAAAAAATTGAGAAAGAGACAGGACCGATGAACTCGGAATTATTGATTCAGTTAGACGAACTTGAGACTTGTTTAAAGGCGACGGGTCTTTGGCAAGACGAGCCAATTTCGGCTAAGGCACTTACCTCAACAGAGCCATTTTGTTGCGATACGATGACCTTCGCGCAGTGGTTGCAATTTGTATTCTTGGGCAAAATGCGAACAATGGCAAAAAGCGGTGAAGCATTACCGGAAAATATGGCGATTGCGCCAATGGCTGAAATGGTGCTGAGTGAACATCTTTATTTTAATGCGGTGCATCAGTGCTTAAAAAACCTTGATAATACAATTACAAAGAGCGCGTAATGCTTGAGATCTTATATCAAGATGCGCATTATGTAGCGATAAATAAGCCGTCAGGGTTATTGGTTCATCGCTCGTTTTTGGATAAGCGAGAAACACAATTTGCGATGCAAATGCTGCGTGATCAACTTGGTCAACATGTTTTCCCCGTTCACCGTTTAGATAGACCGACGTCAGGCGTGCTGTTGTTTGCACTAAGCTCTGAGGCCGCGCGAGACATGAATGAAATCTTTATTAGCGGTAATATTCAAAAACGCTATTTAGCGCTTGTTCGCGGATTTGCTCCTGAATCTAGATTCGTCGACAGACCACTCAAAGAAGAGCTTGATAAAATCGCTGATAAGTTTGCCTGTCAGGATAAAGCTCCGCAGGAAGCGCAAACACAGATAAATTGTTTATTGCAGGGTAGCTTGCCAATTCCTTTTGGTAAGTATCCAAGTATCCGCTACTCGTTGGTGGAGTGCTTCCCTAAAACGGGTAGAAAACACCAAATTAGGCGTCACCTCAACTATTTAGCACATCCGATTATAGGTGATGTCAATCACGGTGATAATAAACACAACCACTTTTTTGTCGATCATTTTGGCTTACGTCGGTTGATGTTATTTGCAACTAAATTGGAATTTGTACATCCTTATAACAACACGACGATTTCAATTACCGCGGATTTGGGGGAAGAAGCATTGGCTGTCTTCGCTCAGCTCGGCTGGTCAGACAACGAGAAGGATTATAAATAATGGCAAAAGTTTCCATTTTTGTGGGAAGTATGTACGGCAATGCTGAAAACTTGGCAAACGACAGTGCTGAGTTTTTGAATAAATCGGGTCATGAGGCAAGTGTTATTGAACCTGCTTCCATCGCTGATGTAACGCAAGCTGAAAACATTTTATTTATTTCTTCCACTACCGGATCTGGTGATATTCCCGATAACTTGTTGCCTTTATTTTTGCAAATGCAAAGCGAATTTCCGATGCTAACGGGCAAGAAAGTAGCGGTCATCGCATTGGGGGATTCTAGTTATGGCGATACTTATTGTGGTGCTGGAAAGCAAATTGATGCCCTGATTGAAGAGTTGAACGCCACTCGGGCACAACCGCGCTTAGACATCGATGCGTGTGAATATTTTGAGCCTTGGGAGCCGGCAGAGGCTTGGCTTCAAGCATTGGCAAAAAACCTTTAGGTTTTATCTTCTGTTCAAGCATACCCTTTCAATTTACGCGGCTTAATAGGCCGCGTTGCCAGCTCAAATAGCAAACTCATCAGCATAATCATAGTAACAAAAAATATAAATATTTACATTCTGGTTACGTTGTGTGACATTAGTCTTGGTTGTATGAAAAGTGACCGATATTATAAAGTTCAAAATAATGAAAAGGAAAAAAATAATGATTAAACCGATTCTATTTGCTGTATCTGCTATTTTCGCCACCGCAATGTCGTCTAATGCTACCGCATTCGAAGAAATTTACCTTGAATGTTACAAAAACGGTGAGTTGTTATGGGCTGACTCTTTTACTGATTATCGAGATGCGGATAACGCATCGAGAATTTGCAGGAGGATTGGTGGTACGCCAGTAATGTACTAACGATATCAGTTCTTTATGAAACTTCCTTTAGATAATATTAATCAGCATTGAAGCCTAACCAAATTTTTGGGTTTAAATCAGCTGTAAGCGACGTTGAAACACTGTGTATTTAAACGATAGAACTGTCGTAATTTTTAAGGAAAAGTGAGTCAAAAGTGCTGCTTTAATATGTAAAAATCCAATATCATCGCTGATATTGGATTTTTATTTTTAAACCCTAGCTCTTAGCGCTAAACACTAAACACGTTTCGTCTGAACTTTCAGTTTTAACTTTTGACCTGGTTGGAGATACTTCTGTCCAGTCAGGTTGTTCCATTTGACGATTTCATTCACGCTAACGTTAAATTTAGTAGCGATACGTGCTAGTGAGTCGCCTTTACGCACTTTGTAAGTGATTGTGCGTTCGGTATTGACGAGGACGGTTTGATTTGCTGCTTTTTCATCTTTAAAGACGGTAAGCTTTTGTCCAAGGCGTAAAACCGCATTGGTTTTTAACTTATTCCAGCTAGCTAATTGCTTAACGGTAACATCATATTCGCGGCTGATATCCCACAATGTATCGCCTGACTTTACCGTGTGGCTGAGCTTTTTCTTGGTCACTTTGTTGGCGGCAAGGCGCACCTCTGGTGGTAAATGCTCACTTTGCAATTCGCCATCACTGAGTGGCACCAATAGCTTCTGGCCAACACGGATCATATTGCCATCGATGCTATTGAGTGAGCGAATGGCGCCGATACTAGTATTAAATTTAGTCGCAACGACCGACAGGCTATCTCCTTTTTGCACTGTATAATATTGCCAACGCAGCCTATCTTTTACTTCTGTTTTAGCTAATTTCTCTTGAAAAGTGTCAACCTTTTCCATAGGTAATAATAACTGGTGTGGACCATCTGGATCGGTGGCCCAACGGTTAAAACCTGGATTGAGGCGATAGAGTTCAGTTAAAGAAATATCAGCCATCTCAGCGGCAAGCGCTAAATCAATTTGTGACCCTACCTCAACGGTATCAACAACTTGGGCATTGATGATAGGTTGCCACGCGACCTTAAACTCATCTGAGCGTTTTAAGAGGTCGGATAAGGCAAGTAATTTAGGCACATACGCGGTGGTTTCGCGAGGTAAATCGAGAGACCAAAAGTCGGTGGGCAAATGCTTTTTACGATTTTTTCGGATTGCTCTGAGCAATCGACCTTCACCTGAATTATAAGCAGCAATTGCGTTTAACCAGTCGCCTTCCAGCGTTTTATGGAGATAGGTGAGGTAATCAAGTGCCGCTTGCGTTGATGCAACAATATCGCGACGGCCGTCATACCACCAATTTTGTTTGAGGTTGAAGCGTTCACCTGTTTGAGGCATAAATTGCCAAATACCGGAAGCGGTGCGGTGTGAATAGCCAAAGGGATCGAATGCGCTTTCCACAATAGGTAATAACGCGATCTCAACAGGCATATTGCGCTTTTCTACCTCTTCAACAATGTAGTAGAGGTAAGGCTCTGCACGTTTTGCGATACGGTCTAAATAGGCTTGGTGACGTTGATAGTAATTACGTTCGGCGACCACAGGTCTATTTTGTGGTACTTCGATAGATAACTGATAACGGATCCGTTCCCATACGTCGTCAAATACAGGCACAGCCTCTTCATCTTCGTCTTGCCATGAGGTGCTGAGTGTTTGAGAGATATCATAAGGGCTCGCGTGATCTAAGTTGGCCTGCCTCTCTTGTTCAGTTGCAGCTTCCAATGGGGTTTCTTGCGTGATTTCACAACCACTTAATATTGCTGATAATGCAATAATGAAGGCGAGCTTTTTCATAAATGCGTTCTTTTGCTTGGGAGGTCGGACAAAAACTCGGCAATATTACCGAGTTTGTTTCAGCATTTAAAGCTTCTTTATTATTTTATTTCGACTTCCTAAAAATCGTTAGATTTTCTCATCTTTGGCGGTTTTGCTAAGAAAATGGATAATTTATTCAATACTTCCCATGTAAGTCCGCCAAAAAAGCGTCATTTTGGCGTTACATTAGGTCACTATTGAATATTTTAGAAGTTATCCTTCCATTTTCTCAGTGCACCAAAGCGAGCTTCTGGTGTATTTTCTGACGTGATAAATTGTGGTGGAACATGGGTGAGGATGGTTTCATTCGCGGCACGTACAAAAGGATTGATTGCTTTTTGTTGTTTAATTGTTGTAGGTACTGTGCGCTCGTTACTGGCACGTAATGACTTTGCTTGTTGGTGATACTGGATCAATGCTTGGTTAGTGGGCTCAACAGCCTCAGCAAAAGCAAGGTTTGCGAGCGTATACTCGTGCGTGCAATACACTTTGCATGTGTCAGGTAGGGTGAGTAGCTTTTCAAAGGAGTGCCACATTTGGCTAGGTGTTCCCTCAAAAAGCCTGCCACAACCTGCATTGAATAACGTATCACCAGTAAAAGCCAGTTCATCATTTACATAACAGATATGGTCTAACGTGTGGCCTGGGGTGGCGATAATGTTCAGCGTGGTATCAAAAAGTGTGATCGTATCGTGTTCACTAAGGCCATGAGTAATGCCTTTATATTTACCATCTTTAGGCCCGTACACCGTTAAGCTAGGAAAATGTGATAAAAGTGGGGCAACACCATCGGTATGATCCCAATGATGATGGGTGACTAATATGCCTTGCAGTGTTAAATCAAATTTGGCGAGGTAATCTAAAACAGATTGTTCATCACCGGGGTCAACCACCCAACAGTTTGAACTTAGAGGGTCTTTTATCAGCCAGATATAATTGTCATCAAATGCTTTGATTGCATCGACTTGCACCATAACGCAATGCTCTATAAAGTGATTAATAACACCAGTATAACGAGCTTAGTAAATGAAACCAGCGTTAAGTTTTTTACAAGGACCCAAACCCGATGAGTGGCAAGACTTTCCTCACGGTGAATATTTAAAAGTGGGGATCCAAAAACGACTGGATGAATGGCTACCAAGAATGTTTGGTTATCACATGCTTAAACTCGGCTGTTTAAGCGGCCAAATGAATACCTCTGCCAGCCCGATTAAGCATCAAGTTTGTGTTGCCCCACAAGGCAAACATGTTGGGGTATTTGCTGAAATTGACGAGCTACCTTTTTACGAAAACTCAGTCGATGCTTGTATTTTAAGCCAGTGCTTAGAATATCATTCTGATCCGCATCATATTCTACGCGAAGCCCATCGCACGCTTATTCCCGGTGGTTATATTGTGATCTCAGGTTTTAATCCGTTTAGTTTATGTGGTGTGGCGCAAATGCTTCCCTTTAGTAAAGAAAAACTCCCTTGGTCAGGGCGCTTCTTTACTCCATCGCGGGTGAAGGATTGGCTAGATTTACTCGGGTTTGAGATTGTTGGTGACGAGCGCTTTATTTACGCGTCTTTAGCGCGAGGCTCTAGGCTTTCACGTTTTGCGCCATGGCGCCGCTTTTGTCGTCATTACTTAAAGCCGATGGGAAGCGTGTATATGTTGGTGGCAAGAAAGCGGGTGATGCCGCTCACTCCAATCAAACCCAAGTGGCATGTAAAGCCTAAGTGGACACCCGCTGTGAAAGGGGCTGGACTCAGGCAAACCTGCCAAGATAAAGATTAGCTTTGTGACTTAAGGTAACCATTGATGGGGCAGGTATAGGAGCACTGTTCCTAGAGGCGTATTAAATACCGGCTTCGTAGCCCTCATCTACAAGTAGGTTTGAACCTGAAGCCGCTTCACGCGCTAAATCATCGACAAGCTCATTGTATTTATTTCCAGCGTGGCCTTTTACCCAGCGCCATTGGATCGTATGTCGGCTGGTGGCAGCGTCCAGTCTTTGCCATAAATCGACATTTTTTACTGGTTGTTTGGCTGCGGTTTTCCAATTGCGCTTTTTCCAATTTTCAAGCCAAGACTCAATGCCTTGCTTAACATATTGGCTGTCGGTATACAGAATGATGTCGCAGGGACGCTTTAATGTTTCGAGTGCAACAATGGCTGCAAGCATTTCCATTCTGTTATTGGTTGTGAGTTTATACCCTGCACTCATTTCTTTTTCATGTCCTTGATAGGAAAGGTAAACACCATAACCACCTGGACCTGGATTGCCTAAACACGAGCCATCGGTATAAATCTCTACGGTTTTTTGCACTGAATTGCCTATTTTTATGTAAAATGTGCGAATAGGGCAAAATAATAGCAAAGTTAAGCGGGCAACGATATGCACACACGGCAAATAGTACTGGATACAGAAACCACAGGTATTGATCCTAAAGCAGGGCACAGGATCATTGAAATTGGTTGTGTTGAGCTAGTCAATCGCAGACTAACGGGGAATAACTTCCACGTATATATCAACCCTCAGCGCGACATTGAAGAAGAAGCCATTGATGTTCACGGTATCACCAACGAATTTTTACGAGATAAACCTTTTTTCCATCAAATTGCGCAAGAGTTTTTTGACTATATTAAAGGAGCTGAGCTTGTCATTCATAACGCGCCGTTCGACGTCGGCTTTATGGATCACGAGTTTGCTAAGTTAAATCAAGACTTTCCGGCAACTCATGACTATTGCCAAGTGCTAGATACTTTGGTGATGGCAAGGGATCTTCATCCGGGCCAGAAGAATAGCCTAGATGCGCTTTGCCGTCGCTACGATATCGATAACTCAAAACGTACGCTGCACGGCGCTTTGCTGGATTCCGAGATCCTTGCTGATGTTTACCTGTCGATGACGGGAGGTCAAAAAAAGCTGAATTTGGCAAATCAAAATAAAGGTGATCAGGCTAACTCAGCCGGTGGCATTATTCGTTTAGACAGCAATCGTCCTGCACTTAAAGTTTTACGTGCTTCTGCCGATGAAGAACAAGCACATACAGAACGTTTAGAGCTTGTAAACAAAGCTTGTGGACAAAGTCTGTGGCAACAATAATGAATATAATCGGTATCGTTGGGATGGGGTAGACGCTTAACTAAGGGCTTTATCCCAAAAAGATCACTCAGGCCATCAAGGCAATGTAGGGTTAATGCATGAATCTAAAACAGCTTATCTTGGGGTTTGTACTGCTAGTAAGTACGGTTGTTGGCGCTCAAACACCACAGATAACGATGTTGCAGCGGGACGGTAAGGTAAATGAAATCCCTCTTTTAGATAACCGTTTTCGCATTGATTATAATATTGAAGAAATTACTTTACTGTTTTTTCGCGCACCTGGCACGCCTGCCGTGGTGCTCGTGAAGCCTGATGGCAGTAAATATTATGCGACCAGTTCGCTGGATAATGATGCACTGCAATGGTATGACGAAGTCAGTTATGACTTGATCATTCTAAAGAACCCGACGCCAGGCCCTTGGCAAGTTATCGGACAGATCCAAAAAAACAGCCGCATAATGGTGCTGGGTGACATTGAGCTCGAAGTTGAAGCCTTGCCCCCGCTATTGTTCCGTGGTGAAGTGCTGAAGGTAACAGGGCGTGTGACTAATGATGGCAAACCGATAGATGTAGGTTACTTCCGGGATGTCGTGACTTTGTATGTGGAATTCTCTAGTACCAATAACGATGAATATTCAAACTTTGGTGCAGGTACGCAAAGCGTAACCGACTTTAAAGATGATGGCCGCGAGTTTGATGAAAGGCCCTTGGATGGAATTTTCACCGGAGAGTTTAAATTAAACTTTCCTGCGGGAGAGTGGCAGCCCGAATTTTTTATAGAAACACCCATTCTAAAAAGAAGAGTGATCAAATCCCCCATTGTTATCGCTGAGCCGCCATTCAACTTTGAATTGATGCTCGCGGGTGAAAACGAGCTTGAACATGGTCTTACTATCACGTTAGACGACACGGTTGTAAAGCCAGAAACTATTTTGTTACAAGGTAAAATCTTTTACCCCAATGGTGAAGAGCAAATGTTTACTTTAGATGCAGAAGAGCGACTTTATCGTCAGCTACCAATCAAGAACTATGATTGGGGTCGTTATAGCATAGAAATCTCAGCATTTGGTGAAAATATCAATGGCCGTGAGTTTATGGCAACGCTGCCAAACTACAATTTTGAAATTGAAAGACCCATTGAAAAAGTGCCTGAGTTGGAAGCCGCTGCGTTACCAGTAGCGAAACAGCCTGAGCCAGAACCTGAGCCGACTATAAGCACAGCGCTATTAGTCAGTATTATTGTTGCTGGTAACTTAGTTGTATTACTGCTCGGTTGGTTAGCCATTCGTATTCTGGTGCAAAAAAAGCCAATTAGACTAAAAGTACCAATGCCAAAGAATCCATTTAAGAAAACCGAAGAAGTGATTGATCTTGATGATTTAGGACCATCTGAAAATAACGCAGCAGGGAATGGTTCAAAAAATGATAAATCAGGTGATATTTTGAACCTTTCAATGAAAGATAACTAAAAAACACGGTTTTTTTTCAAAAAACGGTTGACTCATGAGGGGGTCATTCGTATTATTCACGCCGCTGTCAGGGAGCACACCTTACAGCAAACACTGCAAGAATATGACGCGGAGTGGTAGTTCAGTTGGTTAGAATACCGGCCTGTCACGCCGGGGGTCGCGGGTTCGAGTCCCGTCCACTCCGCCAAATTTCTTCGTAGTATCAATAAGTCGCGCTGGAGTGGTAGTTCAGTTGGTTAGAATACCGGCCTGTCACGCCGGGGGTCGCGGGTTCGAGTCCCGTCCACTCCGCCAATACTTATTACAAACGTGCATTTGCTTCTTATGGAGTGGTAGTTCAGTTGGTTAGAATACCGGCCTGTCACGCCGGGGGTCGCGGGTTCGAGTCCCGTCCACTCCGCCAA
>NZ_NSDG01000046.1 GCF_002289345.1 Pseudoalteromonas sp. HM-SA03 | reverse complement strand
CTGACAGGGTGAAATCATTGTGCTTTAGGGACTGGATAAATCTGACCAGTTAATTATTCAAAATGGTATAAGCACAGTGCAATATGGTAGGTGGTTTACCCACCGATGGCTTGCAATGAAGGTTTCGGCTCAAAAATAATGTGGAACACCCATTTACACGTTTCAACACTCGCTCCCAGCAGATACACAGCGTTAACTCTCATTGAAGTTTTGTATTCTTTCTTTAATTTTAGTGCTAGAAATTCCTTGGGTATAAGGGATATAAACAACCTGAATATTTTGTGGTGCTAAAGCTGCTTCCAATGCCTGCCAGCGGGGCGTGTGTTGCCATTCATCACCGCAGATCACAAGGTTTACTCTTTGTTGTGCGATCCAGTGCGTTGCTCGCTCAGTATCAGCCATTGGTGCACCGACTAAAACCGCTTTATCGACGCATGCTAATGCCTTAATAATACTTAAGCGCTCGTCTTGATCCATTATTGGCGGTCGTCCCTTACTTTTTAACGCAAAAGCATCCGGTGCGACCCCAACAACTAAGTAGTCTCCGTGTGATTTCGCTAACGACAAATACGTTAAGTGACCAGGGTGAAGCAGATCAAAAAAACCAAGCGCTAAAACACGGCACGGCTGTTGTGATCTCATCTGCTTTTGTACGAACTGTATAAGATTTTTTAAAAGACTGTCGTGAGGCTTGAATTGTATTAGCACCCCAAGTATTACATGCATTTTTTTGAAGTTGCCTTTTTTCCACTCAGTGTAGAGGTGAGAGTAGGCATAACAGTAATATAAGTAGGAATCTTGCATAATATTCGGGGCGCAGACGATGGTATCAAAATTTGCGTCAGGTATTTTCCAATCCAGCCCATATAATGCTTGTAAGATTTGTTCTGGATACTGAGGATAACAAATTTCTCCGGCAGGTGAACTGATGCTCACAACTTGAATAGCAGAGAAACGCGTCACTCTATTCCAAGTAAAAGGTACGTCTTGCATCCATAAACCTGATATGGTGTCTCCAGTGCTTTGCTCTGTGGCATAACCGCAAAGGTCAAGCACTAAGCCTGATTGGTGGCGAAAACATCGAGGGTTTATAAGTCCATAGGATTGTGCCTCTTCCTGCCAGCCAAGATGCTGTAAATGTTCGATTGCGCTTTCCATGTGAGACCAGTCGATACCAATATCAACATCTTTATCATTTTCTAAGAGTTGACCTTCACGCTCTAACCCAAGCAAAGTACCAGCCGTAGGAAAAGCATAAAACCCCGCCTTTTTTAAGGATGATAACGTTTGTAGTAATAGGTGTAATGCGTTTTCAGGAGTTAGTTTGGTTGAGCTCGCGCTTTCATGTATTGGTATTTCGGATGATTGAACAGCTGCAATGTTTGTCAGTGCGTCATGCTGCAAGCGCCATCCTAGCGCTTGATAGAAGGTTTGAGCGGCGAGTGGTAGTTGTCTGTTTTGTTGATAACTGCGAGCGAGAATATAATAGCTATCTGGTACATCTGGGTGTTTATGTAGCAGTGCTTCAAGTTGTTCAATCCATTCACTCCCGGCTTGTCTACGCTGCGCCAATTGTGCGAGATATAAAATGACCTGCTGGGTGGGCTGCTGTTGATATAGCTGCTGAAATGCTTGTTCTGCCGCTTGGTCTTGACCCGAAGTAAAATACTCGATAGCCTGTGTCATCTTTTTATTAAGCTGTGACTGTTTAATTACTGTGTCTTTCTGCATCGATTAAATACCTTGTTGTGCTGCTTTTAGTTTTTGTAGTCACAGAGTCCATATTTTGATGAAGTCGCTAGCGGTTTTATACTTCTGCACGCTCGGGCATTTTGCCAACCAGCGGAAGCTCCACTATGATTACTTTAAATTAGGAAATCGGAGAGCGAAAGTGCTACCAGTTTTAATTATTGTTTCTTCTCTGACAGTACTCGCCCCTGATGAATTGTTTAAGACATTACAGGTTATTCAAGATTTAAACATCTCTAACCCAACACAAGCAACTCGAGTATATGAAGCAGTGTTACCAACAATCCTCTAAAGGTATCTATGAGTTACATCGCGCCGATTTAGAAGCTGCAATTAAAACAAACGATACAGTCAGAATTCGTGAAATAGTAGCGCTATTTTCCGACAATACTGAGTGGCTTGCGTATTTGCAGTCCGAAAAGGGGCAACTTGCAAATTACCTCGCGATTTATTATCGCCGGATCGGTAAGCCTGCGCTTGCGCAAAAAAACTATGAATGTGCACTTAAGTAATCAACTTACGAGCAAAGGCCACTTATCGTTAATAATCTCGCCGTTTTATATCGAACAACAGGGCAATTAGAAGAAGCAATCAATATTTTAGCGCCGACATTGTCTGAGGTGAAGGATGAGCAACTTGAAGTGGCGCTTAACAATAACTTAGCTAATGTTTATTTTGATATGAGTAAGTATCAGCATGCTGCGAGACTATATAGGCACGCTTTCCTCTATCATCAAAAAGCAGAGCAAGCATACGAAGCGAGTTATACTGGGTTAAATTTATTAAATGTTTATCTGCTTGCCAATCAGTGGAAAAACTATAGGCGCTATATGAATCCAGTGAAAACTCAGCTAAGTGCGGTAGAGGATAAAGAATTATCTATTGTGTTTACTTGGAAGGAGCTAATTTTTCAAAAAAGTAGAAATGGCATACAGCCAAGAGCAGATCAAGTTGAGCTTCTTATTTCGACTTTACCCATATTGCTCCAAAGTGATTACGGCAGCAATATGGAGAAATATGTTTATACATTACAGCTCCCAGAGTTGATTGCGTCTTATAATGCGCTGTTGTCTGAGCAGCAAAAAGTGGCCGCTAGTGTATCGACGAATGCGTCGCTATTGGAAGTTGCGCTATCTTGGTGTACGCACGAATCCATCACAAAAAACTATTACCACAGTAGAACACAACACGGTTTTGTATACGTTGAATGGTGGATGTAGTCAGGTAGGGGATGACAAATAATGAGTACCTCTGACTCAACCGTCACAGAGTAAAATCAAAGGTCAACAGCGAGTTCAGAGTTAGAAAGTCCACGCTAGGTGTAGCTGGGGAACAGATTCATTGGTATCTGTGCCAAGTTTGTTGCGCCAATATTGCCATTCAACACCTAACATTAATTGGTTGTCAGGCATGCCCATCGCGTAGCCGAGATCCCATTGGAGAATTGGCTGCGCGAGCAACCAACCTTTTACGTCATTACCCAACTCGTTCTCTCGCTTGCCAATATATTCTACGTGGCCTGTGAGATAGAACTTTTGCTCGCCAATTGTAAAGGGGTAACCCCAAGCGAGATCTATCATCCAGCTATCACTTTCTTTAGGCGCACCGCCACGACTAATACCTTGGCTATCGTCTTGATAAAGTGTGAATGTAGAAGAGAAAAAATTGAACCCGTCAAAATTCCAATTTACTTTGACACCAGGCAAGTATTTCATCACCTTAGCGTCTCCGGCTGCATTGAAACCCATTGTTAAGTTAACGTCAGCTATGGTGTCGAAAGAAGACTTAAAGCCAGCAATCTTTGACATCGACAAGCTTGAATACCACTCTCCATAAAAGTCACCGTCTTGGTAGCCATCACTAAGGTCATCTTTGCTGTAATCGATAAAGAAGAAATTATCGCCGTAGCGATATCCGGACGCATGTTGTAATGAGTAAATCGTTGCCGTTGCTTCGTTTCTGCTAAACGGGTTTTTGAAATCACCGTGGTTTATATGTAGTTGCGTTGTACTCCAATCAGCAGCGTAACTAAATGTGCTAAAAGCGAGTGAGGAGGAAATGATGAGCGTGTTGATTTTCATTTATTAATTCGGATAGTGTTAAAAATGAAAGTATAACAAAAGCGCCCAAAGTTGGGCGCGTAAACCGAATAAATTATGCTTTATTTCTTCTTAGGCAGATAACGGTAATGGCGGTGAAAGCCAAAATGAAACAGTAATAAGAAGAACTAGATACGTCCCAAGGGCTGATTTTAAACGTGGCCCCGAGTAGCAGTGCTTGTGCACCATAGGGTAAAGAGCCTTGCATAACACAAGCAAAAATATCTAATAAGCTTGCCGAACGCTTAGCTGAGATCTTTCCATCTTCAGCCAGTTTTTTAGCAACGGGGCCAGCAACTATGATACTTACCGTGTTATTTGCGATACACAAGTTACTTGTTAACACGAGTGCAGCAATACCGAGTTGATCAGCTACTTGACGGTGCCATTTCGCGATAATGCTGGTAATTTTTTGGATCTGTTTGGCTAAAAAATCTAGGCCGCCATTGATACGAATAAATTCAGATAAACCACCAATGAACATCGACAGCAAGAAAATCTCCTGCATATCACTAAAGCCATTATAGATATCGTTTAAGAACGCAGCGCCTTGATAGTCACCGGCAAAACCCATACAGCCAGCAAAAACGATACCACTAAAGAGCACAACAAAAACATTGATACCAATCACCGCTAAGACCAAAATAAATGCGTATGGTAAAACTAATAACCAATCAAACGGTTTGGTTTCTACAACCTGCGGCTCTGGGGTTAAAAATACCAAGAGTAAAACAGTCAGCAGTGCAGCTGGTAGGGCTATTTTTAGATTCTCTCTAAATTTATCTTTCATTTCACAGCCTTGCGTTCGCGTTGCTGCAATTGTGGTATCGGAAATAATAGATAAGTTATCGCCAAACATTGCCCCCGAAACGATGGTACCAGCCATAAGTGCCGGATCAATTCCGGTTTTCATCGCGACGGCAACAGCAATAGGTCCAATTGCACCAATTGTGCCCATGGAGGTTCCCATAGCGGTAGAGACGACAGCAGAAATAAGGAACAAGCCGGGTAATAAAAATGCCGGGGGAATAAGTGATAAACCGGCGTTAACCACAGCGTCAACACCGCCAGTGGCACTTGCAACCGCAGAAAAAGCACCAGCTAATAAATAGATGAGGCACATGGTGATGATATTGCTGTGTCCTGCGCCTTGAATAAAAGTTTCGACACTGCGGTTGATGGTATCTTTATTAAGTAAAAAAGCGAGAACGATGGCTGGTAAAATCGCGACAGGAGCTTTTAATTGATAAAAGGCATAGTCAACGCCTTGTGATTGCAAATACAATCCTGCGCCAAGAAAAATCCCTACAAAGGTCAACAGCGGCAATAATGATAGTTTCGCCTTTGTTTGATTGTAATTTGGTTGCATAGCACTCCCCAACAATAAAGCACAGCCAATAACCAGCTGTAAAACCGCACAACACACCTAGTACCAATTGTATTAATCCTCTAACCAATTTGAAGGGTGAATTAGCATATTCGCTTCGTTAAAAATTTCTCATTTAGAACAACTAAATAGCAAAATTTTTGCCTTGCCTATATGGAGATAGGCACCTTGGCAGTAGCAGGACGCGAGAGCGGAGCTACTAAAACTATTTCTCCGCTTCAAAATAGCCCATTTACTTAATGCAATTGGTATAAGATGAAAATCTCTCAACTTCAATAGGTGAGTAAGCGCGGCAGTTTATATGTTTAGACGTCTAAAGTCTAATGTTTTATTATTTTCAACTTAACTGACTATGACACACAGATACGGTAAACTCTACTCCCGCAAAAACACATTTCTATTATCCGGTTAGCCATCGTTGCTGCCTTTTGGATAATCAACATCGCAAATAAAAAGGGTAACGTATGACAAGAATAGGTATTTACGGTGCGAATGGCAGAATGGGGTTAGCATTGATTGAAGCCTGTTATTTGTCGCAACAAGTAGAGCTGGCCAACGCTTTTGTACGAGATAATTCACAATATCTTGATAAAGCAGTTAATCAATTGCAGCCTCAAGCAGACGCAAATATCTGTTTTAGCTCCGAGCAAAGTAAGCTTGAAAATGTTGACGTATTAATAGACTTCACTTTGCCAGAGGGTATGAAGCAGCATTTATCAGCTGCAATTGCCGCTAAAAAACCGATGGTGATCGGTACTACTGGACTGACAGCAAGTGAAATGGCGCTGTTGGTGGAAGCCGCAAAAGATATCCCAATTGTGTTTTCTCGCAACTATAGCGTTGGCATCAATCTGCTGCTTAACTTAGTACAAACAGCCGCACAAAAGCTAGCTGACGACATGGATATTGAAATTTTCGAAGCGCACCATCGCAACAAAATCGACGCGCCATCAGGAACTGCGCTCGCTATCGGAGAGGCGATTGCAGAAGCAAAAGGCTGGCAACATGACGAGGTTGCGGTTTACGACCGAAGTCAGAGCCATGACGCGAAATCTCAACAAGAAATCGGTTATTCGGTCCTCAGAGCGGGAGATATAGTTGGTGAACATACAGCTTACTTCTCGACAATGGGGGAAAGGCTTGAATTAACACATAAAGCGGCGTCGAGATTGACCTTTGCATCAGGTGCTGTAAGGGCTGCGCAGTGGCTAAAAGATAAACCAGCAGGCCTTTATGATATGCAAGATGTGCTAGATTTAAAGAAATAAGTATAACATTTTGAGGCTTTAAAGCAAAAAAAGAGTTTAATGGCTTATTTTTATAATTTTTGTGATTTGTATTAGACGAAAAGGCATTCATGCTGTAGACTATAACGAATTTGCCAAAATTTTAATAACTGCGTGTTACCAAGCGCTTTGTAGACGGGATGTTGAGCGTTTTGCTTTCGCCCGTTTTTTACTATTAGGAGGTTAACTTGACTAAATCCGCTCTGTTAGTCCTTGAAGACGGCACGGTGTTTCGCGGTACTGCTATCGGTGCTGACGGTATGTCAGTCGGTGAGGTGGTATTCAATACGTCAATGACGGGGTATCAAGAGATCTTAACGGATCCTTCATACGCGGAACAAATCGTTACGCTTACTTACCCACATATCGGCAACACCGGTACTAACAGCGAAGATGAGGAAGCGGACAAGATCTGGGCAAAAGGCCTAGTGATCCGTGACTTACCACTGCTTGCGAGTAATTTCCGTAACGAACAATCATTGAGTGATTACTTGAAAGAACGCAATATCTTAGGGATCGCAGATATTGATACTCGTAAACTAACTCGTATTTTACGTGATAAAGGCGCTCAAAACGGCTGTATCATCGCAGGCGACGAAGTAGACGAGCAAAAAGCGCTAGAAGCGGCGCAAGCATTCCCTGGCTTGAAAGGGATGGATTTAGCAAAAGTAGTAACAACAGAATCTCAGTTTGAATGGCGTGAATCAAGCTGGACTCTAGGCGAGGGCTTTAAAACGCTTTCTGCTGAAGAAGAAAAATTCCATGTTGTTGCGTACGATTTTGGTGTGAAAAAGAACATTCTTAGAATGTTAGTTGATAGAGGCTGTAAGTTAACCGTTGTTCCAGCAGAAACCTCCGCTGCTGACGTACTTGCATTAAACCCTGATGGTATCTTCCTATCAAACGGCCCTGGCGACCCTGAGCCATGTACTTATGCCATTGAAGCAATCAAAGCATTTTTAGAAACAGATACACCTATTTTTGGTATTTGTTTAGGCCATCAGCTATTAGCACTCGCTTCTGGTGCGAAAACAGTAAAAATGAAGTTTGGTCACCATGGTGGTAACCACCCGGTTAAAGACTTAGATCGTGATGTCGTGATGATCACTGCACAAAACCACGGTTTTGCTGCTGATGAAGCAACGCTTCCTGATACGCTACGTGCAACGCACAAGTCACTGTTCGATGGCACACTGCAAGGTATTCACCGTACTGATAAGCCAGCGTTTAGCTTCCAAGGTCACCCTGAAGCAAGTCCTGGTCCACATGATGCGGCACCGCTATTCGACCATTTCATTGAATTAATGCAATCTCGCAACGCTTAATTAGACCGGAGTAATAATGCCAAAACGTACCGACATAAAAAGCATTCTGATTTTGGGCGCAGGCCCAATCGTTATCGGCCAAGCATGTGAATTCGATTACTCTGGTGCTCAGGCCTGTAAAGCGCTTAGAGAAGAAGGCTATAGAGTTATTCTTGTAAACTCTAACCCTGCGACTATCATGACTGATCCTGAAATGGCGGATGCAACTTACATCGAGCCTATTCACTGGGAAGTGGTAGAAAAGATCATCGAAAAAGAAAAGCCTGATGCGGTGCTGCCTACTATGGGTGGCCAAACAGCTCTAAACTGTGCGCTAGACCTAGATAAGCACGGTGTGCTTGCTAAACATGGCGTTGAGCTAATTGGTGCGACTGCAGATGCAATCGATAAAGCGGAAAACCGCGAGCGTTTTGACGCGGCGATGAAAAATATCGGCTTAGAATGTCCTCGTGCTGAAATTGCACACTCAATGGATGAAGCGCACGATATCTTAACTCGCATCGGGTTCCCATGTATTATTCGTCCTTCATTCACGATGGGCGGCACCGGTGGTGGTGTTGCGTATAACATGGAAGAGTTTGACGAGATCTGCACTCGTGGTCTTGACCTTTCGCCAACCAATGAACTGCTTATCGATGAAAGCCTATTAGGCTGGAAAGAATATGAGATGGAAGTGGTTCGTGACAAAAACGACAACTGTATCATCGTATGTTCAATCGAAAACTTCGACCCAATGGGCGTACACACTGGTGACTCAATCACAGTTGCACCAGCACAAACGCTAACTGATAAAGAATACCAAATCATGCGTAACGCCTCGATGGCGGTACTTCGTGAAATTGGTGTTGAAACGGGTGGTTCAAACGTTCAGTTTGGTGTAAACCCTGTTGATGGCCGTATGGTTATCATCGAGATGAACCCGCGTGTATCGCGCTCTTCTGCGCTTGCCTCAAAAGCAACGGGCTTCCCGATCGCTAAAATCGCTGCCAAGCTTGCCGTAGGTTATACGCTTGATGAGCTTCAAAACGACATCACAGGTGGTGCAACTCCAGCATCATTTGAGCCATCAATCGACTACGTAGTGACTAAAATCCCTCGTTTTAACTTCGAAAAATTCGCAGGTTCAAACGACCGTCTAACTACGCAAATGAAGTCAGTTGGTGAGGTAATGGCAATTGGTCGTAACCAACAAGAGTCATTACAAAAAGCACTACGAGGCCTAGAAGTGGGCGCAACGGGTTTGAACCCAATCGTTGCACTTGACGCGCCAAACGCAAAAGAAACGATCATCCGTGAATTACGCGAGCCAGGTGCTGAGCGTATTTGGTACATTGCTGATGCGATGCGTCACGGCATGTCTGTTGAAGAGGTATTTGAACTCACTAAAGTTGACCCTTGGTACCTAGTTCAAGTCGAAGACATCTTAAAAGATGAAGCGACAATCGCCGAAGTGGGCATGGCAGGTCTAAACAAAGACTTCCTGCGCCGCTTGAAGCGTAAAGGTTTCTCAGATGCGCGCATTGCCGAAATCGCAGGCGTATCAGAAAAAGAAATTCGCAAGAAGCGTCACCAGCTTGAAATTCTGCCAGTTTACAAGCGCGTAGACACATGTGCTGCAGAATTTAGCTCAGACACCGCTTACATGTACTCAACGTATGATGAAGAATGTGAAGCGAATCCTTCTGACAAAGACAAAATCATGGTTATCGGTGGCGGTCCTAACCGTATCGGTCAAGGTATCGAATTCGATTACTGCTGTGTACACGCAGCCCTTGCGATGCGTGAAGATGGCTATGAAACTATCATGGTTAACTGTAACCCAGAGACAGTTTCAACAGACTACGATACGTCTGATCGCTTATTCTTCGAGCCAATTACACTGGAAGACGTGCTAGAAATTGTCCGTGTTGAAAAGCCAAAAGGCGTGATCGTTCAGTACGGTGGTCAAACTCCACTTAAACTGGCACGAGATCTTGAAGCGAATGGTGTACCAGTGATTGGTACTTCTCCCGACGCCATCGACCGTGCAGAAGACCGTGAGCGCTTCCAACAGCTTGTAGAGCGTCTAAACCTACTACAGCCAGAAAACGCAACGGTAACGTCACTAGAAGAAGCGGTTGCTAAATCACAAGAAATTGGCTTCCCATTGGTTGTTCGTCCATCATACGTACTTGGTGGTCGTGCAATGGAAATTGTGTACGATGAAGATGACTTACGTCGCTACATGACAGAAGCGGTGTCTGTTTCTAATGAAGCACCAGTACTACTTGACCGCTTCTTAGATGATGCAATTGAAGTAGACGTAGATGCTATCTGTGACGGTGAGAGGGTTATCATCGGCGGTATTATGGAGCACATCGAGCAAGCAGGTGTTCACTCGGGTGACTCGGCCTGTTCATTACCAGCACACACGCTGCCGCAAGGTATTCAAGACGTGATGCGTAAGCAAGTCCGTGACATGGCGCTGGAGCTTGGTGTTGTTGGCCTGATGAATACCCAGTTCGCGGTGAAAGACGGTCAAGTTTACCTGATTGAAGTTAACCCGCGTGCTGCTCGTACAGTACCATTTGTTTCAAAAGCGACAGGCGTTGCACTTGCAAAGGTTGCTGCACGTTGTATGGTTGGCCAGTCTCTTGAAAGCCAAGGTATAACGAAGGAAGTTATCCCTCCTTATTACAGTGTAAAAGAGGTGGTATTGCCATTCGCTAAGTTCCCAGGCGTTGACCCAATGCGTGGTCCAGAGATGCGCTCGACGGGTGAAGTGATGGGTGTTGGTGAAAACTTCGCCGAAGCATTCGCAAAAGCCCAATTAGGTGCATCAAACACTTTACCACGTGGCGGCCGCGCGCTACTATCTGTGCGCAATGGTGATAAGGCACGCGTAGTTGAACTAGCTAAGACAATGAAAGCAATTGGTTTTGAGTTAGATGCAACGAATGGTACGGCGAAAGCGCTTGAAGAAGCGGGTATTGAAGTACGTCGCGTAAACAAAGTATTCGAAGGCCGTCCTCATATTCTTGACCGTATCAAGAATGGTGAGTACAGCTATATCGTTAATACTACCGAAGGTCGCCAAGCTATTGAAGACTCGAAGGTGTTACGTCGTGGTGCACTTCAGCATAAGACTAACTACACCACTACGCTAAACGCAGCGTTTGCAAACTGTACAGCGAATGAAGCTGACGACAGAAGTTCTGTAAACTCTGTTCAAGAATTACACCAGCGTTTGAACTAAAAAGAACAAGGCCAGAGCGTCAGCTCTGGCAATGAGTGAGATACTTATGCAATCAATTCCGATGACAGTACGAGGCGAAGAATTGCTTCGTGATGAACTGAATCATTTAAAAAAAGTTGTTCGCCCGAAAATCGTTGCAGATATTGCAGAAGCGCGTGAACACGGTGACTTAAAAGAAAATGCTGAATACCATGCTGCACGTGAGCAGCAAGGTTTTTGTGAAGGCCGAATTCAAGAAATTGAAGCTAAGCTTTCAACAGCACAGATCATCGACGTGACTAAAATGCAGAACAATGGCAAGGTTATTTTTGGTAGCACTGTGACTATTGTTAATGTAGATACAGACAAAGAAGTAACTTATCGTATCGTTGGTGACGACGAGGCCGATCTTAAGAACAACTTGATTTCTGTTAATTCACCGATTGCGCGTGGATTAATCGGTAAAGAACTAGATGATACAGTGAATATTCAAACGCCGAACGGCGCTGTTGAATATGAAATCATCGAAGTTGAATACAAGTAATCCTTTCTTTTAAAGCCCGCACCCGCGGGCTTTTTACTATAACAGCCTTAAGTACTTTTTATTTCTACTTTTTCTGCTGTAATACCGTGTAATTGCCATTTCCCTATATTCTTAATAGCTTTGTGTGATGCCTGTATATTTTTGGTACAAACAATTTGAGGAGAAAAGGATGTCATTTGAAGTAGATCAATTTAAAACACAAGGGTTTGAATTATTCATATCGAGCTGGAAATCTCGATTGGCAGGCGTTGGAGCGCGGGATCTCTCTCAGAGTCAACATTATTTTTGGCGGACCATGCGCAGTCGATGTGCGACTGATCTTTGTAAGCAGAGTGAGCTTTTGCAAGGTGTGAGTTTAGCAAGATACGATACCTATCTTATTCTCACAGCTTTGTTGTATACCAATAGCTTGTATGCAAGCTCTGATTTAATCATTGGCTATAATCTACCAGATCACTTCTTTACCAGTAATAGTTCAGAAGCTCGACAAAGCTTCTCTCGTGAGTTACTTGATTCGCTTAAGCTCACTCAGCCGTTGTTCTTAGTTGATGAATATTTTGAAAATTTCGAGTTTAATACGATTGCCTATGACAAGCTCAATGAGGCAAATCCCGTTTGGCACGATATAAGCAGTGAATTAGGCACTTTACCCAGCTTAGTAAATACCACCCGTTCAGAGCATCAGCTTTCCTTGAATCTATTACACTTTGTACCGAAGCTATTCTCTGGTAAGCAACTTGCTGAGCAAGTAAATTATTTAGCTGAGATAGAGTAGGGGCCATACACATCTGACATAGTTTGAAACGAATTTGATTTAGACTTTTAGTGCGAGCTTGTTACACTCGAATTGTTCCCAAAACCAATCAGGCACCCGTTCATAAATGATATGACAGTATGAGCCGGTATCTTTATCAGGAGAATAACCATGAGTTTGTTAAAAAGCGCATTGTTTAAGACGTTGAAAAATAAGTCTACTCAGCAAGTCGCTTCAGTGGTGTTGGATAAGGCACTGAAGCAGGGAAAAGAATACCTAGATTCAAGAAACACCAGCAATGGTAACGATACAGATGAGTTGCTGTTAGGGCTACAGCATTTATTAGCACAAAAACCAAATGACGGTGTTTATTCAATCACGCTATCCACTTATCGAGTGAGAGTAAAAATCTCTTCTGGTGCTATTTCCCATATTGATAAGATCTAATTTATTCCACTCACTATAAATTTTTATTCCTGCTTTTCGTCACTTGGTTGGATTTTTAATCATAAAGATCAACCAATTGGGTGTATGTATAAGCTACGACCTTCCCTTTTGGATACCCGTTTTTAAGATTATGGTGGCTTTTCCGTCGAGCTACTATTCCATAAAGTTATATAAAATATATTGTATACATTGTAATTTTAGTGTTAAAAATCTATAACCCAATCGGGTTTGGATACACAACAGGAAAGGTAAATGATGAAAATTACAAAACTCACTTTGGCGTTATCTGCGCTTACAGCGATAAATTCAGCCAACGCACATCAAGGATCACAGCGACTCTTTAAGCCGCTCGATGCATCGGTTCAAGTGGAAACGAACATTTCCCATGGCCATGAGCACAAAGATTTGCATGATAGAGCACCCGTTGCACACTCACCAACAAGAAGCATGCCGCTATTATCTGCTAAACACACGCCATTATTGCAAGCGCTGGCAGTGGGCCAAAGTGAAGCGATTGCTGCATGTGATTTAAATAGCTTAGCAAGTGCGAGCAGTAGCCAAATTGTTACTGAAATAAAGCAACAGGGTACGAGCTGTATCAATGCATTGTTCTCCGCTGACAGCAGCATCCAAACACAAGTATTCACTTCAGATAAAATGTACGCTGCGGCGCAAAATGCCAAGTCGCTTTCGCAAAGCTACTCAGGCAACGGTAGTGCCGACCTCGAAGCGCTTTATTTATTTATTCGCGCTGGCTTTTATGTTGAGTTTTACAATGATCAGGTGGCTTTCGCTACTTGGGTTAAGCCTGCAGTGAAAGATGCGTTGGATGCTTTTGTTAGTAATAGCCATTTCTACGACGACAATGATGCCCATGGTAAAGTACTCGGTGAGGCTATTACTACAATGGACTCATCGGAACTACAAGGGCACTATCTGCCAGTTGTAAAAGCATGGCTATCTAAATGGAATGAAAGCTACGCTCAAAAGTGGAATATGCGCAGTGCGGTAAACGGCATTTTCACTATCTTATATCGTGGTCAGTGGAATGATAACTTTGTCGCTTTGGTTAAAAACGATCAACAATTGGTGAGTTTACTAGGGAGTTTCACCGCACAAACTTGGATGGTAAATTCAGACTCTGAATATCTAATCATCAATGCTGCGAGCGAATTGGCTCGACTTAAATTGTACAATGGTGCAGCTATTCAAGAGTCAGTCGACACGCAATTAACCGCTTTATTCTCGCGTTATAACAGTTATGGTTTTGGCGATGGTGTCTGGTTAGCTGCGGCTGATGTCGCGACCTATTATGCTGATTGTGGCCAGTTTGGTATTTGTAATTTTGATAAAGAACTTGAGACCAAAGTACTTTCTCAACAACATAGTTGTAGCGATACAATAAAGATTAGAGCACAAGCGCTCACCGCTCAGCAATTGACTTCAGCGTGTCAAACCATGGAAGCAGAAGAAGGGCGATTCCACACTATGTTGGAAACAGGCCGCTTACCGGTTGCCGATGATAACAATGATTTTCTGCAAGTGAATATCTTTAATAGCAGTGCAGACTATAAAAAATATGCCAAAGCCATTTTTAAAATCAGCACCGACAACGGTGGTATGTATTTAGAGGGTGATCCTAGCGATGTGAATAACGTTGCTAATTTTGTTGCATACGAGGCCAGTTATGCAAAGCCGGATCATTACATCTGGAACTTAGAGCATGAATACGTACATTATCTTGATGGGCGTTTTGACCTGTATGGTGACTTTAATGCTCCGACTAAGCCTATCGTCTGGTGGAGCGAAGGGGTGGCTGAGTACATTGCAAACCTCAATGATAATCAAGCCGCAATAGATACAATCAAAGATGGCTCAGTATATACGCTAGCCGAAATCTTCAGCACGACGTATGACGGTTTTGATCAAGATAGAATTTACCGTTGGGGTTATTTAGGGGTGAGATTCCTGTATGAAAAACACTTTGATGAAGTGCTCGCAATGCGACAGGAAACGAGACAAGCAAATTGGAATGCGTACCAAGCCCGTATGGACCGCCTCGCATCACAGTATCAATCAGAGTTTGTTCAATGGTGCAACGAGCTTGCTGCTGGTGGTCAGAATAACGCACCCACTTCAGAAGTTAATGGGCCATACTCTGGTGATGTTAATCAAGCGATACTATTTTCAAGCCAAGGTAGTGTCGACCCTGATGGTGATGCACTCACTTATCTGTGGCGTTTTGGTGATGGTAGCCAAAGTAATGAAGCCAATCCCACGCACAGTTATGTGCAAGCTGGCGAATATCAAATCAGCTTAACAGTGAGCGACTCTAGCGGTTTGAATCACACTAGTAATACAGTGGCTACTGTAAACGCAACGACTTCAAACAAACTACAGTCTGGCGTACCTGTCACGGTTGCGGGCGAGCAAGATGAACAAGTTGCATTTTCAATCGATGTCGCTGCTGGCACTGATAAATTAGTCATCAACATGGCTGGAGGTACAGGTGATGCCGATCTTTACGTTAAGTTGGGCTCGGCGCCAACGTTCAGCGAGTATGATTGCAGACCATACCAATCCGGCAACGAAGAGGTATGTGAAATCACTACACCTATCGCTGGCACCTATTACATTATGCTACATGGTTATAATCGCTTTGAAAATGTGCAGTTGTTAGGAGAAATCGTAACAAATTCAACAATAGAGGACGTATGTCAGTCGCAGGGTAGTGTCTCTAATGGTAGATTAGCAGCGGATGAAACAATTTGCCTTGGAAGCCAAGATCCGATGTGGTTTAGCCTTGAGAACGTCAGTGGTCAACAATCGGTGGTGATAAAAACTGCCCATGGTAGTGGTGATCTTGGTCTTGAATACAGCAATGCAGGATGGCCAAATGGCACTAATGTGGATGCAAGCTCGTTCAATCAAGGTAACCAAGAGTGCATCGAGATAAGTGCGCAATCTGAATATTGGGGATACTTGAAAGTGTCAGGCGCACCAACGGGGGCAGCGCTGAAAGTGTCTTATAACAAAGATGGTTGTCAGTAATTGCCTAATACTAAGGCAGACATAATGAAAGTAATAAAACGGGTGATACAGATCACAGTTATTACTTGTTCATAATTTGTTTTTGTTATATTTTTGTAAAATAAGGGGCCTTTGGTCCCTTTGCTCATTTAAAAAAATGTAAAAGGAATTAACTGGTGTGCTGAGAAGGCGTTAGGCTGTATTAGCAGTTAGATTGGTATGAAAAGTTTAGGTTAGACACGAGGCACTCAGTGTTAAAAAAGTACTTTATTGCCACTTTCACTTGGTTAATGGTAGCCTTTTCAGTGACAGCTGCTGAAACCCAAATTCTTTACGTATATCATCGTAAGCCGCCCTATATTATTGATCTAGAAGCGCAAAAAGGTCTTTATTTTGATTTAGCCAAACTGATTAATGCCGTGCAAAAAGAGCAGCAGGTAGAAGTACGTTTTGTACCACGTAAACGCTTAGATAAGCAGCTCGAACAGCAAACGCTCAAAGGTTTTATTTTAGGGGCAAACCCAGCTTGGTTTGATGACCGCAAAAAACAAAAGTATTTGTGGAGCAGCCCGTTAATATATGACACGGACGAATTTGTCTCGCATGTAGAACATCCGTTTGAATATTATCACCCAAGCTCATTGTACGGTAATCAGGTTGGTGCCATTGCAGGGTACTACTACCGCCACTTGGACCACGGGGTGGAGCAAGCCAATATCCAGCGAGTGAACGTAAATTCCGAAGAAGCACTACTGGAAATGCTCTTCAAAAAACGAGTGAGTATTGCCATCGTCAGTCGTTCCACGACAGAATATCTTGTTGCTAAAAATGGTTGGAAGCGAGTGTTTCACTTTTCTCAAAATCCTCATGAAACCTATTTTAGAGCAATATTAGCGCCTAAAGATTCTGCATCGGACTTTGAGGCGCTACAACAGGTATTAGATTCCAAGCTGTTCAAAAAGCAACTGATAAAATTGCTTAAAAGCTACCATCTTGCTTATTAAAGTAAGGGGAGAAGGAGCGGTGGATATTCTGATTCAAGTTAAATACATCGCTCCAGTGTTTTAGTGATTATCAGCAATTATTACCAACTACCCGTGTTTTCCATTGACAGCCAAGGCTCGGCTGGAGGCAAAGCATCACCTTGTTGGAGTAACTCGATAGAAATGCCATCAGGAGATTTAACAAATGCCATGTGACCACAGCGCGGTGGTCGGTTGATCACCACACCTGCATCTTGCAGCTTTTGGCAAAGTGCGTAAATGTTTTCTACGGCAAAGGCCAAGTGGCCAAAATTACGACCACCGCAGTATTCTTCCGGGTCCCAGTTATAGGTAAGTTCGATAGTAGGAGAAAAGCTTTGCTGCGCTTGCTCAAATTGATCAGGGGCGGCGAGATAAATTAAACTAAAGCGGCCTTGTTCACTGTCATAACGTTTCACTTCAACGAGACCTAAGAGGTCGCAATAAAACTTCATTGATTCATCAAGATTACGTACACGTACCATGGTATGTAAGTATTTCATTATGTATTCCGTTTAAACCCTAGTCAGCGAATTTTAAAGTGTTACACATCAGATTGAAAGGTCAACAGACCTCTGACACCTAGATGACCGGATAAAAAAGTAATTGATTTCTGGTAATTTTTAGCACTGCTAGTTAAGCTTTTGTGAGATTGAGAATTAATGATTCAAAAGGGCGATCAATGATGGCGGAACTTCCTGAAGTAATAGATAACATGACAGATATCGTTTCGTGCTTAAACTCCAGCGAATCTTTGGAACACTTTTTGTTGAATGTGCACTGTATTGTGCAAAAAATTACTTACGCGGACAATTTCTATGTGGTTTTGCAAAGACAAGATGGCGAGTTTGAATTTCCCTATTTCCACGATGTCAAAGACAGTGTTTCACTCGAGGAATTAAATAGTCTAACTAGCCCTGAAATAGACAAAACGCTCACCAGTTATGCGCTGCGCTCTGACAGCGTAAAGAACTATTCTGAGCACGCTTTGATGGCACTGACCGAGAAGGGAATTATTGAAATGTTAGGCAGTTTCCCCAAGCAATGGTTATGCTTTCCGCTAATCAATCGCGACAAGCATTTAGGCGCGTTTGTGATCCAATCCTATCGTCGCAGCGATGAATATTCGGAAGCCATAGTGGATTTGTTATATACCGTTAGTCATGTTATTGCATCTGCGATGGACGCATTTGCAAATCAGCAAGCACTCATTGAAGCGAATACTGCACTTAGAACCCATGAACTTGAATTGGAAGCAATGGTAGAAAAGCGTACCCATGAACTTAGCGTGAGTTTAGAAGAGTTAAGAACAGAGGTCGACAAGCGCAAATCACTTCAAGAAAAGCTAGAGTTTGATGCCTACCACGATAGCCTTACGCAACTGGCGAATCGAAAGTATCTATTTAACGAGCTGAATAAAATGTCTGCTCGCTCGATGAGACAGCCAGTAAATGTGTATTTAGGGTATCTCGATTTAGATAACTTCAAGCCGATTAATGATAATCACGGCCATCATAGTGGTGACGAGGTTTTGGTACATGTAGCAAGACGTCTACAAGAAGCGTTACGAGAGTATGACTTTGTTTGTCGTATTGGTGGAGATGAGTTTGTCTTTGTGATTAATGAAAAAATTGCCAGAGACTTGCTTGAAAGCTTAGCAAATCGCCTTTTGAGCGTGATAAATGAAGATATCTTGCTTACCAATGGTGAGTTGGTAAATGTCGGATGCAGCATCGGCATGGCGGTTTCTGAGGGCGTGGAATTCAGTGCGGAATCGTTATTAAAAGTAGCGGATCAAGCACTTTATGAGTCGAAAGGAAAGGGTAAGAAGCAGGTCTCCTTCAGCTTCAAATAACACTGAATATAAGATTAATATTTTGTTATTTATCATGTTTTTATAAAATTTCATGATATTGTTCGTTGTCCTTTGCTTTAAGCAGATGATTGATTTAGGATCAGGCTTTATAGTCAGAAAAACATGGACATTATGATCATCAGGCTGATCCTTATTGCACTGTTTTGTTTTGCCATGACGGCAAAAGCAGTAGAAGTTCAAAATTTATATGAAGCCTCGCTGAGTGTTAGTGACAAATCTCGCGCAACGCGAGCGCAAGCGAGCCAACAGGCATTATTAAAAGTGTTGCAAAAGCTCACAGGTAAAGCCGATGATTTTTCTCACCCTTCTATCCAAGCGAGCCTTAAGCGCATCTCAGATTACATGCTGAGATATGAATATTATGATCGACAAGGCGTAACCAAAATAAAGGTGGAGTTTGAGCCTGGTAAGGTCGAAGATCTAGTCAGAGAAGCTGGCTTACCGCTTTGGGGCAACCGCCGTCCTATGGTCGCGATTTGGATGGTGATCGAAGATAACTTCCGCCGAGAGTTTGTTACGCAAGAAAGTTACCCTCAGCTCGAACGCTTGATTTATGACACTGCGGACGAGTGGGGCGTGCCGGTCGTTGTTCCTCTGATGGATCTTGAAGATCGCAGTAATGTGAGTATCGCAGAGGTGTGGGGAAACTTTTCTAACGAAGTAGAAGATGCGTCATTGCGTTATGAGGCGGAGCGCGTTATCACCGCACGTTTGTTTCAGCCCCTCCATACAAATTCTTGGCAGCTAGACTGGCGCTATACTGACGCTGAATATTTTGAGCCTGAGCAATATGTCGGTGACAAGCAGCAAGTTATTATTGATATGGTGAATCAGCTATCTAGCACCTTAGCTCAGAAATATGTTATCGATCCTAACCTCACTTTAGAGGCGCATCGAACTGAAATTGTGGTTGAGCAATTACAGTCATTTACGGATGTAGAAATGGCGAAGCGTCGTTTGCTATCTATGAGTACCGTGGTGGATGTTGATGTGATCTACCGTGCGAAAACAGCTGTGAAGTTTGCGATTGAACATACCTCAAGCGTATCAGACTTGCGTAAAACGATTGCATTGGAGCAAAGCTTTAAGGCGTACGAAGACCCGAGAGCCTATTATCAAATCGCAGACGACAACAACCTTAAATACAATTGGGTGGGTAACTAGGATGGAATCGCCACGTCAAATGGCGTTACCTGTGACGCTGCCTGATGACGAAACTTTTGCTTCTTATTTTGGCGGTGAAGCTTCATTGGAAGTAAGCCACTTAAAAAATGGTCTTGCCCGTCGTTTAACCGGATTTCAGTACACTTATCTGTGTGGATTGGCAGACTCTGGCAAGTCGCACTTGCTTTATGCCACGTGTATTGAAGCGCAAGAACTTGGACTCTCGACTATTTTATTGTCGATGCGAGAAGTGTTGGATTTTGGCCCGTTAGTGTTAGATGGACTTGATGCATTGGATGTAGTTTGTATAGACGATGTGCATTTGGTTGCAGGAGATGAAGCGTGGGAAAAAGCCTTATTTAACTTTTTCAATCGCTTTAATGAAAAAGGCAAATGCCTTGTGGTTACTGCCGATCTGTTGCCCAACATGCTGAATTTGTCACTGCCAGACTTAGAATCGCGTCTAACCTGGGGAACGACCTTTCAGATCCGCTCGATGAGTGATGATGATAAAGCCGAAGCCTTAGTAAAAAGAGCACACATGCGTGGCCTTGAGCTCTCCGATGAATGTGCGCGATTTTTGCTCACGAGATTGAGTCGTGATATGCGCGCGTTACTTGATGTATTGGATAAACTCGATCACGCATCCATGGCTGCGCAAAGAAAGTTAACAATTCCTTTTATAAAAGCCACTTTAAAGCTGTAACAGGGCTAGAATATCGCCTTGCAATTCAGTTATCATAAGAGATTAAATAACAGCAAATTACCTCAGCAAAGATCAGGTAGACAATGAATTTAGAAAATATTTTAGCGCAAGCGCTTGAAGCCGTTGAGCAGGCAAGCGAAATTGCGCACCTTGAGGAAGTTAGAGTTAACTACCTTGGTAAAAAAGGTGAGATCACAGGTCTTCTTAAAACGCTAGGCAAACTAGCACCAGAAGAGCGTAAAGATGCAGGTCAAGTGATTAACCAAGCTAAGACCCAAGTACAAGATGCGATTACGGTAAAACGTGAAGCGTTAGCCAATGCAGCACTTGAGCAGAAGCTAGCAGCTGAGACGATTGATGTGACGTTGCCGGGTCGTACAATGCCAGCTGGTGGCCTTCACCCAGTTACTCGCACCATTGAGCGTATTGAGCAGTTTTTTGGTGAGCTAGGATTTGCTGTTAAATCTGGTCCTGAGGTTGAAGATGACTTTCATAACTTTGACGCGCTAAATATTCCAGAGCACCACCCAGCGCGTGCCGATCATGATACTTTCTATTTCAACCCTAAATTGGTACTACGTACACAAACCAGTGGCGTTCAGATCCGTACTATGGAAGCTGAGCAGCCGCCTTTGCGAATTATCTCGCCAGGTCGTGTATACCGTAACGATTACGATCAAACACATACGCCAATGTTCCACCAAGTTGAGGGCTTGATGGTCGACACTAACGTGAGCTTTACAGAACTTAAAGGAATTTTGCACGATTTCCTACGCAACTTCTTTGAAGAAGATATGGAAATTCGCTTCCGTCCTTCATACTTCCCGTTTACAGAACCTTCAGCTGAGGTGGACGTAAAAGGTAAAAATGGAAAATGGCTTGAAGTACTAGGCTGCGGCATGGTGCACCCGAACGTACTGCGCTCGGTAGGCATTGACCCTGAAAAATACACTGGTTTCGCCTTTGGTATGGGGGTTGAGCGTTTGACGATGTTACGTTATGGCGTAACTGACTTAAGAGCTTTCTTCGAAAACGACTTAAAATTCCTAAACCAATTCAGATAAGAGCGACAAAAGTATGAAATTCAGTGAAAAGTGGTTACGCGAGTGGGTCAATCCAGCAATTGATACTGATGCGCTATCTGAGCAATTATCAATGGCTGGTTTAGAAGTAGATGGTGTAGACCCAGTTGCTGGTGACTTCCAAGGTGTGGTTATCGGTGAAGTGGTTGAATGTGGTCAACACCCAGATGCTGACAAGCTTAGAGTGACAAAAGTAAACGTAGGCGAAGACGAACTACTAGATATTGTTTGTGGTGCCGCTAACTGCCGTGCCGGTTTAAAAGTAGCAGTTGCTAAAGTGGGCGCAACGCTTCCAGGCGATTTCAAAATTAAGAAAGCTAAACTTCGCGGTCAGCCGTCTCACGGCATGCTGTGTGCGTTTGAAGAGCTTGGTATGGCGGAAAGTTCAGATGGTATTTTAGAGCTCCCTATGGATGCGCCAATCGGTCAAGATATTCGTGAATACTTCGGCTTGAACGATGTAACGATTGATGTCGATTTAACGGCTAACCGTAGCGATTGTTTAGGGATCAAAGGTCTTGCTCGTGAAGTTGGGGTACTAAACAGCATCGACGTAACAGAAGTTGCTATCACGCCAGTTACGCCAACGATTGATGATAAAATCTCTATTGAATTGGTAAACAGCGAAGCATGTCCACGCTACTTAGGTCGTGTGATCAAGGGCGTTAATGTTAAAGCAGAGACCCCGTTTTGGATGGTAGAGAAACTACGCCGCTGCGGTGTACGCTCAATTGATCCAGTTGTTGATGTTACGAACTACGTATTGCTTGAGCTAGGTCACCCTATGCACGCGTTCGATTTAAGCCAAATCGAAGGTGGAATTAAAGTACGTAATGCCTGTGAGAATGAAGAGCTAGTATTGTTAGACGGCAACACGGCGAAGCTTAATCCATCAACACTACTGATTGCTGATGATAATAAAGCACTTGCGATGGCAGGTATTTTCGGTGGTGAACAGTCGGGTGTTAGTGACGAGACAAAAGACATCTTGCTAGAAAGCGCGTTCTTTGCACCGCTTGCGATTGCAGGCCAGGCTCGTAGCTATGGTTTGCATACCGATGCATCGCACCGTTATGAGCGTGGTGTAGACCCGGTACTGCAGCGTGATGCGATGGAAAGAGCAACAGGCTTGCTACTTGAAATCGTTGGCGGTGAAGCAGGACCGATTGTTGAAGCTGTGTCAGAAACTGATTTACCAAAAGAGCGTCAAGTGACTTTACGCCGTGAGCGTTTAGACCGCGTGATTGGTTATCATATCGAAGATGCTAAAGTATCAGACATCTTAACGCGTTTGGGCTTAGCGGTAACATTTGCAGGCGGCCAGTGGCAAGCTCAAGTACCAAGCTATCGCTTCGACATTAGTATCGAAGAAGACTTAATTGAAGAAGTTGCGCGCGTATTTGGCTACAACAATATTCCAAATGTGGCACCAACCGCTGCGTTAAAGATGACAGATCATCAAGAAGCACGTTTGCCAGTAGCACGCTTTAGAGATGAGTTAGTAAGCCGTGGTTATCAAGAAGCCATCACATATAGCTTCGTTGATCCAAAAGCACAGCAGCAGCTACATCCAAAAGCCGATGCATTAATTCTTCCGCACCCAATTTCGATTGAAATGTCAGCAATGCGTGTAAGCTTGATGACAGGGCTTATCAATGCGGTTTCTTATAACCAAAACCGTCAACAGTCACGTATTCGCTTATTCGAAACGGGCCTTAAGTTCATCAAAGACGACAGCGCGGAAAACGGCGTACGTCAAACTGCTGTGATCGGTGGTATCGCGTATGGTAATACGCACAATGAACACTGGTCTGTGCCTTCACGTAAAGTGGATTTCTTTGATGTGAAAGGCGATGTAGAAGCATTACTTGCGCTTTGTAACGATAAGGCACGCTTTAGCTTTAAAGCGGAAGTGAGCGATGGTTTGCACCCTGGTCAATCTGCTGCAATTTATGCAGACGGTAAAAAGGTTGGTTTCATCGGTGCAGTACACCCTCAGCTATTAAAGCCGTTAGAGCTTAAAGATACGCCATATGTATTTGAAATCGACATGGCTGCTTTAGAAAATCGCTTGCTTCCAGAAGCGGTTAGTATCTCTAAATTCCCATCAAATAGAAGAGATATTGCTATTTTAGTTGCAGATGACGTAAAAATAGGCGATATTTTAGAGTGCATTGAGAAAGTTGGCGGAAATCAATTAGTTGACCTAAACTTATTCGATGTGTACAAAGGGCAAGGGGTTGAACCTGATCATAAGAGTTTAGCCATTGCTCTAACATTACAAGCGGTTGATAGAACGCTCGAAGAGAAAGACATCAACGCGGTTGTAGAAAACGTGGTGGCCGAACTGGCCAAACAATTCAATGCATCGTTGAGGGACTAGATATGGCGCTTACTAAAGCCGACATAGCTGAACACCTATTTGAAAAATTGGGGATCAATAAGAAAGATGCCAAAGACTTAGTTGAAGCGTTTTTTGAAGAAATCCGCTCAGCGCTAGAAAACGGCGAGCAAGTAAAGCTCTCTGGGTTTGGTAACTTTGACCTTCGCGACAAGAAGGAACGCCCAGGTAGGAACCCAAAAACTGGGGAAGATATTCCTATTTCTGCGCGACGCGTGGTAACTTTTAGGCCTGGCCAAAAGTTAAAAACCCGTGTTGAGGTCGGCACAAGCAAAAACTTGTAATATAAGAAAGCCTTGGTGGTAATACCAAGGCTTTTTTTATATTGAAATAGTTTTGTCACATATTCGAGCTACACTCTGCGCCTGTTTGCGTTCCGTGGAGTGAGGAGCTTATGCGAGGAGCACACTCCTTAAGCAAGTTGTTTAAGAATATCTTTATTGCTTGGTTGTCTTGCACCTTTGTATTTTCAATCGTGGCTGCCTTCACCTATGTGCATCAAAAAGAGACCGCTAAATCTAACCTTGTCACTGTAGCGAGTCGGATTGTATCTGACATCAACAAAGAGTTTGTCGTTGTAGATGATACCTTAAAACATGCCATCCATCTTTCTCCGAATTGCGATCCTGAGGGTCTACACTACATGCGTAGATTGGTTTTTGAAAACCCTGGCATGAGCGAAATAGGGATCGTAGATAGTAAAGGCAAATTGGTCTGCAATTCTTTTGGGCAACTCACTCCACCTGTGAATACCAGTGCCCCAATAAAAAAGCCCGGGCTTAGATACTATGGCCCAATCATTACCGACTATTTAGAACTTCCAGCCTTTGTTTTGGCGCGCACGAGAGACGATGGTTATGAGGTAAATGTGTTGATGCCGGATCATTGGCTAAAGAGTATGCTTGATATCTCAGCTCATCATAATACCGATTTTGCTGCCTTGGTCGACAATAGCACAGGTGTGCCGGTTTTTTTAAATGGTAAATACGCGTTGCCAATCCGCCAGAAACTATTTCCAGCCACTAATAGTCGCGCAGTAGAAGGACTCTTTGATGATGCAAAGGTAAAGTTTGCATACGTTGCAGCTATTCCGAGTTTGCCGCAGATGAGCTTGATCATTGCAAAGAATGATGAGCAACTAGTGAGCCTAGGTTGGTTGTGGCTAGTACTTTGGAGTGTGTTGTATTGTGCCTCTTGGGTTGGCCTCACGTTGTTATTAATCAGTTATGACAAGCGCCAGCTAAGCAGCAAAACACAAATATTAAGAGCATTGGCAAATGATGAATTATTTAATGTGTATCAACCTCTCGTTAATGCACAGATATCATCGATAGTGGGCGTGGAAGTACTCATTCGTTGGCGTCACCCACTTGAAGGAATGCTCGGCCCCGCTTACTTTGTGCCAGAAGCTGAGCGTGATGGTACTATTTTAGATATTTCGATAGCGCAAGTCGAAAATGCTGTGCGTGATTTGACGGATATCTTAGTCGCTCAGCCAGACTTTAAGGTGTCTTTTAACGTTAATGGTTTACTTCTGGGCTCTAAACGCTATATCGATGCCTTACTTGCTGCAAAAAACCAAATATCTTCATTAACTATTGAATTAACTGAACGTGATGTGCTGACGCAGGCTCAAACGAAAACGGTACTAACTGAGCTCAAACGTGCCGGAATAGAAATCGCGATTGATGATTTTGGTACGGGGTATAGTGGTCTACAGTACTTACAAAGTTTTCCGATCGACCTGTTGAAAATAGATCAGAGCTTTGTAGCATCAATTGGCCTAGATACTTTGCAATCCCCGGTGTTATCGGCCGTGATTGATATGGCGGAAAAGCTGGATAAAAAACTGATTGCTGAAGGGGTAGAAACCCAAGCTCAAGCTCGTTATCTCAAAAGTCGAGGGGTGAATGTGCATCAAGGTTGGCTTTATTTCAAAGCACTGGAACTGCCGCAACTACAGCGTGAGATAGGTAAAGTGTTAGATAACAAAAGAGCGGCTTAACCGCTCTTATTTAATGAAAAGACCCAACTATTATAAAACTTCAGCGAAGTAGCAACCAAATGCATCAAGTGTTAGTACATTTGTGTTTGCCATGCCACTTAGGTGCTCCAGGTCGCACTGCCTTAATGCAACTTCAGGAAGAGTCACGCTTTGTTGAGTAGCTGCTAAGTTGAATGCGCACAGCAGTGTCTGGGTCTGTGTTTTACGGTAAAAAGCTAACACGGGCTCTGGGGTATCAATAAACTCAATGTCACCTGTTTTTAGTGCAGGTTGCGCATTTCGCCACTGTAAAAATGCTTGATAGTAGCTGAGCGTTGAATTGCTATCTACTGCTTGTTCGTCTACTGCTCGTAGAGCATGCGCTTCAGAAACTGGTAACCAAGGCTTAGACTCTGAGAAGCCAGCATTAGTTTTTGCCTTCGTCCACGGAAGCGGAGTCCTGCAGCCATCACGGCCTTTAAAGTTTGGCCAAAAGGTAATGCCATATGGGTCCTGCAGCTCTTCGAAGGCAACGGCGGCTTCGCCAAGTCCTAATTCTTCGCCTTGATACATACAGACGCTACCGCGCAATGAACCGAGAAGGGCGGTGAGCATTTTGACCTGTGCATCGTTTACCTTGCCATCTACACTCCAGCGACTTGCTACCCGTTCTACATCGTGATTTGCAAACGCCCAACATGGCCAACCTTCGGTCATGACTGACTCTAGGCGAGAAACCGTTTCTCTGATGTACTTTGCACTATAGTCGTTAGTTAGCAGCTCAAAGCTATAACCCATGTGTAGCTTATTACCATCGGCCGTGTACTCTGCCATTGTTTGCAAAGAGTCTTCTGAGCTTATCTCACCTAAGCTAACTGTGCCTGGATATCTATTTAATAAGGCACGGATCTCTTCCATAAACGCTAAGTTTTCTGGTTGCGTATTATTATAATAATGGTATTGGAAAGCGTAAGGGTTGTCTTCGCTAAAGCCACGACCTTGACGAAGTTCAATGGGTTTAGCTGGATTATCCCTAAGCTGCTTATCGTGAAAACAGAAGTTGATGGCATCTAGTCTAAAGCCATCAACGCCTTTTTTAAGCCAAAATTCGACGTTATCTAGTACGGCTTTACGTACTTCAGGGTGATGAAAGTTGAGATCCGGCTGCTCAGTTAGAAAGTTGTGCAGGTAATATTGGCAACGTCTAGGCTCCCACTGCCAGGCAACACCACCAAAAATGGATAGCCAATTGTTTGGTGGACTGCCGTCTGGATTGGCATCGGCCCATACATACCAATCTGCTTTATCATTTGTGTTGTCTTCACGACTTTCGACAAACCACGGGTGTTGATTTGAGGTATGACTAAGTACCTGATCAATAATGATCTTAATATCACGTTTATGTGCTTCACTAATAAGCGTATCAAAATCGTCGAGTGTACCAAACATAGGATCGATATCGCGATAGTCGCTAATATCATAGCCAAAGTCTTTCATTGGCGATTTAAAAAATGGTGAAATCCATACTGCATCAACACCAAGCGATTTAATGTAGTCTAGTCGCTGAATAATACCCTGTAAGTCGCCAATACCGTCTGCATTACTGTCTTGAAAGCTACGCGGATATATTTGATAGATAACCGCGCCTTTCCACCATTCATTATTTGCCATGCACTTTCTCCAGGCTATGTGCGTGTTTATTCTGTGGCAGTGCTGAGTATCAAGTAAATACTATGCTGGGCACTTTCACCACTAATTTTGCCAAAGAATACGTCATGCTCGGTGGGGTGTAAAAAACCTGCATACGTATGCAGGTTTTGTGAGGTGAATTTATGATAGCTCATTCACATAATTTTATTTTATAAAATAAATTTACCAATATTGACCTTTAAAAGGGAATAACCAGACAAATAAAGCTTTGTAAGAGTGAATCTTTGGTAAGACCAATTTAACTTAAATATAGCAGTTGATTACATATTGAGGATATTTTGATGCTCAGTCGACAATAATAGCCTGTGAAAGTTAAGATTTAGTGAAATTAAAGCAGGTAAATAAATGCTGTCGCTCTTATGGCCTTACCTAATAAAAATGTATATTTATCATTGGGTTGAGTTTTATCCCTGTAAAAAGCCTGTAAATTTCGTTGAAATGCACTAGCTTTGAATACGTATGCATAAAGTTGTTTACAAATTTAATCAGCCGCTAGTATTTGACTGACAACAACTGTGCTCGTTTATTTTTTCATCAGTTTGCACGCCAGATGAACAAATCGCACAATATAATATGGTTAATTGGGATAAAACATTATGTCTAAGTTCAAACCGAGTATGCTAACGCTTGCGCTGATTGCTGCAGGTGTGAGCCATGCTGCTCCTGTTGAAGATAACACTGCTAATAATGAAGAAAAAAACGTTGAAGTGATCGAAGTTCGAGGTATCTCGCGCAGTATCATCGCCTCAATCGATAAAAAAAGATTTAGCGACACCATTGCAGAAGTAGTTGATGCTGGAGACTTAGCTTCCTTACCTGACGTGTCAATTGCTGATTCGTTAAGCCGTCTACCAGGGATCACCGCGGTAAGAGCAAGTGGGCAATCTTCGCAACTTAATATTCGCGGGATGAACGGCGACTTTATTCAAACCACATTAAATGGACGTGAGCAGGCGAGTACCAGTGGATATACCGCAGGTAGTCGCTGGATTTCATTCGACCAATATCCGTCAGAATTAATTAATCAAGCCGCAGTGTATAAATCACCAAAAGCATCGCTGATTGAAGGTGGTGTTGCGGCTACGGTTGAACTTAAAACGGCTAACCCTCTCGATGCTGAAAAAGAACATAATTTTAATTCTTCGGTAAGATATTCCTACAATGATGCTGCATCAGATGTGGGCGCGGATTCAACAGGCGAACGTATTAGTTTTTCATACCGAGGTAAATTCCTAAATGAGACACTTGGTTTTGCTATTGGTGGGGCGTATCTAAACCAACCAAATAACGCAATTGATATCTCAGCGCATGCTCCTACACGCTCTCAAGATTTTGATGGTGATGGTACAGAAGAGCGTTCTGTCAATGGCTTTCAATATCGCTCAGCCAAAGGTAGCGATGAAAGACTTGGCCTGTTAAGCACTTTGGTATATCAGCCAACAGACGCGCTCAAAGTCCAATTTGATTATTTCCATTCTAAGTTTGAATCGGAAGATAAAAAGAGCGGCTTAAATATTGAAGGGTTCTCAAAAGATATTAACTCGTTGTATTCGGTTGATAATGCAGTTGTTAAAGATGGTTTTCTAGTTGCTGGGGATGTGACTATTACGGATCCAAATGGCCCATGGGTTGAAATGCGCTCTGAAGATCAATCAACAGACTCAACCACAGACAGCTTTGGCTTAAACTTGCAATACACGACAGATTCGTGGGAATTAAAGTTCGACTGGGCTCATAGTGAAGGGGAAAAAACGCGTAGAGATATGATTGCTTCAATGCATGCATATGAATACGGTACTTCTACACTGGAAGATGGAACGTTAGTTAACACTTGGCAAGAATTAAGAAATCAAACCTTTTCTTTCGAACAAAGAGAGAAAGACTCACCACTGTTAACACTTGGCAATGGGTATACCGACCTATCTAATATGCGACTGGGTGATTGGGAACAATTTCCTCACAAGTACACAGACGAGTTAGATAGCGTTAAAGTTGATTTTAAATATTTTATTGAGAACAGCTTTATTTCTTCGATTGAAGTCGGTGCGCGTTGGTCAGACCGAGAGTTTACTGATCAACGCTCGACATTTAGGTGGGGCGCACGCGAAGGCCAAAATGGTTACCAGTTACCGGATGGCACCATCGTCACGAACAAGGGCTGTGAATTCAATGACCAAAACCACCCATGTATTCCTCACGATGTGACTGGGTTTGTCTCACTCAGAGATACTCGGGGCTTTCAATACTTAGAGTTAGACCTTGAAGGTATCGCTGATGAAGTATTTGGTCCGGGTAACTATGATGCACAACAAACTTGGGGTCATAACTGGACGCTCATTGAAAGTGGAGCTGTTCGAGAAGAAGTATTAGCCGGTTATATTATGGCAAATATAGATACCGAAATTGCCGACATACCAGTGACAGGTAATTTTGGCGTTCGAGTAGTAAGAACTGATACGAAATCAATAGGCATTCAACAGATCCAAGGTGATGAAGTTGGTGATTCAATTATCGATGACAATGGCGTTGAAAGAACCGATTATCGCCATGTTAATTACGGCCCTGAGTATACGGACACATTACCTTCACTAAACCTCAATTTCAGAGTGAGTGACACGGACCAAATTAGGTTTGCAGCTGCAGAAGTTATTGGCCGTCCACCTGTCTACCAGCTTAGAGGTGGTGCAGGGTCTTGGGCTGACACCGCAAATGATGGTACAAGTCCTCGTTATAATGTGTGGTCAAAAGGTAACCCAAATTTAGACCCGTTTAGAGCGACTCAAATTGATTTATCTTATGAGCGTTACTTTGAAGATGGTGGTGCTTTTGTTGCCGCGATATTCTGGAAAGATATTGAATCTTTGATTGAAAGTATTACTTATCAAGAAGGTGAGGTTGACTGGGCTGATATTGGCCTAGAGGTACCAGATGGATTTGTTGCAGGTCAATACCAAACGACTCAGAACAATGATCAAGGTGGATACATAAGAGGTATTGAGCTTGCGTATACCACGATGTTTGATAATTTACCGGGCGTCTTTTCGGGCTTAGGTTTTAATGCTAACTATTCATATACTGAGAGCGAAACAACGGTAGATGGCGGTGGTAACTTCCCTGATCAGCAACTGCCACTCCCTGGTCTATCAAAAAATGTATGGAGTGCGACGGTATTTTGGAATATAGACTCGTTCACAACGCACCTGAATATCCGTTACCGTGATGAGTATGTATATGAAGGGGCTTCACCGGGCGGCTCATCTTTAGCTTGGGCTGATGAATATACTGTGGTTGATTGGCAGGCATCGTACAACTTTGAGAATGGTTTGGAAGCCGTCTTACAGGTTAATAACCTAACTGATGAGCCAAATACCACTAATTATGGCACTGCACTTGCCACTGGTGAGTACAAAGAGTTTGGTCGCCAGTATTATTTAGGGTTCAACTATAGCTTCTAATTATTAGCAAGCATTCATGGCCACCAAGGTAACACCTGCTTTGGTGGCTTTTTTATAGTCGCTCACTGTGTAATGAGTGGTTATCATCAATTATCTAAATTGATATGTTTGTTTCACTTTCAATACGTGGTTTTTAATAGGTTTAAGGTGCGAAGGCGATGAAAAATCAGAAAATAGTGATTTTAGGTGGTGGAACTGCAGGTTGGATGGCCGCGAATATGATGGCAAAAAGCTGGGCAGATAAAGCGATAGAAATCACTGTGGTTGAATCTTCTAGCATCGGGACTATTGGTGTTGGTGAAGGGTCTACTCCGCAGTTCAAAGGATTTATGGACTATTTAGGTATCTCGGAAGCCGAGTGGATGCCGGCTTGTAATGCGACCTATAAAAATGGCATTCGATTCATAGATTGGTCGACAAAACCCGGGTTTTCTAGCTATTTCCACCCATTTCCTGCACAACCTGATGACTACAGTGCACCGGCTTTTTTTCATAACAGCTTTGTTCGGCGTAAGGCGATTGACGTAGAGGGCCACCCAGACCACTTTTTTTTAGCGACCCACTTGGCTGATTTAAATAAATCCCCAATTGCTGCAGAAAGCTTCCCATTCGAAATTAATTATGGTTATCACTTTGACTCAGCTTTGCTTGGCCAGTTGTTGGCTCGCAAAGCGGTTGAATTTAATGTAAAACACATTGATGCCACAATTATCGACGTTCGAACACACGTTGATGGTGATATTGCGGCACTGATAACGTCGGATGGTACAGAAATCGCTGGTGATATTTTTATTGACTGCTCGGGCTTCAAAAGTTTACTGCTACAACACACTTTAGGTGTGGGTTTTGAGTCATTCGAGTCCAATTTATTTAACGACGCCGCGGTCGTTATACCTACTATGCAACTTGACACTATTCGCTCCGAAACACAATCTGTTGCGCGTCAATTTGGGTGGTCTTGGCACATTCCACTAACGAACCGTATCGGCAATGGTTATGTTTATAGTCAGCGTTACTGCGATGCGGATCAAGCCGAAACCGAGCTAAGGGCTGCTTTGGGTTTGTTGGACTCAGAAGTAGAAGCTCGACATATAAAAATGAAAGTCGGGCAAGTTAAAGCACACTGGAGTAAAAACTGCATAGCGATTGGTTTATCTCAGGGCTTCATAGAGCCATTAGAAGCAACCGCTTTGCATATAGTCCAAGAAACCGTTCAAAGTTTCATTGAATGCTACCAAGATGCGGATTTTACCGATGGTAACAGAGATAAACACAACCGCGCTTTGAGCGAACGGTATCAGGCTATTCGAGACTATATCGTTGCTCATTATCGTGTGAATAGTCGTACTGACACCAACTACTGGCTCGATAATGCCAACAATAACAACTTATCGCGGTCACTCTATCAAATTTTACAGACTTGGGTTTCTGGTAATAACTTATCGGATGAATTGGTTCGCCAAAACGTTGAGCAATATTACCCTTCAGTCAGCTGGCATTGTTTATTGGCAGGTTATGGTATCTACCCAGAACAAGCTCAGCTTAAGTCAGGCAATGCCCTAGCAAATCAACATAACATCGAAAAAGTGAATGACTTCATCAGACGATGTGGATTGAATTTTAAAGATCACCGAATGGAGCTAGAAAGCTTTGCGGCAAATGTTCACAAGTAACTTGGTATTAATCGTTATAAATAAAATCTAATCAAGGGTTTGTCTGAATACATATGTAATGGGTTCAGTACGTTTGTTTACGCAAGTAGACTCTTTTAAAACAGCATTATGACAACACTATGAAAAATAAATCTCTATTATTGACTGTGTTAGCGCTTTTGGGTAGTGCAGTAAGTTTAAGCGGCTGTGGTCCCAAGCCAGTTGATAAAAAAACCGAACAAATGACATTGCAATCGGAAGTGGCACCAGTGAGCAAACCCGTTGTTTATCAAGTCTTCACGAGGCTCTTTGGCAATACTAAAACAGAGAACAAACCTTGGGGAACAATAGAGGAAAACGGCGTAGGCAAGTTTTCTGATTTTACTCCTACCGCATTACAACAAATTAAGGCGATGGGTGTGACCCATGTTTGGTATACCGGCGTGCTCCATCACGCAGTAGTGACGGATTATAGTAAGTATGGGATCAGCCAAGATGATCCTGATGTTGTAAAAGGCAGAGCGGGTTCACCTTATGCAATAAAAGATTACTATAACGTTAACCCTGATCTTGCGAACGATCCTTCTGCGCGACTGGCTGAATTTGAAGCCTTAATTGAACGTACACATGACGCCGGCTTGAAAGTGATCATCGATATTGTGCCAAACCATGTCGCTCGTAACTATGAGTCACTCGGTGCGCCTAAAGGAACTGTCGATTTTGGCGCGAATGACGACACGCAAGTTGCATATGCTAGGGACAATAACTTTTATTACGTGGTTGGTGAGGAATTTACCGTACCAACGAGTGAAGGCTATCAGGTGTTAGGTGGTGGATCTCATCCATTGGCGGATGGCAAATTTGCAGAAAATCCAGCAAAGTGGACCGGTAACGGTGCTCGTGCGGCAAAGCCTGATATTAATGATTGGTATGAAACCGTCAAAGTGAATTACGGGGTGAAGCCTGACGGTAGCTACGATTTCGAACGCCTGCCTGACGATTATGCTCAGCAGGATTACCGTGCACATTTTGAATTTTGGCAACACAAGCAATTGCCAGATAGTTGGTANTTAAAAGCCATTACGCACTTTTGGTTAGAAAGGGGCGTAGACGGTTTCCGTTACGATATGGCGGAAATGGTGCCAGTAGAGTTTTGGAGCTTCCTAAACTCTTCGATTAAAACAAAAAATCCTGAAGCTTTCTTGCTTGCAGAAGTCTATAACCCCACTTTATATCGCCCGTATATCAAGCAAGGGAAGATGGATTACCTCTACGACAAAGTGGGTTTCTACGACACGTTAAAGGTGTTAATGCAAGGCAAAGGTAGTGCCCAAGCCGTATTGGATAGCCATCTATCGGTAGCCGATATTGCCCCACATATGTTGCACTTTTTAGAAAACCATGATGAGCAGCGTATCGCAAGCCCTGAATTTGTAGGCGATCCGCTAAAAGGTAAACCCGCTATGGTGGTTAGTCACCTGATAAGCACAGCGCCATCGATGATCTATTTTGGACAAACATTAGGGGAGGATGGCTCTGAGCAGGCGGGGTTCGGCAGCCCAAGCAGAACCAGTATCTTTGACTATATTGGTGTACCCGAACATCAAAAATGGATGAATGACGGGAAATTTGATGGCGCGCTTCTTTCAAATGAGCAAAAGGCACTTCGTAATTACTACGTCAAATTACTCAATCTTGCAAAACAGCCGGCGATTGCGGCTGGTGAATACCAGCAAGTCGCTCTGAGCGCTGAGATGCCAAGCAATGCTGAAGCAGTTATGGCATTTGGCCGTAAATTAGGTCAACAAAAGTTGTTGGTCGTGAGCAACTTTAATGCGGAACAAGAACAAATAGTCACCGTCAATCTGCCTAAAGACTGGCATGGTGCTTATAACGATATTTTAGAGTCACACCCGACTTTACAATTACAACCAACGACTGATGGCGAGCACGTCAACGCAACGATTGCACTTGCGCCGCTTGCCAGCGCGGTTTATCAAGTAGAGAAGTAAGCTATGCAACAAGAACAACAAAAACCACAACTCAGTTTTTGGCAGATATGGAATATGTGCTTTGGCTTTCTTGGGATCCAATTTGGTTTTGCACTGCAAAACGGCAATGTGAGTCGTATTTTTCAAACCCTCGGTGCCAAGGTGGATGACATCCCTATATTGTGGGTTGCAGCGCCCTTAACGGGTTTAATCGTGCAGCCAATTATCGGCTACTGGAGTGATAGAACATGGGGAAAGCTTGGGCGTAGAAGACCATTTTTCTTGTGGGGGGCTATTCTCACCACGCTATCGCTTTTCATTATGCCCAATTCTCCAACGCTTTGGATTGCGGCAGGTATGCTGTGGATCATGGATGCGTCGATCAACGTCACGATGGAGCCGTTTAGAGCATTAGTAGGTGATAATCTGAATGAAAAGCAACGTGCAACAGGGTATGCGATGCAGAGCTTTTTCATTGGTGTCGGTGCCGTGGTCGCGTCTGCGCTGCCTTGGATGATGACCAATTGGTTTGAGGTGAGTAACACCGCACCTGCAGGACAAATCCCTGACTCGGTAAAATACGCATTTTACTGGGGGGGAGCTATCTTGTTCATCTCCGTATTGTGGACGATTCTAAAAACGAAAGAATATAGCCCTGAGCAACTCGCAGCCTTTGAACAAGCGCAAACGAATACGCAGAGCGCAACACTGTCAGACCTACCTGTGCACTTTTTAAAAGGCAGTACGGTGAGTGGTTTCATTGGCGTTATTGTGTTGCTTGCCGTTGCACTTCTTGGCCTTGAAAAAGAGCTTTATTTGCTTAGTGGTCTGCTCATCGCTTTTGCAATTGTATTTGTCATTGCGCATGTGATGCAGCAAAAACAGTGCGTAAGTAATGGTTTTTATCACGTTATTTTTGACTTATTTACGATGCCAAAGACCATGCAGCAGCTTGCTGTGGTGCAGTTTTTTAGCTGGTTTTCGCTATTTGCCATGTGGATCTACACCACCTCAGCGGTGACGAGCCATCACTATGGTACGTCAGATGTAACGAGCAAGCTTTATAACGACGGTGCTGATTGGGTCGGGGTGTTATTTGCAGCCTACAATGGTTTTGCTGCTATTGCTGCGATGGTGATCCCATTCATGGTTAAGCGCATCGGTCTCAAAGGGGCACATGCAGCTAACTTGCTTTTTGGCGCAGTGTCTTTAATTAGCTTCAAATTTATCGGTGACCCCACATTACTTTGGTTGCCAATGGTGGGCATTGGCTTTGCTTGGGCATCTATTTTGTCATTACCTTACGCGATGTTAAGTAACGCTTTGCCAAGCAACAAAATGGGTGTATTTATGGGGATCTTTAACTTTTTTATCGTGATCCCACAATTACTCGCCGCCAGTATTCTAGGTCTAATTCTGCGTCATGGTTTTGATAACCAACCGATATTCGCACTCGTCATCGGAGGCGTGTCATTTTTACTCGCTGCATTAGCTGTTTCAAGAGTCACGATAAAGGCTCAATAAGGAGAACGAGATGATTAAACTATCAACAATCGCACTTGCCTTGGTAAGTGCTGGCCTCATGGGTTGCGGATCACAGCAATCTGGCAATGAAACCCTGACGGCACCAGGTGCACCTGGCGTTAAACCTTATTGGTCATACTCTGGAAAAACGGGGATTGGTACGTCGTACGAAGCGTACGAAGATGGCAAGTACAGCGATTCTACGGCTACTAAAGCAGTTTCAAAGGTATGGTTTTCTGTTGCAAAAGGGATGATCACAGAGACCATGTTTGGACTTATTCACCAAGCGCAGATCAAAGACATGCAATTTATCATCGTGGGTGACGGCTTTGCAGTGAAAGAATCTGATACTGACGCTCTAGATGTCACGATTGACTACCTTTATAAAGATGCCAGTGGGCGACCGTTATCGCTGGCTTACAAAATTTTAAGCAAGGATAAGCAAGGCCGTTTTACTCTTGAAAAGCATATTTTTACCGACCCTGATGGACAAACCTTGTTTGTTAGAGCAAAAGTAGATACTGAATTCAAAAATGTACAGGCTTTTGTGAACGTTAATCCATACGTGAATAACAATGGCTTAAACGATTTTGCAAAAGTGACAGAGCAAGGTTTGTTAGCATGGGAAGGTAAGAATTATCTCTCATTGCAGAGCAAAACCGGCTTTGTTGAAGCATCTGTCGGTTTTACTGGCACCAGCGATAATTTAGCGGCACTTGAGACTACAGGACATATAGCCCAGGCTTATGCATCTACAGGCAAAGAGAGTGGCAACGTTAACTGGTTGGCAAACTTAGGACAAGTAAAGGGCAGCAGCACCTTTGACCTCACCTTGAGTTTTGGTCATTCTCAGCAGCAAAGCTTTGCTGAGGGGGCAGCCACATTAGCCAAAGGTTACGATAAAGTACTGGCTGATTATAATGGTCAGGGCACTGCGACGGGCTGGCAAGATTATCTCGAAAGTTTAGCGCCGCTAAAGTCCATGACGGCAAATACCGCAGACAACGGCAAGTTACTTTACAGCAGTGCGCTTGTGCTTAAGGCGCAAGAAGATAAAACCCATGCCGGTGCGTTGATAGCATCGTTGTCAAATCCATGGGGTGACACAGTACCAGCAGAGCAAGGCCATACCGGTTATAAAGCTGTATGGGTGCGTGATTTTTATCAAGTAGCGATGGCATTTTTGGCGATGGGAGATACACAAACAGCACTCACTGCTTTTGAGTATCTAGAAAAAGTGCAAGTTACGGATAAAACACCGGGTAACCATGGTGATACCGGCTGGTTCTTACAAAAAACGCATGTAGATGGCGAGCTTGAGTGGGTTGGTGTACAGCTTGACCAAACGGCAATGCCGATTATGCTGGCATGGAAACTATGGCAAGCGGGTGTGCTAAGCGATGATAGACTGGTCTATTGGTACAATAAGATGTTAAAGCCCGCAGCTAACTTCTTAGTTGAAGGGGGACTGGCTAAAATATTGTGGAATGACACGCAAATCACACCGCCTGCGACGCAACAAGAGCGTTGGGAAGAGCAAAATGGCTATTCACCATCGACTACCGCGGCAATCATTGCAGGTCTTGTGACGGCGAGCGACATTGCTAAATTGGCCGGTGATAAAGTGGGACAAGAGAAATTCCTTGCGACGGCGCAGCAGTACAATCGTGATGTTGAGTCATTCATGTTCACAACCAAAGGTAATTTGCAAAGCAAACACAGTGACGGTCAATATTTCTTCCGTATTGGACAAGACGAAAACCCTAATTCCAGTACGACCTTAAATGCCAATAATGGCCGCAGCGGAATGGATAAGAAGCAAATCATCGACGGTGGCTTCTTGGAGCTTGTGCGTTATGGGGTTAGAGGGGCTGACGCCCCGAGCATCGTGGCTACCATGCCTGAATATGATGATGAGTCGATAGCTGAAAACTTAAGAGTAAAATATAGCTTTAAATTTGATGGCGATGTTAATAGTTATCCGGGGTACCGCCGTTACGGTAATGACGGTTATGGTGAAGATGAGAAGCGCGGTATTAATTATGCCGAAAATGGTCAGAATACCGATGGCCAACGCGGTCGAGTGTGGCCTTTCTTTACCGGAGAGCGTGGTCACTATGATATTGCGCTGGCGCTGCTCGATGGTGAGTTAAGTGCGGATGAACAGAGCAAAATACAAAATACTTATGTGAAGGGGATGGAGCACTTTGCTAACGAAGGCATGATGTTACCTGAGCAAGTATGGGATGGTGTGGGTAAAAATACCTTTGGTTATCAACTTGGCGAAGGAACCAACTCAGCGACGCCTTTGGCTTGGACACATGCTGAATACGTAAAGTTAGTACGCTCTCTTAATGAAAAACAAGTGTGGGATCACTACCCAATCGTAGAAAGTAAACTGAAATAACAATCAGTAAGTAAACCCATAAAAAATGCCGAAGATGAGTTCGGCATTTTTATCGCTATTGCTACCGTGAAGACTGCCTAACAATCAATTTCGGTGGCAAGAGAGTAGAGGCTACCGCTTCACCTCGGATAAGCGTAAGTAAGTTATCGACCAGCATTTGTCCTGCCAATGTGGTGTTTTGCTGCACAGTAGTTAAAGAGGGAGAAACATAACCCGCCGCGGCAATGTTATCAAAGCCAACGACATGGACATCATGAGGGACACGAACACCCGCTTCTTGAAGCGCCTTAATCGCGCCAATAGCAATGAGATCGCTAGCTGCGAAAAGCGCGTTAAATTTAACATTGTTGGCGATTAAGGAGCGAGTTGCATGATATCCTGAATCCTCTGTGGAAATCGCATTTGCCATCTTACGGTCACTCACCTCAATACCTTTTGCTTTAAGGGTGTCTCTAAAGCCTTTAAAGCGCGCAAAAAATTCTGGGCTGTGATCCGAGGCATCGCCAATAAACGCACAATCTGTTCTGACCATGTCGATTAAATGCTTTGCAGCCAATACACCACCACCGTAATTGTCGCAGCTCACCGTTAAGTCTGGACGGTTATCAACCGTTGCCCCCCAACAAACAAACTTTGTGTGGTTGTCGAGTAGAGTTTGTAACTTTGACTGGTAATCGATGTAATCACCATAGCCTAGTAAAATTAACCCGTCAGCACGGTGACTATCCTCATAATCGGCATGCCAATCACTGCTCGTCGATTGGAACGATACTAAAAGGTCATAGCCTTCTTTTGCGCACGCTCGGGTAATACTGCCAAGCATACTCAAAAAGAAAGGATTAATTTGCGACTCGTCTTCTGTGGGATCTTCAAATAACAGCAAAGCCAATGTACTGCTTTGCTGCGTGCGCAGATTACTCGCGTTTTTATCGACCTTATAGTTAAGCTTTTTAGCAATCTCATGAACGCGACGACGAGTTTCTTCGTTAACCAAAGGGCTATTTCTTAGGGCACGCGACACCGTAGATTGTGAAACGCCAGCATAATGGGCGATATCAAATGAAGTTGCTTTACCTTTCATGTTCTTCTCAACGCTTAAGACAGTGACATTGTCAGTCATTCAATTTTTTTTTCAACCAATTTCACTGAATTTGCAAATTTTTATTGATACAGTCTGACACCGGTGTCATAATGTCGATGTTTTATCATTTTGTTGTCAAAACGTATTTGGCTGCTCTATGCCAAGGGCAGCATTTTTTTACCAAATTAACAGAATAACAGGTAAGAGCAAAAGCCAAGGCGTGCAAATTTTGGCGAGTTGAGACAATAAATTGCAGGACGTGTGCTGGCAGCCCAGATGTTAGCCCAAGCATAATCGCAGTGATAAAGAGATAATAATATGAGCCAGACAACAAGCCATTCATCCGTGCCGTTTGAGCCGATTGTCGTTGCCGACATCGGGGGAACAAACGCCAGATTTGCAATCGTGTCAGATTTTGATTCGCGAACTAATCATTTTGTAATTACGCATCAAGCCACTTTTCCTAGTGCTGAATTCCAGTCTTTTGAATCCGCTATCCAAAAATATTTAACTGAGCTACCTGTTGCGCAGCCAAGCCGAGCCTGTCTCGCGGTTGCTGGTCCTATCAAATCTCAGCAAGTTCATTTAACTAATTTAGGTTGGCATTTTAATTCTGAAGACATCAAAGCCCAGTTCGATTTTACCGAGCTTGCCGTGATCAACGACTTTGCGGCCTTTGCTTATGCGGCGCCCTACCTAGCACTAGAGAAAAACCTAGTGATTAAACAAGGTCAGCCTGAGCTAGGTGCAAATATCGGCGTAATGGGTCCTGGCACTGGATTTGGTGCAGCTTGTCTTGCTAGAGATATTAATGGCAGCGCGGTGATGAGCTGTGAAGCGGGACATATCTCTCTTGCACCGGTGACCGCCTTAGATAAAGAGCTGTTAACGGTACTGCGCGCGAGTATTCAACATGTCTCAGTCGAGACGGTGCTTTCGGGCCCAGGTATTGCGAGACTCTACAAAGCCATGGCAGAAGTGCGTGGTGAGCAAGCTAAAGATCTTAATGCGGCGCAGATCAGTGCGCTTGCGAAAGAATGTAAAGTGTGCGACGCAACATTGAGTCACTTCTGTGACTGGATGGGTAGTGTGGCTGGGGATTTAGCACTGACTTTTGGTGCCTTAGGTGGTGTTTATATAGGTGGTGGGATCTTGCCGCGGATGAAAGCGCGATTACAAGCAAGTAGCTTTGTTGAACGCTTTGCCGAAAAAGGCATGATGTCACAGTACACGAGCCAAATTCCAGTTACTTTGGTGGTACAAGATAATATCCCACTGATTGGCGCAGCAGCATGTATCCATGAGCGACGCCGGGCTTAAGGGAAAATCGATGAAAAAAGTAACTATTAATAGCGTTGCCGAATATGCCGGAGTGTCTAAAAAGACAGTATCTCGGGTATTAAATAACGAGCCAAATGTTAGTCCAGCAACGCGGGAAAAAGTCCTGAAGGTCTTTGAAGAGCTGAATTATAAGCCTAATCCTATTGCTCGCGGTTTGGCACAAAATCGTAGCTTTATCATCGGTTGTTTATACGACAACCCATCAAAAAGCTATATCACGCGAGTGCAAAGTGGTGCGCTAGAAGCGTGTCAGAAACATAGTTACAATTTATTGATACATCCTTGTGAACTGCGCGGCCAAGACCTTATCGACAATGTTGATCAGCTGCTTACCACATCTAGACTTGACGGTATTGTGCTTACTCCGCCGTTTTCAGACTCTAACGAGCTTATTGCTTTTTTAAAGCAGCGTAATATTCCCTATGCACGCGTTGCTTCAGCCATTGAAGGCGATGATTCGATTTCAATTCGCAGTAACGACGAGCAGGGCGCTTTTGAGTTAACTGAGCATCTGATCAATTTAGGTCATACCGAAATTGCCTTTATTAAAGGTCACCCTGATCACAGTGCCACAGAAAATCGTTTCTCTGGTTACCAAAAAGCACTAACAAAGCATGGTATTGAATATCGAGAGCGGTTAGTTGCAGAAGGTAATTTTAGTTATCACTCAGGTGCAGACAGTGCAAAAGCCATATTGGACTTAGAGCCAAGACCAACGGCTGTATTTGCATCAAATGACTACATGGCTGCAGCTGTGTTAAAACTTGCTACACAGCGAGAGATCAAAGTGCCCGAGCAGTTATCTATTGCTGGGTTTGATAACGCACCTATCGCAAGGCATATTTGGCCGGGTTTGACGACAATAGCACAGCCTGTGGAAGAAATGACTCGGATAGCGGTAGAAGAGCTGATTAAGCATATATCTCAGCCGCAAGAAGCACCGTTTCAGCAAGTTTTAGAAGCTAAACTCATCACTCGAGAGTCGACGAAAGCGCGCTCGAACTCATAACTTTTTCAATTTTTATACTTGCCCCAAAGCCCAACGCTTAGTCGTTGGGCTTTTTATTTTCGCTGCTACTAGGGAAAACGTTGTAAGTCCTTTGTAAATTATTCTACGTAAAGCTAGGACTAGATAAATGCGCAGATTTATGTCGCGATATTCAGGCTCGCTGACCCATAGATTAAAGCTCATGTTGCCAAGTTAAGGCTCATTGATAACTTCGCTATCAAATAATGATTTCGCTCAATCATTAATATTATTCTTTTTGTCATAATAATTACTAATAAAATCAATTAGGTAATGATTTTAGGACTGCAGATATCGGCAAAGTTTTAAGTGGTTATAATTTGGTCATTTTAAAAAGTTAGACTAAATTTATAAGAAGGGTTGACACCGGTGTCAGCTTTATGCGTAAATATAGTGACACCGGTGTCAGGTTGGGGTGAGAGACAACCTGATAGCGTACCTTTGAACGGGTAAATCAAAGCAGCTCTGTACAAGGATTACCACGAATGCTGGTAATCGTGCAGAGCCTTTTTCCTCTAACACTAGAGAGTCAGTAATATGTTGCATCCACGAATTCAGGAAGTCACCGAACGCGTCATTGAGCGAAGCAAAGCAACACGTCAAGCCTATTTAGCTCGAATCCAACAAGCAAAAAAACAAACGCGCGTACGAGCAGGACTGGGCTGTGGAAACCTAGCACACGTAATGGCTGCTTGCTCAAGCAGTGATAAGACTCGTCTAAAAGAAGACGAGCAACCGAATCTAGCAATTATCAATTCGTACAATGACATGTTGTCTGCGCACGAACCTTATAAAGAATATCCAGATTTAATTAAAGCAGTGGCAAACAAGTTTGACGCGACTGCACAAGTAGCGGGTGGTGTACCTGCTATGTGTGACGGGGTTACCCAAGGTCGCGATGGCATGGAACTGTCTTTGTTCTCTCGTGACGTAATTGCCATGTCAACAGCGGTGGCATTATCACACGATGTCTTCGATGGGGTTTTCTGTCTTGGTGTATGTGACAAAATCGTCCCAGGACTATTAATCGGTGCTTTGTCTTTTGGTCATTTGCCCATTTTCTTTTTACCAGCAGGCCCAATGCAATCTGGGATCCCGAACAAAGAAAAGGCGCGCATTCGTCAAAAGTTTGCACAGGGCTTAGTCAGCCGCGAAGAGTTACTTGAAGCTGAGAGTGCTTCATATCACAGTGCAGGTACTTGTACTTTCTACGGTACGGCAAACTCGAACCAGATGCTAATGGAGATCATGGGTCTTCATTTACCTGGTAGCTCGTTTATCAATCCATACACAGAATTAAGAGACGGCTTAACGGCGAGTGCGGTTGAGACCATGCTAACTCAGCTACTTGACGGAAAAAGCGGCAACGCACTTGCGGATATCGTGAGTGAAAAAACCGTGATCAATGGCTTGGTCGGTTTGTTGTCTACCGGTGGTTCTACCAACCATGCCATTCACTTAGTCGCAATGGCGAAAGCGGCTGGCGTTCAAATCACGTGGAAAGACATGGCGGATTTGTCTGAAGTAGTGCCGTTATTAACGCGTATCTATCCAAATGGTCATGCCGATGTAAACCACTTCCAAGCAGCTGGTGGCATGGGCTTCTTAATGCGCGAATTAAGAGATGGCGGCTTCTTACACAATGACGTAAAAACGATTGTGGGTGAAGGGCTTGATGCTTACACGATGGAACCACTACTGGATATCAACAGCAATGTGATCATCAGCGATAACCAAGGTCCTGCAAAAGTGAAGTGGGTACCAGTACCTGAGAATTCACTGGATGAAGAAGTACTTCGCCCGGTAGCAAACCCATTTAACAAGCAAGGCGGCTTGCAACTACTTAATGGTAATTTAGGTAAAGCGGTGATTAAAGTGTCTGCGGTACAAGAGCAGCACCAAACGGTGACTGCACCGGCGAAAGTATTCAGCTCTCAAAGCGAATTACAAGAAGCCTTTACTGCTGGCAAGCTTAACCAAGACTTTATTGCCGTGATCAAAGAGCAAGGCCCAAAAGCGAAAGGTATGCCCGAGTTACATAAACTGACACCTGTCATGGCTACATTACAAGACCAAGGTTTTAAAGTGGCGATTGTGACAGATGGTCGTATGTCTGGTGCTTCGGGTAAAGTACCTGCGGCGATCCACCTTGCGCCGGAAGCGGTTGAAGGTGGTGCAATTGCAAAAGTACACGAAGGTGATTTGATCACCTTAAATGCACCAAAAGGCGAATTAGTGCTACATGTTTCTGATGAAGAAATGGCACAGCGCGAATTACAGCTCTCACCGCAATCTCAAACATTTGGTACGGGTCGAGAGCTATTCTCAGGATTTAGACACGTAGTGAGCAGTGCAGATCAAGGTGCATGCTCATTTGGCATCGAAGAATAATAACAGTGGGAATGAGCATGAGTATTAAAGAGGTATTGTCAGCAGCACCAGTGGTTCCGGTTATCGTTATTGATAACCTAGAAGACGCGGTGCCGCTTGCTACGGCATTGTTTAATGGTGGCTTAAAAGCACTTGAAGTGACACTTCGTACACCGGTGGCAGCGCAAGCGGTAAAAGACATTAAAGCGGCTTTACCAGACGCCTATGTTGGTACTGGTACGGTAGTGGATAAGGCAACCTTTAATGCCTCAGTAGAAGCTGGCGCTGACTTCATGGTAAGTCCTGGTGTCAATGATGAATTATTGGAACTGGCTAAGTCGTCAAGTATTCCATTTCTTCCGGGTGCTGCAACGCCAAGCGAAGTGATGAAGCTTGCAAGTCACGGTTTTGAATTCTTAAAGTTTTTCCCTGCAGAAGCTGCAGGTGGTGCTCCAATGCTTAAATCCATTGGCGGACCAATTCCACAAGTAAAATTCTGTCCAACGGGTGGTATTTCGTTGGCAACTGCACCTAAGTATCTTGCACTCGACAATGTGGTATGTGTGGGCGGTACTTGGATGCTTGATAAAGCACTTATCGCAAACAAAGACTGGCAAGCCATTGAAGCGCTTGCGAAACAAGCAAGTGAAGTAAAATAGATTAGGGGACAGTTATCATGATTAATATCGCAATTAATGGCTATGGACGTATCGGTCGTAACGTACTTCGTGCACTGTACGAGTCAGGTCAGAATAAAGACATCAAAGTCGTTGCCATCAACGATCTCGCACCTGCAAACGTAAACGCGCATTTGACTCAATTTGACTCTGTACATGGCCGCTTTCAAGAGCAGGTTGTTCTTAACGACAACACACTCGTTATCGGTGGTGACGAAATCACGCTAACGCAAGAGCGTGACCCTGCAAATCTTCCTTGGAAAGCGCTAAACGTTGATATCGTACTTGAATGTACTGGGTTGTTCACCTCTCGCGAAGCTGCGGCTAAACACATTGAAGCCGGTGCGAAAAAAGTGATTGTATCTGCGCCGGGCACAGATATGGATGCAACGGTTGTTCATGGCGTTAATAGCGAAGTACTAAATGCTGAATCAACTATTATCTCTAACGCATCTTGTACCACAAACTGTCTTGCGCCTATTGCAAAAGTTTTGAATGACACTATTGGTATTGAGCAAGGTAGCATGACAACTATTCATGCCTACACCAACGATCAGAATCTATCAGACGTTTACCACCCTGATTTATATCGCGCGCGTAGTGCTACTCAGTCAATGATCCCGACGAAAACGGGCGCGGCAAAAGCGGTTGGCTTAGTGCTTCCTGAACTTGCTGGCAAACTAGACGGTATGGCGGTTCGTGTGCCAACCATCAACGTATCACTGGTTGATTTAACGTTTGTTGCCAAGCGTGACACTTCAAAAGAAGAAGTGAATGCAGCAATCAAAGCGGCTGCTGAGGGCGCGATGAGTGCAATCCTTGAGTACAATGAATTACCTTTGGTTTCTATCGACTTCAACCACAACCCGGCTTCTTCAGTGTTTGACTCAACACAAACCAAAGTAGATGGAAAGCTGGTAAAAGTAATGGCTTGGTATGATAACGAATGGGGCTTCTCTTGCCGCATGCTAGACCAAGTTAAAGCACTAGGTGCATTTTTATAATCAGGATTAATTTCTGACCAAAAGCTCTGCAGATCGCGGAGCTTTTTTGTTTTTGACGGAAAAATTGCCATTCTTCCTTATCAATTAGTATAAGTTCCTTGAGGATCGGCAGCGTATATGGAAAAATTCACCACACAAACACCAACAACTCTAAACGAGGATTCAATTATGCGCATCATCTTGCTAGGCGCGCCGGGTGCAGGTAAAGGTACTCAAGCTCAATTTCTAATGGACAAATATGGGATCCCTCAGATCTCGACAGGCGACATGTTACGTGCTGCTATCAAAGAAGGGACTCCGTTGGGTCTTGAAGCGAAAAAAGTCATGGATGCAGGTCAACTAGTATCTGATGAAATCATTATCGGCTTGGTAAAAGAGCGTATCGCAAAAGAAGATTGTGCAAATGGCTTCTTGCTTGATGGCTTCCCACGTACAATTCCACAAGCAGATGCAATGAAAGAAAATGGCATCAAAGTTGACCATGTTATCGAATTTGACGTAGCAGATGAGATCATCGTTGAGCGTATGAGCGGTCGTCGTGTACACCCAGGTTCTGGTCGTGTTTACCACATCGTTTACAACCCGCCTAAAGTAGAAGGCAAAGATGACGTAACGGGTGAAGACCTAATTATTCGTGATGACGACACTGAAGAGACAGTACGTAAACGTCTAGCGATTTACCATGAGCAAACTAAACCTCTAGTAGACTACTACAGTGCGGAAGCGGATGCTGGTAACACGCAATATCATAAACTAGATGGTACACAAGCTGTTGATGCGGTAAGCAAGCAGTTAGGTGAACTATTGGGTTAATGCCCATTAGCTGTACATACTAAAAAAAGGAGCTAATTTAGCTCCTTTTTTAGCGGGATTTATAGCGAACTTTTGACTTAAGTATGAGCGCGGGGTTACTACACATTTACTTTATATGGTAAATAAATCATATTGCCGGACTTATAGAAGAGTGTGAGTTGAGTGTAACTAAATTGTGATTATTGTTGTTTTTTTTGTGTCATTTTAGAGGTGTACAAATGTCTAACCAACGGAGCTGACAATGCACTTAAAACTCAACAAAAAGAAAATTAAAACGTTATCTAAAGATAAACAGGCAATTCCACATGCTCAAACCCCCGCTATTGCTGGTGGGTTATCAAATGAAGTGGATTGTGACACATATAGCCATGGCGGGTGCTGCGGTACAGTTGATCATACAATTATTCACTGTAGTGCTGCTTGTCAACATTAGCAGTGGTACTAGGCTTGGGTTTTAACAGTCCAAGCCTTCATTAAGCGTGATTTATTTAACAAAATATTACGCTTTTGCGATAAATATAGCACGGAGCGGAGCGGGGTAGCCTTCAATGGTTTTGCTGGTGTCATTTGGATCTAAGAAATCAGCAAGTGACTCTGTTTCCATCCAAGGGGTTTGGCGCTGCTCGTCTAACGACGTGACGTCTTTATTTACCACTTTGATATCTTTAAAGCCTACGCGCTCAAGCCATAATGTTAATGCGTCGCAGCTTGGAATAAACCATACATTGCGCATCTTAGCGTAGCGATCGGTCGGCACCAATACTGTATTTACATCGCCCTCAATCACGAGTGTTTCTAGCACTAATTCGCCACCTTTTCTTAGCTGAGACTTTAGCTGTGCTAAAAAGTCGATAGGTGAACGACGGTGATATAGCACGCCCATTGAAAACACAGTATCAAATGCTTTTAGCTCAGGCAGTTGCTCTACACCTAGTGGTAGTAAATGCACGTTTGGATCGGGGTTAAAGTGTTTAATAGTTTGGAATTGGCACAAAAATAGATCGGAGGGATCAATGCCAACAACAAGCTCTGCGCCTTCACCGCGCATACGCCACAAGTGATAACCAGAGCCACAACCGATATCCAATACATTACGGCCGTGAAGGTCGCTGATATGGGGGAGCAGTCGGTCCCATTTCCAGTCGCTGCGCCACTCAGTATCAATATGGACGCCATGTAAATGAAATGGTCCCTTACGCCATGGCATCATGCGCTTTAGTAAATGCGTTAACTGCTTTTGATGACCTTCATTGACGTCTTCGCCAGTACCTATCTCAACTTTGGTTTTTATATCAACATGCGTGGTTGAGATCTCTGGTAGATTTTTAATGACTTTTTCCCATTTCGGCCAGTCGCCATGTTGGGCTTCTTTTTGCCAATGGCTAAGCTGCCCAGGCAACGTTTCTAGCCAATGGCTCAAAGGGGTTTTCGCAATGATTGCATAAAAGTCGGTAAACCAATGATTCATAATTGCCTCTATTTTATTGCTACCATTGAGCAGAAGTTAAAGCACTGATACCACACTTGAGTTTGATTAAAGCCAATATCCTCTAATCTTGTCATATGGGTACTTAACGAGTCCGTGCGCATCACGTTTTCAATCGCAGTGCGTTTTTGGCTGATCTCTAATTCTGAGTAGCCATTGTGGCGTTTAAAGTCGTGGTGAAGGTCGATAAGTAAGTTGTCTTTAGTACCGTTTTCACCGCGAATTTTTTCACTTAATAGCAGTACACCACCAGGTTTCAAACCCTGATATATTTTTTCTAGAACCGCTTTGCGGTTTTCTGGTGGAATAAACTGTAGGGTGAAGTTCATCGCAACGACAGATGCATTGCTAATCTCTATTTCATTGATATCACCTAAAGTGACCGAGACTGGGACGTCGGATTTAAAGCCTTTTAGATGCAGTTGGCAGCGCTCAACCATAGGCTGTGAATTGTCCACGGCAATGATATGACAGTTTTCTTTATCTATATTTCTACGCATGCTTAGCGTGACCGCGCCTAAAGAGCAGCCCAAGTCATATAAGTTTGAGTTACTTTGCGCGTAAGTACCCGCAAGTTTGCCCATTGTGCTTACTATTGTCGCGTAGCCCGGCACTGAGCGCTGGATCATATCTGGAAACACTTCGACGACATTGGCGTCGAAAGTGAAATCTTTTACTGCTTGCTCAGTGGCATAAATACTGTCTTTGCCCGTCACATTTAATCTCTCTTTGAAAATAATCTCGCTATTTTAGCATTTTATGCTGGATAGTCAGTGATAAATTCAGTAGCTTGGCTACTATTAATAATAAGAAGTAACTATGAGACCAAAAATGGCGAAAAGCAAAGTGATTAGCACAGAAGACATCCTCTCAACGCTATGCCACTCAGTAACAGAAGTTCTGTCGTCGGCAAGCGGCAATCAAATTAACTATTCCGCGATGGTACAAAAGATAACTCGTACCTGTATGAGGCCTGACATCGGCTGTTTCGTATTGTTTGATGGCGGCTTTACCGGTTTAGTCGTAACTAATTTTACCGCGCAAGCCGCGATGGAAGTGTATACCGACTACATGCGTAACATGGGCATGCCTGAAGAAGAAATTGCGCATAGTCATTTATCTGATGACGTTGCCAATGTATTGGGTGAGTTGATGAATCAGATTGTTGGTGATTTCACCAACAAAGTACGTGAGCAGCTACATACCTCTATCACGCAAAACCAGCCTAAGATGATGGCTATCAACAAACAGGTGCAGATCTCGGTAGACACAACGATGGATCGCCCGCAGGCGAGACGCGTTACCTTTACCACGCAAGGCCAGAATATTTTCTATCTTGAATTGGCAATGGATAAAACTGAATTCATTAAGCTACATGACTTTGATATTGCAGAGTCGGTAGATCCAGATGACATTATTGCAAGTCAGGCTGAGAAGAAAAAGCCAGCGAAGCCGCTAGACGAAGATGTTGTAGATGACGACTTTATGGATCAATTAGGACTGTAAAACCGTATTTAGAGCACTTAGCAGAAAGGCCACATCTGTGGCCTTTCTGCTAGGTAAAAATCTTCATTTCGCCCTCGGATAAAATATATAGCAATGGCACTAATGCAGTGCGCCTTTTCCTGCATTAAGCTCAGGTGCTTCTTCTACATGCTTTATGGATGTTAGTATCATAAAGGCTTCATTGAACTCAAAGCGGGCGATGGCGGTTTTTAATTTCTGTAGTTCTGGTTCAGTCAAATAGCTACTTACTGAAATTGAGTCTACTAGTTCTGTGGCTTGAGTATCATAATCTCTTAATGCACATGCGAGCTGGATGAGTTCCTCTAATTGACTATTGCCACCTTTTTCTTCGTTGTTTTTCGTTACACTTTTTACCTGATGAGACGCTTCTTTTTTACGACGCTTTTGGCATTGTTCCAGTGCATATTTAACGTATTTAATCAGCTCGTCAATTTCGCTTGCATTAGGTGGGCGGACATTGAGAGAAGCCTCAATGTGTTTAAATTCCTCGGTCAGCCTAACAATCGAAAGGTTAGCACTAGCACCTTTTAATGCATGTAACATGCTATGCGCCAGTTCAAAATTTTCAATGGCTAAAGCCTGTTTTAAATTGATCAGCTCTTCAATCTGCTGGGACAGGAACTTTTCTAAGATATCGAAGTAAACCTTTTGGTTGCCAGCTGCTCGAGCAATACCCTCGGCAATATCAATACCTTCAAACTCAATGATCTCATCAATTTCCTCAACTTCTTCAGTAACTTCTGGTTGATTTGCCACTGGCGTTGCTAAAAGGCTACTGGGCTCCGCGCTTGCATATTTCAAAATACTTTTAACGAGTTGTTCAACGTCGATGGGTTTGGTGACGTGGTCATTCATACCAGCATCGATGCAAGTCTGTATGTCTTCTTCCATTGCATTGGCGGTCATCGCGAGAATAGGAAGTGTATTTTTATTGAACTCTATGCGAAGGTTTTGCGTCGCGGTAATGCCGTCCATCACTGGCATTTGCATATCCATTAAAACAATATCTATGTGTTTGCTATGAACTTGATCAATGGCTTCTTGTCCATTGTCTGCGACCGCTACTTGCGCTCCGAAGCTAGATAAGATCTCCGCTGCTATCTCCTGATTGACTGGCTGATCCTCCGCGACCAAAATTGATATGCCATTTAGTGCTTGTTTACTAATCGTTTGTTCTTTTTTGGTGATAGTGGTTCTTACTTCCGGTGAATCAAACACGGCATTTTGAATAACGTCCACAAGGTTTGACGGATTAATCGGCTTTAAAAGTACACCATCAACGAAACTGGCTTGGCTGCCGTTCAGGTTTAACTCCCGACCATAAGCTGTGACTAAAATAAACTTACTTTGCGATACATCAACTTGCGATTGCAGCTTAGTGATCAGCTCGATACCATCTAATTTCGGCATATGCCAATCGACGAAAATAAGATCGGGTAAATCTTGTGTCAGGACGAATTGATTTAACGCCTTATGAGGGTCTAAATAAGAGCAAACCTGCATACCAAAGTTTGTTAGCATACCGCTTAACACGTCCAATGCGTGTTGGTTATCGTCAATAATTGTTGCTGATAACTCTGATAAGTGGGTAGAGGCCATTTTCGCCTGACTCAGCTCGTCACTGACTTCCATTTCTAATGTGAAATAAAACTCCGAACCGACGTTCTCCTCACTCTCAACATATATTTCTCCCCCCATAAGCTTAACCAGTTGCTGCGAAATCGTGAGGCCAAGCCCAGTACCGCCATATTTTCGGGTGATCGAATTGTCTGCTTGCGAGAAAGATTGAAATAGGTTTTTTTGCTGACGTTTATTCATGCCAATACCGGAGTCTTTGACGCTAAACTTAATTTTCGCTAACCCTTTTTCGACATTGACGAGGGCAACACGAATAACAACCTCGCCAGTTTCTGTGAATTTAACCGCGTTACCCGCTAAATTGATGAGTACTTGGCTTATTCTAAATTGATCGCCAATCACGCAGTAGGGCACTTGTGAGTCTAGATCAAAGACTAACTCTAGTTGTTTTTCTTGGGCTTTTACACTGACGATGGTGGCAACACTGTCGAGTAGCTTTTCTGTTGAAAAAGCCTGATATTCTAACTCGATTTTGCCAGCTTCGATTTTTGAAAAATCGAGTATATCGTTGATCAATCTCAGTAATTGCTTTGCAGATGTATCTATTTTAGATACGTAGTCGTGCTGCTTTGCATTTAATTCGGTCGCGAGTGCGAGATGAGACATACCAATAATCGCGTTCATTGGGGTTCTAATTTCATGGCTCATGTTGGCGAGGAATTCGCTTTTCGCTTTTGCCGAGTTTTGGGCCAAGTCTTTTGCTTCTATGAGTTCTCGTTGTAGTTGGTTCCTCTCCGAAACATCAAGGTACATGCCAACAATCCCAGCTACAGCGCCATTTTCATTAAAAAATGGCGCTTCGTATACAATCAGTTCTCGCGCCTGCTCTTGGCCATCGAGCAATAGTACTTCGTAAGTTTGCTCTTGGGTTGTGGTGATAATTTCGTGGGCTTTAGATTCAAATAGACTGGCTATTCCTAAATCAAAAACCTCGTCTAGCTTAGCGCCAATCACATCTACTTCGAATTGATCTAACAGTGCTAAAAATGACTTGTTTACGCCCATAAATATACCGTCAGTAGAACGATAATATGTAGGGTTTGGGATTGCATTGATAATGTGGTGAGTAAGTTCAAGTTGCTCGCTTAAGGCCGACTCTGTCTTTTGCTGTTTTTCGATATTTTCATTAATAGCAAGTGCGAGGCTTAAGTCCTTACACAAGTACTCAAGCGCTTCAAATTGGCTGTCGATTAACGCCTGAGCACTACCGACTAGCAGCACATAGACCACATGATTGCTGATGGCTAGTGGAAAGCAATAACGGCTTTGTAACTTCACTTCAACTTCTTGTTCTTTGAGCCACAACGGTTCTTGTTGTACTTGTGGTTCATTATTTGTTGCGCAAAGCGCTATTGTGGACGCAATAATTGAGTGGCTTGGTGTAACTCCATGGCTTTTCACTAACGACAACGTGTCGTTTTCTAAATTGGCATAGAGGCAAACACTCGGTGCATTGAACTCATTGGCGATAAACTCTAGAGCGTGGCGTACGATAGGCTCAGAACCGGTGATGGATTTTAGTTCGCGATTATAGTTTTCGATAATGGCAGCTGACGCCAACTTTTGGCTTTGAGCTGTGGTGGCTGCATGGATCGCTTGTGTGAGCCGTTTTACATCGGCGTCACTGTTTGTGGGCACCACAGAAAGAGGGGCACCGTTTAACGCTTGTGCACGTAGCGTATTGATGATGCGATAGAGCGGAGAGAAGTGTTTAGTGCGCATAAACCAAACATAAAAGCTAAAAAATAGTGTTAATACCGCAAAGGCAAGGCCGGTAATCAACAGTATTTGGAGTTGCTGGTTGGTGCTTGTTTCAAGTTCAGCGTTTGCAATGAGAGGCAATTGTGAAATGGCGTTTTGATAACTTTGAGGCAAATTGGCCTGTTCAGCTGAGTTTGCTAAAAATCGAGATTTTAATCTTGCTTGGGTTTCATAAATTTGTTGTAGCGGAAGTGGTAATGAATGACTTGGTGCAGATTTGATTTCACCTAGCCATTGGACGTTTTTATCTTTGCTATACATCTCAAGTGAGAGGTGATTGTGATAAGCGATATTAACGTCAGTCGCGAGAGTGCTGTGGGTGGTTGTTGAGTAGTAGACAAGCGTTGCGCTTCCTAGGGCTGCCATCAAGGCGAAAAGTGCGATCCAACTTAGTAATGCTTTTGAGGACATAAGTTATTATTTACGCGTGAATTTATATATAAACATAGTCGCGATATACAATTTCTCAAGCTATGCTGTAAAAAGTGTCTATCTTAAGGATTTGAGTAACGTTACATGTCAGACATTTTAATTGTTGATGATATGCCTGAAAACCTCCAAGTATTGCAGCTCATACTAAGAAAGGAAGGATATAAAGTATTGGCAGCACGAGGTGGGGACATAGCCTTAGGTATCGTTAAAAAGTATCAGCCTGAATTAATTATTACCGATATAAAAATGCCAAATATGTCGGGGATTGAACTATGTAAAGTGCTTAAGTCCGACAATTCGACGACGGCCATTCCCGTTATTTTTGTTAGCGCTTATGAAGATAGCGAGAGCTTAGTACATGCATTCGAGGTCGGTGGTGTTGACTACATCACAAAACCCTATAAACCCGCTGAAATTATAGCCAGAGTAAATACCCAATTTAAGTTAATTGAAGCGCAAAAGTTAGCGGTAAAACAGCAGCTATCTAAAGCCATAAACCAAATGGTGATGGGGATCGCACACGAAATTAATACTCCGCTCGGTACTAGTATTACCTCAAACACCTTTTTAGAAGACGTCATGCAAGAGCTACAAAGTGCACTTACCGCAGGTACGCTTACGCAGGATGGGTTGGTGACGGGGTTTGATCAGATCAAAGACAGTAGTGCACTGTGTAGCCGCAATCTAGAAAAAGTGGCTAAGTTTGTCAGCTTATTAAAATCGGTCTCCCAGTCTGAGCGAGATAGCAGCTGTGCTGAAGTTAAATTACAAGAAATAGAAACAAGACTAAAAAAAGATTTTTCAAAGCAAAACGTACAAATCCACTTTGTTGGTAACACAACAACTGAAGTTTACGTGGATGGACAAGCTCTGGTTGAGGTCTTGAGCAACTTAGTTGAAAATTCCATTGCACATGCCTGGATTGACCATGATCACCTTGCCACCATCACCTTTACACACTCGGATAACAATTTACATGTGAATTATACTGATAATGGAGTAGGGCTTAGAGGAATTAGTACACAAGAGTTATTAAAGCCATTTGTGACGACAAAAAGAGGTAATGCAGGCCATGTTGGGTTAAGCGCGAACTTAACTGCCAACTTGGTTTCAGGGGCACTTAATGGAGAGTTTAGCGTGAGAAATACATCGAAAGGATTGGAGTGGGATATCCAAATACCGATAGATCCTCCCGAGAATGCTTGATCTGCGTCAAAAGTAGCAGGTCCAACATATAAAAGCGGACATAAGTCCTTATATCATTTGCCCTAATTCAATAAGCTCGCTCGCTGTTAAAACGTAATCTTTAAAAAGTACTCTGCTAACCATGTAATTAGCTACACTTTTTGAAGAATTATCGACAACACGATCGTATAAGGGCTTTTTAGCCTTTGCTGTTGCTGTTTTGAGCGAGACTTTTTAGACACAAGTTTATAGTTTAAAACAACCCCCTAGGTTAACAGACCCGATAACATACGCCTTACCTTCTACTAGGTACGCAGTGTTGAGATGACACGGGAAGTGCGTTATTTACCCCAATGTGTAAATGAGTAAATAACCATGAATTACTAATAATTTTGGTGGAACCATTATGCAACAGTTACCTACCGTAGACTATCAATCGCCAAATGCTGCGAAAGAGTTTGTAGAATCTTTAAGAAACACAGGCTTCGGTGTACTAAAAAATCACCCAATCCCACAAGAGTTGGTTGAGTCAATCTACAAGCATTGGCAAGAATTTTTTAATTCAGAAGAAAAACACGAGTTCCTTTTTAATAAAGAAACCCAAGACGGTTACTTCCCACCAGAAGTATCCGAGGTTGCGAAAGGTTTTACAGTAAAAGACATCAAAGAGTATTTTCACGTTTATCCAAAAGGTCGCGTACCGACTCAATTAGAAGCAGAAATTCGTGAATATTACCGTTTAGCGAGTGAGTTCGCTCAAGAATTGCTAAGCTGGGTGCAAGCTGAAGCGCCTGCAGATGTGAGAGCGAGATTCTCTATTGACCTTAAAGATATGATTAAAGAATCAGAGCAAACATTGCTGCGTATTCTTCATTACCCACCAATGACAGGTGATGAAGAACCAGGCGCAATTCGCGCCGCAGCTCATGGTGATATCAATCTACTTACAGTGTTGCCAGCAGCAAATGAGCCTGGCCTGCAAGTGCAAAGACAAGATGGCAGCTGGTTAGACGTACCATGCGACTTTGGTTCGTTGATTATTAACATTGGTGACATGCTACAAGAGGCGTCGGGTGATTACTTCCCATCGACAATTCACCGTGTGATTAACCCTACAGGTAAAGCGTCGACGAAATCTCGCATTTCATTGCCGCTATTCTTACATCCAAAACCGGATGTTGTGTTGTCAGAGCGTTACACTGCAGATAGTTATTTGCAAGAGCGTTTGAGAGAACTTGGGGTTAAGTAATCTAGGGCCTGTTGGCCTTTGCTATTTGATTTTTGTTCTTCTGAGTGTGTTTTGGTCGCGACGCTCGACTTGCCGCCTAGTAATCTAGGCAAAAGTTGAGCAACAATGAACAAAGCGCACTCAGGTGAACCCAAAGGGCAGCGCTTGATTGGCATTTTCTCTGTGTTGCCCCACAAGGATGTGGGGGAAGGTGACTTTGCAGGAGCATAAAGTCTTTATCGCCTGACTTACATAGAGCAACTATGCTACGCTGGCTCTGCCTTGTATCAATACCAATCAAACTGCTGCAAAAACAAACTTGAAAGAACAACAGGCCCTAGACTTACGATAGCGAATAACCTGAACGACAAGGTTAAATCGATAAAGCGACTTGATGTAATATTGAGTCGCTTTTTTATTATGTGTCTAACAATTTCTAATCCCTGTTAGTCCTTGTAATTTGATGATTATTGCAATTTTTCACTGACAATCCTCATAAACTGTGCAATATTAGTTTTTTTCAAAATGAAGAAATTTCTTGAAAAATTTAATGACAACGCTGTCATTTGTTGTGTAACATCAATTCAACATGAATAAAAAACCGTGTCTAACGAAAATAATAACGCGGTCTAATCTAGAGCAAAGTAGGGGTCTTTACATGATGGCTAAACAGGTTAACCAAGACCAACTATACATCGGTGTCGATGGTGGTGGAACAAAATGCCGCGCTACAATTTATTCTCTTCAACATGGCGTTTTGGGTACGGGTCTAGGCGGTCCTGCGAACCCCTTACATGGTTTAGAACGTACGCTTGAATCTATCATGGTGTCGACACAAATGGCGTTACAAGACGCGGGTCTTCGTGTTGAGCAAGTACATGAGCTAAATGCAGGCCTAGGTCTTGCTGGTGTTAATTTACCCGCGCTCTATGACAAAATTATGCAATGGGAGCACCCCTTTAAACAGATGTTCCTTACTACAGACTTGCACACCGCATGTATTGGCGCCCATGAAGGTAGTGATGGTGCGGTGATTATCACGGGCACCGGCTCCTGTGGTTTTGCCTTAGTTGATGGTAAAACAGTGAACTATGGTGGTCATGGCTTTGCACAAGGCGACATGGGCAGTGGCGCATGGATGGGGTTAGAGGCGGTAAAAGCTGCGTTACTCGATCTTGATGGCCTTGGTGAAAAAACATCATTGAGCCAAGTATTACTAGAGCACTTCAGTGCGAAGGGGGCCATGGGTATTGCTGAACAAATGGCGGGGCAGCCGTCTAGCGGTTATGCAAAGCTTGCTCGTTATGTATTAGAGCAAGCCAAGCAAAATGATGAAATTGCCCTTTCTATCGTAAAGTCTGGTGCGGAATATATTAGTCGTTTAGCGAAGCGTTTACTTGANCCTAGACTCTCTATGATCGGCGGATTATCAGAGCCGCTACAACCTTGGCTTGACCCAGAGGTTGCAAAGCAAGTCCAATTACCTAAACAACCTCCTGAAATGGGGGCAATTTACTTTGCAATTCAAAGTGCAGGTCAAGAATTAAAAAAGGCGAACTAATGACGACTCAATGTTATTTTGCTCCAGAATTTTTTGATGGTGAAAGTTTTAGAACAGACGTTTACTTCGAAGTAAACAACGGCCAAATAGGTTATATCAATGAGTCGCAAGCGACCAATGTATCTAAGCTACCAGGGCTAGTTGCACCTGGTTTTATTGATGTACAGGTTAATGGTGGTGGTGGTGCATTTTTTAATGCTGAGCAATCCACGACATGTTTGGCGACTATGATTAAAGCACATGGTCAGTTTGGTTCCACGGGATTAATGCCAACCCTTATCACCGACAAGATTGAAGTGATGCAACAAGCGGCAGATGCAACAGCAGAAGCGATTGCTACTAATCAGCCCGGAGTGCTTGGGATCCATTTTGAAGGTCCACACTTATCTCATCCTAAAAAGGGTACGCATAGCGAAAAGTTCATCAGACCAATTTCAGAGCAAGAATTTGCGGTTTACGCGCGTCAAGATTTAGGCATCAAAATGGTGACTTTAGCACCTGAAACCGTGCCACTTAGCGATATCGAACGCTTGATTTCATTGGGTGTGAAAGTGTGTATCGGTCATTCAAACGCGGACTATGACACCGCTAACGCTGCACTAAACGTTGGCGTTGATGGTTTTACTCATCTATTTAATGCAATGTCTGCGTTTACGTCGCGTGAGCCGGGCGTTGTCGGCGCTGCGCTTTGGAATGACAATAGCTGGTGTGGTTTGATTGTTGATGGTCATCACGTTCATCCATTGTCGGCGCAGCTTGCGATTCGTACTAAGCAGCGTGGCAAAATGATGCTAGTGACGGATGCCATGCCTCCAGTTGGGACAGATGATACGGAGTTTGACTTTTTTGATGGCAGAAAAGTTATTCGTACCGGTGATCGGTTAAATTCAACGACTGGTGAGCTTGCTGGCAGTGTATTGGATATGGCAAGTGCGGTGCGAAACACTGTCAATACGCTTAACGTGAGTCTAGCGGAAAGTTTGCGCATGGCCTCTCTTTACCCTGCGCAATATCTTGGCCTGTCTCAAAAGGGGCACTTAAGATCGGGTGCTGATGCTGATTTCGTGGTGCTCGACAGCGATTTGATTGTGAAGCAAACCTATATTGGTGGTCAGTTGTTATAACTGATTTGCAATCGAATAATAGTGGACGGAAATGGCCGCTTAAGTTTCCCTGATAAAACCCCGCAGCAGTACCGCGGGGCTTTGTTTTTTAAGCTTAGCCGGTATTTGGTTAAGCATGGGTGGATCGACAACTCAGAAAGTTACAGTAATGTGCGTAATGCTCAAATCAAACCTTGAGGCAAATGGATTTGCTTGATTGAGCGATCCATAGTTAATGTTTTCACGCGGATAAATAGCAATGACAACGAATAATAAGCCAAAACGACTTGCGTCTTTAGATGCCTTACGCGGCATGGATATGTTCTGGATCTTAGGTGGCCAGTCTATTTTTGCGGCACTGTTTGTACTGACCGGATGGCAAGGGTGGAAGGCTTTTGAAGCGCATACACTGCACAGTCCTTGGCATGGCTTCACTTTTTATGATCTTATCTTCCCACTGTTTATCTTTTTATCGGGTGTGGCGATGGGCTTGTCGCCTAAACGTATCGATCATCTGCCCTTTAATGAACGGAAACCGTTTTATCTCAAAGCACTGAAGCGCCTTTTGTTACTGTGTGCTTTTGGCGTGTTATACAATCATGGTTGGGGAACTGGGATCCCAATGGATCCAGACGGTGTTCGCTACGCCAGTGTATTAGGTCGCATTGCGTTTGCTTGGTTCTTTTGTGCTTTACTGGTTTGGCATACGAGCTTGCGAACCTTGGCTTATGTGGGTGTAGGCATATTGATATTTTATTGGTTACTGCTTTGCTTTATCCCGGTTCCTGGTGGGCAAGCGGGGGACTTAAGTGCAAATGGTGTTGGTAGTTGGAATGCGTTCATTGATACGTATTTACTACCAGGGATCAGTTATCAAAATCGTCCGGTTGACCCTGAAGGTGTGCTGTCAAGCTTACCTGCCATTGTAAATGCTATCGCAGGTGTATTTGCTGGTCGTGCGATTGCCAATGCACAAACGCAGGGAGAGTGGAAAATTGTTGGTATTTTGGCAGGATCTGGTGTACTCGCCTTAGCACTAGGTTGGCTTTGGGACATGCAATTTCCAGTTAATAAAGAATTGTGGACAAGCTCATTTGTGCTAGTAACCGTCGGCTGGAGTGCAATTCTACTAGCGGTATTTTACGCGATAGTAGATGTACTGAGCTTCCAACGTTGGGCGTATCCATTTGTTATTATAGGAGCCAACTCCATTATTATTTATTTGGCGTCAAGCTTAGTGAATTGGACCTTTATTAGTAAAAGCGTATTCGGTGGCGTGATTGCCTCCGTGCCAGCTGCGTGGCAACCATTAATTGCTGTTTTTGCGCTACTGGCGGTACAGCTTTTAGTGCTGCACTGGATGTATAAACGCCGTATTTTTGTAAGTGTATAATATTCATAAGCCTCCTTTCAAAAAGCCCACCGTTGTGGGCTTTTTAACACCTTTAGATTGCATAGAGTAAAAAACATCCATATTTTTTTTCACTTTTGCTTTACAAGCGAATTATTTCTGATAATAATGACAGCGTTGTCATAATGGTAATAACCTAATGTTGTGTATCCCAATTAGGTTCGATCTGACCTTGCTTTGATTGCACGCGAGGCAAGGCTCAGATCCCATTTTATTCTAATCATCTCAACATTTGGTTAATCGTATGCAAGTAGTCATTTTAAAAGACGCTGCCGAAGTGGCAGCATATGGTGCAGACATTTTTACAACGCAATTAAAGCGTAAAGCTAACTCTGTGTTGGGATTAGCGACGGGTTCAACACCGGTCGCTTTGTATCAAGAATTAATTAAGCGTAACCAAGCGAACGAAATCAGTTTTGCTGAAGTTACCAGCTTTAACCTAGATGAATATTTAGGTTTAGATGGCTCGCACCCACAAAGTTATCGTTACTTTATGCAGCAGCAGCTGTTTGACCATATCAACATTGATAAAAGTAACACGCACGTACCACCGGGTGACGCAAAAAACCCAATTACGGCGTGCGGTGAATATGAAGCGCGTATTAAATCTGCTGGTGGTATTGATGTACAGCTATTAGGTATTGGCAGAAATGGCCATATTGGCTTTAACGAACCATCTTCTGGCTTAACGTCACGCACTCGGGTTAAAACCCTAACGAAAGCGACGATTGACGATAACGCCCGTTTTTTTAAAGCTGATGAGTACCAACCTCACTTGTCAATCACAATGGGTATTGGCACGATTTTAGATGCTAAAAAAGTCGTGTTATTAGCGACTGGTGAAAATAAAGCCGATGCCGTTGTTGCTATGGTGGAAGGCCCGTTAACTGCGGCGTGTCCGGCTTCGGCACTACAAATGCATCGTGATGCTGTAATCGTCATCGATGAAGCTGCGGCATCTAAGCTAAAAGATATTGAATTCTATAAGCATATTGAAAACGAAAATCAAAAGCTGTTGGACTATCTTGCCTCTCTGTAGTGTGAAATCACACTGTAGTTTTCAAAAGCCCATTTATGGGCTTTTTTTTTGCCTGTACCTTTGTGCTATGGTAGTTTTAAGGTCTCGCCGAGGTGGATAAAATGTTCCAGAACACGAAGGAATAGGGGCTTGCTGTATTACACTCAAATGACGTTGGACAGAGCATCTAACGAAAGAAAAGATCAAAACTGGTTATTATCTCAAATGGGTGACAATAGTCGCTGGTTATTAATTCAAGACGACGCTAATTTAGTGCGTGCCCGAGATAATGAATTACATTATCTTTCTCGCACAGAAGTCGCTGATTTAGCACTTCAAGACGCGATATTCTTAGGTCGTGACGAAGCGCACAGCTATTTTGCGCTTGACGTCTCTAAACAACGAGACAAGCTTTCTTTTATTGACTCCGAGTCAGAATTCATCGACATGCGCCAAGTGGGTCGTAACTTACCAAAGCAACAGGGCTCAATTGGTGTACTTGCACGAGGCTTGTGTTACTGGCATAAAACCCATTGTTTTTGTGGACGTTGTGGGCAACCCAATAAAATGGTTGAAGCAGGTCATGCAAGACGTTGTGTTAACCCAGAATGCCGGCATATGACGTTTCCACGTACAGATCCTGCCGTTATCATGCTCGTCACTCATGTTTTTCCTGATGGCGTTGAGCGCTGCTTGTTGGGCCGTCAGGCAATTTGGCCAGAAGGTGTATTTTCGACACTGGCTGGGTTTGTTGACCCCGGCGAATCGTTAGAGCAAGCCGTGATAAGGGAAGTGATGGAAGAGGCGGGTGTTGAAGCATACGACGCCACTTATATTGCCTCACAGCCTTGGCCATTCCCGTCTTCACTTATGCTTGGATTTATCGCGAAGGCGAAAACCACAGAGATTTTTGTCGAGCAAGATGAGCTTGAGCAAGCTAAATGGTTTTCACGGGCAGAGCTTAATACATTTTCAGAGTGGGGTGATACAAAGCCCGGCTATAAACTCACCAGAGAAGACTCTATCTCCAGATATTTAGTTGAATACTGGCGTGCACAATCAGAAGAGTAATTATGAAAAAGCATACTAAAATCGTTGCTGCTGGAAGAAAAGCAGAATATACCAGAGGGGTAGTAAACCCAGTTGTTCAGCGCGCCTCTACTGTAGTTTTTGAGAGCGTTGCCGAAATGCAAGAAGCGATAAAAGGCCGTGGACATCGCACCCTGTTTTACGGCCGCCGTGGCACCAATACCCATTTCGCCTTGCAAGATGCCATTACTGAGCTTGAAAATGGTGCGGGTTGCGCCTTATATCCGTCTGGTGCTGCTGCTATCGCACAGTCACTACTGTCATTTTTAAAAGCAGGCGATCACTTGCTGATGGTGGATACTGCGTATGAACCAACCAGAGATTTGTGCGATAAGCTGTTAAAAGGCTACGGTATCGAAACCACTTATTATGACCCTATGGCCGGCGCCGAGATTGACGCGTTAATTCAAGACAATACCAAAGTGTTGTTCTTAGAGTCTCCAGGTTCTATCACCATGGAAGTTCAAGATGTGCCAGCGATGGTTGAAGTTGCAAAGCGCCGTGGCGTTATCACTATGCTTGATAATACGTGGGGCAATGGCTGGCAATTTCGTCCGCTCGATCATGGTGTTGATATCAGCATTCAAGCGGCAACCAAGTATATTGTTGGGCATTCGGATGTCATGATGGGGGTTGCTGTTGCAAACGAGCGTTATTGGCCTGAACTTAGAGAACACTCGTATTTACTGGGTCAATGTACCTCTGCAGATGATGCTTATTTAGCACTACGTGGGTTACGTACTATGCCTGCGAGGTTAAGACAACACGAACAGTCGGCAATGATAGTGGCGAAATGGCTCGAAGCGCATCCACTCGTGGATCACGTTAGACATCCCGCTTTTGAGACTTGCCCCGGTCATGAATTCTTCAAGCGAGACTTTGATGGCAGTAATGGTTTGTTTTCAATCGTAATGAAAGAAGGTAGCCAAAAGGCGATTAACCGCTTCTTAGATGCTTTATCCCATTTTAAAATGGGTTTTTCATGGGGCGGCTATGAAAGTTTAGTTACAGCCAATAAAACCATGGAGCACTTGCGATCAACCACAGGTTGGGCATTGGGCCCCGTGATCCGCCTTCACATCGGTCTTGAAGACGTAGAAGACTTGATAGAAGATTTAGAACACGCACTTAAGATCTACGAACAAAACCTCGGTAAATCTTAAAACCTCGATCAGTATGGGGTGCTTCATTTTATATGAGGTACCTCGGATTTATTGAGCCACAATAGCTGTTGGATCAAGACTGAAAACTGTAGAGAACAATACCAGTTTGGCGCAGTTTAAGCGTAAAGCACAGGGAACCTTTAGAGGGAGGTAATGTCTAAGAGCGACGTCATGAAAGTATTGCAAACTGAATTCAAGGAAAGGTGATGAAGTTAAACAGACTGATTATGTTACCGATAATCTCACTCAGCGCTTGTGTAGTAATGCCTGTGCAAGATACTGCTCACACCAACAAGTGCGAGATTTCATCTGATAGAAAAACCCTAAAGATAGTCGATGTTGCAGACGAAACCAATACGTATTATTCCGTGAGTGGAATTATATTAACGCCGATACTCGTTCCTACTACTGCTATTATTTCGGGAACTTATGTGCTGGCAAATAATGCCTATCGTCTTGGGGAAGAGACGATAAAATGCGAAAACAAATCTTAAAACCAACTACAAACTTGTTTAATTGTTGCGTCGTGTGTTGATTTAAGCACAGCGCAACGCTCCAAAACCACTTGTGCGAGCTCCTTGGTTTGCTGAATTTTTACTTTTCTTAAGTATTTAGCCTTCAGATATCTCCTTTTTACAACTGTTTTCTAATGCATTGAAAAAATATAGATATTTTAATGCTTTTAAGTTGTTTACGTTTCCTTTTTCCCTTCAGAGCGAACGTCCATATATGTCACTTATTTTCTCCTTATTTTCCTCTCAAGTAGGCTAGCGCGTTAAGTGCAATTTTTTGTGTGTTGATAGCCACATTTCGTTGGTTGGCAAGGAAGACTAAAAATTGTGTAACCTCTTCCGTTCCCATTGTCTCAGGGTGACGCTTGTGGTGAAAGTTAATGAATGCCTTAATCCAATATAGGTAGGTTTTTTCTGTACTAATGCTGTAATCACGCATACGTATTTCTTCCTGAAGACCTTTCAGAAATGGGCTTTTTAGACTCATGATAACTGCTTACCTTATGTGGCTGTGTACATATACAGTGTTATCTGAAGTTCTCGGATATCAAGGAAAATAATGAAAAAAATTTTGCGCGTTTACGCATGAATAAATTAAAAATATTATTTTTATCAATAGGTTATTTATTTTCGATTTGAGATAATAGGTTTGGGAAACGCGCATGCGCATTTTTCCAGATGGTATATTTAGCAGAATGCTGATAAGTTCGTTGCATACAGATAGTTAACTGTGCGTGTTTTCATTGGTCCAACGAGGTAAACGCGCACGCGCACGAATAAAATGTTATATTTCGGGAGATACATAATGGAAGTGGTACTCGAAAATAGAGAAACTGGTGCTAGCAAGAAAGAGTACCGTAAAGCGCTTGTCCCGACGTGGATTAAGGTTTTTGGCTGGATATTCATTGTTATGGGGGCTCTAGTCCCGTTTTTCTACCTTACTTCTCTATTTTTTGGATTTTCAGCTTCTTACATGATGTTTGGCCTAGAGTACGAGGGACCGGCATTTGCTCTGATGCCATTGTCGATATCCACCATCATTTTAATAAATGGTATTTGTGCCTATGGCCTACTTTTTGGTAAGGAGTGGGGGTTAAATGCTTGCTTGGTGTTTGGTTACATAGGCCTTTTTATAACTATAGCTACCATGTTTGTCGGTTCTGGGTTAGTAATTCGTCTAGAGCCAATCATACAGATCCCATACCTTATTAAACTTCATAAAATCAAGGCGCACTGGTGAAGCGAAATATAACCATACGCAGCACTACGCAGCCTTCGGCTGCCGGACACTCGCAAGCTCGTGCCGGTGTGCTTAGGCGTTAAATTGCAATCGAGGGGGAAATTATCAAATTAGAAACATATGATGTGTTTGGTGGTGAGTCGGCTTCTGGTAACCCTTGTGGTGTATTAGAGCTTGATAGTTGGCTTTCTGATGAAGATTTACAGAAAATAACTTGTGAAGCAGGACTTCCAGTTACCTCTTTTGTTATCAAAATTAATGGACAGTTTCACATTCGTTGGTTTGCGCTGGATGGGGAAATTAACCTGTGTGGGCATGGTAGCTTAGGGGCTGGTGCTGCAATCATCTCTAAGTACAAACTCGATAGTGTACTTTTCAGCAGCAAACACGGAGACGTCTCAATCGCCAAAAAGAATGGTGCGTATACTCTTGAGATGCCTAGCTGGAAAGGTGAAACATGTGTCGTCCCGCCAGAAATAGCGGATTTGGCAGTTGATGCTATTGAGGTATTTTCAACTCGAGACTTAGTTATAGTCTTGCCCTCAATAGAATCTGTAAGAGATTTTAAGCCTGATGATATGCGCTTTAAACAGCTTGGTAATTATCATGCTTTAATCGTGACTGCAGCAAGTGGAGAAAATGGGTACGTATTAAGATATTTTGCGCCCAAAATTGGTATATCTGAAGATCTAGCTACGGGTTCAGCTCAATGCTCTTTAGCTCCATACTGGTTTGATAGGCTTGACTCAGATTCACTTCAGGTACACCAACTTTCGTCGTCAGGTGGCTATTTTGGCGTAAGGCGTATTTTAGGTGACTCAATCGTGTTATCAGCAAATGCAAAGCTACGGAAAAAGTAGCAATTTAACAAACTGTATAAGAGTGATTCGCAACGCATGGCATTTCGCTATGTGTTGATTTTAGTGATTAAGGTGTTGTGCTGAGGCTTTTGTATTACGCTGTTCACACCTTAATGCGGCGCTAGCCCATAGAGTTTTTATGCGCAATTCACCGAATACAGCCGACGACCTAAAACGTTTCTGTCCAAATACGAGTTGGGCGAGCGTCCGTTATCACAATTGGATTTAAGGTATGAAATCGCTGTTGGACGGCCGAGTTTAGCACTCATATTTGATTAAACCCTAACAATCAAACCTGACAGATAAAGTTTAGACTTATTCACCTTAAGACTGTTCACCTTCAAAATAGTGATGAGGAATTCGGATCAAGCCAAGACTTGATCCGGTTTTCGCTTAGTGCTGTGGCTGTGGTGGGAAGTTAGCCAGCAATTCCGAAATGGTTTTGTTAATTGACGCTGTTCTTTGATCTGGTGATTGGTTGCTACGTAAGCGACCTTCTTTTGCACCGCGCCAAACTAGCTGGTTAGACGCTTTGTCTATCATATCGAGTACTAGCGTACCTACTTCATATTCACGTGTTGTGGTCTGTGTTTGCCAACCAATACCCCAGTAGTTCCAACGCGCACCGTACGTGGTGTGAAGCGAGTCAGATTCAATTTTTGTATCAACTGAAGCGTGATAGTTAACCAGTAAGTCAGCCGATTGCGGATCGGTGAGGGTGAAACCTTGTTTGCTCATTTCGTTTTGAATTGCACTGCGGATCCGCTTTTCCATTAAGTCATTGACTTGGTATTCACGACCATTATTTTTTAGGTCCGCTTCAGGTGACCAAGCATAGGTTTTGTAGTTAGCGAATTGTACAGACTTATCATAATCCCAATCAGGGGTTTTGGCGCAGGCCGCTAACATCAGCACCAAAGTGGCGATAACAATATTCTTAAACATGTGTCTTTACTCCTTAGTCGGATGTCTGCTCTACCTTAACGTGTTAAGGCGTTAAATGGTAGAGACAAGCACCCTTTAATAATTGTATCTAAGACATTAACTTGAGATTAATGTTCCACTTCTATCCAGTCTTTTTCATCCACCCAGTTTTGGCTACCTTGTGCAACACTGCGGATCGGCACCAAGTAGTCACAGCTGATCTGTGGTTTCACCGATGCAAAAATTGGTACAAACCCAAAGCTTAGTGCGGTTTCGATAATAGCCTTTTGGTTTTGTGGGTCGATATCCGCAGCTTCATCGATGTAAATTGGGATACGATACATTGCTTGTTCTTGATCAGATAATAGATAGCGAATAAATAGCATGCCACATAAAAGCTTGATGGTGATCCGCGTGCCGTTTGAGCCAGCCGAGTCAATTTTATCAAAGTGCTCAGTATCACCTGCGCGGTTGACCACTTCAAAGCGAATGTCGAAGAGATCGGTTAACGTCAATCCCGCTTTATCACTTGCCAGTTTGATGATGTGATCTTTCGCCTCATTGACAGACTTTTCTGAGCTAGGCTGCTCACTAAGTAAGTCTAAGCTTTCGCCTTTTTCATATAAATCTGAAGTGCCGATAATGGTATCTATGCTATCAACTAGCATTTTACGAGGGATGACATTGATTTTGAATGCCTGCAAGTTAGAGATACGATGCTGGCTTATGCCTTTGTTAAAGCTGTTCATCTCTCGGCGTAAGCGGTCTAAGTCTTGACGCAATCCTTTAATGGTTGCGGCCACTTCAGTGAGCGCCACTCGTGCTTGTTTATCGACGGCATCTCGTTCGTTATCTAAGTTATGATACGCGCTGATCAGCTTTTGATACTTAATAGTAACGTCTGACTCGTTTTCAAACTTAGTGATCCCAGCATTGTAGATATGCAAGTAGGTATTACGCACATTAACGTCTAAGTTTCTAAGCTCATTACAATCTTTATTAAACTGGTGGACCACTTCAGAGAGGTTATCAAAATCTAGGTTAATTTCGATTTCGTATGGTGCCAGCTTACCCGAATATAGGTCTAGTGTGTGGTCGATACGTTCTGACTTCACTTGCTTTAGGCGGTCGGCTTGGCGCACCAACAAGTCTTGCTTGCTTTTAATGATAGAGCGGCGGTCTGAAATTGAACCAGCATTACGTTGAATATCATGTAAATATTCATCAACTTGCTCTCGTTCCATCTCTAGTTGCTCTTTTAGTGCTTGTTGAGCATCGACCGATTGCAACATGGTTTGATATTGCTCAAAGCGTTTCATGGCCGCTTCTGTTGCCATGAGTTCATCATAAAGCGCATCACGTTCTTTTTGCTTTTCAGCGACATTTGCAGCGACTTCACGCTGCTGCTTTAAGTCGTTAAGCGACTGTTGTAGTGACTCCAGCTGTGCTTGCAATTGGGCTTTGTTCTCACCGCTTTGCATTTGTACTGGACTTAGTTTTTTCAACTTAACGGTAGCGCCAGGCACCTTAAGCTCACCGCCTTGAACTGACTTAGATAGCGACTCTAAAAATGCGCCAAAGGCATCCTCGTCGGTGATATCAATTTCACCTTGAGAAGTGGTTGAAAATGATAATAAATCTGGGTTCAAGATCCGTGAGATTTCTTCCACTTCTTTTAAAGAAAGATCTTCACGCATACGAGTAAACAGGTTGAACTCAAGGTTCTTGAGTTGCAGTTTTAAACTCTTAATCTGCTTTTGTGTTTCGTTGATGCGAAAATCAAGGGTATGGAGACTTTGCCCCTGTGCACTATTAATTGAGAAGGAAAGTTGCTCATATTCCTTTTTCAACAGCGTTAAATTGGTTTTAAGCGTTGCATGATTAGTTAGTTCAAATTCACGTTTTAACGCGTGGAAATCGGTAAACCATTGCTCTATTTGGGTTTGTTTACGCTCGATATCACGAGACTGTTGGACGTACAGCTGCTGCTTAGACTCAAATTCGCGCTTTTCGGCTTCGATGTCTTCTAGCTGTGTTGCCAACTCTGCAATTTGCTCGTTGTGATAGTTATCATATTCGACCAAAGCCAAATCGAGTTTTGGTGCGTAAGCCGCCAGTTTGCCTTTTAATACCGCTTCGTTTTCAAGCATTTTCTCAAGGGCTGAAATTGGCTCTTGCATCGACTCCAGCGCATTTAGCTCACGGCGCGCACGGTTGACTTTATCAAAAGCGCGACGCCAGACTTCATAAAAGTCGACTTTCGAGTTCGACATATGGCGTTCGAACACCTTGAGCATAAAGCGCTTTACGTCCTGTGCGCCGAGCTTATGCAGATTCAGAATACGACGGAATATTTCTTTGTATACCGGCGCATCTTGGACATTATTCAGTGGGATCATCTTCAGGTTGATATCGCCATCAAATGGTGTGGCGCCACCTGTGAGTAGGGCATTAAGCTCTTGTGCTTTTAGTTCTACAGGCTTAAGTTGTTTTTCCTGTAAGTGATTAAATAGCTTAGTGTACTTGATGATACTTTTACCTTGGGTGTAATCATCAAGGTTCAGTTTGCCTTGATAGCAAAAAAACTGGTGCGCGTAACCGGCGATTTTCCCCAGCCCCGCAACGCCAATGACCACATCGCCATGGGGGAGGTTGGCTTCCAGCAAAATATAGGATTGATCAGAAGAAAAGTAGAATTTACGCGTTTCTTCTAAATCGTGACCATCCCATTCAGTCAGTCTTAAATCGTTGATAAGTGGAAACTGCAGCGCATTGATCACCGAGCTTTTACCAGTGTTATTCGGAGCGCAGATAGACGCGCTTTTATCCAGAGGAATGACACACTTAGCGTATCCGGCGGTATTTAATAATGCTAGTTTACTTAAGCCGTACAACTGCTCGCTCATAGCTCGTCCTCAATATCATACTGTTCTTCGTTTACTTCCATTAGCGCGTCAATGTAGCGATAAATCGGTGCAAGTAGCATAAAGCCTTGCTCAACCTCACGGGCTAGACCCAGTCTCACCATACGTAAAAACACGTCTTTTCTGAGATCTGAGCCCGAAAAAATCTCCAGCTGGTCAAAAAGATGCTTATTGAGCTGCACTATGGTTTGCATTAGCTCTAAATCGCAGCTTTCATCAAATAGTACGCGAAGCGGATCTTTACCTTGGTTGGCATAGTGCTCAATCAAAATATAAATGGTTAGGGCAATTGCGCGGGAAATTTTCCCCATATTTGGCGTGCTTTCATCGCTTGCCAAATAGTAAAAGCCACGGGCATCGTGCTGTAAGTCATGGCCTAAAGCTGAAAATAGCGCTTGATAGCTATCAATTTGCTGATCTAACTCTTGCCAAAGGGTAGTGTCTTGCTCACTGATATGATACCCGCTCACCAGTTTTTTATTAATGGCTTGGAGTTCATTGAGCATGTCTAAGTTAATTGTCGTCATAATGCTAATCTTGTTTTGCTTTGGCACTAAATGGATATAAAGAGAAGGTATGCGATGCGATAGTGATCTTACTCTTTTGTTGCTCTTGGCTAAGTGCCAAGTCAGATTCGTTGATCAGCTTTTGATAAAGAAACAGCATTTCGTCTGCTTCGAGATCTGGGTAGCTATCGCTTAAAAAGCCCAATAGTGCCTGGCGCTTTTTACCGGTTTGTTGAAATCTCGTTTTTACCGAGTTGTAATCTGGAATGTTAGGGCTTTGATAAGCTGGCACATCGTCGTGATCGGGCAGCTGATATTCTTCATGCTCAAACTCAACGAGACTTGCCATATAAGCGACCATGTGACGCTTTTGCCCGAGGTTAAAACGTTGAATGTCTGACACAAATTCTGGTTGAACTGGTGAGAGTAACCGGTCAACGCCGCGTTTCCTAATTTGTCCAAGGACTTTAGAGGCTTGGCGTGTAATGAGTGTATTGCGGCGTAACTCTTCACGTAACGGCATGAGGAGATCGGCACTGCGGCTTAAGCTTTCTCTACCAATGAGGTGCATATCTAAAATGCGTGTTCTGAGCTGCTCCAGCATACGTTTGTCTGCAGCGCCACGACCTAATTGTTCAATTTCGTCAATTTGTTCACTGACCTGAAGCTCTATTTGATCAAAGCAGCGTTGGAAAGGGCCATGAATATCGACCATTTCCAGCATAGGTTCGATATATTCGTCAAACGCTTCCAATACCGCTTTATATCTCATGCCAAGAGACAGTGTTGAGGTGTCAGACTTTGCTTGTTCAACCAAGTTCATGATAGCGCTTTCGTTATGCTCGAACAGCTTAACAATTTTACGAACGCGCTCGTCCATAATGCGGCTAAAACGGCGTAGCTCAGAGTAGTCAGCCTCTTCACCAGCTTGTGCGATGCGATTACCTAATCTTTCTAAGTCTTTTACCAGCACCGTGATCTCTTCCGCTAAACCGAGGCTTTCTTCTTGTAAAAGAAAGCTGGCGAAGTCAGCGATTGCACGGTTGATTTCTAACTGTGAAGATTTAGCTAAAGGGATAATAATTTCTTGTTGGAGTAATCGATTGGTTTCTTTATAAATTCGTTCACTCGACCAGCTAGGGTTTTTCTGTTTTAGGATGTTTTGTACATCTTTTAGACTGAAATCTGCGAGCTTAAATCGTTTAAAAAGTAGCTCGAGTACGCTCCAGTGTTCATTTATCGTATTTAATAATTTTTTTGCTGGGATCATAACTTTCCAGTGTGTAGTAGCTAAGTTACATCACTACTTCATCAATTTGTCACAAAATGTTTATCGTACGTAGCATGGGGACTGTGATGGTGCTAGAATCCGCCGCGAAAACGAACCCACCCCTTGTTACATTTAATTACAGGTTGTTTACGCATTATGGTCACGCCCATTATTCTAACCCTGATCGCCATCGCTTTTATACTCATCGTTATAGAAGATATTATTCACGTAAACAAGGCCAAAACAACGCTTTTTTTTGGTACTTTATGTTGGATTATTGCCTTTATCTCTCCAATTCATGGTCAAAGCCCAGAAATTGTACAAATTGAGCTAGACCATAACATTTTGGAAATCGCGACTTTATGGTTGTTTTTAATGGCTGCCATGACGTTTGTTGCCTACTTGAACTCAAAAGGGTTTATCCAAAATATTGTTCATCGGATCATGCCAACCCATATTAGCGAACGCAAGCTAATGTTTTTGGTTGGTGCATTTGCATTCATATTTTCATCCATCTCGGATAATATTACTGCGACGCTTATTTCATTAGCTGTTGTCATGTCTTTGAAACTTGACCCGAAAAAGTTAATAAAATATGCGACGTTAATTATCTTCAGTGTCAACTCGGGCGGGGTATCATTGATCACAGGTGACGTTACCACCTTGATGATATTTCTAGCCGATAAAGTCACGATCCCAGACCTTTTATTGCTGATCATGCCGTCTATGTTGAGCGTATTTGTGTTAGCAGCCATGCTTTCTATTGGTATGAATGAAAAAATTACCTTTGAAAAGGCAGAATTACGCAGAATTGAAAAGACCGATATCACTATTGCGCTCATCTTCTTATCAACCATTTTTGCTACGTTATTCTTAAGCGTGCAATACCATGTACCGCCGATGCTAACTTTCTTATTTGGCTTGTCTTTGATGTTCTTAATGGCGCAATTCTTGATGCGCAAGAAAGACGTTAATAAGAAAATCATCGACTATATCCGTGAAATTGAATACGACACCTTGTTGTTCTTTGTGGGTGTGCTGTTATTAGTTGGTGCGTTGAAAGAGGTCGGTGTACTGTCTAAGTTTACCGATTTATATCTGCATCTTGCGCCGGAATACGCAAATTACTTGGTCGGTTTAATGAGTGCGGCGGTAGATAACGTACCTTTGACGGCGGCACTATTAAAAGCAGACATTACGATGACTCCAGCGCAATGGTTAACCTTTACTTATGCGACTGGCGTTGGTGGCTCTATGCTCATCATTGGTTCTGCAGCGGGGATCATTGCAATGAGCAAGGTAAAAGCCTTAACCTTCTCAAGCTATCTTAAAATGAGTATCTACCTGCTTATCGCATATACCATTGGATATAGTGGCGCGTATTTCGCGGGTCAGCTTATTTAAGACCAATGGATTTAATTTTTACCGCTTTGGGATAAGTTTTTCATAAATAACTTGACACCTAGACGGCTAAAAGATAATTTTCTCACATCGCCCGCATTTATTGCGGGCTTTTATTTTGCTTTTATTCAGATTAACAAAGGCAAAATAAACAGAAGAGGCGCGATGCTTAGGTAGTTAGTGTGAGGTGACGAGACCAATGACCACTAGTGAGGGAAGTATTCGCCGAGGAGAAAAGTTGCTCGTCGCGACGATTCTTCGGTTTACGAGGCTGAATCCTCGGAACTGTCACCGTATTGGTGGAGAGCTTCTGGCAAAGGTCATTTCAAGCGTTCGTCTTTCTAGAAATCCCATGCCGAGTTCTCCTTATAAAATTTGACTGTGCCAACAGTCGAGAGGAGAGAAAATGAATTCGCAGTATGTTGTAGCCAAATTTGGTGGTACCAGTGTCGCTGACTTTGAAGCTATGTCTCGTTGTGCTCACATTGTTCGTGACAACCCAAATGTTCGAGTGGTCGTTGTTAGTGCATGTGCTGGCGTCACCAATCACCTTGTAACGCTAACCCAACAAAAGGAAGATGAAGCCGGGCGCAAAGCAGTTGTTGCAGCGGTTGAAAACATACAACAAGCGATTATCGATCAAGTGTCTTTGGATGCTGATCTTGCTGAGGGTTACAAACAAACTTTCAGTGAATTTGAAAGCCTTGCGAGTTTACCTGCACTTAGCAGACAGCAATGCGATGAAATGTTGAGCTTTGGCGAGCGTTTTTCTTCTTATTTGTTTACCCAAATACTACGGAATAATCAGGTTCAGGCGTCGCGCTTTGATGTGCGTAAAGTGCTTAAAACAGATAATCAATTTGGTAAAGCGAATCCAAATGTTGCAGCTACGCGTGAAGCCGCCCAAACCAGTTTGGTCGCGCTACTTGGCGATACAGTGCAGGTGACGCAAGGATTTATTGGTAGCGATCAATACGGCCAGACGACCACGCTGGGTCGTGGCGGTTCTGACTATAGTGCTGCATTGTTAGCTGAGGCAATTGACGCGTCAAGTGTGCATATTTGGACCGATGTCGTCGGTATTTTTAGTACTGATCCACGTTTGTGTGTAAAGGCGAGACCTATTCCTCGTTTGAGTTTTGATGAAGCAGCAGAAATGGCGACATTTGGTGCCAAGGTGTTGCATCCCGCAACGATATTGCCAGCGAGTCGTAAAGGTATTTCAGTATTTGTTGGTTCAAGTCGTGATCCGCAAGCGGGTGGCACTTGGATTGAAAAAGAGAAAACGGCGCAAGCAGGCATTCGTGCAGTGACACAACGTAAAAACCAAATACTATTGACGCTAAAGAGCCCTGAAATGCTTCTTGCTAGCGGCTTTTTGGCTCGTATCTTCACCATTTTAAGCAATTACAATATATCGGTTGACTTGGTAACGACTTCGGAAATTAGTGTCGCGCTTACGCTAGATAATGCGCCGAATGCTTCTCGACCAGAGTTGGAGCAAGCTTGTTTGGATGAACTTGGCGAGTTTTGTCATGTGACCGTTGAAAATAATCTTACTTTGGTGGCCATGATAGGTTCTGAGATCCAGTTGAAGAAGTGTCAGCTCAATCTCATGGATGTGTTGTCAGAGTTTAATATTCGACTAATATGCCATGGTGCGAGCAAGCACAATCTGTGCTTTTTAGTTGAGCAGCAGGAGTCAGATCAGGTTGTGCAGTCAATTCATGCTAAATTACTAGAGGTTGCGTAAGTGAATTTATTGTTTTTCAGTAACTAATAAAAAAGTTGCATTATTGAGCGATGGGTGGCACTTTGTTTATAACGGTTAGGGTCTGCTGACCTTCAAGTTTGTTTTTCCCTAGGAGTGCCATCATGAATTATAAAGACGTCTACGAATTCTGGTTTGTTGAATGCACTGAATCAGATTGGTGGAAGAAGTCTGCGGACTTTGATCGCATAATAAAAAATCGCTTCGGTATTTTGCACCAAATGGCGCACCAAGGTGAACTTTCGAGCTGGAGAGCAACACCACTTGGCGCGCTGTGCGAAATCATTATCTTAGATCAGTTTTCTCGCAATATATTCAGAGACACTCCAGAGGCGTTTGCCAGTGACCCTTTGGCGCTAAGCCTCACCCAACACGCCATCGAAAAAGGCTATCACCGCCAGCTCAACGATACTGAATTGATGTTTTTATACCTACCTATGATGCATAGCGAGAGTCGCATCATCCATCGTGCCGCAGACCATTATTTTCGCGACCTGCCTAATTATGATTTTGAAGTCGCGCATAAAAAAATTATCGATAGGTTTGGCCGGTATCCCCATCGAAACGAAATACTCAATCGCGATTCAACAGAAGAAGAAATGGACTTTCTAGAGACGCCCAACTCGAGTTTCTGAGGCGCGCCGAGAACCTCTCGCATTTTTAGCGGAAGTACGTATAATCGGCCGTCTACAAAAATAATGATTGATTACAGACATGGCTCATACGCGCGATGGATTTCAAAGCCGACTTGGCTTTGTGTTAGCAGCAGCTGGTGCGGCTGTTGGACTTGGTAACATTTGGGGATTTCCCACACAAGCCGCAAACCATGGTGGTGGTGCATTTTTACTGGTTTATTTTGCGGTGATTTTCTTACTCGCATTACCTGCACTTTACACTGAATTGTATTTAGGCCATCAGGCGCAAGCAAACCCAGTTAAAGCACTTAAGACAGCCTGGCGTGAAGGTAATCCGAAAATAGGAGCCGCAGCGGGGTATATCGGCCTTGCTGGTGCTATCGTGATGCTCAGCTTTTACTCTATTGTGGCTGGATGGATGCTGTCTCATGCACTTGATCCTCTTGCGCAAATGGCTGAACTAGATGCCGCACACCAGTTTCTTAGCGGTGACTCGATGCTTAGAAACTTTATCTTTACACCACTGATGTTAATTTTGACTGCGAGCATTATTCTCAAAGGCGTAAAATCAGGCATAGAAGCTTGGTCGCGCAGACTCATGCCGTTGTTATTGGTATTACTGCTTGGCCTTATTGGTTATATGGCGACATTAGACGGCGCAGCAGAAGGGTTTAGGACGTATTTAGTTCCAGACTTTTCAAAAATTAGCGATCCTGATTTGATCATCGCGGCCATGGGGCAGGCGTTCTTTTCGTTGTCGTTGGGTGTGGGCTGCATGATGATTTATGGCTCGTACTTAAAACCGCACGAAAATTTACCTAAGCTGACGTTTAGTGTTGCAATGCTAGATACCAGTGTCGCATTTTTGGCCGGTTTACTTATTATCCCTGCAATATTCGTTGCGCAGCAAAATGGTGTTCAAGTATTTCAAGATGGCAAATTAATCGGTGAAGGTCGTTTGATTTTTGCCATTTTACCCGAGCTATTTGCCAATATGGGTGAAATAGGGTTGTTAGTTAGCCTGACTTTCTTTGTACTTATGTCGATTGCATCGGTAACTTCTACCATTTCTTCAACAGAAATTCCGGTATCGTTCTTGGTTGAAAACCATGGCTTTAAACGGAAACAAGCGACTTGGTTGGTCACGTTAGTTATCTTATTGGCATCGAGCACGATTATTCTAAACTTTGATTGGCTGTTTGAGTTAGTGATCAGTCTATTCACGCAATATCAGCTACCTTTGATGGGGTTGTTCTACTTTATTACTGTTGGCTGGGTTTGGAAGCGCGGTAATCAGCTCCACTTAGAATCCCGTGGTGCACATTACTGGTTTGCTCAGTACGTTAGATTTGTTTGCCCAGTCTTGATGACCGCAGTGTTTATTAACGTAGCACTTGCAAAATAGGCCACGTAACTAAGTAAATTGGTATTATTTTCAAAACGGGAAGCATTTGCTTCCCGTTTTGATTTTTATAACTAGGCTCAAAAATCACGTGGGGAAACAAACTCCCCAGCTTGAATGCTTTCGTAAGTTCTTTGCGCCAATGAATCTAAGTTGGCTAAATCTTTACCCATAGAAGCCAGTTGGTTTGTTACTGGAATAATATCGATATCTTCAACTCCAGAAAGCTGGGCCACACGGGCAAAAGTATATGCGTGCTTATACTTTTCGTGTTTGTAAAAGATACTGACTAAAGATGAATAGACTTCTGGGTTAGGGGTATGACCTCTTTTATTCAGCTCTAATACGCGGTAGAGAATATCAACGGTTTTATCGTCATCTACTTTGGCGTAAAACTCTGCGAGGAAAAGCTGAATTTCGGGATCGTTTTGGACTCTAGGGTCGTCTTGCATATTCAGTAGCTTGTTCATTGCTGTGCGATCACTGTTACGAGACCAATGATAATAAAGCAGACCTGGGTGGTTACTGCCTTTTGTTTCATTGTAAATACGCGTCATTTCTTTTAGTGCGGTGAGATGACCTTCCACTCGTGAAGTGGTTTTTTCTTTTAACTTGATGTGCTCAATTTTGGCGGCGCGAGAAACGCATTGGTTGTAGCTTTCTAAATTTTGCAACAAGTCATATTTGTTTTCGTCCGTCGGTGACTTGTATTCGTGGTAGCGCGCGTAGATTAGCGACGCACGTTCGTCTTTACAGTGACTGTCTTTATTTAAGTCTTCACAAAAACCAGGCGTTTCGCTACACACTTGGTTCAAGGTTAGGGTGTCGTCGCAACCAGCAAGTAGTAACGCTGCAAAAACTAGCGACTTTTTAAATGCCATAGTTTGACCTCAATGATTTTTTATAATTATAGGGGGTTATGCCCGAATAAACAGGGTAGAGCTAATAGTTTACTAGTTTAACGCAATGAATTGTTCGGTAACAGTGGAGAATCACGGCAGTTTAAATTAGAATAGCCGTGCCCATTCGGGCTATCCGTTCAAAGAAAATTGTTTATTAGGCAGAAAAAATGACCTTATCTCACGAGCAAGAATATCAAAACAGCTGGCAAGAGCGTCAAGATTATGCAGAAAGCATGCAACCCCTAATCGGTCGTCTATACCGTAACAAAGGCGTTGAAATCTCTGTATACGGTCGTCCTCTTGTGAGCGCAAGCACCATTGATGTTATCAAAGCACACAAAACAGTAGCACGCTTTGAAGAGCGTAAACTACGTCTTCGTGAAAGCTTTCCATTCTTAGAAGTGATCAGCAAAATGGAATTAGCACCAGGTCGTGTTGACCTTGGTAAGCTAGCTTATGCCTACATTTATAAAAATGCAGGTGAAGGCCGCTCAATCGAAGAGTTTTTAAATGCAGAACTTGCAGAATTACTAAACCAAGGTGCACGTCCAGAGCCTCGTGACGTCGTTCTTTATGGTTTTGGTCGCATTGGCCGTTTATTAGCACGCCTACTTATCGAACGTGGCGGCTCTCACGCTGATTTACGCCTTCGTGCAATTGTTGTTCGCGGTGGCCGCGATGGTGATCTCGAGAAACGTGCAAGCTTATTGCGCCGTGACTCAATTCATGGTCCTTTCAATGGTTCAATCACAGTAGACCATGAAAAAGGTGCGATTAAAGCAAATGGTAACTACATTCAGATTATCTACGCAAACTCACCTGAAGAAGTGGATTACACAAAATACGGTATTGAAAACGCGCTTATCGTAGATAACACAGGTGTGTGGAAAGACGAGGATGGCTTAGGTAAGCACCTTAAGTCAATCGGTGCGTCTAAAGTGTTACTTACGGCGCCAGCTAAAGGTGACATCAAAAATATCGTTTATGGTGTTAACAACTCAGACATTCAGTCTGAAGACAAGATTGTGTCTGCAGCAAGCTGTACAACTAACGCAATCACACCGGTATTAAAAGCACTTAACGACAAGTTTGGTATTAAGAATGGTCACGTTGAAACGGTTCACTCTTACACCAATGACCAAAACTTGATCGACAACTACCACAAAGCTGAGCGTCGTGGTCGTAGTGCAGCATTGAACATGGTTATTACTTCAACCGGTGCTGCGAAAGCGGTTGCTAAAGCACTTCCAGAGCTTGCTGGTAAACTAACTGGTAATGCAATTCGTGTACCAACACCAAACGTATCAATGGCAATTCTTAACCTAAACCTAGGTAAAGAAACAACTGCTGAAGAGCTAAATGAATTCCTTCGTGAGTCTTCACTTTACTCTGAACTACGTGACCAGATTGACTACACTGCATCAACAGAAATCGTGTCTACTGACCTTGTGGGTAGCCGTTATGCAGGTGTGGTTGACTCAAAAGCAACCATCGTTGATGGCGACCGCGTAGTACTTTACGTATGGTACGATAACGAGTTCGGTTACAGCTGCCAGGTTGTACGTGTAATGCAAGACATGGCGGAAGTAAAATTCCCGAGCCTACCTCGCTAACACGAAATTTACGATAAAAAGCCAGCACCAGCTGGCTTTTTTAGTTTTTGAAACAAATTGGTTGTGGTAGGCTTGCAAAGATAGGCCAGCTACAATTAGCTAACAAAAAGTTATGTAATTACTTAGCGCGAACAGCAGCGCAGCATTACAACTTCTTTCAGTTGTAATATTGTCCTGAATGGACGCTAAGCTAGGTATGGTAACAGTGTATTTACACAGTAGTTTTTAACTTATTTAGGGAAACCTATGCGCATTACGAGTAATTTCGATAGTGGTAATATCAAGGTGGTAAAAGCAGAATCACCTGCGGATATTCAACTAGAAATCAATAAAGACAATGAGTCTGACTTTTTTCAATGGTTTCACTTTAGACTTGAGTCTACGCCTTTTTTAGAGCACAAAATTCATATCAACCAACTACTAAACTCAGCATACCCTGAAGGTTGGGATGACTATCATGCGGTTGCATCTTACGATCGTCAAACTTGGTTCCGTGTGCCAACCCGTTATGAGAATGGCACATTAACTATCGATTTTGAGCCTGAATGTGCTCATACCTACTTTGCTTATTTTGCGCCTTATAGTTATGAGCGCCATTTAGACTTAGTCTACTGGGCTCAAGCCCACGATGCGTGCGTTGTAGAGACGCTAGGTCAAACGCTTGACGGCCGTGATATGAGCTTACTCACTATTGGTGAGCCGTCAGATGAGAAGAAAAAGGTTTGGATCACGGCGCGCCAGCACCCAGGTGAAACGATGGCAGAGTGGTTTGTTGAAGGTCTACTTCACAAACTATTGGATGACGAAGACCCACATGCTGCTGCACTATTATCGAAAGCGGTATTTTATGTCGTGCCAAATATGAATCCGGACGGCAGCGTTCGTGGTCATCTTCGCACTAATGCAAAAGGCGTTAACCTTAACCGTGAATGGCAAACGCCGACACTTGAGAACTCACCTGAAGTTTATTATGTATTAAATAAAATGCATGAAACTGGGTTGGATATGTACCTAGATATTCATGGTGACGAAGCACTACCGTATAACTTCGTTGCGGGCAGTGAAGGTATTCCGAGTTATGATGAGCGCCTACAGCGTTTGGAAGAGTCTTTCAAGGCGGCACTGTTAACTATCACACCTGAGTTCCAAGATGAATTTGGTTACGATAAAGATGCACCGGGTGAAGCAAACCTTACTGTAGCATCATGTGCTGTTGGTGAAGCGTTCAAAGCGTTGGCTTATACCGTTGAAATGCCGTTTAAGGATAATGCAAATCTACCGGATCCTTACTTCGGCTGGTCAGACCGACGTTCATATCAGTTTGGTCAAGACACGTTAGCTGCAATCTTAAATGTGGTTGACGACTTAAGATAACCAGATAAGGCGGGTGACCATTATTTTGATTACCCGCTTATTTTTGTGCGTTTAGTTTAAAAGAACAACAAACAATAATTTTCAAAACTAGTAGTATTTAAAAATAATAAGGTAGAACACCTCAACAGGGTGTAATAACAACAATAAAGGGGAATATTCGTGGATGCGTTAGGCAGCTTATTAGATAGCTTGGATGGAATGTTAGGTGGTTCACCTTGGTTCCCGTATGTACTGTTAGGGGTAGGTTTGTTTTTTACAATCTACTTGAAATTTCCACAGATCCGATATTTCAAACATGCGTGTAAAGTCGTTACTGGTAAATATGATAAAAAAGGCCTAGAAGGTGATACCACGCACTTCCAAGCACTCGCAACGGCACTTTCTGGCACGGTTGGTACTGGTAATATTGGTGGGGTGGCGCTGGCAATTTCAATCGGTGGGCCAGCCGCATTATTTTGGATGTGGATGACGGCTTTTTTTGGTATGACAACCAAATTTGTGGAAGTCACACTATCGCATAAATACCGTGTACAAACAGACGATGGCACCATGGCTGGTGGTCCAATGTACTATATGGATCGCCGCCTAAACATGAAATGGCTAGCGGTATTATTTGCAATTGCCACTGTGATTAGCTCATTTGGTACAGGTAGTTTGCCGCAGATCAACAACATTGCTCAAGGCATGGAAGCGACTTTTGGCTTTGCGCCGATGGCGACTGGTGCGGTGCTTTCTATTCTACTTGCTTTGGTTATTCTTGGAGGTATCAAGCGCATTGCTGCCATCACTTCTCGCGTTGTGCCATTAATGGCTGCGATTTATATTCTTGGCTCTTTTGCCGTTATTTTCTACAACGTTGAGAATATCGTTCCTTCTTTCCTTTCTGTATTCACAGATGCCTTCACGGGATCTGCGGCAGCGGGTGGTTTCTTAGGGGCTTCTTTTGCCTATGCATTTAACCGTGGGGTTAACCGAGGTCTGTTTTCCAACGAAGCGGGTCAAGGTTCAGCGCCAATCGCGCACGCCTCGGCAAAAGCCGATGAGCCAGTGTCTGAAGGTATGGTTTCTATTCTTGAACCGTTTATTGACACAATTATTATCTGTACCTTGACGGGATTGGTTATTTTGTCATCGGGTGTGTGGACCGAAAAGTTCGAAACCCATTTTGAGCGCTCCTCGATGGTTATCTTAGACGGTAAATATGACGAATCGAATCAACAAGATCGAGATGCATTGTACGCTTACTTGAATGGTAGAAAAGAGCACAATGTTAAACCTTTCAGTGGTGAAATTGAAGTCGTACAGGGTAAGGCGGTAACAGAAAACTTTACCGTGATCCACTCGCGTTCTATTGGTGAACAAGTACGTTTTGGTATTACGGAACGTCATAAATACACAGGTACCGTCGAAGTGAAAGACGGCTTGCCAATAGACAATAGCATCAGCGTGATTGGTTACTCTTTAGTGCACTCGGCAGAGCTGACGACCAAAGCGTTTACCCGAGGTTATTTGGGCGAAAATGGTAAATACATCGTTTCGATTGGTTTGTTGTTATTTGCGTTTTCTACGGCAATTGCATGGTCATACTATGGCGACCGCGCGATGATTTATCTTCTGGGTAGTCGTTCGGTCATGCCGTATCGGGTATTCTATGTTGCAGGTTTCTTCTGGGCGTCGTTTGCTGATACGACACTGGTGTGGAAATTGGCTGCAGTGGCCATTGTGGTGATGACGTTACCTAACTTATTTGGTATTTTACTACTCAGAAAAGAAATGAAATCTTCGGTTAAAGAATACTGGGAAGATTTCAACAAAGAACACAAACAGTGAGCGAATTTTAATTAAAATTATCTTGTCATTTAAGGACAAGAGTTCGCAAAGGTAGTAGAATAGGGCGCCTCACAGGTGCCCTTTTTTGTATTATGGAGAAGTAACACGATGGCAATAGCACAGTGTCCAAGCTGCGGTAAATCTATTTCCTCCAAACATAAGTCCTGCCCGCATTGTGAAACCAATTTAGCAGACTTTTCTCAAGAAGACAGAGAAAAAGCGGCCTCTAGAAATCGTGTAAAACGTCAGCAATCTGTAATGAATTATTCGTTTATTGCACTGATCCTAGTGCTAGGTGGATTCTTATATATTTATTGGCAGCAGCCTGAACCTAACTCGTTTGAAATGATCGCAAGCAAAAGCGCTATAGGCATTGGTGCGGTTTGGTACTTAATTAATCGAGTTATTCTCGTTATTTTGAAAAAGAAAAAGTAGTAATGAATGTAGATAGCTTAGTTCAAAATATTACCCCTGAAGTATTCGAGCGTTTGCAATATGGTGCGTCAACTGGAAAGTGGCCTGATGGTACGCCGCTAAATGATGCGCAAAAAGAGCAAACCGTGCAGTTGGTCATGCTATATCAAGCAAAAGTAGCTAAGTCCAATGAGCAATTCACCATCAACGAAAAAGGTGAAATGGTGCAAAAATCCAAACGCGAATTACAACAAGAATTCAAAGCCGACAATGAAATAGCTAGGTTCAGTGAAAATGATCTTTAAACACCTTTTTACACCGAAATGGAAACACCCTAAGGTTGACGTTCGCTCACAAGCAGTGGACAAGTTAGACTTGAGCAAAGACGCAACTTTACTACACACGCTAGCACTTGAGGACGAGTCTGCGCAGATCAGAAAAAAGGTACTTACTAAGGTAAATGACCTTGGTCTTTGGTGGAAAGTTTATAAGCAAGATAGTGAGCTAAAAGAGCTAGCAGAGCAGAAAATTTCGAGTGCAGTTATTAATCAAGACACCGCACTGCAGAGCAACATTCGTGAAGAATACATTGAACGCTATGCACCAGCTAAAACGCTTGAGAAAGTCGTGTTAATTGAAACCGATTTAACGAACAAAGTTAAACTGCTTAAGCGCCTTGCGAATGTCACGTTAATCGAAAAATCGTTCAAAGAAGGTGATGAAGCACTTCAGATCGCTATGTTGGAACTGATTGCACAGCATTCACTTGAAAAGAGTGTCCTAAAAGCAGCCAAAGGTGAAGCGCTTACTTCTCTTAGTGGATCACTGGAGCAGCAGCGATTAGCAAAAGAAATGCCTACTCAAGTTGCTGAGCAAACGCGAGTTGTGCTTGCTAAGTTAAACGCGCTAAGAGATAAGCAAAACTATGAAACTGTGAACGCGCAAGCACAACAGTTATTTGCACAGTGGCAAAGTATTGAGCTTAAGTGGTTAGATGCTGAAACGGTAACTGCACTAGATGCAAAGTATCAACAAGTAGCAGATAAATTAAACCGCCACCTTAATGAGTTACAAGTTAAACATCAAGCGCAGCAAGCTGAGTTAATGCAAAAGCAAAATGAAGCCCTAGAGGTTGCTGAATTAACTGCTGAACTTGAGGCCATTGAAAAATCGGTCGAAGTTGCATGTAAAACACTAGACTTAGCCCCGCACGATGCTCTGGTTAAGCGTAGTGAAGTATTAAAAAATAAGGTGTCTGCACCTCAATATGTCACAGTTGAGACACTTGGCGAGTTCACCCGAAAACTACAAAATATTGAGCGTGATCTTGCTGATCTGCCAACGCTTATTGCTGCAAGTGAAACCTTCAATAATGCCTTAGCAGAGTTGAAGGCAGTTGAAGCCCCAACCTCATTAGAAGCGCTTGATACCCAAGTGCAAGCACAGAAAGACCGCTATGTTGCAGCGCGTAAAGCACTAGATTCATTGTCTAAGGTATTACATAAATCAGCAAAAGCTGAGTTATCAGACGCAAGCCAAGCGTTTATGACAGCTATCGAGCCGCTGAAAAATGAGCAAGAAAAAGCACTCAAAATCGCGAAGAAGAAAGCACGCGATGTGCAACGATTAATTGATCAGGGTCGATTTAACGTGGCATTCGGTGTCTTTAACGGCTTTGTTGAGCAGTTTGAGTTGCTTACGCCAAGCTACAAAAAACCACTCGAAAACCAGCATGAAAGCTTGTCTCAAGCATTAAAAGACCTTAAAGATTGGCAAAAGTATGCTGCTACACCTAAACGTGAAGAATTGCTTGCGGAGCTTGATATCAAACTGGCTGAGGAGTCGGTTGACCCAGTTAAGCGTGCTGAGGAGGTAAAACTACTTAGAACACGTTGGAACGAGCTTGGTCATGTTGAAACGGAACAGGAAAAGGCACAAGCAACTCAATTTGACGAAAAAATCGAATTATTGTTTGTACCTTGTCGCGCCTACTTTGCGGAGCAAGAAGTACAGCGTGAGCATGCAAAAATAGCGCGTGGAGCGGTGATTGAAGAAGTGAAAGCGCTGCTTAGTACTTTGGATAACGAGGGGATTGACTGGCGAGAAGTCGAAGCACAATTTAATCGCCTAGCCAAAGCATGGAAAAATGCTGGTAATGTGGATGCTAAGGTCTATCAAAAGCTGAATTCGATTTACCGAGAGCACCATCAAGCGGTTTACGAGAAACTTAAAGCCTTCCATCAGGCCAATGCCGTTGAAAAGGCAAATCTGGTTGAAACTGCACAGCAGCAATTACAGGCTGAAGATTTGGCAGCAGCTTGTGACTTACTGAAATCATTACAAAAACAGTGGCAGCAAATTGGTTTTGCTGGTGCTAAGCAAGAGCATACATTGTGGAAAGCATTTCGTGCCCATAATGACGCCGTGTTTGAAAAACGCAGTGCACAATATGCCGAGCAAAAAGCACAGGAGAAGTCGCAGGAAGTCGAGCAGCGTCAGTTGCTAGCAGAGTTCGACAACAAAGTCATCGAAGCGGTAACTCAAAATGAACTGGTTGCTATTCGTGACGAACTCAATACGTTTATTGTAGTGCCAGGCCTGAAGAAAGAAAAGAATCGTTTATTGTCACAAGTGAAGTCGAAATTAGATGATCTATTTTCTTCACAGCGTCGTGAAAAGTTCAATGAATTGGTGGAAGCGGTAGACACTGATAGCGATATTCCAAGCTCTTGGCAAGGTAATAATAAAACCTCGCTAACCGCCGCTCAGTTGCTGCTAAGGCTTGAGATTTTAACGAATCAATCATCACCGGAAGCATTGCAAAGCGAAAGAATGTCTGAGCAAGTCTCAATGTTAGATGCAAAACTGCAAGGTGAAGAAAACAGTCTTGAGACTTACCTTATCAGTTATCTAGCTGAAGCTGACAAATCCGATTTAGTGACTTCAAAAGCTCGATTATTGGCGGTTTTAAACGCTTAACTTCCTATACAGCCAACTCCAACCGCGGGGTTGGAGTTGGCTTCTTCCCGAATCATGACTTGCCATTATTTTTTCTTCATGTTATCTCTAATTTGTTGATTATATATTTGGATTGCGTTGATTTCGGCCTGATACAAGCTCAATCACTTTCAAACCCACCTAAATCTTAAGTTCATCAGACATGATTAACTTGCTTGATATCAGCTTTAGTAATGAGCACGAAAAATTTAGTTAACCTGAGGTTTGGATAAGAAATAAGCTAACTCATTATTTTTAAAATCATATTAAATTATTTCCTTATCTAGCCAGAGAGTTTTGGGGATAGCTCCGCTCTCGCGTCCTGCTACCTACATCCTGTAGGCAAGGCGAATTTACACACCAATAGCTGGCTATTGGAAGTGAATTCAACGCAGGTAGCGCTAAAACTGGCTGCTAGAAAGGCATTAATTATCCGAAGCTCAGGTTAGTTAAGAAAAGCTATTTTATAGATCTATCTATAACAACTTGTGATACTGTTAATTTTAGTAAGATATTGATAATAAGTGAAAGGCAAGCTTCTACACCCCTAGATAATTTAAATTGGAAGCGGTTTATGACTGAAAAAATTTTGCACGACTTTCTAACCATATGGGTTACCATCGACCCTATTGGCACTATGGCGATATTCGTTGCGCTTACAGCTAATCTCTCTACTGAAGAACGTAAGAAGACGGCGATCAAAACTATAGCCTATGCTTCCATCATTTTGATAGGGTCCATAATTATTGGACAAATTCTATTAGGAGCTTTGGGTATTAGCCTACTTTCTTTTCAGGTTGCTGGTGGAGTTATATTGTTCTTATTTGGATTACAAATGGTTTTTTCTAAAGAATCCAGCGAGAATACGAAAGAGCCGATGCATGATATTTCCGTTTTTCCTTTAGCAATACCTTCTACTGCATCTCCTGGTGCAATTTTGGCAGTAATTTTAATTACTGATAATCACGTTTATACCATTCAAGAACAGCTAGTTACAGCTACTACTATGTTGGTTGTATTATTTATCACACTTTTAATGTTACTTTATTCCACGCGAATACTTCAATTTATCGGAGTTGCAGGAGCGTCACTACTTACTCGACTTATGGGCATGATACTCGCAGCATTATCAGTAGAGTTCATTATGGAAGCCATTGGCGTCAGCAAGTGGGTAGAAAACGCGCTATGATTTCATTAAGTATATGCATGCTAATCAATGTGGTTACTACTGTAATAATCCAAATCAGTTTAAAAGGAAAGCCCAAACTAAGAAAGTAAGATTACCTATTGCTATAAGCACTAAGCTGCGTGAGCGTAATACGCTCACTTGTGCTCTTACTTAGCGCTAAGTATTTGCGCTAGTTTGTGTACATCATCAATAGCACGTTGTTTTGAGTGCTTATGCCTGTCATCTCCAAACTCTTGATACTCAGATGCGATTTCATAAAACGCCTCAGCACCTAAATATGGAGCCAACTGCTCGATATGGCTACTTAGATGATTCAAATGATATTGTGACTCACCTTTTTTAAATGCAAATTCTCCCCAAGATGCCAGTAATACGAGAGTTTTACCCGATAAAATTGGCTCAAGTGGTTTATCACCTCGTGCTAAATCAAAGCTGAAGGTTTTATTTACTCGGATCGCCAGATCAAACCAAGCCTTTAGCACGGCAGGCATGCCGTAGTTATACATAGGACTTGCGATTACGATAATATCGGCATTGGTCACTTCTTTGATAATTTCGTCAGACTCAGCGAGTACTAAGCGTTGCTCTTCGCTCAACACGCCTTTTGCAAATGCAGCCGCTATAAATGCTTCATCAATGAATGCAGGTTTTTTCACGGAGAGGTCGCGATGGGTGATTTCCACTTCATGTGTACAGTAGCTAAACGCTGTCAAAAATTGCTCACCTAACATCCGGCTAATTGACTGATGTTGCGAACTCGTCTCACTATACTTTCTTACGCTACTACTTATATATAGAATGTTTTTCATGGCTTTTCTCCAGTTGTGTCCTGTGTTTTATTTTGTGCCTATAAGAGCAATGTGACAACTGAGAAGAATCCTTACATAGATGAGATAAACTAACTTATAGGTTTGCTATGTTCACACATTTACCGTCTTTGAATAACATAAAAACCTTTGCAGTTGCTGCACATTACTTGAGCTTTAAAGATGCGGCGCGGGTACTTAATGTTACGCCTACGGCAGTGTCACATCAGATAAAATCACTGGAATCACAGTTAAGGGTTCAGCTTTTTGAGCGAAAAACGCGAGCAGTGCAATTAACATTACAAGGACAGACACTGGCAAAGGTGTGTATTGATTCACTCAATATGCTTGATAATGCGTTTATTGAGTTTACCGAGCAAAAGAATGATTTGCTTATTTCATGTTGTAATTCATTTGCTGCACTTTGGCTTGCTCCGAATATGGCTGCCATTAATCATGCTTTCCCAAACCAAACCGTCACAATATGCGCGAGCGATCAACTCATTGATTTAAATAAAGAGAAGCATATCGATATCGCCCTGCGTTATGGCAAAGCGGATCCGAACTCCAATGAAATTCACCTGATTACCGAGAAAATTGGGCTTTATGCTAGCCCAAATTATCGGGTGCCAGACCAAGGTAAACCTGTACTATTTCTTACCCATTGGCAAGACGAAACGGGGCTTGAAAATATTCCTTGGCGAGCGCACATTGACGAAAGCCATTATGACTTGCGTTATTTTGAGCAAGAACACTTTGTCTTGCAGGCGGCTGTGGCCGGGCAAGGGCTGGCACTATTGAGCGATGTATTAGCTGAGTCAACAGTAATACAGGGGTGGTTAAGTAAACGCACGACAATGGAGGAATTTTCAGGCTATGGTTATTGGCTCAGGCAAACGACTTATCGCAAGAGTTCGGCGATTGTTCACCAGTTTACTATTTGGCTGGCAAGCGCGTTACAAAATATCAAGGCCAACAAAGATAAGGACATAAGATAAGGACGACACAAGATAAAGGACAGGCACTTTTATCAATGAGCAAATAAGCCGTTTTTTAATATTGATCTATACTTTTGTGGAACTTAAGTCCTTATTCGAAAAGTGTTTATTGCTAGGTGGTGACGCGATGATAAAAATCCTGTTGATGAGTTTCATTTTGTCTCCCGCTTTATGTTTGAGTGGTGATTATACCTTCGCCTTTGTGCCGCAGCAGTCTGCAAATAAGTTAGCCAAAAATTGGCTGCCTATTCTCGATTATCTCAGTGATAAAACCGGAGATAACTACACGTTTAAAACCGCTAAAGATATACCAACCTTTGAAGCCCGCGTGCTGCAGCAAGAGTATGATGTGGCATACATGAACCCCTATCACTTTGTTGTGTTTAATGAGCGGGTAGGTTATCAAGCTATCGCCAAGCAAAGAGATAAAATGATCAAAGGGGTCATAGTGGTTAAAAAGGGAACGGGTATTACTGACTTATCGCAGTTGCGAGGAGAGACGCTTGCTTTTCCGGCTCCTGCTGCATTCGCTGCAAGCATTTTGCCCCGTGGTGAACTTGTGAAACAAGGTATTGAATTTACGCCAAGGTATGTCTCTTCCCATGATTCTGTTTATCTCAACGTGTCGAGAGGATTTGTCAAAGCGGGCGGTGGTGTTATGCGTACTTTCAACAATGCTGACCCCAAAATTAAATCGCAACTTGACATTCTCTGGATGACAAAAGGTTATACGCCCCATGCATTTGCCGTTAAAAAAACAATGCCAGAAGATGCAAGGCGAAGATTAGTTGAGGCATTGACTTCTCTTGAACTGAGTGAAGAGGGCATTAGGCTACTCGAAGCCGTGAACTTCAAAGGCATTATGGCGGCGTCGAACGAGGACTGGCAAGACGTAAAAGCATTAGAATTAGAAACCTTAGTTGGCAATTAGTACGCGGACTATTAAGAAGCCCCACAACTGAATGAAAAGGCTATCGTTAAGACTCAAAACCATGATTGGCACCGCTATTATTGAAGCGGTGTTGTTGAGTGCGCTCATATTTGTAGTGATTGATTTTATGATGGAGTCTGCAAATGACGCCATGAATAAACGCGCAACGACAACCGCAAGCCTGTTTGCGAGTGCGACCAAAGATGCGGTGCTGTCATACGATTTGGCCACACTGGATGCTTTTACCAATGAGTTATTAAGTAACCCAGATATCCTTTACGTTAAAGTCATCGATGGTGAAAACCAAACTCTTTCTTTTGCAGGTAACGAGCGCTTAAAAGAACGTACATTTGAAGGTGATACGTTAGTTGAAACAGTTACCGACGGTATTTTTGATATTCATGCTGATATTGTTGAGGGTGGGACCCTGTTTGGCACCATTCAAATAGGCATAGATATTGGCACCATAAATCGAGCTATGTCAGAGGTAAAACGCTGGACGGTTTCCATCGCGCTGTTTGAAATGGCGTTAGTTGCTATTTTCTCTTATTTTCTCGGTATATATCTCACAACCAATCTGTATATACTGAAGAATCAAGCTAAATTTATTGCTCGGAATGTCAAAAACGGTGTGTTTGATTTCAAATGGAAACCAATACAGAGTAAAGATGAGTTACAAGAGCTATCTTTGGCGTTTGATGAGCTATCACAAACCTTAGCCGAAGAGCATGAGCGTCGAGAGCGATATAAGCATGACTTGATTGAGCTAAATAAACATCTAGAAGAATTAGTGGCGCAAAGAACTGAAAAACTGAATCAGAAAAATCAGCAGCTTGAGGCTACCAATAGAGAGCTTGAAGCCGCACAGCAACAGCTTGTTCACTCAGAAAAAATGGCCTCGGTGGGTCAATTAGCCGCCGGGGTTGCCCATGAAATAAATAATCCGCTCGGTTTTGTCATGAGTAATCTCGATGTGATGCGTCACTATCATGGCGATTATGCCGAACTTGCAAAGCGTGCGATTCAGCTTGGACTTGAACCCAGTACACTCGTAGCGTTTAATCAGTTTATTCAAGACAAAGACTTTGCTTTTATTAATAGCGATTGTACTGAGCTTATTGACGAGTCGATGACTGGGCTACAAAGAGTGTCTGCGATTGTGAACGACCTCAAACAGTTTTCAAGAGCAGATACGATTCAATTGCAACCTTGTGATATTAACGCCTGTATTAAGACAACGTTAAATCTGGTGGAGAGTAAGCTCAAATATCATGCTAATGTGATCACACAACTGAATGAAGTCCCTCAAGTGCTCGGTAATCAAGGTAAACTAATTCAAGTATTAACGAATCTACTGATCAATGCGGCTCAGGCGTTGGAAAGCGAGGGAGAGATCCGAGTTTCTACAAGCTTAGAACAACAACGTGTACTGATCCGAATACAAGATGATGGGGTGGGGATCCCCGAAGAAATAAGAGATAAAATATTTGACCCATTTTTTACGACTAAGCCCATTGGCAACGGGACGGGCTTAGGCCTTTCAATAAGTTATGACATTATTAAAGAGCATGGTGGCGAGCTTGTAGTAGAAAGTGAGGTTGGGATTGGAAGCTGTTTTACTATCACCCTGCCTGTTTCTCCTTGAACTCGAAAAGCAGTTTGACCTTGCCCTTGTTATTCAACACTCAAGTATAAATTATCCGCAGTTCAGATCCGCATTCTGGTAATGAATATCAGTTGGTGTGAGCCTGAGACAAAGGATTTCTAAATAAAGGGTGATGGATTACCTTCACCCACTTAGGCTTTATATCTCAGAAGTATTGCAATTTTTATAAGTGGTAATTATTATCATTCGCAATTTTTTTGCAAGGACTTGCGTGTTGACTTATAAATGATGTATTCACAAGAAATATTACAGTCACTCTCCTCCAATGAATGTGCACTAAAACGTTTTCTGACTAGCAAGCTTGGTTGCTCAGATACAGCGTCAGACATTCTACAAATCATTGCTGAAAAGCTGTTAAAGATGAAAACAAAGCGAAATGTAGAAAATCCAACTGCCTATCTGTATCGCTCCGCCCACAATGAAGTCATTAACTATTTCCGTACTGAACAGGCTAGAACCCAGTATGAAAAAGCGTACATGACGACATGTATTGATAGTCAAATAGCCGATATTTCAAAGTGCCATATCAGCTCGTGTGAGCTTCGTTGCATAAACTTGGCACTGGACGAGCTGCCATTGTTAACCCGGCAGATATTTTTTATGTACACCATCAAGGGTGTTAAACAACGAGATATTGCCACACAGTTAGCAATTAGCCTGTCAAATGTAGAAAAGCGTCTCACCGTAGCAATAAACTTTTGTAAAGAGGTACTGTCTCGTTAAGTTTAGGTGGCACTTTCGCTGCTCGCACATAAAGTATGACGAACACCTTTCAGTTACTACTTATCTTAATGCTCGCCGTTACGCTAAAGCGGATTTTTATAAGATTTTTACGGGTTTGCTAATTCGTAGACGTCTTAACGATGAAATATATAAATGGGTACATGAAAATAGAGGATGACCATGAAAAGCCATACTTTTAGAATAAATAAGTTTCAGCATGCGATAAATATATGTAGACGGAGCTTATTTGTTTCTAGCGCAGGACTCATATTGGCAACTGCGAACGTTTATGCTAGCGATACTACGTACCAACTAAATATAGAACCCCAAACGCTTTCTACAGCGATAACCGAACTGTCAGCTGCAACGCAGCAGCACATTACTGCAGATGGTGTCGCGCTAGCAGAGCAAAGAACGATACAAGTGAAGGGAAACTATACGACGGAAAAAGCACTTGAAATTCTTTTGAAAGGAAGCGGGTTTGTTGCAACTAAAGTTGGCGAAAATCGTTTCTCAATCCATGAAGTAGGCGCAGCTCTCGCGCGTGATAATGAAATTGAACGTATTGCGGTGACGGGCAGTTATGTGGTCAATGAACCAATAGACACGGCAACAGGTTTGGGTCTGACATTGCAAGAAACCCCGCAAACCGTGAACATTATTACTCGGCAAAGTATTGAAGATCAGGCGTTAACGTCACTAACCGATGTGATTAATAATGCGTCTGGCATTTCGGCCAAAGCTTACGATAGCTCAAGGAATGCGTTTTCGTCTCGAGGCTTCAATGTTGACAACTACCAAATTGATGGCGTGCCAGTACAGTGGAATGGCGCGCAGAGTGCTGGTGAGTCGCTTACCGATACGGCGCTCTATGAACGTATTGAAATCGTGCGAGGGGCTACTGGGTTGTTGACCGGTGCAGGAGATCCGTCGGCATCGATTAACTTGGTTCGTAAACATGCAAATTCGAGTGAACTTAGTGGCAAGGTAATTGCGCGCTTAGGGCGCTGGAACAATTATTATGGGAGTGTTGATCTGGGGACAGGGCTAAACGAAAGCGGATCTGTTCGAGGTCGAACGGTTATGGTGCTGCAAGAAGGCGACTCTTTTGTCGACTATGAAAAAAAGAGTAAACAGGTTTTTTATGCCACCGTTGATGCAGATTTGTCGAATGCAACCTTACTGCGATTAGGGTATAGCATTCAAGATAATGAACCCAAAGGCTCTCAATGGGGCGGGCTGCCAATATTCAACTCTGATCTCAGCCGTACAGACTTTGATCGTTCAGCTTCAGTGGCCGCAAAATGGAGTAGTTGGGCCAGTACACACAAAACATTTTTTGCAAACCTACATCACAGCTTTAGTAATGGATGGGAGTTGGTTGCCCATGCGAATAAAAATGTCAGCACTGCAGACATGTATTTACTTTGGGTGTCTGGACTTCCTCACCCTGTGACGGGGGCTGGGATGAAGGCTTCTGCATCGCGGCTAGAAAATGAAAGAGAGCAGGTTGACTTTGGTGTCAGATTACAAGGCATGTACTCTTTGTTTGACCGCGAACATGAGTTTGTAGTTGGAGCTGCAAAGAGCGATCAGGACTTTGTGTATTATGGCTATGAAGGCGGGGGGAGTAAAACCGCCAAACCGGTCACAAACTTTTTTGAGTGGAACGGGGAATTTGACCAGCCAGATTGGGGTCAAAAATACATCAGCCAGGATTACACCACTGAGCAAACAGGTTACTTTGCTGCGACACGAATACATTTGAGCGATAAATTTAAGGCAATTGTTGGTGCACGGTTAGCGAGTTGGAATAGGCAGGGTGTATCCTATGGCAAAGAACAAGACTATGGCGACGATGACGTATTTATTCCCTATGCGGGGTTTCTATATAGTTTAACTGACAGTCATACGATTTATACAAGTTATACGGAAATCTTCAAGCCGCAGAATGCGGTTGACGCTGATGACAATTACTTAGATCCTCTCACTGGGATCAATTATGAAATTGGTTTAAAAAGCACTTATTTCAATGATGCGTTACATACCAATATAACTTACTTTCAAACACAACAAGAGAATTTAGCGGTTGTTGACCCTGATTTTGTTCCACGTCCTGATAAGTTAGCTGCATATAAGGAAGCGGATGGCGTTGAAAGTGACGGCTACGAGCTCGAAGTGGTTGGTCAGATCATGGATGGCTGGAAGATTAATGCCAATTATACCGCATTCGAAGCAACCGCTGAAGATAGTAGCGGCACATCAAATACGGTTAATACCCGATTTCCTAGAAAAATATTTAGGCTATTCAATACCTTTGAATATAACCAATTTACATTGGGTGCAGGTATTTCTTGGGAAGGTGAAAACTACACTGACATAAAATCACCATTAGGTAATGTACGAGTTGAACAGCCTGCCTATTCACTTATCAATTTAATGGCTAGATACCAACACAATGAGGCGCTATCAGTACAACTAAATATTGATAATGCCTTTGATAAAGAATATTACAGTCAGATCGGCTTCTACTCGCAGCTAGCATATGGTGAGCCAAGAAATATTAGTTTGAGTCTTCACTACAAGCTATAAATTTGAACTCCATATTCGATGGAAAAAAGGTATAGAGCTAGAAATAGCGCTATACCTTATCACTAGTAAACACACGAATACGATGTCTATCAGGGTCTAATACGACAAAGCTAGCGCCATATCCCTCGGCTTGCGGGACCTGAGCAAACTCAATATCTAGTAATTTCCATGTATCGTATAAAGCCAAAAACGCCTCTTGGCTTGGTTGCATAATAGAGATTTCAGAACCGCCCCCGGTAATGCAACTTGGTGGTGTAAGGGCTGTGTTTTGTTTAAGTGCAATGGAGATGTTGTTTGCACACTTCATAGAAACAAAAGTTGGAGAAAGTTGCGCTGCCTCACATTGGAATAGCTGTCTATAAAACGCCTCGCTAAGCTTGATATCGCTTACATATAACACCAAAGAATCAACGGTGATCATCATGGAATTCCATCATTTTTTAAAAGTTGCAGCTAAGATACGCTCTTAGTGTGTCAGTTACTGTCAGTAGCTTATGCTGAGTTCAAAACAGGAGTTTGAGCATTTAATCGAGACAGATAGTCCCATATCACTTTAACTTCATGTTATTAACGCTTAAAGTAATCTTGCACGCTATCTATCGCTGTGTAGAGCAATATGAAACTGGTGTTTTTAATAAAAAGGAAAGGTTGTATGGTTACTTGCTACTTAAAATATGTTGTTGATCCGGCAAAAATTGCTGACTTTGAGGAATATGCCAAAATGTGGATCCCACTCGTCAATCGCTTTGGTGGGCAGCACAATGGCTACTTTTTACCATCGGAAGGCGCAAGTAATATTGCCTTGGCATTATTCACCTTTCCAAGTTTGGCGGCCTATGAAACGTATCGCAACGAATCGTTTCAAGATGCACAGTGTCAGGCTGCAATTAAATTTGCAGAAGATACCGGTTGCATAATTAGCTATGAACGCAGCTTCTTTAGACCTGTATTTGAATAGAGGTAAGTAAATGGAGCTGAACATCTCGTGCAACTAGATATTTCTGCCAATCTCAAACTACAAAACCTTGCTTTGACGCATGCAAAACCATTATTTGACTGTGTACAAAGTAGTCGTGCAAGTTTACAAAACGTGCTGCCGTGGGTTGCGACACTACATACCGAGGCTGACGCAGAGCGATACATCGACACACGTATAAACAACCAAGTCGGCGGACTTTGGTCTGCTATTGAGTTTAATTGCGAGTTTTGTGGTGTGTTTGGGATTAAATATATGGACGCGCAAACGCAAACCGCTGAAATCGGCTATTGGCTTGGCGAAAAGGCAAGAGGTCACGGCTTAATCGGTCTAGTGCTTGAACAGGTTATTGTTAAGCTTCGAGAGGTAAGTGATATTAAAACTGTGGAGTTTCAATGTTTACAGTCAAATATTGCGAGCCAGCGGATCATTGAAAAAATAGGCGGCCAGTTTGTTGAGTCCTGTGTCAATGATTTGGGCGTAGCAGGTGACGAGTCGCTATATATCTATCGACTCGCACTTTAATTTCGCCTATTTAAAGCAACGAGCGCATAGTTGCTATGCGCTCAACTGATTAGTTTACCTCACACTTAGCTGGCACAGCTCTGTTTCGTAGGGTAGTGACGATAATTTGCGGTAATAGCGGCATTACAATCATGCCAGCCATTAAGCTATATTGAAGCGGCGTGAACGTTTCGCCCAGTAGCACCAGCCCCGTCAAAATACCCGCAATTGGATTTGCAATACCACCAAAGGTAAAGTCCACCACAGACATACGTTGTAGTAACCACACGTACAAACTATAACCCAGTGCGGTGTTCAGGAGCACGACCCATAATATGCCGCTGAGATTAGTCATCGAGAAATTGTTAAAAGCTGCAATATACTTAGCTGGTGCAATAACACCGTGAACGCTTGATGCGAGTGTGAGAATAACGCCGCCAATAATAAGTTGCCAAGTTAACACTGTCCACCAATGCATGCGACCACCAAGAGACTTAGTGATTGAGCTGCCGATCACGATACAGGTTATTGCCGCAAGTATTGCCGCTAAACCAAGAGGGTTTAAACTCAGTGAACTCGGATCAAATAGCAACCAGGCCAACACAATAAGCGCCGCGCCGCATAGCGCTTGCACCAATCCCGGGCGTTGCTTATTGACCAACCAATGATAAAGCATGGCGAACACCGGCACAGACACCATGCCCACGCTCGATATGGCAGATGGTAGCGTTAACGACATCACGAAGATCATGCTAAAAAAGGCCGCGATATTAATCGCCCCAAGGGCGCATAGTATTTTCCAGTCAGTTTTTTTTGGCAAACTTGGCTTAACTGCTAGCAAAATAAGCCCAGCCGGAAGCGCTCTAATAGCGCCAAGTAAAAGAGGCGGCCAGTCCGCAAGGGTGTATTGTGTTACCGCGTACGTGGTGCCCCATAAAAATGCAGGGATCATCGCGAGGAGTATATTCACATTAACTATCTTTATGTTGAGATACTTTGCGGTAAGATATTACTAAAAACACTTTTTGTAAAGTATCTTTATGTTAAGATATTTCTTTACAAAGTTTGTTGTCGGGGCAAATATTGATGGATGCGATTGATAGAGTACAAGAGCAGTGGGCTCGCGAAAAACCACAGTTAGAAACAACGCCCATGGCGATAATGGGTCGCTTAGTGCGCATAGCTAAACATATGGAAGCCGAAGTTGAAAAGCTACATAAGCAATACGGCTTAAATTTGGGCGAATTTGATGTGTTAGCTACCTTGCGCCGCAGCGGCAAGCCATTTCGCTTAACCCCATCAGAGCTATTTAAAACCATGCTACTCACCTCTGGCGCGATGACCAATCGTTTAGATAAGCTAGCGGCAAAAGGTCTTATTAAGCGTGAGCATTGTGTAGAAGACCGCCGCAGTGTAACAGTTGAATTGACAGCCGAAGGCCTCGCCCTGATTGAAAAGCTGATTGAGCCGCATATCGCCATTCAAGCCCAATTGGTTGAAGGGATGAGTAAAGAGCAGCAAACTTTGTTAAATGGTGTGTTAAAAGAGTGGTTAACGCAATTTGAGTGAGGATATAAACAGTCTTGTAGGCGGTTTACCCGCCGAGAAGTGATGCCTGCGTGTTCAGGTTTTCTGTAAGCCATTGGACTGTTTGCAAGCAGCGCATAATCATCATGGTGTAGTAGGTTCGAATAATCGAAACGCTATTCGACCCACTAAACCTTTGTACTCATCACGTACTCTAGATACCCTGTATGTTCATCTTCCTGTTCAGTGATAACATTGAAGTCTTGAGATAGGTAAAACTGATAGCTTGCTCGATTTTCTTTGTATACACAAAGCGTCAATATCGGTCTTTGATTTTTTGCATGAGTAAGCAATTGTTTGCCTATGCCGTTTCCCTGTCGCTTTGGTTTAACAAACAGGGCGGCTAAGCTGTTTTGGTGTAAAGCGTAAAACCCGACAACGTCGGAGTTCAGTTCGTAGACGTAAACCTCTGAAGCAGGGAGATAAATATTACGCATATTTTCTAAATTAGCTTGCCAAAACTCGGCTGAGATAAACCCGTGTGCTTGAATGGATGCGCTCAGCCAAATTTCAAGTATGGTATCTATGTCATCCTCAGTGTATTTTCTTATCATGATTGCAGCGCTCGCAATTTTTCAAGCACTTCGTTTAGTACAGCAATTCCCATTGTTTTTTCCACGAGGGAATTCATATCCCCTTGAAGAAATTCATTCCAAGATACGGTTTTGGCACCTGAATTGTGTGCATATCTACCATACGCAGATAACACAGTTCCATCATCCTGAATGGAGACGAGATAAAGGTTTTGATCCGGCGTATCAAGCCTACGCTCGAATAGTGTTTTAGGCTGTTTATATTCCATGACTGTTTATCAAATAAAAAAGTAGCGATGTGAATTCAGGTCTCAAGTCTGTGTTGAAGGTTTTTAAAACGCACAGTGATTACCTTTTCATTCCTTGTGATGTGCAAATTATCACTGGGTCATACTTGGTACAAGTGCTTTGTTGGCGAGATGGCATGCTTAATCTTTAAAAACCAAAATAAATTACAAGACCGACCTGAACACGTTAACTTGAGATTGTCTTTTTTGATTGGTATCAAAGCGCATCCACGTGCTTCTCGTTCATTCTTTTGAAACGACGCGATCGAGCGAACCAAGAAAACGTCGCCCCGACATGACACTTAATCCTCAAACCCTAAGCCGATATATAATATCAATTGCACTAAGTCTCCAGNGTGAAATACCATATTAGCGTCGTTAAAAATTTCTCATTTAGAACAACTAAATAGCAAAATTTTTGCCTTGCCTAAATTGTTCAACCATAAGTCTGCAGACTTTTCGTTGTATAATATTTGGTTTATGAGCAAATCAAAAATTCAAGCTAGTGGACAAGTCTCTTTAGAGGAAATTGAATTTATTGACCGTCAGTTTGAAGTCAATGGAAAAAAAAGAGACGCAAGATTAGCAAGACTACTCAACTTTAGAAATAAACAAATTGCACATAACTCGGCGTCGGATGAAACGCTGAAAGATGACTTTGTCCACGTGACTTGTTTTATTCTAAGGGTTTGGGCGATTCTGGATGCGGTATATAGCCCCAATTGTATGCCTCGGCCTATACACATGGATGAGCACTTATTTGACCAGTTTTACAAAATCATGTCTAGAGCAGAACTGTCGCACGTAAAAGCGGAAAGGCTTAAATTTATCAATAAGCTGTTGAGTGCCTGTAGTAAAGATTTAATAACTGGTGAAAGCGATGGTAAGCGACCGTTTGCTGAGCTTAGGATCACCGTAAAAATCAGTTAATAAAGCGTTTTCTATAGATTCGCAACGTTTGATACTTCCGGTTAGAGTTGAGTTTAGCGCTCACGGCACAATAGATTGAATTCGGCGATGAGCTTTTCGAATGTTAATTTGGCGCTAAAGTCACTTGTCCAAACCCCAAAAAAAGCCACCTTGTTAAGGTGGCTTAGTACAACCCCGCATTCGGTTATTTATGCTTTACAGCCCACAGATGCAGTAGTTCGTGTGCAATGGTGGCGGCGGCGATTGCAGTGAGCTCGCTTTGGTCGTAGGAAGGGGAGACTTCTACTACGTCCATGCCTATCATGTTTAGCCCTTGCAGTGCGCGTAAAATCTTCAGCACTTTGTCGCTGGTTAGGCCGCCGCATACTGGGGTGCCGGTGCCTGGTGCGAATGCTGGGTCTAGACAGTCGATATCAAAGGTTAAGTACACCGGCAAGTCGCCAACGCGTGCTTTGATTTGTGCTGCTATTTCTTCGGCACTTAAGTCGTTTGCTGCCATAGCGTCAATCACGCCAAACTCGTGGCCTTGCTCTGTGTACTCGGTTCTAATGCCAATTTGCATTGAATGCTCTGGGCTTATTAGGCCTTCAATCGGAGCATGATAGAACATAGTACCGTGATCATAGCGTGAGCCTTGGCTGTACGTGTCTGTGTGCGCATCAAAATGTACAAGCGCCATTTTACCGTGAATTTGCTGGTGAGCACGCAGCAATGGCAGGGTCACAAAGTGATCGCCGCCTAGGCTTAATAGCGTTTTGCCTTGCTGCAAAATTTGCAGAGCAGCTAGCTCGAGTTGCGCAGTAAAATACTCAGGATCGCCAACCGGGTAAGTGAAATCGCCAGCGTCCTGAAGTTTAATTTTGTCCCACAATGCAAATGACCAAGGGTATTTTTTACTTTCCCAAGCTAAGTGCACGGATGCGCGACGGATCGCATCTGGACCCAAGCGTGCGCCTGGGCGTCCAGAGGTTGCCAAGTCAAATGGCAAGCCAAGTACCACAACGTCTGCATCAATATCTGTGATATTGCGTACCATTGGCTGACGTAAAAACGTCATGCCGTTGGAGTACAGAGAATGATCGGTGTGATCGAATAAGTGGCTCATGGGTTAAAAATCTTCCAAATAAGTATAGCCGTCAAGGCCGGTTTCAAGCTCTGTTAGGCAGGTAGCTCGTTCTTCAAGCGGTAGTTTGCTTTCAACTAAGTTGGCAAAGTTACGCTTAAATTGTTCAACATCAAGGTGTACATAACGCATCATATCGGCAACAGTGTCACCCGCATCGACATTACCAAGCGACAATTCGCCCTGGTCATCTAATGTGGCTACAACGGTGTGGGTGTCGCCAAATAGGTTGTGCATGTCACCTAAAATCTCTTGGTATGCACCCACCAAGAAAAATCCCAATAAATAGGGTCTATCTTTGTAAAACTCTGGTACTGGTAGCGTGGCTTCAATACCTTGGCCATCCACATAATGCTCCACCGTACCGTCAGAATCACAGGTAATATCCAGCAATACCGCGCGGCGCTTTGGTGCCTCTGTTAGCCCGCTGAGTGGCAGTACAGGGAATACCTGTTCAATACCCCAAGCGTCTGGCAAAGATTGAAATAGCGAGAAATTCACAAAGAATTTATCCGCAAGCTTAGCACTGAGTTCGTCAATAATTGGGCGATGGAAACGGTTTTTGTTGTCCATACGCTTGTTCAGCTCATAACATACGCGCAGATTTACTTGCTCCGCCCATGCTCTTTGCTCAAGGCTTAATAGGCCCATCGCAAATTGGCTGTGTACTTCTGCCAAGTCGCCTTGCGTATCATGAAAAATTTCAATCAACGCGCGGTCGTCGCTCTGCTCGTTGAGTGCCTGCCAAGACGTCCACATATTGTGTAGTAGTCTCGGGGCGTCACTTACCGGTGCAGTTATCTCTTCTACTTGGTAGCTTTCGGTGCCAATCACATCAGTGATTAATACCGCGTGATGCGCCGTTAGCGCACGACCCGACTCAGAGATGATCTTTGGCATTGGCTGATTGTATTGCTTACAGGTATCGCCTACGGTGTAAACGATGTTGTTTGCATATTCAGCTAAGCTGTAGTTCATCGAGTTAGACGACTGGCTACGCGTTCCATCGTAATCCACTGCAAGTCCGCCACCTACGTCTAAATTCAACAGATTTGCACCTAAACGGCGTAATTCGCAGTAGAATCTAGCGGCTTCACCCACGCCAACGCGCACATCACGAATATTGGCCATTTGCGAGCCTAAGTGAAAGTGCACCAGTTGCAGCGCGTCTAGCATGTCAGCTTGCTGTAATTGGTTAACAACTGTAAGGACTTGCGATGCAGACAGACCAAATTTGGACTTTTCACCGCCGCTTGCTTGCCATTTACCTTTACCTTGTGATGCCAAACGTACGCGCAATCCTAAACGTGGTTTAACGTTTAGTGCTTTGGCTTCTGCCATCACGATGTCGAGCTCAGAACGCTTTTCTAAAACGATATAAACCTGATGGCCTAATTTTTCACCGATAAGCGCAAGACGGACGTATTCTCTGTCTTTGTAGCCGTTACATACGATCACTGCGCTGGTTTTTTCACTGAGCGCCAATACGGTAAGTAACTCAGCTTTACTGCCAGCTTCTAAGCCAAGCTGTTTTTTATCGCTGGTTGCTTGGCTTGCGATAAGCCCCTCAATGACTTCTTTTTGCTGGTTTACTTTAATTGGGTAAACCAATAAATAATCTTCTGGGTAGCTGTAATCAGTAATCGCCTGATTAAACGCACCAACAATATTATGTACACGCTGTTCTAGAATTTGTGGAAAACGCACTAGCGCAGGTAGGGTATAACCCTCAGATTTAATTTGTTGTGCAATGTTTGTCAGAGTTACGGCGTGCTGTGGCTGCTGTTGGTTCGGCATCGCAGTAACCTCTCCCTGATCATTAATACCAAAGAAGCCTTGGCTCCAGTGGCGCACGTTGTAGCATTCACGTGCTTGCTCAGAAGAGGTAAATTTGGTCATTCAAGTTCCTTAACGTAAGTTAGAGTTCAGCCTGCAGTGCGCCATCAATGGCGGCTACTCACTGAGTGATAGGTAGAATTAACCTGAACTCGGCATAACATCTGGCCAGAGCGATATTACGCTTTTGAGCATGGATATTTTAGTTGATTAACTAACTTTTTATCCTGAGTTCAGGTTAATTAATTTTTGCGCATTAGACACAAATAGAAAGTCTCAGTCTAATGAGTTATTTTGCTCGTCAAGAGTGACAAATCTTTCCCTTAGTTTTGTTGCGCTATAACGTGAATTAAGTGAGTGTAAACAAGGAGTAGTAAATTCTACTCTCGTGGCTTTTTGAGCTAACATTCCATCAAAACGCACGGTTTACATCGATGACCATCAATATTATTTATATCGCTTTGCTCTGTGTGCCTTTGCTTATTTTAGACCTTAAGCTTAGTTGTCGAGAAGGTGGTATCTTGTTCATGGGCTATGTTGCTTATTTCATTTATACGTTGAATTAATAAAGTTTCAGAAGTTTCTGAAACTTTATTGCGTTTATCGAGTAAACTAATTAGTATGTTATTGGGAAAACTTAAAAATGAGAAAGGACAATGAAAACAATAACATCAGCAGTACTCGGACTCGTCGCTTATAGTTCAGTGGCCAGCGCCAACCAATCAGTTCATGAACACGATTATCAATATGTGGAAATAAACGGCAACAAACTTGCCTATGCTTGCAAAGGAGAGGGCGAGACTACCGCACTTTTACTAGCTGGTATGGGCCTTGATGCTCATGAAACCTATAAAAACACCATTCATAACATAAAGCCAAAAGGCTATCGCTTATGTTTTTATGACAGAGCAGGCACCGGAAAAAGCACTTTTGCAAAGCCTCGAGTACGGACTATGTTGGAGCTTACACAAGAGCTTGAGGCATTCACTCAAGCCACCAAAATGGATAATTTAGTACTTGTACCTCACTCTTTTGGTGGCTTTGTTGCAAGAGCCTATGCCAACCGAAACCCTGAAAAAGTGAAAGGGATGGTACTTATTGATATCGCTCATGAGTCTTGGTATCACGATATGAAAAGTAAGATGTCTAAAGAAGCATGGAAGATAATGGAGTGGATCATCAACTGGGAGCGAGATACTCATTCATTAGAAGATTTTGAAGAAGCTTCTGCCCATACAGAGATGTACAAAATCAACCAGAAAATGCCAGTTACTATACTGTCACGTGGGATCCCTTATGTGACTATCCGCTCTACTGGTATGAGTTATGCTGATGTTGATGTTTATACTCAAACTTCAAAAGACTCCCAAATAAAGCTGCAAGAAATTGGCGATAATGTTACGCCCATTACCATGAAATATGCATCTCACCTGTTTGATGAAACAGATCCATTTATTGCCATCAAATATATTGAAGAAATGGTGAAAAAGGTACAATAATATTTTTTACGCAAAGGGTTAGCGGTTATACTGCTGCTAACCTAACTAACAATAATAAAAGCAATGTTCCCTCATCACATAATTAGTTCAAAAATCACGACTTTCTTAGTAGCTGCGGCTGGATTGGCAGGATTGGTATTATCAGTGCTGGGTGTATTTAACCATCCGCAATTGACGTTAATCCTCGACTTTACAGCAAGCTTTTTATGCTTGATGGTCGCGTTTAAGTTATATCAAAAGCAACTCAGGGCCTTAAATTGGGCAGCGGTGCTCGGCGCGCTTATGTCCATTGGCGTCGTCGTTGATGATACGCTAATCCAATTTTCATCAGGACTACTATTAACGGTTCAGTTGAACCTAGAAACCATAGCCGTAAACATCAACTTGCTTGGCTTGATTATCATCGCGACTGCGCTCACGGCAAAAATAAAGCTAACAAATGTAAAGGAATAATCATATGGAACTACTTAACTATCTGCAGACGCATTTTATTACCAAAGAGACTTTGCTGCGCGAGTCGCAGTTATCTCATCTTGAATTGACTACGTTAATTGAAAAGCGTTTAATGCCAAAGGCCGCCTATAAGTTAGCATTAAAGCTTGAATGTGACTCTTTCTTTGGCGAGCACAGTGATGAAAGCTGCCTAGAATTTTATCCGCAAGGCGCTTTAGTGTGGCTTGGTGCTGTATCACAAGTAACGGATGAAGCACAAGCCTTTACACTCTTTAGTAAACGTTATAAAAACCAACTGCATAGATTAAAAGCGCAAGGCCTTAATCCGCGAGATGCAAAACTGAATAAAAACATCGACGCGCACTTAGAAAGTGAGTGGCAACACTTCCTTGACGGTATTTACGGACTTTGTACTAAAACGGGTTTACCTGAAGATATTGCAAATAAAGAAGCCGCCATCGTTATCATCAATGAGTATTTGGCAAGAGATGAACACTTGAGTTCAGATGAACTAACCAACCTTCACCAAGTGGTTGATTTATTGGATGAGGTCAGTGCCTTATTTGCGCCTCATGAGCGTGAACGTAGCTCACGCAAGCGCTTAATCGACGACGTAAGAGCAAAATTTCCAAAGCCTTTAACATCATAATTAACTGTTTTTCGCTTTTTAAATCATGTGAATTGACTTCACATCCATTTCACACCTGTCCGCATAAAGTGTCTGTAACAAAACAACACAAGGGTCAACAGGCCCGAGGACAGAATGATGAACAAATCACTATTAACCTTATCTCTCATTGCTGCCTTATCAGCAACTTCAATCAATGCGGTTGCACAAGATAAAAACACACCTCATGTGCTCATGGTGCTCAGTAGTTATGGCGAAATGGGTGCTGATGGCACCTTAAGCAAACCTGGATTTGAATTTGACGAGCTCAGTAAAGCGTATGCCGTGTTCAAACAAAATGGCGTAAAAGTCACGTTAGCCTCGCCGAAGGGCGGTGAACCGTTGGCAGATAAGTTCGATAAGAACAAATCCTATAATCAAGCATACAGTAATGATACGACTGCGATGGCGCAGCTTAAAAACACTAAAAGACTGAGTGAGTTAGAGCCCGCGCAATACGATGCTGTGTTTGTGGTTGGGGGTAAAGGCCCAATGTTTGACTTGCATGATTCCAAGCCGTTACAGGCAATTATTCGCGAGATCTACGTTAACAACGGCGTAATTGGTGCGGTGTGCCATGGTCCTGCGGCATTGGTAGGTGTAAAGCTTGAAAATGGCGAGTACTTAATCGCTGGTAAGCGAGTAAATGGTTTTACTAACGAAGAAGAAGTAGCGTTTGGTAAAAAATGGACCAAACAGTTTCCATTCCTACTTGAAGATAAACTCATTGAACGTGGTGCATCGTTTGTGCAAGACGGGTTGATGTTGAATCAGGTAAGTATTGACGGTCAATTGATCACAGGGCAAAACCCTTTTTCTACGGTAGATACTGCTAAAGCGATGGTTGCGGCACTAGGTCTGACGGTAAGCGAGTTACCGCGATTCAAAGACGATGAAAGTATTTTACTGGTAGAGCAATTCTTTTCAGATAGCAGCAAAGCGAAGGCGCGTTATTTAGCGGATAAGTCATCGTTTGATCTTATGTTGCTCGGGATCTCTGGTTTATATCAAGCGCAGCATGCGCAAACTGCTCATCAACTTGCCGTGGCCGTTGAGTTGATGCAATTAACCCTTGCAGATATCGATCACCCCATGCTGTACGAAGCACTAATAAATGCACAGCTCAAACTAAATGATATGCCTGGTGCAAAATCCACATTAGAAGCAGCGCTTAAAAAGCATGGTACGGCAGAGAATCTGATTGCACTAAAAGAGAAAGTTTATGGTTAAGCAAAACTGGAGAAAAGCAATGTTAGTAGTGACTGGAATTATCGCGGGCGTTGCCGCTGTTTGGTACGCAGTATTTGGATTAAAGCCATACAGCGTTACGCCGGAGGAATTAACGCAAATATATAGCTATGAGCAAAAAGTGGTGGAGGTAAATCTATCGCCATTAAAAACCAATCACTTTGTGCTTGAGTACACGACGTTTGATGGCGATAAAGTCAATGGTCATATTCTCTACCCAAGTAATTACGACGCGACTAAACCAATGCCCGTTATGGTGGGTGTCCACGGTATGGGCCGAAGTGATGTACGCTGGATACAAGAGAGCTTTAAGGGGCGTGATACGTTTGAGCAAACGGATGAACTTACCAAAATGGCACTAGCAAACGGGTATGCTGTGATTGCCATTGATTCAAGAAATCATGGTAAGCGTAAAAATCTTGAGCATAATATTATTGAAGTTATGCATGATTTAGATTGGTGGGGCAAGCGCGAGCCGTACGAAAAGTTAATTATTGATTCGGTAAAAGACCACCGAGTATTGCTTGATTGGATTGCAACTCAGCCGCAATTTGATCTAGACCAAATCAGTGTTGCGGGATATAGCATGGGAGGTCAGATCAGTTTAATTCTAGCGGCGCTGGATAAACGAGTAGATAATGTATTATCAATTGTGCCACCTTACCTGACTAACGCTGTGGCACGAGTGGCGATTAAAAATTTTGCGACGGCAGTTGATTCTCCCAAGGTGTGGTTGGTCTCGGCTGATGACGATGAATACGCCAGCGAGCGTGAAAATAAAGCACTATTTGAAGCCATTGCGAGTGAGCAAAAACATCACGTAGTCATTGAAGGTGGGCATCTCTTGCCAGAAGGCTACTACAAAAAACTACAAGGCTGGTATTAATGAAAGCAAGCTCACAACTCAATATTTTAGTGATTGAAGACAACCCCGCGATTGCAAGTAATATAGCCGATTACTTCGATATGCAGGGACATAATCTGGACTTTGCTTATACGGGAGAGCAGGGTTGTGAGCTTGCATTAACGCAATATTTTGACTGTATTATTTTAGATATTATGCTGCCAGATATTGAAGGGCTTGAGGTCTGTCAGCGATTAAGGCTTCAAGCCGACAGGCATATTCCCATCATCATGTTAACAGCTCGAGATACCTTGGACGATAAATTAGCAGGATTTGCGCAGGGTGCGGATGATTACCTCACCAAACCTTTTTCGCTAGAGGAGCTAGCAGCTCGAATCAGCGCATTAACTTGTCGACTAAATCCCACACCTGCTACAAGAACACTTGGCGTGGGGAACGCAGATAAACAGGTTACGCTCAATTACCAAAACCAAACAGTAACGCGGGGTGAGACTGCACTCGTGTTACCACCAATATTGTTCAATATTCTTAAAATTTTGATGGAAAGTTATCCTCGAGCGGTATCAAAGAGTGAGCTTGTTGAGCGTATTTGGGGCGAGGAGGGCACTGACTCGGATTCTTTACGGTCACATATCTACCAATTACGTAAAGCGGTAGATAAGCCATTTCCAACTGCCATTATTAAAACCATTCACAGCGTTGGCTTAGTGCTGGATTTATAGCTGAAATTGCAACTGAGAAAAATGAAAACAAAACAACTAAGAAACCGCATCATCACTTATTTTGTCTCTATCGTCGTGTTGCTCAGTATATTATTTTCACTGATCACTTTGCTTTTCAGCTACATTATAGAAGACAGCTTTTTTTATCAAATTTTAGAAGATGAAAGAAAGCAGATAGCGCTTCAAATCGTCAATAACGAGACACCAGAACCGCATTTTGACTTCGTCACATTTCATCCAACAACCGACACTTTACCTGCGGTGGTAAGAACGCTACTCGCTGAGGAACCAAACCGTAAAGAGTTTAGTGCTGAGGCGGGTAAACATTATCATATCGCCTTTCTAAACAAGGATGACCGTGAACAAGGCTTATTGCTTGCTGAAGTAAGCGGCCATCTTGTGGTGCGCGAACTGCGAGGCTTGATGCTTGGTTTTTCACTGACCTTATTGGCGATTGGATTAATCATTGCGTTATTGTTAGCACTCGGTACGGTAAAGCTGGCAAAAAAATTACTTAAACCTTTGGATGAGCTAATGGTAATTGTAGAGGCGAGTCCCGTTGAAAACCTACCGACCAATTTTGCATCTCAGTTTTCGCAAAATGAAATTGGTAAATTTGCACAAACGCTAGAATCGGCCCTTACTCGCATTCGAGCATTCGTTGAGCGTGAACGCCAATTTACCAGAGATATTTCCCATGAATTGAGAACACCTGTCACCATTTCCCAAGGGGCGGTTAGTTTACTCAACCACACCGAGTTAAATAGTAAACAGCAGGAGTTGGTGGCAAGGATAGCGGAGTCTGATCAGCAGATGCAGCTAACACTAGAGACGCTACTTGCCCTTGCCCGGGAAAAAGCCGATACACTGGAGCAGACTAATCTACAATCCGTGATTGAAGCGTGCATTATCAATAATCAAGCGCTGTTTGAGCACAAAGTCCTAACTATCGACTTACCCGCCAATGTATTTGTTTCTATGGCCGCGCAGGAGCTAAGATTGGTAGTGCAAAACCTGTTACAGAACGCTGTACATCATAGCCAAGGTGAGCAAATTCATATTCGTTACAGAGATAATACACTAACGATTGCGGATAATGGCCAAGGGTTACCAGAGATCTTTACGGTAAACGAGCAAGCCTTTGAGTCTGGCATGCGGGGTCCCAATAGTTTAGGTACTGGCATTGGGTTATCGCTAGTAAAGCGTCTTTGTGAGAAGTTTTCTGTGGAGGTGGTGATTGAAAGTGGCGAAACGGGTGTATCGGTTCACTTAAAGTTTGCTTAGGGTCGTTGTTGACCTGACCCAACACACAATGAAAAGGCACGGTGACTTCCGTTATCGTGCCTTGAGAGAGTTTAATTGATACAGCTAAGCTTCTTAATTGAACTTAAGAAAACTCAGCGATAACCAATACTCTCTTGTGTTTAGCACTATAAAAAACAATCCCTTCGCCACCGCCCTCAAAATATGTGGAGAAGCAGAAGGTGCCAAGGTAGGCAAAATCTACGTCATGCTCTTCATCAAAAAAGCCAATTTCACGAGTGGAGTAGTGGCTGTAGTTCTCGCCACTTTGCTCATCCATAGCGTCAAAATAGCGCGTTTCATCATCACCTTCTTCATCCCACAAATAGGCGTCCCAATTGCAACCGAGTATGGGTTGGCCACCGAATTCAAAGAGCGGAACGCTTTCATCATTTTCGTCAAGAGAGTAGTTAAGTCGTAGATGTTTGGCGTAGAAGCTGGCTGCTTGCTGATAGTATTCGCTATAGTCTTCAAAATCCTCCTTCTCTTCACTTAGGTTGTCAACATTGTGAGCGTCAACTTGCCACCCATTGTCTGTCAGTGAGTAGGAGATATAAGGAAGGTCGCCATCAAAAATTTCCATAGAAATCGGTAATGCGATAAGTACATTGTCATCACTGTTTGCGTCTAACTTTGAATAGGCAAGTAGTCCTATTGGTAATAGCTGATTGTCGTTAAACGCGACATCTTGGCTACTCGGGAATGGCTTGTAAAAATCAGTCGCTTGTAACACTTTTATCGCTGGGCATGAAACTGCCGAATCTTTAATGTAGAGGGCCATAAAACAACTCCTTTTTATGGTTTATTTTTTTGGTAATTAATACGTTAGGATTGTATTTAGTGCACACCATATAGCGATGTGTGTGGAAAATCAATCAGTGTAATAACAGTTCGGGCGTTAGCGTGCCTGTCCTTTATATTTTCTCCAAATTTGTAGCTTATCATGCTTATGATAGGGCCATTGCAGTGCTGGATTGTCCGCTATAATACAAACTACATCAGGTGAGAAAAGTAGATACGCCATGGAAAATAGAACATTTAAAATAAAAGTAATGGATTTAACTGAATTAGAAATTGCAGCAAAGTGGGCTCTGCAAGAAGGGTGGAACCCTGGGCTTAGCGACGCTAAGTGCTACTATCAAGCCGATCCAAATGGCTTTTTAATTGGCTATCTAGGCGATGAACCTATCGCTTCGATTTCGGTGGTTAAGTACGATGATTCATTTGGTTTTTTAGGCTTTTATATTGTTAAACCAGAATATCGAGGTCAGGGTTATGGGATGCAGATTTGGCAAGCAGGACTTCGATATTTAGCTGGTTGTAACGTCGCACTGGATGGAGTGGTCGCGCAGCAAGAGAATTACAAAAAATCGGGTTTTAAGCTCGCCTATCGCAATATTCGCTACGAAGGAGTGGGTGGAGGCGAAACGCCTGATTGCACAAACTTAGTGGCACTTGAAAGATTACCGATAGAAGAGGTCATTGCTTACGACAGTACGTTTTTCCCAGCAAAAAGAGTAGCCTTTGTTGACGCTTGGATTAACCAGCCAAATTGCCACGCTTTAGGCACTAAACAGGATGACACACTTGTAGCCATAGGTGTGATCCGCCCTTGTCACGTAGGCTATAAAATAGGTCCTCTTTACGCTGATAGCGTAGAACTTGCAGAGACGCTCTTCTTAGCGCTTAGGTCCAAGGTATCAGCAACTGAGGCCATTTACTTGGATGTGCCAGAAGTAAATGCCGCTGCTGTTACGCTTGCACAAAAGTACAAGATGTCGCTTTCTTTTGAAACCGCAAGAATGTACACCGCTGAACGCCCCGATTTGCCGTTAACGCGAGTGTTCGGTGTAACTTCGTTTGAAATTGGCTAGTTTGATTCAATCGAAGCGGTATTGCTGATAGGTTGAAGTCAGTAGCTCAACAAACTCCCGTACCTTTGCGGGAGTATATTGCTTCGACAAGTACAGTGCGTGAATAGGATAACTTTCGTCGTGTAGTTCAGGTAGTAGCTGTACACAACTGCCCATAGCTAATTCATCTTTAAATGCCCATAGCGGCCCGTAATGCACACCAAGGCCAGCGTTTACCCAATTTTTTAGCACTGCAATACTGTTGGCGATGAGTTTACCACTTACCGCAACGGCTTCACGATGCAGGCCTTTACCGAGAATGAGTTGATCACCAAGCTTAGGTTTATTGTAAAAGATAAAATCCAGTTTGCTTAAATCGCTAAAGCGTTGCGGTTGTCCCATGCGCTCAATATACGATTTAGAGGCCACCAAAACCCGTGGTACATGGCCTAGTTGTCGGCAAATCAAGGAGGAATCATCCAGTTTGCCAATCCTAATTGCAATATCGATTTGTTTAGCCTTGAGATCTTCGAAATGACTGCCGAGCAGTAACTCGATATTGAGAGCTGGATAGGTGGTTACCATGGTTTGTACCACAGGAGCAATGAAGCGCTCTGCAAAGTCGTGTGGAGCAGCAATCCTTAATGTACCAGAAGGCAGTGCCGAGGTGCCTGAAATTGACTCTTCTAATTCCCTTTTTTCATCTAGCAATTGTTTTACGCCTTTATAATACTCAAGCCCAACCTCAGTTGCGGCCGTTTGCTTGGTGGAGCGCTGTAAAAGCTTTACTCCTAATCGACTTTCTAAGTTTGCGAGCTTTCGGCTTACCGAGGAGGGATCGGTACCTATCACTTCAGCCGCAGATTTGAGGCTGCCAGATTCAACGGTAAGAACAAACAAATCTTCTTCAGTAATCGATTTCATAGCGGATGTAAAAAATGCAATTAGTAAATGACTAAAATCACTATACCTGTATCCCTTTCACCTAGCTACACTAAAAGTCGATTGAATATTTCAAGTAGGAGAAATAGGTATGTCTAAGCAGTTAACAGGTAAGGTCGCGTTTATCACTGGGTCAGCCAAAAATATGGGGAAGGATTTTGCTATTGCGCTGGCAAAGCAAGGCGCTGATCTTGTCATTCACTATCATAGTGCCCATTCTAAACCACAAGCACTTGAAACTCAGAAGGAAGTTGAAGCGCTGGGTGTTAGGACGACGCTAGTACACGGAGATGTCAGCAATAAAGCGCAGGTAATGAATATATTTGAGCATATTATTAGTGAGTTTGGCGGCGTAGATATCGTTATCAATAACGCCGGTACTATCAGTAAAAAACCGTTTGTTGAGTATAGCGAGGAAGATTTTGACAGGCTATTTGGGATCAACTGTAAAGGAGCATTTTTTGTGATGCAAGAAGCCGCTAAACATATTCGTGATAACGGTCGGATCATTAATATGGGCACTTCGCTGCTGGCAGCATTTACTGGAAATTATGCGCTCTATGCTGGCTCAAAAGCACCACTTGAGCATTTCACTCGTGCGCTGGCAAAGGAAATCGGACATCGAGGAGTGACCGTCAATACCATCGCACCAGGTCCAATTGACACTGACTTTTTCCATGGCGAAGAAAACGAGCAAACCGTTAATTATTTGCAGTCTGCAAGTGTAATGAACCGACTAGGGCAAGTAGACGATATTACCCCTGCGGTGCTTTATCTTGCGTCGGAGCAATCACGCTGGACGACTGGGCAAACTTTGTTTGTTAACGGAGGCTTTGTCACTCGTTAAGTATGCTATTAGGGCACAACACGATCGGCGTATAGAGGTTCTGCTTCTGACTCAAGGTGAGCGTAACGGTTAAAAGCATATCCAAGCAGTAAGGCAAGCGCAATGACGGGAAACACAATTAGCAGTCATAATTTATGGCGAATATTAATTAGCTCTAGCACTACAGATAACTCATTTTTTACATATCAACTTGAAGTATAAGTGCTGCTAGTATCGCCATTTTTCGTTGTGAAAATTAAAAAAGCACAATGTGCGACTTGTGTCGCACTTTTTTGTTTGTTAATGTGTGACATATGTCGCAGTTGTGAGAAAAACAATGAAACCAAACTCAACCGAACTAATCGTTTTAAAGATCCTTTGGCGCGAACAGCCAAGAACGGGCAAAGAAATTCACACAGAAATAGGCTCAAAGCTCAGCTGGAGCTACTCATCAACTCGAAAAACCCTTGAGAGAATGTGTGAAAAGGGTTATCTCGCCGAGCAAATGCAAGGCAATAAAAAAATATACTCAGCTGTCCTTGCGAAGGTACCGACTCTTGCACTTTATGCCCAAGAGTTTGCTAGGCAAATCATGGAGTTGGATGAGCCACTTCCAGTCGCTATGTTTTCAGATAGTAAGTTAATTGCAGCGGATGAATTAGATGAATTAGAAGCCATGTTAGATGAGTTAGCTAAGACGCAAGGTGATAAAGAGTAGGGTATGGAACTAATATTACTTTCGGTCTTGCTGTGGATGGCGCTTAGTGGCTTAACGTACGCGCTTGGAGTGAAATTTTCTGCTCGGTATGTACAGAATAAAGGACTTTGGTGGGGCGTGTTGGCAGTGACTTTTGTGCCTTGGATCCCACTTGAACACATGGGGCAACACAACGCGATTCCAGCCGTATTGTTTAATGCCAATTTACAACAATTTGCAGAGCCGCTGCTGGCAATGACGAAGCGCACTCAAGTTGGGTCTGACTGGCTAAACCTGACGCTCATGGCTGTATTTATAGTCTATTGCGTTGGACTTATTGCTCATTTTTTGGTACTTGGGCGACAGTATTGGCGAGTAACGCGCCTCTGTAGTACCGCCTCAAAAATAAAATTCGGCGCACGGAGTTGCTATCAATTGCCAATTACTTGCTCTCCTTTTGTGTTCGGACTGTGGCAACCTAAAGTGTATTTGCCGGTGGAATTTGACACGCTACCAAAGGCAGAACAGCAAGCACTTATTCTGCATGAGTTAACCCACATAGATAAAGGCGATCACATTGCTGTCGTAATTTGGCGAATATTCGCGACGCTTGCTTGGTTTAATCCGTTTATTGCAAAAATGGAACTGGGCTTTATTCGAGCGATGGAATATCGCTGTGATGAGGTGACGATAGCGAAACATAGCCTTGAGCCTTTGGCTTATAGCAAAGCATTAATGAACTCTTTAAAACGGGCTGCTGCTCCGCCGAAAACGATGAATATGACTGCAAGTTTTGCGTCTAATTCATTGACTTTAGATGACTATAAAAAGCGTTTTAGCGTTATTCTTAAATCTAAAAAGAAGCCAAGTAACCTTGTGTTGATAGGGTTTTTTGTGTTGCTTAGTACAGGTTTAGCCTATGGCAATATTCAGTGGACAATGGGAACCGCAATGGTCAGTAAAACATGGACATACCCAGTCGCCACCCCTGAAATAACGTCAAGGTTTGGGCATGTATCGAACTTTCGTCACAATAAAGCACATCAAGGACTGGATTTAGCTGGCGGCGTTGGTGAACCTGCGATGGCGGTTGCCAGCGGTACGGTCACGATTGCTGATGATAAAACCTTGCCTGAGAATTACGGTAAAGTGGTGTTGATCCATCATGACAATGGTTATCAAAGTCTCTACGCACACCTTGATAGCATTGATGTTGAAGTGGGTGAGCAAGTATCGCAAGGAGAAGTGATCGGTACCATAGGTGAAACCGGTCGAGTCACTGGTCCACATCTACATCTAGAAGCTCTGCATAACAACACGCGCATTGATCCGTTGACCTTATTGGAAAATTAACATGATTAAAAAGCTTTCTATCGCCATTGCAATGATGGCAACTTTTGGCTGCTCGAAACAACCCGAGCAGATACATTCGGTTAATAAAGCGAAAGAGAACACCCTTGTGTCGGCGCAAGCAGAACAAAGCCAAGCTGTTGTACATAATGGATCTGCTGAAGACTCAGTCGCGGCCCAAATCCAAATCACAGAGGAGCTAAAGCCAGTTCAAGATGTTCGCTTACTTGAACTTAAATCGGGTGAGAGTTTAGCGAATCTTTTAAGTGAGTTTGCGTTCAGTGACCGCGATAGTTGGCTGGTGGAACAAGCCGTGAGTACGTGGACATCACTGACTAAACTCAAGGCTGGACAGTTAATAGAAGCAGAGCTTGTAGACGGACAAGTACAGCAGATCCGCTTTGAATATGCATTTGCACAGGTTATTGAGATTAAAAGAGTAGATGAACACTGGCATGCATCGCTAAGTGAGCTTGAAACCGTCACGCAAACAAAGCGTTTATCGACAAGCATAGATTCTAGTTTTTTTGTGGACGCCAGCAAAATCGGGGTACCCAATGACATTATCAATCAAAGTATCGTGGCCTTATCTCACCTTGTCGATTTTCAAAGAGAAGTTTACGCTGGCGATCAAATCGATTTCGTATTTCAAGAGCAGCAGCTTGTGGCAGCCGAAGATATACTCAAGCAAATCTCCAAACCTTCAGCATTACAACATGTTGCGCTACTTTCAGGAAAAGAAAAATATCGCTTATACCGGTTTACTGATAATGGCGGAACGACCGCTTTCTACCACCCAGATGGTACCCTCGCGCAAAGCTTTTTAATGAAAACTCCGCTTAACGGTGCTCGGTTATCGTCAAACTTCGGTAAACGTCATCACCCGGTATTGGGCTACACCCGAATGCACAAAGGGATCGATTTTGGTGCGCCTGTTGGTACGCCTATTATGGCTGCGGGTTCTGGAAAAGTACTCAAAGCTGGGTGGGGCGGCAGCTTTGGTAATCGCGTAGTGTTAGATCACGGTAAAGGGTATCAAACACTTTATGCTCACTTAAATGACTTTGCGAACGGCCTCAAGGCTGGGATGCGAGTAAAGCAAGGAGACGTGATTGGCTATCTTGGTAATACCGGCCTGTCGCAGGCGCGTCACTTACATTATGAAGTGCATAAAGACGGAAAAGCCATCAATCCACTCACCCTAAAACAACCAAAAAACACCAAGCTAAGTGACACGCAATTTGATGAATTTAGCGCGCAGGTTGCACAAATTACCACACTGCTCGATAGCGAAAACACAAAGCTTGCTCACCATGATGGACAGTCGGGCCGCATAGGTAATGCCGATGACTAGTCCTGAAAGAAATCGCATTAACAGCCTCGACTTTATTCGCGGGATAGCAATCCTATGTATTTTACTTATCAACATCGAAAGCTTTGCCTATCCCAATCCATGGGGCAGTTACCAACATGGCTTTATGACGGATATAGACAGTGAGGTAAGGTACTGGGTTTATGTATTTGCTCAGGGCAAGTTTTACGGACTGCTGGCGATGTTATTTGGCGCAGGTCTCACCATTATTCTTCAAAAACAGCCATTTGAATTTGCTATTAAATTAAGTGCGGCTAGGCTAGTGGCTTTATTTATACTCGGCCTTGTTCATGCTTATTGCATTTGGAGTGGCGACATTCTCTATCACTATGCCGTGATAGGAATGATTGCCACCACCATCATATTACTTGGCACCCGGGCCATCAAAGTCAGCATTGTAATTTGTTTGGCGTTTATGTTAGTTGCAGGTTTTGGCAGAGCAGAGCGCACCATCGCCCAATACGATGCTTACCAAGCAGCACTCAATGTGGACGAAGCGTCTCGCACACGAGACCAGCAAAAAGCGATTAATCGGTGGCGGAATAAAACCGAACCACGGACACCCACCCATCGTACTTTGGAAGAAACGCCAAGCTTATCTGAGTATTGGCAGGAAAACTTTGACAGCCCGCAGGTCCACACAGGTAAGCTGTTTTATTCAAGTATTTTTTGGTCCACGTTAATGATGATGCTGATAGGCTCGCAGCTGTTTCAATGGGGATTGTTTTCAAAGACTAAACTTAGCCCATTTGCGGTTGTGGCACTGCTTTGCTTGATTGCGGTGTCGTGTTATGCCACTCAAGCTCGTTATTTTCATTGGCTGCAAAGTTCACATATCCCAGTGTTGTCTTACGCTAAACAAATGGTCATCGTACTTAACCGGGAGCTGCAAGCGATTGTTTACTTGGTTTTGTTATCTTTGCTATATAACAGTTGGTTGCATCGATTCAAACCCCTGGAGGCGATAAATCAAGTGGGTCGATTTGCACTGAGCAATTACATTGGACAGTCACTGTTATTGGTGGTGATATTTTATGGCTTTGGATTACATAATACGCTAAGTCGCAGTGAGCTTTTGCTCTTATGGCTTGTTATTATGGCAGGGCAGCTGCTATTAAATGTGATTTACGGGCGATTCTTTAAGGTGGGACCCGTTGAACGTGTATGGCGCAAACTAACGATTACGTTACATGCATAATCGACTCGAATTTTTTACAAATTCGAACTTCATACCTAAGCTAATTTTGACCTAATATTGAAGTCGATACGTTAGCTTGAGGTAAAGTATGGAAATAGAAATAACACAAGGATGGGACATTGAGTATGCACAAGCGGCTGCTGAGCTTTATGTTGACGCGTTTGGTAGCAAATTCAAAGCTGCAGTGCCGGATCGCAATAAGCTGGTCACTATTATCGCGAAGAGCTTCATCTCAGAATACTCTTTTGCTGCCTTTGTAGACGGCAAGTTAGTGGGGATTGCGGGCTTTCAATATGGCAAAAGCGGGTTTACATCGAATATGGGCTTTACTGGACTTATTGACGAATTAGGCTTGCTAGGCGGGGTTAAAGCCGCAGCGGTGTTTACCCTATTTGAGCGAAAGCCTGCGCCGAATGAAGTGGTGATGGACGGCATCGCTGTTGCAAAATCGGTCAGAGGGCAAGGTGTTGGCACTGCGCTTCTAGTGGCACTGCAGCGCTATACCAAACAAAGCGGGTTTCACGCATTACGACTTGATGTAATTGATTCTAATCCCCAGGCAAAAAAGCTTTATATGAGAATGGGCTTTGTTGCCTCCCATCACGAAGATTTTTCTTATCTCAATTGGTTAATTGGTTTTAGCGGGGCAACAACGATGTTGTGGCGTCCATAGGACCGGTTTTCTTTGCTGCAAAAAATAAACGTGAAAGATAAGCAGGCCTTAGGCATTTGCTTTTGCTATGAAGTAACAAGTAAAATGCCGAACTTTACGCATAACCAGACACCGACATGACAGCAATAAACCCTGTATCGACCCTCCTTAATCATTTGCAAACCCAAGCAGTACCAAACGAGCTTAGGCGTCTATTTCATGGACGTGGTCGTTGTTATGAAGGGCTTGAACAAATCACAGTAGATTGGTTACAAGGTCAGCTCTTAGTCTCTTTATTCAAGGAGCACGACGTTGACCTTATTGCGTCGTTAAAGCAGGCATTATTATCACTTGAGGAGACAGAAGCATTTAACGGAAAGCTCTCTGCTATTTTGCTGCAACATCGTTATTTGCCTGACTCAGATCTTGAGGTTTTGTATGGTGAATTAACTGCTATGCCCATCGTTGAAGAAAATGGACTTAAATATGGCTTAAAGCTTGGCGTAAAGCAGAACATGGGACTGTTTTTAGATATGCGTTTGGGTCGTGAGTTTGTTAAAGCTCAGTCAGCGAGGGCTCGGGTACTTAATCTGTTTTCTTATACTTGTGGGTTTTCCGTCGCGGCGATTGCGGGCGGTGCTGCCCATGTTGTGAATCTAGATATGGCAAAAGCGGCACTCAAGCAAGGCCGAGTCAACCATCAACTCAATGAACACGACCTCAGTAAGGTGTCTTTTTTAGGCCATGATTTATTCAAATCTTGGGGAAAAGTGCGTAAATATGGGCCGTACGACCTTATCGTAATTGATCCGCCAAGCTTTCAAAAAGGCAGCTTTGCATTGACCAAAGACTATCAACGTATTTTAAGAAAGCTTCCTGAGTTACTTACGCCAAATGCCCAAGTGTTGGCGTGTGTGAATTCTCCCGATGTTTCAAGCCAATTTCTGATTGATGAAATGACCAGAGAGGCACCAACGCTCACATTTGTTGAACGTTTACAAAACCCACCTGAATTTAAAGACATTGATGAGCAAAGCAGCCTCAAGTGTTTAAGATTTAAAGCAAGTTAATCTATTTTTTAGCACTTTAACTTGGATGTAAAAGTGTGGACTAATACAGATAACCATTTAGCATTGAAAAGCGACCATTCAGCAACATTCAAAGTGCTTTTCGACGCTAAATGCGTACCATGAACGTATTCCGTCACTATTTGTATTGATTATGGTCAATCTCACATTGCAGCGAAATGAACAATTCGCAATTTTAGCCATCGTTGCCGCAATAAGTTTTGCTATCAGTCTTACCGATTGGGTGCAGCGGGGCATGTTTTTGTCGGCAAATATCGCGCTTTCTTCTATTTTGGCGGTTGTGTTCCTCTACTGGTTACCTATGGTGATAAGTTACGTACTCATCATCCGTTTCAAGATAGGCAATTGGCCGCTGCAATATATCGGCTTTTACGGACTGATGGTAATGGGCTGTTTATGTTGGGGTGTACTCAGAAGTGGAATGTTAAATACCCATGCATTTTCACTGTTTGAGGCGCTAACCATCGCACTGCCTTGGTCTAGCGGTATTTTTGTGGTGATTAAGTTCTACCTTTCCCAAAAGTTGTTGAAACAAGAAAAACAGCTTCGTCAACTTGCTGAAATTAAGTTATTACACAGTCAGTTAAACCCGCACTTTATGTTCAACAGCCTCAACACAATTGCAGCCTTTGTACCAAATCAACCAGAAGCAGCACGGTCTTTGGTTCATAATCTCGCTGCGGTATTAAGATATTCATTAACGCACTCTGTGACAAGCGGAAAAATACCGAGCAAAGTGTCCGTTGCCGATGAGCTAATTGCACTAAATCAATGGTGCGAGATAGAGCAAAGCCGGTTTGGGGATGCGCTTATCATCGACTTTGATATCGACGATGCATTATTGAGCGAAGTAATACCGCCAATGATTTTACAGCCGCTTTTGGAAAATGCAGTGAAACATGGCAACAGTAGGCCGCTTCACATTGATGTATCAATCAAAAAGTTAGCTAACCAGTTAGTGTTTAAAATCAGTGACAACGGGGTGGGCTTTAAGGAGCAGGACATATTGAGTTCGTCAGATGCGGGACTCGGTCTTTCGATCACGCGCTCACGGTTAAAGTTAGAAGAAAATGCTGAACTTAGGCTTGGTAACGACATGCACACAGGTGGTGCGGTTGTCAGCTTTTCACTCACACGAGGAGCAAAGGAATGTTGAACATTGCCATTGTGGAAGATGAGCAACCAGCCATTGATAAATTAACTGAACAACTTAGCCAGATCACCAAGCACAACTTGGTACTGACTTGTAACACGCCATTAGTATTTCTTGATACATATCGAGAACTTGCGATAGATATTGTCTTTGTCGATATTAACTTGCCAGAATGCAATGGTGTTACTTTGGTCGAGAAACTTCAAGGAACGGGGTTTGCAGGTGCGATAATTTTTACCACGGCCTACAGTGAGTTTGCGGTTGAGGCCTTTACGCTCGGCGCGGTTGATTATTTGCTCAAACCGTATAGTACTGAACGCTTAGCGTTGGCGCTATCAAGAGTCAATCGTGTTATCGCGACAGGATTCGCCGCTACTTTAACGAGTAAGGTGGCGGGGAAAACCTCACTAATTGATGTCAGCAGTATCGAACTTATCAAGCTAGAATACGGTCAAGCCATTGCGTTTAGTAATGGACAGCAATATCCCATTGATGGCTCCCTTGAGGAGATCCAACAGCAATTGCCAACACATTTCTTAAGAGTTCACCGTAATGCCATTGTAAACCAAAGCGCGATAACGGCGTTTGAACGCTGGGTTACAGGGGGTTACCTTGTCAAGTTGCGAGATAGCAATTTACAAGTTGTGACCAGCCGGGGCGGTGCAAAACTACTCAAACAACAACTGAGCAACATAGGGCTCAGCTAACTCAAAAAAGGTAATAAAATGATGAAAACTATAATGCCATTTTCTTTGGTAGGGCTTCTTGCGGCCTGCTCAAACACGACTATACCAGATGTTAAACGTCAGTTTATCGATGATGGTCAGACTCATCCATTGGTTGTGGTGTTAGGTGGCAGCGAAGGGGGGAATACACTCGCTAATCCTCAGTGGAAACCATTTTTAGATGGATTTAATGATATTGGTGTCTCAGTAGCTGCACTTGGTTATTATGGCACTGAAAATACATCGAGCAGTGCAGCTGAATTATCTTTGGACGATATAGCCAAACGGATAAAAGCATTGAGTGCAGACCCAAAGATAAACCCAAATTGCGTGGCGGTGTATGGTTTTTCTAAAGGAGCGGAGCTTGCGTTATTACTCGGTGCGCACTTTGATGAGATAAACCATGTAGTGTCCGTCATGCCTAGTCACGTAAGCTGGAATGCTGTTAAGACCTTGTCTTCTCGCTCGAGTTGGATGCTTAGCGGCAATGCTCTGGACTACATTGATGCACCCCTGTTGTCATGGAAAATGCAAAAGGGGAACGTAACGGGAGAGTTTACACCTGCCTTTGAGGCTGCATTGGCAGAGGCAACGCCTGAAGCAATTGCAGCCGCTCGCATCCCGGTTGAAAACACCAATGGGCCAGTGCTACTGGTCTCTGCCAAACACGATGAAATTTGGCCATCGTACAAAATGGCCGGATATATTGAAGCTGATTTACGCGAAGCTAGTTTTTCTCATCCATTTAAACATATCGCACTTAACTCGGGTCACTATAGCTTTAACAAAAAAGTGCAAACCGAGGTAAATCAATTTTTAAGCGAAACCTTGGTAGCACGTTGCGCGAATAAATAGTAATAAATTCACCTTGCTTTTGTATTGCTGGTCGTTGAAAAATTTACCGAGCTGCAGGTAACGTTGTGTCTGCAGCTTTTAGTCGCTTTGTGTATTTTGCCGGTGTGATCTGAAAGATAGTTTTAAACTCGCGAATAAGATGAGATTGATCAGCGTAGCCGCAATCGAGCGCGAGTTGAGCGATGTTAATGTCAGGTGTTTCTCTCAGTTTTTGTTTAGCCAATCGAACTCTATAAATGCGAGCTAAATGTTTAGGGGTGATCCCACAATGTGTTTTAACTTGTCTCTCTAATTGCCGTTTTCCGATCGGAGTTTGAGCATATGCTTGCTCTAAAGGGGTCATTGAAACAATATGCTCAAGGAGTATTTGGGTATGTAGGATAGAATTCTGTCGAGGAATTGGCATATTCAATATCGGCTCTAGAAGTCGAAGTAATGCTGTCAGATTGGCACTAGTTTGCAGCGTGTTCAACAAGGGCAATATATTATTGGGATTTGCTATAGGGTGTTGCAGCGTTTTCAGAAATGCCAGTCCCGCGGGTTTAAAGCGGATCCCGAAAAAACATGCCTGTTCAGAATAGTTGACTTTGCTAGACTGAATGGCAATTGGTTGCAGATAAAAGGGGGCTGTGAGCGGATTGTCATTGAAGCTAACGAGTCCACGAAGAGGGAAAATAAATCCAGTTGCCCCGTCGCTTGGAAGCCAAGTTTCTCCGCGCTTATGTGATTGTGCAAACCAGATAGCTTGCACATAGTTAGCGATTTCACCTGTTGGGTTTATTAATTCAAGCGTTAGTTCTGTGCTCATTGAACTCTACATTTGGCTTAAACATTTTCACGATCCGATTCCAGCTGTTGATGGCATTAATAGCGATAGTTAACGTGGTCAATTCTTTATCATCAAATTCTACATTGAGTGTTTGATAAAAAGCATCATCAATCACTTGTGCGTTTGTCAGCTTTTCACAAAGCGCTAATGCCAGTTTTTCTTTATTGGTGTATAACGGCATGTCTTGCCATGCACTTAATCCAATAATTCGATTAGTGGTTTCACCATACTCTAGTGCCTGTTTAGTGTGCATTGCAATACAAAAAGCGCATTGATTGATTTGTGATGCTCTAAGTTTAACAAGCTCCCATATTGTGATTCCAAAAGTTGCGTGGGCTTGCTGTTTTAATAATTCCTCTTGTCCCAATAAGTGCTGAATAAGTTCAGGTGCCTGATTGAAGTAGTCTGCTCTTTTCATTTCTGGATCCTCATGTTTAGTGATACGTATAGTGTAATGAGGTGTAAGCGGTAAAAATTGAAAAAAAACGTCTTTGTAATAAAATTTTAAGGAGGCAACGCATAACTCTAATTTAAAGGATGGTTGTAAAATAATGTGCGATGTAAACCTTGCTCTAGCGCTTTATCATTTATCCACACTTAAAAAAATCTGGCTTCAGGCCAACAATACTTTTACAAATAAACAGCAGCAGGGAGAGTCTGTCGAGTTCGAATTATATAAAGCGACTTTTGACATACTTGGGCTAAGTCAATCTCAAGCACATCAATTACAGTTTCAATATGCTCATGATTACGATAGCTTTATTGATGCAATTGTAACAATCGCTCAGCCAAGTAGTGAAAAAATAGCACTGCTAAAACATGTCACCTGTCATATGCCTTGCCCCGGCAGTTATCAAGAAAAAATAGTTGCTGTTCAAAATATGCCGGATGTACTCACTGAGGACGACCTGAAATGCTGGCAGGACAACGGCTATGTCATCGTTAAGAATGCAGTGAGTGCTGAAGGCTGCGCCAATGCGAGAAACGCCATCCAAGACTATTTGGAGATTGAGTTAGCAGATCCAAAGACTTGGTATAAGGTTAACCAAGAAAAAATGAGTCGCAGTATGGTGCATTTGGTACAACATAAAGCACTGGAAGACAATCGGAATTCAATGAGAATTCATAAGGCCTTTAGTCAGTTATGGCAAAGCGAACAACTGATAGTTTCAGCCGATCAGTGTGGGTTCAACCCGCCTGAAACTGCGCAATCTAGCTTTCAAGGTCCTGATCTACATTGGGATTTAGATTTCTCTAAGCAACTCAAGTTTGGCACGCAAGGGATTTTGTATCTATCAGACACTGAAGAAAAGCAGGGGGCGACAACGGTTGTGCCAGGATTTCATACAAAGCTAGAGTCATGGCTTGCAACTGCCCCATGGGATCCCTGTATTCCAAATACAGAATACTTACATCAATTGGGTTCCATAGCAATTGCAGCCAATGCAGGAGATATGGTGATTTGGCATCAATTTTTACCCCATGGTGGCAGTGCGAATACAGCAAGTGCACCTCGTATAGTGCAATACATTAATATGCATCCATTTCCAGAAATGTAGAAGGTGAAAAAATCTCTATTTGGTTAAATTTTGTCTTAACTTGGCGACGAGCAAACAGTAGTATGATTGTGAAGTTTGGGAGAATGTAGCAACTCACCACAAGGAAAAGCCGTCGATGCAATTAGCACAACTCAATATAGCCACCGCTAAATACCAAATGGATGCGCCAGAAATTCAATACTTTGTAGAAAGTCTAGACCGCATTAATTTACTCGCAGAGCAAAGCCCTGGCTTTATTTGGCGCTTAAAAGATGAAACCGGTAATGCAACAGAGATTAAGGCGTTTGATGATCCAAATATTATCGTGAATATGTCTGTATGGCAGTCGGAGCAAGCGCTCAAAGATTTTATGTTTAAAACCGCGCATAAGGAATTCTTGGCGCGTAAAAAAGAATGGTTTCATCGCGCTGAACAGGAAACCTACGTGTTATGGTGGGTTGAAGAGGGCCACATCCCGACACTTGATGAGGCCAAAGAAAGGCTCGATTACCTGCGTCGTTTTGGAGATTCGACTTATGCCTTTACGTTTAGAAATAGTTTCACCGAACTAGACGTAAGGGAGGGGGAAACTTGTGAAGAAGATTAATCTTGTGCACCGATGAAATGATAATCAACCGTAAAGGTGTAGAGCCGCGTGGAGTGGTGAATACTGATGATGTTGGTGGTACACTAACCGCAGAACATTATGTATGGATTTAACGAAAAATGCGCGCGGCACTAAGAAGCAAGATAATAGAAGTATGTGATAAAAAAATCGCACAAAAAGGCGATAACGTTGGCGTATCATTTTACGCTTTTTTTGCCAATAAAAACACGGACCCTGCACTACTTATGGAAGCGGCGACTTGGTGGATACAAACTCACGAACTAGACCACTTTGAAAAGGCGTTAAAGATAAAAACAATGGTTGAAAGTGGAAAATAGGCCTTAAAGGACATGGTATTGGGCCATCAATCGAGATGACCCAGCTGGCAGTTACAGCGTGTAAAACGACACAAAAAATACCGCAACAGATGCAAGTGCAAACATTGTGTACTCGGTGATGGTTTGTTTGCGTTTCTCATCATCAGTTTTAGGGGCTGTCGCTATCATTAGCAGGCTAGTGACAAACATTGCTAATGAATATAAGCATAAGATTGATAAAGTAGCATCTGTAAACATATAAGCCTCGACTTGGTTCTACTCATTTTAACTACGCGCATCATGGCCACACAGATCAACCTCCATACACGTTTATTTAAGTTGTATTCGCTTCTAATTACAGTAAATTATACTGTGTTTTTAGGTGTTTCTGAAAGGAGTAAAAGATGCAAGTTGAGTATTTTGTGGTTGACGCATTTACGCGTAAACGTTTTGGTGGTAACAACGCTGCAATCGTTGAGGTTGAAAATTGGTTTAGCGATGCCCTAATGCAGCAGATAGCCATCGAAAATAACCTTTCCGAAACTGCCTTTTTGAAGCATGCTGGTAACAATCATTATGAGATCCGGTGGTTTTCTCCAATAACTGAAATTGACTTTTGTGGTCATGCAACGCTCGCCGCTGCGTATGTGCTCTTCAATCACAAGGGAAAATCAGGTGAGATAAAATTTCAAACCCAAGAAGTTGGAACACTCACTGTTAAGCAAGAGGGTGATGGTCGCATTGTGATGGAATTTCCGAGCTTAGCCCCTGAGTTAGCTGAAGCTCCCGACGTTCTATTAGAAGGGCTTAACGTAACACCAACGCAGGTACTTAAAAATCGTCAAGCATACTTTGTGATTGTTGAGACTGAGCAGCAAGTTCGTAGTTGTGAGTACGACAGCGATAAACTGAAAACCCTTGCGCCTTTTGATGTAGTGGTGACAGCAAAAGGCGATGACGTTGATTTTGTGTCGCGCTACTTTTGGCCCGCCAACGGGGGCGATGAAGATCCGGTTACCGGTTCAATTCATGCCGGGTTAGCGCCATACTGGGCAAAAGCACTAAACAAACAGAAACTTCATGCGCATCAAGCTTCAAAACGTGGCGGTGAGCTATTTTGTGAAGTGACTGATACGAATGTCATCGTATCTGGGTTTGGTGTACTTTACGCAAAAGGAATATTCGAAATTGAGGACGAATGAGATTTGCTTCATACAGGCAAAAGAAAGTGACTTTGACTACCTAGTGGCGCTGCGTAAAGCGACCATGGTGCCGCACTTAGAAAATGCCAGACTGTGTTTGACTGACGCTGAACATAAAGCCAGAGTATTATACGAATACCCAAGCTCACATTTGATATACGTGAACGAAAAGTGTGTTGGCTTGGCCAAGTTTAAGCAACGTGAACATGACTATTACCTCTTTCAGCTGCAAATAGAGCCCCAGCAACAAGGAAACGGGCTCGGTGCACAAGTCATTAAAAGCTTGATAGAAACCCACTCAACATTGCCTTGGGTATTGACGGTGCTTAAAGCGAATCCCGCGAAGCGTTTATACGAAAAGTTGGGATTTGTGCAGTTTGATGACGATGAACACGAGTTTCATTTTAGGCGTGAACCTAATCCCTAAATTTAGTATTCTCTAGCCAATTTAAATTTAAAAGAGTTGTTATGGCAAAACAAATATGGGTAGATGCCGATGCCTGTCCCGTGGTGATAAAAGAAATGCTGTTTCGCGCTGCAGTGCGTACTTCTACCACGGTTACATTGGTTGCAAATCAATACCTAAAAACGCCTCCGTCTCCTTTTATTCAAAAGCTTCAAGTCCCAAAGGGATTTGATATTGCGGATAACGAAATCGTGAAGCGCGTTAATGAAGGTGATTTGGTTATTACCGGCGATATTCCACTCGCAGATGAAGTCATTGAGAAAAAGTGCACCGCACTCAATACGCGCGGTGAATTGCTGACGAAAGAAAACATAAAATCTCGCTTAAATATTCGTGACTTTATGGACACGATGCGTGCCAGCGGCGTACAAACTCAAGGGCCACCACCTTTGTCTCAAGCTGATAAGCAAAATTTCGCCAATCAATTGGATACTTGGATCACCAGAAACACAAAGGGGTAGGTATGGCTTACAAGGCGAGTTGTTTGTGTAAAGCGGTTCAAGTTGAGATCCGTGGACCAATCAGCGATATCATTCATTGTCATTGTTCTTTATGTCGCAAGTCTACAGGCACAGCTTATGCCACTAATGGCTTTGTGCTGTGGAGTGATTTTGTGATTCTCAGTGGCGAAGAGGCACTAAACATCTTCGAGTTTAAACCTGGAAGAAAGCGCCACTTTTGTAAACATTGTGCAAGTCCAATCTTTAGTTCGAATGAAAGCGATCCAAAGCGGGTGAGATTAAGGCTTGGCATTTTGGACTCGGATATCAAAGAGCGGCCAATATCACATAATTTTGTCTCTTCAAAAGCCAATTGGGACGACGTAGATGCGTCGCTTCCTCGTTACGATGCATTTGAGCCTAGTCGAGATTTATCATCAACATCGGGAGGTAATTATGACGGGTATTAGCGATTTATCTCAATTATTAAAAGACATTTCGCCGACGCTTGATGAAACACCTCATGTATTTTGTACAGTACAAAAAAGCCTTGCTGAGTGCCTAACTTTCGAGCCAATTGCTACTTTTATGGAGAGCGAGGGTTTAACGCTGGTGGTCACCAAGCAAATGGCAGACGAGCACGGGTTGGATTACAGCTGTGTGATGAATAAAATTACTTTGCAAGTGTATTCAAGCTTAGAAGCCGTGGGATTAACGGCTGCATTTTCTAATGCACTGAAAGGTGTTGATATTAGCGCGAATGTAATTGCTGGCTTTTATCATGATCATATTTTCGTACCCGTAAATGATGCTAAGCGGGCGGTACACACGATACAAGCGTTAGCAAAATGACATTGATAAATATCGAAGATTGTTAGGTAGTATGAAAGTTTACTTTAAAAGAATGGCCTCCAAAGGTATGTGCCCTCCAAGAAAGCCGCTTAAGAAAATCCTTTGGTCATGGGTTGGTGCAATGGTAGGGATCTTGTTGATCACGGTTATTTCTAACCTCGCTTTACCATATGGTGTTGGCAGTGCATTGCTCATTGGCTCTTTTGGTGCAACTGCCGTTTTACTCTATGGCGCTCCTATGGCAGAGTTCTCTCAACCGAGAAATTTACTGGGCGGACATTTCTTTTCTGCTTTACTAGGCGTCAGCATTTTTATTTTGCTCGGAGAAGAGAGTCTGTTTGCAGCACCGCTTGCAGTATCGCTTTCAATTGTCGTGATGCACTTTACTCGAACTTTGCATCCACCCGGTGGAGCGACTGCGCTAATTGCTATTATTGGTGGTGAGTCTGTTCATAACTTGGGATATATGTACGCATTTTATCCCGTGTTGGTGGGGGCTGTGCTGATGTTATTGGTCGCGCTGTCTGTGAACAATATGTCGCGCAACCCCAAGCGGCATTACCCAGTTTATTGGTTCTAACTATTTATATAAAAACTTAAAAGAAACTTAAAAGAAACTTAAAAGGACAGGCATGTCAAAAATTGAATTCGTCCCTTACCAATTAGTCCCAGCTAGCTTTAATCCATGGCGTGAAATATTTGTTGAAGTGGCAGAAGAAGTGATGGTGGCATTAGCACACCCTGAACTTGAATTTCTACACTTTGGTTCAAGCTCTTTTAAGGTTGCCGGCAAAGGGATTATCGATATCTCTGTGTTATACAAACCCGGGCAATTAACGCAAGCTGTTGAACATCTTAAAAATTTAGGCTTTAAAGATCAGCACAGCGATAATCCATTTCCTGATACTCGACCTAGAAAAGACATCGCGGTGGTGTATCAAGGTGAGTTGTTTCAAGTGCATGCTCATGCTATCGAAAAAGGGAGTGAAGAACATATAAAGCAAGAAAAATTTAAAGCATATATGCTTAGTAACCCTGACGCGCGTGCGGAATATGAAACTCAGAAGCAGTTAGTAATAGCACAAGGTATAGCCTCTCAAGATGAGTACGGAAAAGCTAAAGCACCATTTGTAAAACGCACTTTGAAGGACATCCACTTTAATTAACTAAAGCTCGAATAACGCATATCTATATAGCTGGTAGTGTTAGGACAACGGCTAAGATCTAACACTAACAGCTTGCTATTTACTCTATGTAGGCACCTTAGGCATCGCAGATGCGATATTAATGGTTATCTAGTTATATTATAAGTTTTGAAAGGACAGGCACTTAAGCTTATCTATATCGATTTAGATAATTGCTGGATCTTTTGTCGCTTGATACTAGGTAACTATTTTTTATATACAGTATTATTCGCCTAGCCTATACACCAGTATTAAGCCATAAAATAAAGAAATATCCGATATGATCCCGGCGATTGAAACGAATCGATTAAGATTGTTTGCACCTAATAAAGATGCTTTTGAAATGTATAAAAAGTTTTATACAGACGGATCCGCTTCGAAAATGTATGGTGGGCCAATCGGATTAGAGCAAGCTTGGGCTAGGCTTAAGGCTGATGTTGGCTCTTGGTATTTATCTGGTTTTGGTGTGTGGGTAATTCAACTAAAGTCGAACGATACTATGCTGGTACATGTGGTTTTTGGCAAGGTAAAGAATGACCAAAAGAATTAACATGGGTGGGTGTTACCCGAAACGAGAGGCCAAGAAGTCACGACTGACGCTTCGCTCCCTGTCTTAAAATATGCTTACGATGTATTTGATTGGGGAACAGTTGAGACTTATTGTAGTGGTCAACTAATTCCGGACAGTGAATTAAGTTTTTCTTCTGCTACTGCTGGAGCTTGCATATCGT
>NZ_NSDG01000045.1:194-2063 GCF_002289345.1 Pseudoalteromonas sp. HM-SA03 | reverse complement strand
ATGTCCACCAGTTGGCACTACGACCTACTACTTCCAGACGCCGCCATCGAAGGCATGCAAGCCACGGTAAAGCGCCTAGACGAGGTCACCCCAAAAATCGACCAGCATATGCAACAAGCCGCCCAAGAAATCGGGCAGCGAGTTAATAAAGCACTGGATGAATATCAAGGCCAACCACCAATTCGAGGCGTCACCGACAAGCCCACCAAAGCCAAAGCCGATGAGTTGGAGCCGCCAAAAGGGAATGAGTTGCCGGGAGGGAAANNTTGCACCCTCTCAAAGCAGGCATGAAAGCANTACAAGGTCCCCTGTTTTAAACCAAGTGATAACTTAAGGAAAAAACATAAGGGCGACTTACGTGCTTTAGAACAGAATTACGCAAGGCAGCTTAAGTATCAAGAAACAGGCTTAAATGATTTAACCATTGGTGAATACAGAGAAAACCGCGATCGATACAAAAATATGAAGCGTAAAGGGACTGGAACTGCTCAAAATGATTTTAGGGAGGAGTTCCAATCAGGTTTATTAGAGTCACTATCAGATTCATATGAAAAGAAAATGTCTCCTATTAAGGCGAAGATATTAGCCGCGCAAAGAACAACAGAAATTATGAACAATTTACATGTATTACATGACCCTGATATGGGCGCTGGCGGTTATGATAAGGTTACTCGTCTGGGCGATAAAAGAGTTAATGAATCTATAGGTCCGCAGTGGGCTAAAGCGCCTATAGGAAGTAAAAAAGGGGATAAAACACGCGTTGAATTAATGGATGAGCAAGTTGAAAAAGCATTTAAAGAATATGGTCCAGATGCTAAGTTGAACATTCAACTTGAGCGTTGCCCGTTAAATAAAAAGTAGAGAACCCATGATAAAATCCAATGACGAACATTTAGACCTCTTTTTTAGTGAGTTTGGCCAACCAACAACAATTGTACCCGCGACTACCGCTGATATAGAAGCGTATCGAGGAAAGCTGCCTGACANAGCTACTTGAATACTGGCAAATACTCGGCTTCAGCGGTTTTGCCGATGGTTTATTTTGGCTGACAAACCCCGCGGATTATCAAGACATCCTTGACCGATTTTTAGAAGATACCCCGTTTGAGCAAGATGATATTTATTATGTTATTGCGCGAAATGCATGGGGCAATTTAAAACTCTACGGGGAGAAAACAGGACATGCTCTAGAAATCAGTCCCTACCTTAATTGGATGCGAACAAAAAAAGGGAGCCGACAAGATATTGAAGCTGGTAACACTGAGCGGACAATAAAAAATTTTATAGCATTTCAAAGCCCTGAGTACCTTGATATTAAAAATAACCAAGGGAAGCCACTTTTTCCTGCGACATTAAAAAAACATGGGCCACTCAATGCCGATGAAGTGTACGGCTTTGCGCCATTTTTATTTATGGGTGGCGAGAAAAAAGTCAAGAATATTGAAAAGTGCGATATTTTTGCCCATTTGAATTTAATTGCCGACATGGGTGATATGGAAATTATTGATATGGCTTCTATGGTACGTGGCGCTATTAAGCAGCACGAATAACGCTGTATGCAAATGTGATTAGTAACGGCGCACATCACTTAATGAATCATCAAGATGGCCGTATCCCCGGTTACGCATGATGATTCATTAGACACGTTTTTTAATATTAACTTACCAGTTAGCCAGGGCCGGGTTCCATTTTGCTCATAGATTAACCAAAGAGTAACTCCGTCCTAGAATCACCGCTCCAAGTTGCTCCTCTTCTAAGGACAAACACTAGTTAACTTATCAGTATTGGTTTAGTGCCAGTAGTGGGCTCAACAGTCAAAGGCGTAGGCTAGGCCATCTTAAAAATACCGGAGAATCCCTCTCTGCTACA
>NZ_NSDG01000045.1:0-178 GCF_002289345.1 Pseudoalteromonas sp. HM-SA03 | reverse complement strand
GGCTTTTTACCCAAAGAAAAGTCGGCAAAGGCGACCCAGTTAAATACCTAAGAGACATCAACTGGCAAGACTTAGGAAAATAATCCGCCACGGAAGGCAAAAACATCGTCAAAGGCCTGCGCGATTCACTTGATGACATGTCCACCAGTTGGCACTACGACCTACTACTTCCAGACGC
>NZ_NSDG01000044.1:100716-105531 GCF_002289345.1 Pseudoalteromonas sp. HM-SA03 | reverse complement strand
CGTAAATTTTCCTATTTTAGTTAATGGAAAATTCTACTTATAAACTGTTTCATTTTTTGGGGGAGTTACATTTGCGAGATAGGTATAAACTTTGCTTGGTCTATATAGCCACTAGTAGAAGGAATTGTACAATGAAGGTTCAAAGTCAATCGTTTGTATATAGTCAGCAACAAATTCAAGCTCAACAAGCAGTAGCCAGTGAAAAAGCAGGCAAAACATTGCCGCAATCTCAGATGGCAAATGGTCATGTGGACAGTGATAAATTTGATTTTACCGATATGACAATGAAAGAGCTTTCTCAAGCATCAAAAGCTTTGTATGACGAAGGTGTATTGACCTTAGGGCAACACGCTTCGCTTTCACTACATTACTCAGCGACGTCAACAGGGTTAAATCAGGGAGACGGACAAGTTTCCTTGAGTGCATTATCTAAAGCTGAAAATGATAGAGTAGATGTCATTGCTATGCAAAAGGAACGATTAAGAGAGGCCACAGCAAGTGGTGCTCCAGCCTCTCAAATAGAATTCTCCAAAGAACTTCTTCATACATTAGAAGCTTATCAGTTTGGAGGTGCTGGGAAATTCTACGTAAGCGCCTAATTATTGAATATACAGGTGATCATCTTCTTGGTTGTGTGGAAAGTTTATCGAGCGCACTGGCCGTTGCAGTTCCTGAAGTGAATGTGCAAACAGAGTACTTCCAAACAACCAAATAGCCAACAACACTACTGCCTGAAGTTACTGGTTGTGTTTCAACTACCGATAGCCAAGAACTATTCAGTTTTGGCAAGAATTAAATCGCTGAAAAGTTAAATCGCTAAGTTAAATCGCTGACACCCACTACAGGTTTGTGCAGATAGCAGTGTGCAGATAGCAGACACCGACCATAACATAGATGCGAATTATGGTGGGTGTTTGTATCAGCCCCAAGCCTTAAACCTCAGGTTAAATAGTATGATTAACACTCAGTGTTTTGATTTATAAAAGCTTTCTAACTTGTCTAAAAAGTCGTGCAGTTTTTGGTTCATTTCGTCATAGTTATGATTCAGTAAAACCTCTGGCTCATCTACAAATCGATACTGTAAAACGTCACTGAGATCGTCATTTTCAATCAGTAATGCGACGATATCTTTGGTAAATTCCATATGGCACTGAAAACCGTATACTAGGTCGCGGTAGCCGACTATTTGCCTTGGGCACCCCGCGCTATATGCAATCACTTGTGAGCCATTGGTGAGCCCCGGCATATCATTATGCCAATGACCGACATCCAACACTTTTCCAAAATGACTAAATAGTGGATGTGTCATCCCAGCTTCCGTCAAGGTTATCGGATATTTTCCTATTTCACGTTCAGGGCTAGGTTCAAATGTTGCACCTAATGCTTCACCAATGAGTTGCGATCCTAGGCATATACCAAGCACAACTTTTCCGGCGGTAATCGAGTTTAAGATGACTTCTTGCTCACCTTTTGCGTCGAAGTGCGGGCATTGCTCAATAGTTGTCGACGGATCTTGAGGTCCTCCCATGACAATCAAAAAATCTAAGTCTTCGACATTTTTTGGGAGCGGTTCTCCTTGATAAACTCGCGAATAGGTAATGGTATGGCCGCGTTTATTTGCCCAAGATTCATAGGCGCCGGGCGCTTCAAAATGTTCATGAACGATAAAGTGAATATGCATCTTTGTGCCTTTTAATTAACGATAGGCTGTAGATGGTATATTAAATTTGGATGGCGTAATTTATACTAACAGACGTTTAATGTTGATAAGTCGCCAAGATGCAAGCTAATGACCTCATCAAAGGTTCTTCTGATAAACAAATCGTAACTAAAGCGATTAATATGGCTTCTGGCTATGTTGATGACTTTCACTCACATTCGTGGCATCAAATTGTGTTTCCTTTGCAGGGGCTGCTGCAATCAAGTATTGGCAATAAAAGCGGTATCGTTCCTCACAATGGCATGCTCTACATACCCGCAAATACAGTGCATAAATCCATAGCGATTACAAATACACAGTTTTTGGCGATTTACCTTAATCCCGACAAATATGTTCAGTATGGAGACGAACCAAAATCCTGTCTGGTAACGCCATTTATTAAAGCATTAATACTGCTTCTATTTGAAAACGAGACGCTCACTCAAGCAGAATCCAATATCACACATTTGCTAGCGGTATTGCGAGATCAGATCGAGATCGCAAATCGTTATGAAATACCCTTGCTCATACCTACAGATAAACGCCTTTTGTCCATTTTCTTACAGCTTAAAGAGCAACCGGATTTACCATTTACGTTAAAGGAGTGGGCAACAAAAGTGGGCGCTTCTGAGCGCACTTTGTCGCGATTGTGCTCAAGAGAGTTTTCCCAATCATTTTCACAGTGGAGACAAAATGTGAGGTTAGTTTTATCTTTGCAATTGTTAGGGTCGCAAAAGAGCATACAGGAAATTGCTATTGAGTTGGGATACGCTTCTGACTCTGCGTTTGTGCAAGCGTTTAAGAAATTGTTTAACCAAACACCGAGAAAATACCGAATTGCCAACTTACAGCACAACGTAAATTCATTTTGAGCAACTTCTGCAGCTTGCATGTGACATACACTAGAGATGAAAGTATCTTATCGCGAATGCTTTTAAGTTCTTCCCGCTTTATGTAGTCTAGGTGAGATTTGATTATTGGAGGCATTTCGCGATGTTGCGAATTCTATTATGTGCTAGCTTAGGATTAGCACCAAGTTTTGGGTTAGTTGCCAAAGAGGTAATGACCCCTGACAAGCTTTGGCAAGTAAAACGCGTAAGTGCGCTTGGGTTATCTAAAGACAACACCCATGTGATTTATCGAGTTACAACGCCAAGCGTTGAAAACAATGATTTTGATAGCAAAGTTTATCAAGTGCCGTTAAAGGGTGGGGCGTCTCAGCTTTTAAGCGCGTATCAAGGAATATTGTCAGACGACAACATTTCGCCAGATGGTAGCAAAAAACTATTTCATGACACTGTAAATGTTGAAGCTGTGCTGGCCACGGATAGACATAAAGCGCTTACGCAAGCAGATGCTTATGTGTTTGATGATTTAAACTATCGCCATTGGGATACCTGGAAAGACGGCAGTGTTAAACATGTGTTTTATCAGGATCTAATCACAGAAGAAAAAGTCGACATCATGAAAGGGATGCCTTTTGATAGTCCGACGTCACCATTTGGTGGTTCAAGCGATTATATTTGGGGCCCTAAAGGTGAAAATATCTACTACGTCAGTAAAAAGCTGACTGGCGCAGAATATGCGAGCAGTACCAACACAGATATTTATCGTTATAACTTAGCTAGCAAGAAAACCACCAATCTAACCGAGCAAAACTTGGGTTATGATAAAAGCCCAGAATTCTCATCGACAGGGCTGCTGGCTTTCTTACGTATGGATGAAGCGGGTAACGAGGCGGATAAAAATGACATTATCGTTAAGTTGGGTGACAGAGAAGTCAACTTAACTGCGCATTGGGACGGCACGGTAAGCAGTTTTGAGTGGAGTCATGATGGTAAGCATATTTATTTTATTGCACCAGTTGACGGAACAATCCAGCTATTTCAAGTAGCGGTGAACACCAAAATCAAAGCTAATCCGAAAATTAAGCAGCTAACTAAGGGCATGTTTGATGTAAATAGCATTGTCGCTGCCCTAGACGGTCAGTTAGTTGTTACTCGCAATAGCATGAATCAAGCAAAAGAGATCTTCCGCTTTGATCTGAATAGCAAAAAGCTTGTTGCGCTGACAAGTGTGAATGAGGCGTTTTATGCTGATTTGGATTTACCGAACGTTGAAAAGCGAATGGTGAAGACAAAAGACGGCGAAGACATGCTAACTTGGGTTATCTACCCACCTAATTTTGATAAGCGTAAGCAATATCCAACGCTGTTATACCTTCAAGGTGGTCCACAGTCGCCGTTATCACAGTTTTATTCCTTCCGCTGGAACTTCCAAGTGATGGCATCACAAGGCTACATTGTGGTTGCGCCAAACCGCCGTGGTATGCCAGGGCACGGTGTGAAATGGAACAAAGACATCAGCCAAGATTGGGGTGGTAAGGTAATGCAAGATTACCTTGATGCAATCGACGATGTTGCGAAAGAGTCATATGTTGACAACAAACGTATCGCGGCAGTTGGTGCGAGTTTTGGTGGTTACTCTGCGTTTTACTTAGCTGGCAATCACGATGGTCGTTTCAAAACCTTTATCGCGCACTGTGGCATTTTTGATTTGCGCAGTATGTACGGCACAACCGAAGAAATGTTCTTTGTGAACAACGAATTGGGTGGCGCGTACTGGGAGCAAAACAATGCGGCCATCAGCAAAGCATACAATCAGTTTAACCCAATCAGCTATGTGGATAAGTGGGATGCGCCTATGTTTGTGATCCATGGTGGTAAAGACTACCGTGTACCGCTGAGTCAAGGGATGCAAGCTTTCCAAGCCGCAAAACTTCGTGGCTTAAAGAGCCGTTTCCTTTACTTTCCCGAAGAAAACCACTGGGTACTGACACCGCAAAACGGGATAGTATGGCAGCGTGAATTCTTCAAGTGGTTAGAAGAAACCTTATAATTGATGTCACTGCTATCAGCAATGACTAGGGCCTGTTGATCTTTCAAGTTTGTTTTTGCAGCAGTTTGATTGGTATTTATACAAAGCAGAGCCTGCGTAGCATAGTTGTTCTATGTGAGTCAGGCGATAAAGACTTTATGCTTNNNAAAGTCACCTTACCCCACATCCTTGTGGGGCAACACAGAAGAAATGCCAATCAAGCGCTGCCCTTTGGGTTT
>NZ_NSDG01000044.1:35008-100702 GCF_002289345.1 Pseudoalteromonas sp. HM-SA03 | reverse complement strand
GCTTTGTTCATTGTTGCTCAACTTTTGCCTAGATTACTAGGCGGCAAGTCGAGCGTCGCGACCAAAACACATTCAGGGGAACAAAAATCAAACAGCAAAGGTCAACAGGTCCTAGTTAACCTGAGCTGCGGATAATTAATGCCTTTCTAGCAGCCAGTTTTTACGCTAACTGCGTTGAATTCACTTCCAATAGCCAGCTATTGGTGCGTAAATTCGTCTAGTTATCCCTAAAACTCTCTGGCTAGATAAGGAAATAATTTAATGTATGTTTAAAAACAATTAGTTAGCTCACTTCTTATCCGCAGCTCAGGTTAGTTAAGAAAATGCCAGATTGCACAGTGTGTAGTCTGGCATTTTTCTTTTGCAGTGTTACCTTGGTGCTGCGCAAGTATTGTTGTGCCCAAAAATTGGCGGCATACTGAATTAGTCAAAGGAAAATAGAAGGGAAATTAAATGATTAAAAGGATAATAAGTGGTTTAAAGTCAGAGCCTTAAACCACTTTGAGGAGCTAGTTACGCGCTCAGAACTTAGATGGTGCAGGAGGCACTGTCAGTGTTTTCTTCGGGCTATCTTTTAACTCTTTCAACAGCTCCTTCACTGCACGCTCGACAGAAGGGTCTTTACCGGCATGAACAAGCTCTGGTCTATCGATCACTTCGATATCAGGGCTCACACCCTCGTTTTCGATGATCCAATTGCCTTCGTTATCTAGAATTCGGAAGGTTGCAGCGATAACCTGACCTCCGTCAATAAGACTTGGATTGCCAGAGATCCCGATAAGACCACCCCAAGTGCGAGTACCAATCAGTTTGCCAAGACCTGCCTGACGGAAGTAGTAAGGTAGGGCATCACCACCCGAACTTGAATAACCATTGATAAGCATGGCTTTTGGACCATCGTGGGCAAATTGTGGAGTTTTTGTTGGCTCAACACCACGGCGTTTCCAATAGTTAAGTGGCTTACGAGCAAGCCAAGTGATCATGTGCTCAGGGATAAAGCCGCCGCCGTTATAACGGTCGTCGATGATCAGTGCATCTTTGCTCGTTTGTGGCATAAAGTTCTTAAATAATGAACGATTACCATCATAATGGGTATTTGGTAGGTGAACGTAGCCAATCTTACCGTTTGATAATTTATCCACGTAGTCAGCACGTGATTGAACCCATGCCATGTAACGTAAGCCTTGCTCGCTGGCGACAGGTTTTACCGTGGTTTTCCAACTATCATCAGCGCTTGGTGATTTACTCAATACCAGCTCAACTTGCTCGCCTTGGGTGTTTTCAAGTAGCTCGTAAAAGTTAACCATGTCTTTTACCGAGCGACCATTTACAGAGATGATGTAATCACCTGCATTGGCATTCACGCCAGTTTCATCGAGTGGTGAACGGTAGTTTTCATGCCAGTTCTCACCTTTATAGATACGCTCAATTTTAACGTAGCCAGACTGATGAGCACTTATTTCTGCGCCAAGTAAACCATGCTTTTTGCGCTCGGCTGTTGGGGCATCACCAGATTGTACGTAGATGTGACCTGCGTTGATTTCACCCGCAATTTCACTGAGTACATAGTCTAAGTCGCTACGGTGTGCGACAGCGCTGGCAAGTGGTTGATACTTCTCCAAGATAGCATCCCAATCTTGACCATGGTGATGCTCGTCGTAGAACCAGTCGCGTAATGTGCGCCAGCCTTCTACATACATTTGTTGCCACTCAACTTTCGGGTCGATTTTCAGTGTCATCTTAGATAAATCAAGCTGACTGGCTTTTAAATCTTGCTTTGGCTTTGGTGCAATTACACTGAAGTTGTTACCAGCGCGAGCGATCAGGTGCTTACCACCAGCGGCAACTTTATAGCTGCTTACGCCTTCGGCGACGGTTTCAAGCTTGCTATCTGGTTCCGTGCCGAGGAGCTTTAACGCACCGTCAGTTAAGGTTAGTACGCCCCCTTCAACACCTGTAAGCGCACCGTAGTTACCCGCTGGGGCTGAGAGTGATACAACCCGCGACATAAAGCCGTTGGCCTCAATGCGATTTGCTTGTTTTTCGCTGTCCTTTTTCGTTTCTTCTTCTGATTGAATGCTTAACTCATCACTTTCAAAGGCATTAAGCGGCTTGATCTGACTATTCACCGCAACGCTATAAATGCGCGTGGCATTATTAAACATATAATCAAATTCATAGCTGCTAAAGGTGAGGTTATAGTCGCGTTCAGAAGTGAAATAAATGTAGTTGCCGTCAGGTGAAAAAGTCGGGTTACGCTCACTGGTCATGTTGTTAGTCAGTCGAGTGACCTTTTTATCCTCAGTATTATAGTGCCAAAGTGAGGCGTAGCGGTTCTCGTTGTTTTTAACAAAAACAATATCTTCACTGTTCGGTGACCAAGTATATTCGGTTAGACCATCTTCGTCGTATTTGGCGGTGTCAATTTTATGCATATCGCCAGATTTCGCATCAACCCACCATAGCGTGTGGTTTTTATCTGCGAAGAGTAGTTTGCTGTTATCAGCGGACCAAATTGGTGTAAAGCGCCAGATGGTACCATTGTCAGTTAACTGGATGGTTTTGTTGTTATTTGCTCTATCTTTGAGATAGATCTCATATTCACCTGTTTTATCGCTCATGTAGGCAATATAACGGCCATTCGGTGACCAGCTAGCTTCAATTTCACGGCCTTCTGGCGTGTAAGAAAGGTTGCGAGTTGGGCCCTGTTTTACTGGGACTGAGAATAACTCACCACGGGCAGTAAACAATGCACGCTTACCATCGTGTGATATATCCATAGAATCAATAAAGTCGCTAACGTTTTTACTATATGGCATGGCATATTGACGCACACCTGCTACATCGATTTTTAGCTTCTTAGCGGTCTTTGTCGCTTCCTCAAAGCGATATAAGTAACCGCCATTTTCGTAGACAATGGCATCTGGCCCAGCTGATGGCCAAAGCACGTCAAAGTCTTTGTGGTCAGTCATTTTTATCGGTGACTTACCATCGCGATATTTATAAAGGTTGAGTGTGTAGTCACGGTCAGACACAAAGTAAATACTGTCATTCACCCAAGTTGGTTGTTGATCGGTGGCTTTGTCAGTGGTGAGTTGTTTAGACGTATTGTTTTCAAGGTCGTAAATCCATACATCCTGAGCTCGACCACCACGAGAGCGCTTCCAAGTTCTAAACTCTCTGTCGATTGGTGTGTAAACATACTTATTACCATCAGGGGAGAGCATACCACCACCCGTTTCTGGAATGGCCATCGGCTGCTCAAGTCCACCTTCTACTGGTACCATATACGGGCGACCCATACGCTTGCCCCATGGTGTGCGATTTGCTCTAAAAACGATATGTTTACCGTCGGGTGTCCAGTCCATCACGCGATAGTCGAACCCACCGCGAGGAGGCATTTGCCCAACATCGTTGTAATAAGTGAGTTGCTTTAATCCTGAACCGTCAGCATTGATCACATAGATTTGGCGGCTGCCATTATACTCGGCGGCAAAAGCGATTTTGCTGCCATCTGGAGAGAACTTAGGGAAGGTCTCAAAACCAATATGGTCTGTTAGACGCTGACTTTTACCTGTGTTGGTATCTGCAATATATATGTCGCCAGCATATACAAAAGTGACTTTATCTTTGTGGATATCTGGAAAGCGGAGTAGGCGAGTATCTTCGGTCTGGTACGCCGAAACGAAAGGCGCGGCTGCCGCAGCAATGGCGAGCACGAGTGTTTTTATCTTCATCATAATATAGGCATTTCCGTTATTATTTTGATACATAATAACGATTGATAAGTGAAATGCACCCAATTTAGATGAGTAGCTTGTTTCAAAGTGTGAAAAAACACCCCACCGCGGAGTGTGGTCGCGATGAGATGTTGAGTAGTTGGGGGAGGTACAGATGTACCTCAATCATGTGTTGATTTAGAACTGAGCAACAAAAGTTAGGTTGCTTGTTTCACCGCCGTCTGTGTCAACTATACTACCTTTAAGGTAGTAAGTGTCGTTGAAGAAGTATTTAGCTTCTACTGCTAAGTCTGAATCATATGAACCTAGACCAAGCGCAAAGTTGCGAGTGAAGTAGTAGTTTGCAAGCACGTTTGTTACGTTGTCGTCAAAACCATCAGTATCAATACGGTTGTGCTCCACATCAATTGTGAAGTAGCTATCACCACCAACGTGCATAAAGTAACGTGCACTTAGGTTTAGGTAATCAAATTCGTCTTCAGTTTCAACTGTGAAACCGATGTAATCTGTAGAATTTAGTTCGTGATTGTACTCAGCTTTGAACCAAGTTGTATCACCGTTTTCAAACTCTTCTTGGCGAATGCTTAGCTTTAGGTTGTCGTTGTAAAGGTAGCCAAAGCCGAAAGAGTAATGGTCATCAGCTTCGCCAAGATCTGCAATGCTAGCAGTTACAAACCATTCTTTAGTGATGAAGCCTTCACCACGCGCAGAGAAAGCATCTGAATAATCATCGTCAAAGTAACTTACGCCAACATTGCTGTCCGTATCAAGGTAGCCAAAGTCATCCCATACGCCTACTGATTCTTGAGGTGCGAAGAAATAGCGAGAAGAAAGCATCAGTGCGCTGTTGTCAGAGCCATCATAATCTGTATAACTAGCGGTGTTGAACCACTCTTTTTGTACGTTACCAGTGTTAGCCTGAGCTGCTGCTGAAACAAGTAGTGAAACAGCTGCGATAGATAGTAGTTTTTTCATAGTCATCCCTTTAATTTCCATATATTGAGCTACATCGACTCAACGGCGCGCATGGTAGTATTAGAAATCTGAACGGAGGCTGACAATACTGAAAAAAGTGTGGATATTGGCAAAAAAGCTGAGATTTAATTATGCTTTTTGCTTATGAGACAAGCATAAGGGAAGAAAAATGATGAGTTCGTTCCATGGCATATCAGTAGGCACTGAGCGTTTTGGAGATGATATTTATCTCACACTTAAGCCTACAGGTAAACTCACTCATGAAGATTATGTTGTTATTACACTAATAATCGAGAGTGCACTGAAAGCGGTAATATCGTCTAAAACCTATACATTTCTTGATGCGACTGGTTTTGAAAGTTGGAAGCCAAAGCTTATGTGGGATGACTTCCGATTCGCCTCTGAGTATAGCGCTGAATTTGCCAAAGTAGAAATATATGGCGGCAAAAATTGGCATCGACTTGCCGCAACAATAGGTAGCTGGTTTGTTACTGATAAGGTGAAGTATTTTGATGATAAAGTAAGGTGCACTGAATTGTCTTAATGAACAAGATTGATTAAAGTTGAATTAAATTCATGATTTATGCTGTGTGACTTAAAGCGCTAGCTACGTGTGCAAAAAGTGGATTATTCAACCTATCATCAGTATAGTGAATTAACACTATTGGCTTTTGTCATCACGGCTTAGGAGCTTCAACTGTGAAAAAAATACTGATCACTGGTGCAAACCGCGGTATTGGACTTGCGTTAACTAAAACCTATCTACAGGCTGGATGGCACGTATTAGCAACTTGTCGAGACCCGCTTATTGCTTCAGAACTGAATTCTCTCGCGCCAACTTTTCCTGAGCTCCAAGTATTTGCCTTAGATGTGACCAATTACGACCAAATGGAAGAATTAAGTGAGAAACTGGCCCCTGTTGCCATCGATATCATTATCAACAATGCGGGTATTTATGGGCCGAAAGACTATGCATTTGGTGAAACCGATATAGAAGCGTGGCGAGAGGTGATGGAGGTTAATGTATTTTCCACTATGCGACTCGCAGAGCTATTTTACACCCATCTTTGCAACGGCAATGAAAGGGTTTTTGCGGCTATTTCCTCTAAGGTAGGCAGTCACACCATGAATACCAAAGGTGGCGGCTACATCTATCGCAGTTCGAAAGCGGCATTAAATTCAGTGGTAAAAAGCTTATCAAATGATTTACTGGGTGAAGGGATCCGCACGGTTGCTATTCACCCCGGTTGGGTCCAAACGGAAATGGGTGGCCCCAACGCGTTAATTACCCCAGATGAGTCTGCAAATGGGATCTATTCTGTGTTATCTCATTTTGTGGATGCACAAAGCGGTGGTTTTTACGACTATAGCGGTGACGCTATTCCTTGGTAATAAACTGACAACTAATTTGTGCTTACACGAGAAATAAAAAATTTGGTTACTTAATGAGGAAGATGCGTTGAGTAGCGTCCACATAGTAGTAAAGGAATGTGCATACAGTGGTAGAAGTTCAAAATTTAGTCTTCACGCGTTGTGATGGTGAAGTGAATCGAGCTGTATTAGATAAGCTTAGTCTCAGCATTGCTGCTAAAGAACAGGTCGCTATTGTTGGAGATAGTGGGTCGGGTAAAACTACACTGATCCACCTTATTGGTGGTTTATTAAGGCCCGATAGCGGCAGCATTATTATTGATGGCCAAAATATTACTCAATTTAATGATACCGAGTTGGCGCTCTACCGTCGCGGTTTAGGGATGATATTTCAGCACTATCAATTGCTTGCACCTCTAACCGTCTACGACAATATCGTTTTTCAAGCACAGCTCAATCAATTGAGCCCAAAGCAAAGCGATGTTAATGCGCTGGCGGAGCGCTTAGGGATTTTGCATAAATTAACAGCCTTGCCTCAGCAATTGTCAGGTGGTGAGCAGCAGCGAGTTGGTATCGCACGTGCCATGATCAACAAGCCTAAGTTATTGCTGGCCGATGAGCCGACGGGAAACTTAGATGCTGCGAAAAGCGAAGAAGTGGTATCACTTTTGCGAGAGCTGTGCGAAGAGCAAGGCGTTAACTTGCTTATGGTTACGCACAGCCAACATCTTGCTGACAGCCTAGATAGAAAAATCACCATTCAAAATAACCGTGCTTATGGTTAAAGCGATGGAGCGGCTGAGCGCGTTATCAGAAATTCGGTTGGTACTCACTGTTTTTGTCCAGTTCTACAAAAGGCATCTTTGGTTGTTTTTGCTATTCGTTTTTGGCTTATCCTTGGGGAGCGCTTTACTTGGCTCAATTCGAGGACTAAATCAAGAAGCAACCGATCGCTATCAGCAAACCAGTGCGCTTATTAACAATCCAATTAGTCACTTTGTTCGGCCAAGCGCAGGCCGCGAGATGTTGACTGCCGATGTATGGACGGCGCTTCGAAACGCAGGAGTCGTATCTGCCGAGCCTGTTTTGGAAGGCGTGCTGACCCTGCCGAGCGGGAATAGGCTTCGCATCAAAGGGGTTAATACTTTGCAATGGTTGTCTGTGCCTAAAGCGCAATCTCAGGGAGACAAGTTAGGCAACCAAACTGCACCATTACAATTTGGATTTAATACAATTTACGTATCTGCCACGATGGCTAAACGGTTATCGCTCAATAGGCATGAGGTGATCAAGCTTCTTGATACGGATGTGCATTTCGCTGTTTTATCGGAACTGACTGGTGATGTTGCATTAGCCGATATTGCATTAGTTGACTATTTACTGAATTCAGCAGGTCGAATAAGTTATATAGAGATCTCAAATGCAGTATTGGATGAGACAAAGGTTAGGCAGATTATTGGTGACAAAGCTCAGTTGCAAAGTGCACAAGCACAGTCATTCGACTCGTTGTCAAAGGCGTTTTTCTTCAACCTGCAAGCACTCGCATTTCTGGGCTACGTGGTTGGCGCTTTTTTAAGTTTTAACGCTATAAAGCTTTGTTTGCACGCAAGAAAAAAACTACATCAGCAACTCACACTACTCGGATGTATTCAAGCAAATGTAGTCGCAGCGGTAGTCATTGAGGTGCTCGTCTTAAGCTTGATTGCCGCACTGGTGGGTGCCGGTGTGGCTTTCTTGGGGGCAAACTTATTGGTGAGCGAGATTTCCATGGCGTTAGAGAGTCTATTTGCATTAGATAGGCGTTTACCGGTTCATTTCAGTTGGTTAGTCGTGCTGCACGCATTTGTGTTAAACCTTTTGGTACTCGCCAGTGTGGCATATTGCCAAGTAAAGCCTCTTACTTTCTATAAATCTTGGCTGAGTAGAATAGCGAGTGGAAGTCTACTGGCAGTGGCCGCTGGGTATTTTTATCTTGGTAGCGAAGCGCCATTTCATGCGCTCGGGTTGTGCGTTTGCCTTCTGTTACTCTTTTTTATGATAACACCAGTGGTACTGCGAGCCGCGTTTAAAGGCATTCCAAGTCAGCATCCATTAGTTAAATGGATGAAAGCAGACAGTGGCGAGCAGATCAGAGTACTTGCAATCAGTGTTTATGCCGTATTGCTTGCGGTTGGCACTTCCGTAGGGTTACAAATTATGGTGAGTAGTTTTAGTTCAGCATTGCAGATCCATTTAGACACTCGTCTTAGCGCAGATCTATATGTGCGGCCCAGTGAAGTCTCTGATGTGCAACATCAATGGCTCTTAAGCCAACAGGATATCGACAAGGTCGGTGTATTCTGGCGTGCAGAGATAAGTTATGGCCTGAGCTCCCGTCAACGAGATACTCAATCAGCGAGTTTGATTAGCTTCGGCCGTTCTGGCAACCATCACTACAATCTTACGCTACTTTCGGGAGCCGCACCTAACAACGAAATGCTTTACTATGATGCGAATAAGGATGTGAGTGGGTGTCTTGCTAATGAGCCAAGTAAATTATTGTATGGCGTTAAGCTGGGGCAGCGTATTCGTTTGCAGCAAGGAAAAAAGCATATTAACTGTGAGATAACGGGTTTTTATTACGATTATGGCGAGCAGCGTGCGGTGTTTGTCACCGTTAGTGACGCAATTGAAAACGTTGGGCTTAACTTTGAAGCATATGGTTTTTCAATTGTTCTAAAGCCAGATATTGATACCGCTTTATTTAAGCAAAAGGTCATGCAGCAATTCCATTTAAACAACTCTCAAGTGGTTCAAAATCAGCGCTTTAAACAATACGCTACGCGTTTGTTTGAACATACGTTTTACGCAACGCACGCATTAAATTTAATGATAGTTGCTATCGCGCTATTTGGGTTGTGGGTATCATTACTGACACTCGGCACTAAGCAAATTCAACCTTTGGCCATCTTAAAAACATTAGGCGTTACAACTTGGCAAGCGTTTGCCATTAAATTAGGGCAGAGCGCCGTTATTCTGCTTGTGAGTTTAGTGCTGGCGACAATACTCGGGGGAATGATCGGGTGGATATTGCTTAAATTTGTGATGCCAATTGGCTTTGGTTGGACGATCCCTTTTCTTTTACCTAATCTTGAGATCGCAGTCTTTATTACCCTCATTTTTGCTTTAGCTTTGCTGGTTAGTGTGCTACCTCTACTCAAACTGAGTCGTTACGATACTGCGGATCTGTTGTATGAAGACTAATTATTTTATCGTTTTATTACTGTTATTCGTGGGAGTCGGCTGCACACCGGAGCTATCAGAAGCGCCTGATTCAAAAAGTGATTTTTTCAATCTTGAGTTGGGCGACCCCGTTTCTCCTTCATACCGATTAAGTTTTCCACTTGATCACGGCAGTCATCCGGACCAAGGCATTGAATGGTGGTATGTTACTGCAAACTTAAAAAGTGACTCAGGGCAAGAGTTTGGTGTTCAATGGACGCTATTTAGAACCTCAGTTGTCAGCGTTCAATATGCCAGTCCATGGTGGGATGATGAACTATATTTTGCCCATTTTGCAATTCAAGACAATGCAAGGCACCAAGCCTTCGAACGTTACGGTAGAGCAGGGCAAGTAAAAATTCAAGCTAACCCATTTATCACGCAATTAGATAACTGGTATTTGCGCAGCGAGACGGACACATTTTTTCCGTTAACGCTCCATGCTGAGGAAGGAAAAAACCGTGTTAATTTAACACTGAGAAAAAGTCCGATAGTGCTTCATGGGAACAATGGCTACAGTGAAAAAACATCTGATGGTCATGCCTCTATATATTATAGCTACCCTTTCTTAACGGTTACGGGCGAGCTCACTTTTCAAGGTGAAACACATCAAGTCAGCGGAGACGCGTGGCTCGATAGAGAATGGTCTTCCTCGTTTATCAGTAAAGCACAACGCGGCTGGGACTGGTTTAGCATTCGGAGTCAAGATAGGTCGAATGGCGCACTAATGGTATTTTGCATTCGTGATAGCCAACAAGTCTACAAAGATTGCCGAGGCACTGAAATTACAGCTGAGGGTAGAGCGACGGAAATAGCGCATAAGGATATTCACTTACGTGTTTTGGAGCTGGTTTCATTAGATGGAGTAAGTTATCCATTTAAATGGCAACTACGGGTAAAGCACAGTCCTGTTATTCAGATCGAAAGTACAAATCCTGATGCCAGAAATCAGCTGACTATCCCGTATTGGGAAGGAAGAGTAAAAGTGTCCGGCGGCTATACCGGTGAAGGGTACGCTGAGCTAGTCGGATACGAATAGCCCGCATTAGCTATACCGATTAACTTGTACCTATATTGTCTTTAAATTGTCTAGTGAGATAGTACTAGTCCATAATAAACATGAATTTATCCTGAAATCTTGTTTTGACAGCGCTTTTTTCTGTCAAACTCAGTCCTAGAAAGCTAGACTCTAGGAATATCTTACTATCTGTGTTGCTATGTTAAATACGTTTTTTGTAACCGATCCCGCACCAGAGTTGCTACTCAACGGAACTTATGATGCTACGCTTGTGGCGTTATCTGTGCTTGTTGCTGTTATCGCCTCTTTTTTCACCCTTATCCAGATCGACTTTGCCGAGCAAAATCAAAATAGCCGTATAAATCAGCTCGCAAAATTTGGCGGTGCTGTGGCCATGGCTGGTGGTATTTGGAGTATGCACTTCATTGGCATGTTAGCGTTCTCACTCTGTATTGAGGTGGATTACGATCCTTGGCTTACTGCGGCGTCTATTTTCCCTGCTTTCTTAGGCTGTTGGGTTTCGTTTGATTTGATAACTCGACCAAATGTCACACTTGCAGTAAAGGGGCTCGCCGCTGTTATTTTGGGGGCAGGTATTGGCACTATGCACTATAGCGGTATGGAAGCCATGCAGCTTGGTCCTATGTTAGGTTATGACCCTACACTTTTTGGTTTATCAATTATTGTTGCGGTGTCACTCGCCTTCATCGCAATTCAAACGAGAAGTAAGCTGCGCGATTATGTCAGCGACAACAATATCAGTGTCGTGAGGTGTTTAGGTGCTTTGGCGCTCGGAGCGTCGGTGTCTGGAATGCATTACACGGGCATGCAGGCGGCAAAATTTGTATCTGACTCACCAATAATCAGCCAAGAAATGCAAGATCAGCACACACAGTCACTCGCATTGTTTATTGCTGCTGTCAGTATGATCATTAGTGCTTTATCTGCGCTTATTCATACCGCGAGCAAGTACCGCTCGGTGGCAGCAGACAAAGCCGCTAATGAATCTAGACTTGCGGCGATTCTAGAAACAGCCGTTGATGGGATCATCACTATCAATGGCGACGGTATCATTAAGAGCTGTAACCCGTTAGTTGAACGAATTTTAGGATGGTCTGAGCGAGAAACGCTTGGTTGTAATGCTGCTGTGTTTTTACCTAAAGAAACGCAAACGAAAGTATCATTCGACAGCGCTTACCTTGAACAATTTAAAGGGGTTGGCCGTGAAATCAAGGCGCTACACAAGCAAGGGCATCTGGTGCCTATTCGGCTGGGAATAGGAGAGGTTGAGTTAAAAGATCAACGTGCGTTTTACGTTGGTTTTATCACTGATCTAACAGCCCAAAAGCAAATGGAAAAAGCGCTGATTGAGCAGGAAACCCGTTATCGGACACTATTAAATAATATGCCTGGCGTGGCATTTCGTTGCCGGATTGATAGCGAATGGACAATGTCGTTCGTAAGTCCCATTGTCGAGCAGCTTACAGGCTATCGAGCAGAAGAGTTTATTTCTGGGCAAGTTCATTTTGCCAGCTTGATTATTGAAGACGACAAAAGATTAACGCACGATGTGGTTGAACAAGCACTGCAATGCGGCAAAGCCAGTTACTCTCAGGAGTATCGAATATTGCACAAGTCTGGCCATACCAAGTGGGTGCTTGATAAAGGCTCGTTTGAATACGATCAAGTGGGTAAAGTTGAGGGCATTGCAGGCGTATTACTTGATATTAGCGAGCGCAAGAACATGGAAGACGAACTACGTGCCGCGAAAGGTATTGCTGAGAGCGCAGCGGCTTCCAAGCAAGCATTTTTGGCGAACATGAGTCATGAAATTCGTACGCCGATGAATGCCATTTTAGGGTTTAGTGAGGTACTTAAAGAGTCTGAGTTGAAGCCAGACCAAAGTAAGCATGTAAATACGATACTTACCAGTGCAAAGGCGCTGTTGCACTTACTTAACGATATATTAGACTCCGCTAAGCTGGATCAAGGTAAGCTCGATCTGATTGAAAATGATTTCTGTATTTCAGAGTTACTCGACAACGTGGTATCGACGTTTTGGTATCAAGCAAAGAAAAAGGGCTTAAAACTAGAGCTTACGATGAGTCACAGTTTGTATCAAACTTATCATGGTGCTTCCGACCGTTTACGGCAGGTATTGGTTAATTTATTGGGTAATGCCATTAAGTTTACTGCGCAGGGTAGCGTAGAGCTTAGCGTTGAGTCTTCTCATGACAATTATGTACTGTTTAAAATTGCGGACACAGGTATAGGGATTGCTAACGATAGACTAGATTCAATTTTCAATCCCTTTGAACAGGCTGATGAGAGTATGAGTCGCCGCTTTGGTGGCACAGGTCTTGGGACGACCATTAGTCGCCAGCTAGTCGAGTTAATGGGTGGAAAAATATGGGCTCACAGTGAGCTTGGAAAAGGGTCTACCTTCCACTTTACAGTGCCTCTTAAAAAAATCGCGGCATTTACAATAGCGCAAGATGTTCACGTCGAACTTCCGCCGTTAAATATTTTGGTTGCTGATGATATTCAACAAAATACTGAATTGTTGAGCTTATTACTTGAAAAGCAAGGTCATAGTATAGAGGTCGCAGGAGATGGGCTTGAGGCCATCGAAAAAGTAAAAGCGCAACAATACGATCTTATTCTAATGGATATTCATATGCCGGGTTGTGATGGACTTGAGGCGACGCGCGCTATCAAAGCATATGAACGAGAAAATAGGCAACAAGAGACACCAGTAATCGCGCTTACCGCGAGTGTGTTAGGTGAGGATAGAGCGGCTGCAAAAGCTGCTGGCATGGCTGCGTTTGCCTCAAAACCGGTGGTGATAGAAGATTTAACTCGGACCATTGCTGAAACGCTCAATATCAATATTGCTCATACGGCGATTGGAGTAAGGCAAACCAGCAACAAACAGCTTATAAATAGAGCTAGAGCAATAAATTTGTGGGGCAGTGAGGCTCGGTTTTTAAAAGAATTGGCGCGTTTTTGGGATGGGAAAAGAGAGGAAGTGGTAGCGCTCTTTGCCCATGAAGGTCAGTTTACGAATGATTTACTACAGAATATTCATACCATTAAAGGCGTTGCCGGAAACTTGGCGTTGGAGACGCTATTTGGTCTGCTAGAGCAAATAGAGCGTAAAAAGGAAATTGACGAGCGGCTGAGGGCCAAAATGGCGCTCATTATTGAAAAATTAGACGACGTGGTTGGACTGAGTGATGAAGAAGTTGTAACCAACGCGTTGAGTGAGGGCGACGTTTTTTTGTTTAAGCAGAACTTGCCACAAGTAAAAGAGATGATAGATGAGGCGCAGGTCGAGGATGATGTGCTTGACGCATTGTTAGAGAGTGCGCCCCTTACTTACCGAAGCCAGGTAGAGGCGTTGAAACATGCATTGGATGATTTTGAATTTGAACGTGCGGAGGAAATTCTCGCACAATTAATGAGTACTGATGTGTAATGATAAATGACCATAAGCCTCTGATCCTAGCTGTTGACGATGAAGCGACAAATTTGCAAATTCTAAAGCAAACGCTGGGTAATCAATATCGTATGAAGTTTGCTAAGTCAGGAAAGCTGGCGTTGGAGCTAGTAGATAAGGAACTACCTAACTTAATTTTACTCGATGTTATGATGCCTGAAATGACAGGTTTTGAAGTCTGCTCTAAATTAAAAGAAGATCCTACCACAGCGAGGATCCCGGTGATTTTTGTTACCGCCTTGAGTGAAGAGTTTGACGAAGCTCGAGGCTTCGAGTTAGGTGGTGTTGATTACATCACAAAGCCAATTAGCCCTGCGATAACTAGAGCGCGAGTGAAGACGCACTTGTCTTTAGTCAGTGCCACTGAGCTTAAAAGTGCATACGTTGAACTGATGCAGCGGCTCGGTCAGGCGGCGGAATACAAAGACAATGAAACAGGCCAGCATATTGCGAGAATGAGCCGCTACTGCTTTGTGCTAGCTAAAGCTTGTGGTTTACCGGAAGCGTATGCAGAAGATTTGATGCTCGCCGCCCCGATGCACGATATTGGCAAGGTCGGTATTGCCGACAGCATTTTGCTGAAACCTGGACGTTTAGATGCCGAAGAATATGAGGTGATGAAACAACATGCTGAGCTGGGTGCAAACATACTTGCGGACTCTGATTCAAAACTCGTCAAGCTTGCATATTTAATGGCGATGGAGCACCACGAGAAATTTGATGGAAGCGGTTATCCAAAAGGATTAAAAGGAGAAGAAATCTCACTTGAAGGACGGATCTGTGCGCTTGCGGACGTGTTTGATGCACTTACTTCAAAGCGTCCATACAAAGAGGCTTGGCCTATCGAAAAGGCATTGGCTTTCATTCACTCTGAAAGTGGTAAGCACTTTGACCCAAAATTAGTTGAATTGCTCGATGAAAACTTACCAGAAATCATAAAAATTAAAGCGCAGTATGACTAAGGGGAGCTTATTTTTTGCTGGCTAATTGAGATTGCTCGATTAATGCTTTTGAGTATAGAAAGGGGGAAGTGGTAAGGTATTTTTAGGTTGCTTATATTGTAAAGCATTTGCTATATGAATAGTTTGTATCTATATTGGGTTCTAACCATGGAACTATCAACAAGGATACGATTGTGAATTCAGTTTCAATTATTGCAATAGGTCTTACCGCCATGTTAGCTTCACTACCTAGCATCGCCAGTTCAACAAATTTTATGGAGCTTGGATTTGGTCGGGTAGCGTTCGATAGTGTCAGTGAGATTGAGCCTAAAGGCTTTGTCATTACGGCAAATATAGAGTTTGGCGGGCTTTACCTTGAAGGCGCTTCCGCTCTTATGGCTGATGACGTAGCGGTTACCGGATTAGTTTATGGTGCAGAAGAAGACGTATTAACCACATTAGACTTCGATGTTGACTCTAGAATTTATACCCTATTGGTCGGTAAACAGTTTGATTTGAATGATCATAGTCTTATCGATATTTATGGCGGTTATTCTAGGCATAGATTAGAAATAGCTTATTCAGGCTTAGTCAATACGACGTACTATGATGGTTACACCAATAAAGAGCTTATATTATTTCTTGACCAAGGGAAAAATGAGTCAAGTGATCATTATCATTTAGAAGCTGCTTATGACTATACACATGTAGACCTTAATTTCAGGGTAGGTGTCGGCTTTGAGCGGATCCAGGATGATGAAAGTGAAAATAATTTAGTGTATCTGGCTGAGGTTGGATATCGTTTTACCAATAATATTTCCGCAAACGTGAGCTATAGAAATGCTGAGATCTACAATACTCTCAGTCTGAATTTGAGGTATAGCTTCTGACGACAATGTCCTCGCCATGTTATTAACGGCATGACATCTACTTCCAAAGCGCCTACGTCTGCTTGGTTGATGACACTGAATTGAGCTTGAGCAAGTTAATGCATTGTATACTTAGCCAAGTTTAGTTACCAGTTTACCGATAGCATTTCGGCTAATGCCAGCTACAAAAATGTAGACCAATACGATAACTTTGGTGTGAACCTAAGATGTAGCTTTTAAACTAGTGTGATACCAGTCGCTAACTGGCGACTGTATCTACTCACCTTTTATGTTACCTTTGCGTGATATCTGATAAGCGTTTTTGAGTATCAGATGAACGAAAAACGTTATTTTCAATTTCCCATTCACAGAATGTAAACGTGAATTTTCCAACATTGGTTAATCCATGCTTCTCATAAAATAGGTTTGCTTGATTCTCGACCCAAGTATAGAGCCAAAAACAAGAGCCGAGTTTTATAGATGCATAGTTCAGTAGTCGAGAACCTACACCTTGTCCCTGAAAATGTCTTAATACATATAGTTTTTCAATTTCGTAACCATAATTTTCGTTATTATAACCTGAGTTGTGATTGGTCAAAATGAAACCTAAAAGGTGACCGTTTTGCTCTGAAACGAAAATACTAAATTCGGGCTTTTCAATACGCTCTAAAAAGTAAGCCGATGAAAAAGTTTCTAGCGCGAATTGAGCATGTTCATGGCGGATCCCTTTTTGCGCATAGGTATCAAGCCAAACTTGAATAGATATCGCGGCAAGTGCCACTGCATCAGAGGGAACTGCCGGACGAATGGTGGCGTTGAGCATTACGTAACCTTGTCCATTATTTGTGCATATTGGTAATACGCGAGTTGGCCTACTCTTCTTAATTGTGGCATCGGAAACTTAGGCAGTGGCTTAGTATAAATTGGTAAATCAGGCACTTTATGACCCATTAATTTTTCAGCAAGGCGAATACTTGCCTGAGCACTAAACGCCACACCTGAGCCGCAATATCCAAGTACATATCCAGTATTGTTTTCGCTGTAGATATGAGGAAGATCATCAAGCGCAGCGGCAATATAGCCACTCCAGAAGTAATGAACTTTAGCATTGAGGTTAGGAAAGCAATCGTTAAGCGCTGAACGCAAGTTGTGTTGGTATTTTGCGTTATCCTGATCGTGGCCAAACACCGCACCTCGTCCACCAAACAAAATGCGATTGTCAGGAAGGCGACGATAGTAGTATTTAAGCCGTCTGGTATCCATGACGACTTGCTCTGTGATTAAGCCATTGGCAGCGAGTTGCTCATCGCTGAGAGGTTCGGTCACGATAATACTGCTTAAAATAGGTAGATAGCGCCCTTGAGTTAATGGCGAAAAATGTCGTTGAGCGTAGGCATTTGCTGCGATCACGACTTTGTTCGCCGAGACTCTGTGGCCATTCACTTCTAGCTGGTGGTTGCCATTTTGGTTCTGGTAATGAGTTACCAAACTATTTTCATAAAGTTGCACACCAGCTTGCTGTGCTAAAGCCTTGTAACCTAGTAACAGTTTCAATGGGTGAACACCAAACGCGTTGTTAAATCGCAATGCGCCAAACCCTTGCTGGTTGTGCATATAGGTTTCGGTCAGCTGTTGCTGAGACAGTAACTGATGGATCTTGCTACCTATGGTCGTTGTGAGAAATTCGGACTGGGCTTTTAGCAGCGAAAATGCTTGTTGATTGTGTGCAACTTTCAAGTACCCGGATGCCTGTACATTGCAATCAATGTGATTGGTGTCGATATGCTCTCGCACTAAAGCAACGGCGTTGTTGTACTCTTGATATATGGCTTTACTGACATCTAAACCATACTTTTTGGCCAGTTGCGCATAACCAAGCCGTCCCGTACTTGGGAGCACAAATCCCGCATTTCTCGCGCTCGCGCCAAAGCCAACTTGATTTGCTTCAAATAGCGCAACGCTTTGATGATGAGTAGTTGCTAAATGGTAGGCAGTAAGTAAGCCTGTAAAACCACCACCGATCACCGCGATATCTACTTGTAATGGTTTATCTAGCGAAGGGGTGGGGGCGCCTAAGGGGCAGGTTGCAGCCCAGTAGCTGTTGGCAAAAGCTTGGCCTTGGCAGTGTGGCTGAATGAGTGGATCAAACCCTGACATCTTAAAACTCCAATACCATTTCTGCTGCTTGGCAGTGGCATTCAGTACCGCAAATAGTGCAAACATAGCCGTGGTAGATACAGTCGTCTAACCACTTATCATTATGGACTTTGATCAGTTTGCCACCGGCTTTAGTGAAGTATTTAACTGCGCCGTTACCAGGGCTTTGTTTCCAAAGGTGTGAAACGCCGGCCTTTGCACCTTGTTGGCTCAGCGCTTCCACTGAGTATTTTAATAATTGCGGGCCAATGCCTTGTCCCTGAGCTGAAGGTGCGATAGCAATGCACTTAAAGTAAGCCATATCAGCTTTGCCAACTGGCCACAGCGTTGGCGAGCACCACTTATCGATTGGCCATTGTCCGGCACTATATGATGTTCTAAAACCGAGTAATTCCCCTTCATCGTTTAGGGCAACAAAGGAAGCATTAATTCCTTCTTTACAGCCCTTTTGGTGCATTTGTTCAATGCCCGCGTTATCAAGATAATTATCACCATGAACGAGATTACCAAGTGCGATAACACGCTCGAAATGTTCTAGTTGTAGAGGAGTTATTTTCATAGGTTGCTCTGTTGCTGTTATTTACGGTGAGGCCCTAGCATACCACTTTAGATTATGTACCAAAAACGCTAAGGTTCATCGATTTGAGTAAACGTTATTACATATGTTGTAAGAATAAAGAGTGAACAAAATTTGACAGCGATGTCATTTTGTTAATAATTGTTGAATTGGTGGGGTTCCACTATTAACAACAACATGTAAAGGAAAAGTATGAACAGTCTAAAATTAGCGACCGCAGTTTCGCTTGCCATAACTGCAAGTCAGGTAATGGCCATGAGTCCGCAACCCGATCCACAAAACCCCAATGGTTATATTGTTTCCCGAATAGAATTGAATAATGCCCAGAACGCGAAGACCAACAACCCTATGTATGCGATTTGGTCTAAAGCACTGGAAACAAGAGATAATGCCGTTGTAGAGGCTATTGCGCCGGGGCTTGCCAATAACCCAGATAATGTAAAAAGAGCTGAGCGGGTATTTGGTCAAACCCAGTGGCAATTTCTTACGCAAATGGCGGCACCTGAATACACCTACACTCGCTTTTTGCGTGCTATTGGTAAGTTTCCCGCATTTTGTGGCGACTATATAGATGGGCGAGACGCCGACGCAATCTGTAAACGCTCCATTGTCACTGCATTTGCGCATTTTGCCCAAGAAACAGGGGGGCATATTGCAAAAGACAACACTTCTGATAACCCTCTCGGGTTAGAAGAGTGGCAACAAGCTTTGGTTCATGTGCGTGAAATGGGTTGGTCAGAAGGGCAAGTTGGTTATACCACAGGGTGTGGACAAAATGACTGGCAAAACCGCCGCTGGCCATGTGGGGCGGGACAAGGATATTTTGGCCGAGGCGCTAAGCAGCTTTCATATCACTTCAACTACGGCGCGTTCAGTGAAGTCATGTTTAACGGTGATGCAACGGTGTTATTAAACAATCCGGGCTTAGTGGCTGACTCTTGGCTAAATTTAGCGTCTGCGATTTGGTTTTTCTTAACGCCGCAAGCGCCAAAACCTGCAATGTTACACGTTATTGATAGAACTTGGACGCCATCACTGCGTGAAAGTGAGGCGGGGATTGGTTATGGCTTTGGTACCACGATTAATATTATCAATGGGGGGATTGAGTGCGGCGCGCAAAATAAAGACAAAGGCCAGCCCGTTAACCGTATTCGTTATTGGGAAGGACTCTCCCATTATTACAACATCACCATTGAAGCCGATGAAGAAAATACCTGTTGGCAGCAAACACCATACGGAAGCTTAAATCTTGACGGCGCAACTGATGTCCTCTACACCAACTGGGAAGGTGATTGGGCTTATTATGCAGATCGCCCCGGAGGATATTCATTTGAGTGTAAACTCGTGGGGTATCAAACGGCTTATTCAGCGCTTGTGCCGGGAGACTACGAGAAATGCGTGACAAACTTTTATCAATCACACGCAAGCTGGCCTGAAGTTCGTGTCGTTGATGACTTACCAACCAACCCGACTGAACCGCCAGTGGATGGGGTAGCGGCTTGGGATCCCGACAAGGTTTACTTAAAAGGTGATAGAGCGAGCTACAATGGCGTGATCTACGAAGCCAAGTGGTGGACTAAAGGCAATATACCTGCTGCCGATGGCTCTGGCCCTTGGTTGGCTGTTAACTAGATAGTGTTGGCGGGTTTCCCGCCTCTATTCTTAATAGATTTATTTTTTCCTAAAACTCACCTTGTATTACTTTTAGTTCTATTTATTTTTTAAAAACACCCCGTCTTATTACTACTGAAATTTTATTGTTATTTATTTAATTTTTTGTTTTTATTAATTGTTTTTTGATGGTTTTTGGTTTTTTTATAGTTTTTAATATTTAAAAAACTGTATGTTGTGTTTTTCAAGTTTTTGAAAAAAATTCCCAAATTTGTTCTTTGTTTCGCTTAATTGAGTTTTTATTGATGTACATTTTGTTGTTTTTTATATGTGACTTTGTTGTGGCTAAGGTGCTAGGATGGGATTCCCTTTTGCTCACAGATTAACCAAAGAGTAACTCCGTCCTAAAATCACCTTTCCAATCTGTTCTTCTTCGTTTCGCAGCTAAACGGTCTTTTTACCTTGATGTTGCGCAACTTGTTGAAATAAGGCTAGCCCATTATCAAAATCAAATGCACTAACCACATTTAGCGCATTGTACACATTGTCTTTCCAGCATCCTCGAAGCATCTATCAATTGCTATGTGTGGCTTTTGAGGTGCTTCTCGACGAGAATTAATCCATTTTAACAGTGCCTCGAGTAAAGTATCTGCATCTAATGCTCTGATTATATTAGCAACACAATGACGTTTTGGAATGTCATTTTCAAAGGAACAATGATGCCTTAGCCAATCCTGTTGCAGCTCACCAAACTTTTGAATTGATTTCCATCCGTCAGCGCCACTAAATATGGCAATCAAAGTTAATATGTCGACAAGACCATTACATCAGGTTCTTTAATATTAACATCAGTTCTAGGGTCTTCAATCCAGCCTAAATGTGCAATGATGCTCATTGTAACGACCTAAAAAATTGCGATGCTCAATCAGATCATAAAAGCCCAATACTCGTCAATTTACAGTTCGCTCCCGTCCTGAGTAGCTAATTAGGATTTTGTACTAATTTGTTACTTTATAGTACCTGTTTGAAAATCCATGATATTCTCTTCGAGAAATTTTTTGTTAATTTATTGCGTTTGAATATTTTGCTTGGTAGGCAAAATATAATGCATCGAGCATCATTCTAAGGATAGGTTTTATGGTTAAAATAACAGGTACTTTATTTGCCATCTCGTCTTTGTTATTTGTTTCTGGTTGCGGTGGAGGGAGTGATTCAAATGATCCTATACCGGATCCAATTAAACCGCCGCCAGATCCAGTTATAGTTGAACCCGATCCCAGTGTGTTTATGGACGTAATTGAGCAGCAGGGTAAACAGTACGTCTCTGATGCTATTGAAGTAATAATCTCGCAAGATATAAACTGTACAGATACGACCGCGACCCATGAAATGTGCGATATCGTTAATGTAAAGTTTAATGATGGAGTATTTGACCAATCTCGGACAAAATCATCACAAACATTACTAGTTTTAGATTATGGAATGGACTTTCATACGGCGCTGAGATACCGCTCTCGAGTCAAGGCTGCGTTTAAATATGACCCTCAATCCAAAACTTTTATCGCGGATAACCCAGAGGTAAACCTTTCTAAGCTGGGGGTTAAGTTATTAACAGAAGTCAATCAGTTTACCTTTACGGATGAAAAATTTGACTCTCCGCAGCCTGCATTTTTACCCGCGGCGTGGTTATCTGATCTCGCTATAAAATATAGGGCGGTAGTGCCTGATGATAAAGCAGACAGAGTTACAAAGCGCAATTTTAATAGTCATGGCACGAAGGTGTTTGGTTATCTTGCTCAGCATAACCCTGAGACAGAGTTTGTTGCTATCGATACCGAGTCTTTCTCACCTTTTATTCAGCATAAAAACGCTCTATGTGCGCGAGATATCGGCGAGTTTTCCAGCTACATGACAAGTGCAGCAAGCTCGTTAACGGCGGATATTATTGAAGCGAACGAAGTTGAGTTTATTAACTATTCGGGCGGCTTCACCCAGCAAGATGTATATATTGCATGGGAGCAGAATCAGTGTACGGGAGAGCTGAGTAATGAAAAAGCTGCTGAATTTTTATATGCTTTGAAGCCTGTGTATGAGGCTTTATTTAACTCACCTAGAGCGCTTGCATTTCATGCTGGCAATACGGATGCAGTGACAAGCAAGGATGAGTTGGATCTCATGCCGTTTAGCAACCGTGTTCGGGTATATCAGTATTCGACTTCAGCAAAAAACACGACTATCCAGCCATTTGGAAAGTCTGAGTGGCAACAGGTTTATGTAGAACAGCCAGACAGTTTTGTCGGTAATGAAAGCATAGATTTGTATATTAATGTTGGTTATGACCCATACGACAGCACGGCAAAAAATAGTACGCCTAAAATGGAACCTGATGTACTTGGTATGCGTTATGGTGTAGAGCAAGCCTTGTATGGCTCCTCTTGGACAACACCAATTGCAACATCATATGCGATAAATGAGCAGGTAAAGCTTGCTACTGAAACGGGTGTGAGCACCTTTGACCCTCAGGTGTTAAAAACAAGACTACTACCTGACTCTTGTAATGATTCTGGTGGCTATCAAGGAAACGAGACGCTCGCTAAGTTTATTGAACAAGGGCAGGGGATGTGCCGTATTCAGGACCCATTGCGTCACCGAGCTGATGAGCTCAACCGTATTGGATATTTAAGCCGATAATCGACTCGCTGTAATAATGCATGAATGAATCGAAGTCGCCTATTGTTGTGTGCTTCGATTCATTACCTTAATTTCAGCTAATATCATAAACTCCAATTGAAGCCCCTTAGTATGCGCGCTAAAATAGTGTTTTAGCAATAATCGAGACCATATCGTGTCTGTAACTCGCTCGTTAGTCCAAACTCTGTCTGAGTGCATTGAACATGTGCTAGATACTTCTCTTCATGCCGATAAAGCATTAACTCAATTACTACAGAACAACCCTCAGTGGAGCCTTGATGAAAGGCAGTATGTGGTGAGTAACTATTACCATATCTTCCGCTTTAAACGGTTACTGGCTTACCTACTTGAGCATGAAGAAATGCCGCTAGATGGCTTTGGCTATTGGCTAACTTGCCAAGTTGTTACAGCGCAGCCGCTACCTGAGTGGGTGGACACTGAGCGCTATAATCTGGAAAAGCTACAAAGTTTAATCGAGCAGGTGCCTCAAGCTGTTCGCTTATCTTTACCAGATTGGTTAAACGAGGTTGCGCATGAGCAACTGGGTGAGCAGTGGCCTGCGGTTGCATCCGCGCTAAATCAAAGTGCTCAACAATATTTGCGAGTCAATAGCTTAAAAAGCGATATTGCGACAGTGACAGAGTCTCTAGCAAAAGAAGGGATCAAGGTTTCACAGGTTGCACTTGATTCTCATGTCGCGCTAAAAGTTGAGTCCAATAGCCATCTATTTCGCTCTCAAGCATTTCAGTCTGGTTGGTTTGAAATGCAAGATGCAGGTTCTCAGCAAATTGTACCTTTTTTGGAAATACAGCCTGGTCATAAAGTGGTTGATGCCTGTGCAGGCGCTGGTGGCAAGAGCTTACATATAGCGGCCCTAATGGAGAATAAAGGTCGCTTGTTGTCTATGGACATCCATGAACATAAGCTTGAAACGCTAAAACAACGAGCTAAACGTGCAGGTGTGCATGTTGCTGAAACGCGCGTTATTCAAAACAATAAAACCATTAAGCGCCAAAAAGAGAAGTTTGATCGTGTGCTACTGGATGTACCGTGCTCAGGTCTTGGTGTATTAAAGCGTAATCCCGATGCGAAGTGGCACTTGAATTCGCAAAATTTAGACACACTTATTGCTTTGCAAAGCGATATTCTGGCGCGCTACAGTCAAATGTGTAAGGTGGGCGGCAAACTGGTGTATGCAACTTGCTCTATTCTCCCTTCTGAAAATGAGCAGCAGGTTGAACGCTTTTTAGCAAATAACCCCAATTGGCAGTTAGAAGATTCACTACGTTTACTTCCAGGAGTAAATTCAGAATTTGACGGTTTTTACGCCGCACGATTAGTAAAAAATAGTTAGGAAACAAGATGAACCCAATCATTGCATTACTTAAAGAGCACAATATTTCGGATGAACAGATCCAAACGGTATTTACCCAGCTGACTGAAAATCCAATGATGGCGATGGCGACTATTCAGCAACTCGGTATTCCACCCGAAAAACTTCAACAATTGATGGCTTTGGTAATGCAAAACCCTGCATTGATCAAAGAAGCTGTTAATGAATTAGGCCTTGATTTTGAAAAGGTTGAAGCGGCAAAAGCACAGCTAAAGCCTTAATTTCTTGGCTAGACAAGCCCAGCCTTGTCTAGCCAGATAACTCGCATGAAGTACTTAGCTGGTAAAACCACTGTATACCCCAAATAAAAATCCGAGAATAACTGAAAATAGTGACGAGCCTATTGCATAGGCTAGGACTGCCTTACCCCAATTTCTCCACTTTACCAACTCATGTTCCGCCATTTTATAGTTAAGTATTATGCTGTAAAAACCAGAAAATAAGAGCGAAAAAATTGCGTAAAGCTGCTCGCTGAAGATACCCAGCATTAGAGGAATCGAGAATATCAGTATGCTCAGGGTTAGAATAAGTAGGTGTCCTATAGCATACTCCAGCATTGTGTAGGGCGCAGAACGATACACTAGCTTAGAGGCTAATCCGAGTAAGAATGCCAGAATAAAGACGCGATAAATGTGTGTTGCTTCATATAGTGCGATTTCAGATTGCCATTTGAGTTGATCTTTCGATTCCAAAAGTTGACTGCTGGATATGAAGCTGATTTCAATTAGATGCGAGGCAAGCACGATAACGGTGAGTAGAATAAAACTAAACTTGAACGGATTACCAAAACGGCTTCTCTGTCCATTCAAATATCCAAGAATGGTCTTAAAAGGTCGAAGTAATAATCCAAAAAGTAATTTAAAAAAAGGGGATTCGAGTTCAAGCAGTGCGCTTTGAAGCAAAATGCGTAAGTGTTTAAAGGTCAGTCTCGACGCTTTTTTCTGTCCGCAACCTGAGCAGTACTCGCCAACAAGTTGAGTGTGACAATTTAAACAGTGCGATTGATTGTCAAAATTTGCGTGATCCATAGATGTATTTATTATTTTTTAATATCGATGAATGCTACCTTTTTTTGTCTCTAATAATCAAACAAAATAGGTGTTAAGGCCCACTTTTCCAGCACCCCATCTGAACTTATCGTCGTAAGCACATTACTATCGGAGATGTGCATATCATAAACGGTGCTGCCCAAATTCAGTTGTGCAATTGGCCAGCTGACAATTTCTTTTCCCGACACTAATTCCCATAGCGAAATATATTCCTTGGAAGAGGTGGTTAGCAGAAATTTGTCGTTAGCGACGAACTGTGCACTCCGAAAAAACTTGAAGCGCTGAGGGTAGGATAGAGATAACACTTGTTCACCTGTGCGCGTATCAATGAACTTTTGGTCTTGCAGGGCGTCTGACACGAACAACCGGTGTTCATTTTGTGATAATGCCAAACTGGTAATACGATGCGGCAGCTCATAATCTACAATGACTTCTTTACTGTGTAACTCAAGCCTTTTAGCGTGACCGTCTAAAGAGGCCGAGTAGAGCGAGGTCAAACTCCGGTTAAAAATCAAATGTGTAATGCTGCTTCCATGAAGGTTTATTCTGGTGATGCTCTGCTCATCTAAACTCAAAAGCAGTACGCTACCATCATTGTAGCCAAGGGCGATAAACTGCTCGTCACTGGACCACAGGGCCTTGGTAACGCGAATAAATGAGTCAAACTTAGGTAATTGATAACTGACAACGTCGTTTGAGTGCAATTGCCAGATGTTGAGTTGGCTGTCCGAAATACTCAGAATACTTCGCTTGCTCGGCGCTATTAAAGCGTCACGATAAGTAAGTTGGTATTTACTTCCTTCAATTTGTTTAATCAGCTGTTGGCTTTGGTTATCCCATACTTGTAGTAAATGATCGTCAATAAGTAGTAAGGTTAGCGCCGCGTCACTTGAAAGTTGAGCGAGGCTAACTGGCAACTGAGTCAATTGTATTTGCTCTGTTGGCTCTAGAGTTTGTCTTTTGCTGCATCCGGTGAGGATAAGCAAAACGACTATCATTGCGTAAAAAGCGAGTCTCATTCTGTACCTTAAGTTTTAGCCTTTGCTTTTCTTCTTTCTTAAAGAAAGTTAAACACATCCTAATGACAGTACCAAAAATGGCTTGTGCTGTATTTATATATCGGCGTAAGGTAAAGCTCCATTAATATTAACCTTGGAGTATGGAGTGAAAGGGTTTCTTGGTTTAGTGTTACTTGCCGCAATTTGGGGTGGCTCATTTTTATTTATGAAGGTGGCTGCCGGTGTTCTTGGTCCTGCTGTACTCATTGAATTTCGAGTCTTATTTGGTGCGTTAACGCTCGCCGCGGTTGCTTTAGTACTAAAGCGTAATTTACATTTTTGGCAGTACAAAAAGCACTTTTTAATCCTCGGACTGTTTAACTCAGCGTTACCTTTTATGTTATTCGCTTATGCCGTGCAAACGCTTGATGCTTCTATGCTCTCAATTTTAAATTCAACCGCACCATTTTGGGGGGTGTTAATCAGTGTGTTTTGGTTAAAAGTGCCGACTCAAAAGTCGGTGTGGCTAGGATGTGGATTTGGGATTGCAGGTGTTATCACACTAGTCGGGTTGGATAGCACTGTATTGGACGAGGGGGCATGGTTACCTATTATTGCAACCCTGTGTGCGACTCTGAGCTATGCGGTGGCCTCTCATTACACTAAAACGGCACCAAAAATGAGTGCATTCAATCATGCCCATGGGAACTTATGGGGCTCTGCGCTATTGGTATTGCCTTTTATTTGGTTTATGCCAATGAGAGAAACGCCTGACTCTACAGTGATAAGTGCGGTAGTTGGACTTGGCATATTATGTACGGGCGTTGCCTATATTCTCTATTTTAAGTTAGTCGAAGATCTCGGCGCGGCGTCTGCTTTATCTGTTACCTTTTTAATTCCTGTGTTTGGGATTTTATGGGGGCATCTCTTTTTACAAGAGCAAATAGGTGCTAACACAATCCTTGGCAGTATTTTAGTTTTGCTTGGAGTCAGTTTAGTAACTGGGTTACAAGAAAAGATATTCCCACCAAAAGTGATGAAGGAGTCGTAGATGAGACGTGACGGCCTCTTAACATGGTGCTGTCAAAAAAGCGTTTCTCAGAAACGATAAAAGGGCCTAAAAGGCCCTTTGGTGAAGTATCGTTCAAGTTAGTGTGGTCACTTTAACCCCTTAAAGCAACCAACCAATTGTTTTGCAACTGCGGCTTATCTCAATAAGTTTCTAAGCTAGCGAGAGGAAGAAACCTGCAATTGCTGCACTCATGAGGTTAGCCATAGACCCTGCTAACACTGCTCTGAGCCCTAGGCGAGCGATATCCTTTCTACGACTTGGGGCCATACCACCAAGTCCGCCTAGTAAGATGGCAATCGACGATAAGTTAGCAAATCCACATAAAGCAAATGTGACAATTGCTTGAGTGTGCGTGCTCAACGTATCGCGATAATTCATATAATCTANAAACTCGTTAACTACCAATTTTTGGCCGATAAAACTACCTGCCGTCACGGCTTCCGACCAAGGTACCCCAAGTAGCCAAGCAACAGGGGCAAAGACGTAGCCTAAAATTTCTTGTAGCGTCAGTGTTGGGTAATCAAAAATTCCACCAATACTGCCTAGTAAACCGTTTAGTAGCGCAATTAGTGCCACAAACGCAAGTAACATCGCACCTACGTTCAGTGCTAAGTGCATACCGCTTGATGCACCAGATGCTGCCGCATCAATTACGTTTACTGGTTTATCATCACCACTATCTACATCTGANTGGCTTCTCGGTTTCTGGCACAATCATTTTTGCCATTAAGAAACCACCAGGAGCTGCCATAAAGCTCGCGGCAATGAGGTATTTAAGCTCAACACCAATCGCCACATAGCCCGCCATAACAGAGCCTGCCACCGTCGCCAAACCGCCTACCATAACTGCAAACAACTCTGATTGCGTCATTTTTGGAATAAACGGTTTTACGATCAAAGGGGCTTCCGTTTGACCGACAAAAATATTTGCCGTAGCTGAAAGCGACTCTGGTCGTGACGTTTGCAGCAGCTTTTGTAAGCCACCACCCAAAATTTTAATGATCCAGTTCATAATACCAAGGTGATACAACACAGCTACGAGCGCTGAGAAGAACACGATCACTGGTAACACCTGAATCGCAAAGATAAATCCTAGCGAGTCTTGTTTGGCTAATGGCCCGAACAAGAAACCGATACCGTCATTAGCATAGCTAATCACTTTGGCAACTGCGCTAGACATTGAAGCTAATACATTTTTACCCGCTTCAATAAAGAGTACAAAGCCACCAATAAGGACTTGCAGTAAAAATGCAACGCCTACGGTACGCTTATTAATAGCACTGCGATTTGTCGAACACGCAAATGCTACGCCTAGGAGCATCATCATGCCCACTAAGCTCATAATTGTTGTCATGCCAATTTCCCGTTATTCTTGTAGCAAATATTTTATTTTACTTTTAATAATATCAATCGCAACGCGATTCATACCGCCACGGGTCACAACCAAGTCGGCATTATGCTTGGATGGCTCGATAAACTGATAAAACATCGGTCTTACCGTCGCCTGATATTGTTCTACCACAGATGACAGACTTCTTCCTCTGTGCTCTATATCTCTTTGCATGCGACGCAGCAAACAAATATCCAAAGGTGTATCAATGAACACCTTGATATCAAACTCTTCACTTAATGCAGGATCGCTCAGTAGTAATATACCCTCGACGATTAGTATCTTAGCAGGGTTTACTATTCGGGTTTTATCACTACGTGTATGCTGTCCGTAATCGTAGGTAGGAACCTCTACGGATTCACCTAGGCGAAGCTTAGTTAAATGCTCGCGTAACAACTCGTGTTCAAACGCATCAGGATGATCATAATTCGTTTGAGTACGATGCTCTATAGGTAAATGCGATTGATCTTTATAATAGGCGTCCTCTTCGATTACCGCGATAGTGCCTGAGGCAAGCTCATTCACTAATTCGTTGTAGATCGTTTGACTAAAAAGAGACTTACCAGACGCAGATGCGCCAGCTATGGCTATAATAGTTCGTGTCACTAAAGTTCACACCCAGCAGTTGTTTATGTTGGAAGATCACAATAGCAAAAAAGACACGATTAATCTCTTTTGCCTCGCTTAATGAGCAAATTTAACGGGTTTGGCGGACTCAAAACAGGACTTATGTCCGCTTAAGGGCGACAGAGCCAAATTAGCAAGATCGCAGCTTTTCGTGAATTTTGTGACTATTTTATGACAGCGGACTTATGTCCTGTACGATTTTTTTAACCAAACATAAAGTAACCAACGCTTAAGGTAACCATGTATTTAAGAATAAATAACAGCCTGAGCAGTATAGAGAGGTATCTATGGCAAGAGCAATCATTTTAATGGCGGATAGCCTAGGCATTGGCGCAGCACCGGACGCAGAAAAGTTTGGAGACGTAGGCGCTAATACTCTCGCTCATTTATTACAGGCGTATAAAGAAGAAAAAGGACAAGCGTTAGACTTACCTAATCTTTCTAAACTAGGCCTTATTGCAGCATGTGAAGCTGCAGGTAAAGAAACCTGCGCCGTGGCGCAAACCATAGAACCAAGTGCTGCTTGGGGATATGCAAAAGAATTATCGAGTGGTAAAGACACGCCGTCTGGCCACTGGGAAATGGCAGGGGTGCCAGTATTGTTTGAGTGGGGTTACTTCCCAAATACTAACCCATGCTTCCCACAAGAATTTATAGATGAGTTGTGCAAACGTGCAGACATCCCAGGTATTTTGGGTAACTGTTACGCGTCGGGCACAACGATTTTAGAACAGCTGGGTGAAGAACACGTACAAAGCGGTAAGCCGATTTGCTACACCTCAGTTGATAGCGTCTTTCAAATAGCCGCTCATGAACAATCGTTCGGACTTGACAAGCTTTATCAAGTATGTGAAATCGCACGGGCACTGCTTGATGAAATGAATATAGGGCGAGTGATTGCGCGGCCATTTATAGGCACTTCAAGTGCCGACTTTATTCGTACTGGTAACCGCCGAGACTATTCGGTATTACCGCCTTCGCCGACTGTGCTAGATAAGCTAGCCAATGACGGTGGCGAAGTAATTAGTATTGGTAAAATTGCAGATATTTATGCGCATCAAGGGATCACACAAAAGCACAAAGCGCCTGGTCTTTTGAATCTGCTAGCAAAGACAAGCGAAGTGATGGACACAGCGCCAGACCATAGTCTTATCTTCACCAACTTAGTCGACTTCGACGAAAAGTTTGGTCACCGCAGAAATGCAGTGGGATATGCAGAAGCACTTGCTGAGTTTGACGCATTTTTACCAGAAATTATTGCCAAACTAAAAGCTGATGACTTGCTTTTAGTGACTGCCGACCATGGTTGTGACCCAACCGCAGAAGGCACAGATCATACGCGAGAGTACGTGCCTGTATTGGCATATACACCGGGTATGAACAATACTCCGTTAGGAGAAAGACAAAGTTTTGCTGACATAGGTCAAACGCTTGCCCAGTGGTTTGATCTAGATGCAACGCAGTACGGTGAAGGCTTTAAGGCCGAGATAAAAGCCTAACTAAAGGAAACAATATGAGCACTCCACACATTAGCGCAAAGCTAGGTGATTTTGCAGAAACGGTATTAATGCCGGGCGATCCACTAAGAGCAAAATACATTGCAGAAAACTTTTTGGAAGATGTTCGTCAGGTAACTGACGTTCGCAACATGTTTGGTTTCACTGGTACTTACAATGGTAAGCCAGTTAGCATCATGGGTTCAGGCATGGGTATTCCATCTATGTCTATTTATGCTCGTGAGCTCATTGTTAGCTTTGGCGTCAAGAACCTGATCCGCATTGGTACATGTGGTGGTATTAGTCAAGACATCAAGATCCGCGACGTGATCTTTGCGCAAGGCGCAAGCACAGACTCAAATGTAAATCGCGCTCGAGTGCGTGGTTATGACTTCGCTGCGATTGCTGATTTTGGTCTATTAGAAAATGGCGTAAACGCTGCTCGCCGTTTAGGCATTGAAGCAAAAGTTGGTAATGTTTTCACTACTGATACTTTCTATCAAGCCGATGGCGAATTTTATAATGAATTAGATAAGCTAGGCGTAATGGCTGTTGATATGGAAACAGCTGGTTTATACGGTGTAGCGGCTGAATATGGTGCAAAAGCGATGGCACTGTTCACAGTAAGTGACCATGTTATTACTGGTGAAGCAACACCACCAGAAGAGCGTCAAAGCACCTTCAATGAAATGGTTAAAATTGCGCTAGAGTCAATTTAATACAATTTGAAAAGTTCCTTGGTAACGTAATCGCAGAGTTTTGGAGACACGCCTAAAACAACGCGAATCACACCCAAAAAAGCCGCTTGAAGCGGCTTTTTTTTTGATCTTTTTCCATCCAAAATTCTCATATCTAGTTTACACTGTATAAAGGTGGTAGAGTTTTTCTAGTGAAAAAGTATTGGTGTTGGGTGATGACGATTCTGGTTCTGGGCTTGTTAGCATTAATGTCGAATGCCGAAGTTGACATAGATGCGTTTGAATCTCTGGTTAAGAACGCGCCTGATGAAGCGCTTAAGGCATACCAAAATGAGATTGCTCGGGCGGATCTTGCTGTTACAGATTTATATCAACTTCATTACCTAGCGGTTCGAGCGAGCGCCAGAACATTCAATAATCCCATTTTTATTAAAGCGCTAGATATGCTTAAAGCGCCGCCCTTCAAGACTTTGGCGGACGAAGACAGGGCGAAGATTCTGACTAATATTGGTGTTGGTTATCGCCGTCGTAACCAAAATGAACAAGCTATTTGGCATTATCGATGTGCGATGAATGCTCCGGCCAGCTTACAGCATAAGTCCGCACTTAAAGTGAATATAGCGATTGCGTACACGCGCCTTGAACAACCCGCAATTGGCTACAATCTCTTAAAAAGCGTGGATAGAGAAATGTTACCAAGCTTTATGCAGGCAGGGCTGTTAACTGCGCTTGGCAATGCAACATTTGCAATGGGCGAAGCAGATACGGCGCTGAGCTATTACATTGATGCGGCGACCCATTACGCAAAAGATGAAAACTATAGAGCTGTGAAGCAAGTATCAATCAATAGTCTTGGCATATATGTACTCCACTCAGACTTCTCCAGCTATCATAAGATGCTTGCTGACATTACAGCTGAACCGTCCCTAATAGAAGATAATCAGCATTACCTTGGTTGGTTGCGGGAACTGGTACAACAGTTGGAGCAAAACAAACAAGCCTTAACCGTGTCGACAACCATGAAAGCCTACTCACTTGGCGCCGCGAATGCAGGATACGCTTCTATGGTGAATGCGCATATCGACAAATTTAATTTGTCGCTGCCGAAGGTCACTTCACAGCTTACTATCAGAGATCCGCTTCCTGTTGAATTGGGGAAAGCCTGGTGTCCGAACCGTTGACAAAGCTAATTTTTTTGCCATGGTTATGTTATTGCTAAATAAATACAGCTTGTGAGTCTAGGAGAAATAATGTCGCAATGGGTAAAAGGAGAAATCGTCGAAGTCATAGATTGGACGCCAACATTATTTAGTATCAAATTTAAAGCAGACATCGCACCGTTTAAAGCGGGTCAATATACTAAATTGAGTTTGCAACAAGGGGATAAACGCATTGCACGAGCATATTCCTTTGTAAACCCGCCATCAGAGTCAATTCACGAAGTTTTGTTAGTTGAAGTGCCTGACGGTAACCTTTCTGTGCCCTTACATCAGCTACAAGTCGGTGATGAGTTCGATGTATCTGACCAAGCAAACGGTTTTTTTATATTAGATGAACTACCACCTTGCGATACGCTTTGGATGATAAGTACAGGTACGGCGGTTGGCCCATTTTTGTCTATGCTCAGAGAAGGTGAAGTGTGGCAGAAGGTTAAACAGGTGATCCTTATTCATGGTGTGCGTCTAAATGCAGATTTGTGTTACCGTGAGCAGCTCGAGCAGTTGCAACAACAAAGAGACTGCTTTACTTATGTGCCGCTTGTTACACGGGAACAACCTGAGATAGGTTGCCAAGGGCGCGTCACTGAACTGATAGAAAACAAGCAATTATTAACTCACCTTGGCTATAAGCAGTTTCCAAATAACAGTCATTTTATGCTCTGTGGTAACCCCGAAATGGTGAAACAACTAAGCGCCCAATTGCAAAGTATGGGATATGAACGCCACAGACGAGCCAAACCTGGGCATATCACCGTTGAGCAATATTGGTGATCCTATGTCTGGTGATCCTATGCCGGCTCGTGTTTTCTATGTCATGTATTTGTTGCTCCTAGTCGCTACTTATTCTGTTTCTGCAGAATCGAAGGTCATCAGAGTAGTGGACGCCGCAAAGGAAAATGGCACGCCGCAGAACCAGTATTTTTTGTCAGTTTTGCGGTTAGCATTGGATAAATCACGCGAACGTTATGGCGAGTATTGGATAGAGCCGATTGATTTACCAATTAGTCAATCACGACAATTTAAGGAATTGCTAAAGCACAATGTTGATGTGTTTTGGACGGTTTCAACAGCCGCTAGAGACACTCAGGCAAAGCCGGTGGCTATTCCCATAGCATTTGGCAGCTTTGGTATAAGAGCACTGGCAATGAACGTGACCGACAGCGGCAAGCTGAATGTGCATTTATCGTTATCAGAGCTACAAAAATTCAACGTAGTTTTGGGGCAGGATTGGCCTGATGTTCACATTTTTGAAAAGGCAGGTTTTACGGTAGAAAAATATGTTGATGGGTTGGCAGTTTACAGAGTGCTTGCAAATAGTGCCGGTAAAATTTTTCCACGAGGTGTCATTGAAGTAGTACCTGAGCTCAAGGCGTTTAATAACAAGCAAGTGACTTATGGCGAGAAGAACCTGTTACTCTACCCTTCAATGGTGTACTTCTATGTCCGCAAAGAGGATATTAAACTGCATAAACGTCTAGAGTATGGCTTAACACAAGCGTTTGAAGACGGCTCTTTGGCTGCACTTTTCTATGATAGTAATATGATGGTTGAGTTGAAAAAGCACTTTAATTTGCAAGGCGCTGCAATCCATCAAATTGAAAATCCGTTAATTATCTCTAAGAAGCAGCTCGACGTGATTACGCAATTACAAATCGAGCTGCTAAAACAACTTAGCTATTCACCAGCTCGTTAAAACTCTGGTTGTCTGCAAGGCTCGCAAACGCAGGCTCATGTTGTAATTCGTTCTTTAAGTTAGGCGCATATTCCAAAGCCATACGGATGTCGGCCATCGCATCTGCATGCTTGTAAAGCATCGAATAAGCACATGCGCGTTGCCAATAAGCATAACCATAGTCACTGTCAATTTCTAATGCTTGATTGCACAAAGCAATTGCTGTGTTGGTTTGACCAAGCTCTAATAAAGCATCTGCTTTGTAGGCAATCGCCTCGACATCTTCAGGTTTGCGATTTAGGATCTCATCGTAAATTTCAATTTTAGAATTCATGTCACTCTCAAGATTTGCCCGCATCCACAGCGAGTGTACTTCATTCGTTATAGAGATTTTCTTCTGGTTATTGAGGATTTCTTCAGAGCGTTCGCGTAATTTCTCTTCAATAACCTGAAGGCGCTTTTCATATTCATCGGTGATCGTGCCAACGCGCAGGCTAACAATATCTTCAACTTTACTCTTAATATCTCTAAAAGAAGTCCAACCAACGACAACTAAGATAGAGGCAGCTGCTGTGATCAAAAAGAGTACATTATTAATGGTATCTGTAGTATAGGTGATTGCGCGATCTGCAGTATCTAGTTGGGAGTGGCTGATTTTTTTCTCTATATCAGCTCTCAAGCGCATTTGATCTTCTCTGACAGCTCTTAATTCATCAAGAATATAACGCTCAATTAAGGGCCTATACATGGGCTCTTGTAATTGTGATAAAGCCTGTTGTTGTTGGTTTTCTGTCGGCTTCTGTGATGTTGCTTGTTCATTCGCCATGCTCGTAAAACTACAAACGACGAGAAGGATAAATAGTACTATGCTTTTCATATTGATGTTCTTGAAACTTTATATTTTTAATATGGTGCATGAGTTAAGGTAGAATTGCAAAAAGCGGAGAAGAAATATTGGCTTATGTAATGAAATTAGCGAGTTATAGCCTGATTATAGTCTCTTTAACGAGTTTGAGTGCCTCTGCAAAAGAGCTACTGGTGGTAACCGAAGAGTGGAAGCCGTACAACTTCACCAATGACAAAGGCGAGGTTGTTGGGAGAGCAACAAAAAAGGTAAGGGAGGTGCTTGCAGCAGCTGAGATTGACTATGAGATAAAAGTCTATCCCTGGGTACGGGCAATGAAAATTGCCAAAGAGCGCCCAAATACAATGATTTACTCGATTTATCGTACCGCTGAGCGTGAAGCTGACTACGAATGGGCATGTCCTTTGATCCGCCCTGTGGGGGTGTCTTTCTTCAAACTTAAAACGCGTAAAGATATTCAAGTTGCTTCATTGGAAGATGCCAAGCAGTACACCTCCGCAGTAGTAAAAGGAAATATTTATTATGATTTTTTGATTCAACACGGGTTTAATCAAGGAGAGCACTTAGTCGTTGCCGCCGATTCTAAAAGCTTTTACAAACTCTTTTTCAAAGGACGGATAGATCTTGTGATGTCAACGGAATATATTATGAGTGAGGAACTTAAGGCCGCTGGGCTTAACGATGATGAGGTTGTACCTCTGATAGAAGTAACCAAAGCTACTCAACAGCGTGGCTGTATGGCATTTAGCAAAGATACAGAACCTATGTTAATAGAGAGAATTAGGCGTGCGCTGGCGAAGCACAATCAAGAATTTGTTGGACCATAACGAATAGTAGCAATTTGATCGTTATAGGTAACAACTCATCTTTAAAGGTTATTTGTCGGTCATTTTGCTTGGAGCTTGACTCAGTAGTAGAAGAAAAGCGCACAATACGGTGCGCTTAATCAGTGCCATGGTGAAGGGGCAAGTAAACTAAAGGTGTTACACCAATCAAACCCTTCATAACACTAAACGAGTGCGCAACATAAAAAGATCATCATTTTTTAAAGTTTTGCAGCTTGTTGCACCACAATCGCGTGGCGCTTTGCTAATCTTTGGTGATCTTTATCGTATCCGCCACCAATCACGGTTGCGACAGGGACACCATGCTTTTGACATAAGGTCAGCACCAGTGCATCTCGCTTCGCGATGCCAAGCCATGAGATATCCAATTTACCTAAGTTATCACCTTGCCAAACATCGACACCAGCGTCGTACAGCACAATATCTGGATTTAGAACCGTCAATAATGACTCAAGCGTATGTGCGACAATTTCTAGGTAGTGTGTGTCACTGATCCCTATTTCTAAGCCAATATCTAAATCGCTAGCATGTTTACGAAAGGGGAAGTTTTTCTCGCAGTGGATTGAGCAGGTATAAACATATGGGTTGTGCTTTAACATGGCGGCGGTGCCGTCACCTTGATGAACATCCAAATCAAAGATTAGGGCATTGGTGATCTGATTGCTGTTGAGCAAACGCGAGGCTGTAAAGGCGAGATCGTTCACCATGCAAAAACCAGAGCCAAAATCATAATGTGCGTGGTGTGTGCCACCGGCTAAATGGCATGCAATACCGTGTTTAAGCGCAAGTTCTGCTGTTTTTAGCGTTCCAAGAGGCGCAGTAAAAGTACGTGCCATAAGCTGCTCCGACCAAGGCAGACCTATACGACGCATCATTTTAGCGTCGAGTTGATTACGCCATAAGTCCCAAATATATTGCTCGCAGTGCACGCTTTCAAGTGGCGATGGGTCACCGGCTTCAGGGCTATAAACATTGTTGTGAATGAGCCCTAATGCATTTACTTCTTGGTATAGACGTGCAAATTTACTCATCACGAATCGGTGCTTTGGATCAAAATTGAATGAGTAATTAGAATGATAAACTAGTGGTAAATTTGGGTTGTTCAAAAACGGCTCCAAAAATGGCGATACGGCAGTGTAGCAATATCAATCTCCGAAGCCGAGCGCTTTAGCTTTTAGTGTTGCTTGCGTTCTGTCTCGTACTTGTAGTTTTGCGAGCAGACAAGAAACCGAGTTACGGATGGTACCTTCCGCTTTATATAACGTATTGGCGATTTCCTTATTGGAATATCCCTTCGCGATTAGTTTTAAAATATCCTTTTCTCGTGTGGTGAGCTTATCTAAAGTGGGGTCAGGATTTAGTAAGGTCTCAGCTAGTTCTTCTTGGATGATGAGTTCACCTTGATGGACTTGTCGAACGGCATCAATTAACTCTTCCAAGTCAACATCCTTAAGAAGGCAGCCTTTCGCGCCAAGCTCTAAGGCTAATTTTAGCTTCGCAGTATCGTTGAAGGTTGTGAGGATAATGACTTTAAAGTTTATTGCCAAAGGCAAAAGCTCGGTGAGTACATCGACACCATCTAGCTCAGGCATTCGCATATCTAAAAGTACAATGTCAGCTGTAATTTGGTTTAATCGAACCTGTTGGATGAACTCACTGCCACTGCCACAACTTCCAGAACAAACAATGTCACAACTTAGCGAAAGGAGTGCTTGCATACCCTGGCGCACAAGCGCCTGATCATCGACTAGGTAAACTGATATTTTAGCCATTTGTCGTCCCAAAATGGATAGTTAATGTTACGCCTTGATGAGTTGATACATCAAGACTGCCGCCGAGTTCTTGGATCCGTTCCTGCATACCAGTCAGACCATTGCCAAATCGAATACTATTTAAGGTAATACCGTTGTCGCTTATTTGTACTTTTAACCCTTGTTGACAATACACTCGTACATGCATTTTATCCGCCTTGGCGTGCTTCAAAGTATTGGTAATGGCCTCTTGGCAGCATTTTAAAATGCAATTGGCATAACTTAGTTTTTCGAGTAACGGGTGGTGTTCATAGTCGAGCTCGATGTTAAGACGAGGGATAGATTCAGTAAGCCTCAGCAATGCATCGTGGAGATCGATATGCTCGTTGCTACGTTTGTCGCTGACTAAATCGCGAATACATTTTAGGGTGTCTTTAGCTTGCAAATAGCAGCTATCTAATAGCTCGGTTAATGGTGCCGCCGCAGTTCGTCTTGCGACATCTAAATTTACAATCAGACTGGTTATTTGATGTCCAACATCGTCATGTAACTCTCGTGCTAACTGAAGCCGCTCTTGTTTAGCAATACTTTGGCTTAGCAGAGACTGCGTTGCAGATAGCTGACTATGGGCGAGCTGTAGTGCTTCTTTGGCTTCTTGCTCTTTTTGCATTCTTTTACACACCACGTACGCAAATAGCTGAAAACAGGCAAATAACACGGCGTTGAGATATTCAAAACCATGTCCCCAAAAAAAGTATTGCGACGCAACATACAAGCAGGAGGTAACTAGGATATACCCAAGCGCAAAGCTCAAAGGAACATAAAAAGCAAGGATCCCAACGAGTTTTACGTTGTAAATGAGATGAGTGGCGGCGGGGGAGGTAAGGTTAATTGACTGGATCAAAAGCGCCAGTATAAACAGCATCAAATATCTAACCTTGTAGCCATAGTATTTTTCGGACTCATTGATACATAAAAGTACGAGGATCAAAACGCTGATATGCTGTATCCAAGGCTGCCATTGTGCTTTTTGCTGAGCATAAACCAAACTTGGTATTGCAACGGCTAACCAAGTGAAAATGGTTGTTACCAACCAAGCCGTCGGATAGCGAAAAAACGCCGACATCTACTTACTCCGCTAAAAACCTGCTCTGCAGGTATTATTCCTTTATTCTCTTACGAACCTATCCTAGCAGATATTTGTGGCGCTGTGATGATGACGAATGTCATAAATTTTACATTGTAAATCAAAGTGCAATGACGGTTTTTCACCCAGGGTAGTGCATTGATTTGTGGCACCACTATTCCTGTTCTATCTTTATGTAACAATCTTTTCATAATTAGGGATACTCAGAATGAAAAGTGTTAAGGCAAAACTTATTTCTGCGGTAACAGCGGGTTTAGTAGTAATGCTTATCGGCGCGATGCTCACCATTTTTGTGATGAAACGTGTTGCAGAACAGTATGACAGCATGATAGACAATGAATTGGCTGCTCGCGAGCAAATAAACATAGTGCTTGATGACTTTAAAACGCAAATACAAGAGTGGAAAAATGTGCTTATTAGAGGAAAAGAGCCTGCTCAGCTAGATAAATATTGGTCGAGATTTGAAACCAAAGAAGCTGAGGTACAAAAACAACTCAGTTCAATTGTTTCAGCCTATACTTTACCATCTACCCTAGAAAATAAGTTACGTGAATATCAGAAAGCACATCTCACCTTAGGACAAAAATATCGTGAAGCGCTGAAGCGATTCAAAAGTTCAGGCTTTGATATTGACCTTGCCGATGCCACAGTGAGTGGAATAGACCGCCAAGCAAGTGTGTACCTACTTGAAATTAATGAGCAAATTAACGCGTTAGTAGACACGAGAACAAGTGAAATTGTTGCGACAAAAAACCAACTTATCTTTTTCAGTACCTTAGGGCTCATCATTATTGCACTTGTGACTTTGGGGTTACTGACTTGGTATATGCAGCATTTAATTACCCGCCCAATCCGCCGCGCATCAGATGTGGCAAAGGCAATTGCGAGTGGTCGACTAGACAACAAAGTTGTTGTACACAGTAGTGATGAAATAGGTAACTTACTGGCAAATTTACGTCAAATGCAAACTAGCTTACTTGATGCGACTCAAAAGTTAGAGTTACAAGCAAAAGAAAACTTACGGATCCGTTATGCGCTAAATAACGTGGCTGCACCTGTACTTTTGTGTGATGACATGAACCAAGTGATTTACGTAAATGCACAATGTGATTCTTTACTTGATCGTTACCGCACCGCGCTAAACGTGCCTGCTGACGTTGTTAATCATCCAATTCCCGAAGCTTTACTTCACAGCTCTAAAGCACTGCACCAGGCCGGGGGTCAATTAGTGCGTCAGTTAGAGTGGGAATGGTGCGTAGGTGAGGTTATCATTGCGGCAACTGCCAACCCGGTTTCCGATCAAAATGGTAGGGTGTTAGGTACGGTATTTGAATTTAAGGATTTAAGCCAGACAAGATGTGCAGAGCAACAGGTTGAACAGCTCATTAAATCTGCTTCCGATGGCAAACTAAGTGAACGTCTAAACCTTGAGGGATACGTTGGTTCCATGAAATTAATAGCCAGCGGACTTAACAAACTACTTGATGCTGTTGAGCAACCTATTAGTCAAACAAAACAATATCTTACTTCGCTGTCAAAAGGAGAAATTCCTGAGCAGATTAACGGTGAGTTTAAGGGCGAATTTGCGCAAATACATATGGCCTTACAACGTGCCACGTCTTCGCTTTCGTTACTTATTGAAGATACTTACAGTTTAGTTGCGGCGGCAGGAGAGGGGAAGCTTTCTACTCGGGCGGATGAGGCTAAGCACCAAGGTGAATTTCGAAAAATCATTCGTGGTGTCAATGAAACACTTGATGCGGTCTCTAAACCCATTGCACTTACTAGTGGATATCTAGAAAGTATCGCAAAAGGAGAGTTACCCGCCTTAGCAAATGATGGTTATAAAGGAGAATTTGATAGTATCTATCAAAGCCTCTTTGCTTGTGTTGGTGCAATTAAATTGATGCTAACCGATGCCGAAAGGCTTGCTGAAGCGGCCAGTGAGGGAGACTTACAACATAGAGCTGATGCCAGTAAACACTATGGCGCATACGCCAGCATAATAACAGCCATGAATGAAACGCTGGACTCCATTGAAGCGCCACTTAAGGAATGCATGAATGTGATGGATGGGCTGTCTCAAGGCAATTTAACACGGCAAGTTGAAAAAAGTTATGCAGGTGATTTTGCGCTGTTGAAACAATCGGTGAATACCAGCGTTGGCAACTTAGCCAATATGATGCAAAAGCTGCTGGCCATGGCGGAATCCATCACTGTCTCGGTACAGCAGATCACCACAGGTATCGAAGAGTTAAGTGAGCGTTCCTCTTCTCAAGCCGCTTCTATTGAAGAAACACGGGTATCAGTTGGTGAGATCACCGAAACTGTACACTCAAACGCCACTAATGCACAATCGGCTAATCAGTTGGCAATTGAAGTGAACCAGCAAGCACAGCAAGGTGGAAAGGCTGTTGAGTCAACGATTGAGGCAATGACCGAAATTAGTAAGAGTGCTAAAGAAATACTTACCGTCATTGAGGTTATTGATTCTATTGCATTTCAAACTAACTTATTAGCGCTGAACGCCTCTGTTGAAGCTGCACGAGCGGGAGAAAAAGGAAAAGGTTTTGCGGTCGTAGCCTCAGAAGTGAGAAATTTAGCGCTGCGCAGTGCAAGTGCCTCAAAGGATATCTCTGAGTTGCTGGGAAGCAGTAACATCAAAGTGAAGCAAGGATCTAAGTTAGCCTCAGAATCCGGTGAGACGTTAAAAACCATCGTGGAAAGTGTCTATGGGCTTGCATCGCAAGTGCAAACTATCGCAGAGGCCTGCAATACGCAATCAAGTGGTATTGAGCAAATTAATCTAGCGATTAAACAAATTGATGGTATTACGCAGCAAAACAATACTTTGGTAGAGATGACGAATGCATCGGGGCTGTCGTTGTTGAGTAAAGCCAATGAATTGCGAGAGATGGTTGAGCAGTTTGATATCGGCAAGACTAAAGCGGAGTTGATGAAAGTGGTGAGCTAAAGATCAGCAAAATCTAGGGCCTGTTGATCTTTCAAGTTTGTTTTTGCAGCAGTTTGATTGGAATTTATACAAGGCAGAGCCAGCGTAGCATAGTCATTCTATGTAAGTCTGGCGATAAAGACTTTGTGCTCCTGCAAAGTCACCTTACCCCACATCCTTGTGGGGCAACACAGAAGAAATGCTAATCAAGCGCTGCCCTTTGGGTTCATCTGAGTGCGCTTTGTTCATTGTTGCTCAACTTTTGCCTAGATTACTAGGCGGCAAGTCGAGCGTCGCGACCAAAACACACTCAGAAGAACAAAAATCAAACAGCAAAGGTCAACAGGCCCTAGCACATACGGTTGCTAACTTTATTGTTTTTAGGAACATCACGTGACATGATTGGACTAATTTGGTGGCTTTTTAGCCGCTAACAATATTTAGGGATAAGGCATAAATCATGGTTACACCAATCATTATTATACTGTTACTTTGCGGCCCGTTATTACTCGGTGTTATCTATTCAAAGATAAGAGACGTACAGGTAGAGAAAACAACGCTTGCCTGTTGGGGTCTAGGTATCGCCTTTATATTCTTTTTTATTGGTCATATCGTAAAAGCACAGGGGATGGTAGAAATGTTGCCTAGTTGGGTGCCGTATAGACTCCCTCTAGTGTACTTCACTGGAGTTGTTGAACTCGCAGTGGCTGTTTTGTTATTTATACCAAAATACCAATTACCTGCAGCAAAAGCGGCAATTGCCGCTTTTATCCTGTTTTTTCCTGCAAATGTGTATGCCGCGCTCAACAGCGTTGGATTGGGAGGGCATCAGTGGGGACCAGTTTATTTGCTAATTAGAGCACCACTGCAAATCATATTGATTGCTTGGGCATATTTTATGTGTGCAAAACCGCTATCAATGCCTGTGGCTGAAATTAAATAAAGCTCAGCTCAAGCAGAACACATAAACAGAAAGGGGTGTGAGATTTACCCGCTTCCCTTTCTGCATTTCGCGACTAGACTATTGGTCTTTTACTTTTTCATTCTCTAGGCAAGGTTTACCAGCTAAATGACCAGCCAAAATTTGTGCTATTTTGTCGGTTAGCCAGCTCGGACCTTCGTCAGTCATGTCATTGTGTTTTGCGTTCGCTATCGTGACAACACAATCCTGATATTTGTGCTTTTCAGTACGACTTGGCAACACCCCTTTGTCCGCTGGAAAGTCACTTGCTCGTATCGACAATACCTTTACATCAAGGCTTCTCGGTAATGGCACTCTGCGATGATCTAGCGTAATGATTTGGCTTACAAATTTAGCGCCGCGATTGATGAGCCATGCTGAAATGTCACCGCCATTAGAATGGCCAATTAAGAGGATGTGCTCAAAATCAAAGGTAGTGAACTTCGGCTTAAAGTAATCGTGAATAAACACTAGCGTATCAGCGCCCCGTTGCCAGTTTTCTGCACGTGTTTCGTATAAGTTCCCTTCGACGGAAAGAGGAGGGTCAGTTGCAAGCTCATGGCCTACTGTAATAACCAAATATCCTGCTTGGTTTAGCGTCTTGACCAAGAATTGATATTCGGTATGTGAGACACCATAGCCGGCGCTTAGCAGTGCAACGGGACAAAGCGCTGTAGTTGAGCAGTTATCAGTATTGGATGGCTGATGAATTTCTACAGGAATTGCTCTATCACGAGCTGGATCAATTACGGTTTCAGCGGCCAAAACGAATGGCAGACATAATAATAATAAAAGTGGGCGTAACATATTTATCCTAAAAAATAGTGGCGCTCGGCAAAAGCCAAAAGCGCCACAACTGGTTGGAGTCTTTTACAGATTATTCAAAAATTGATTGACTGAAGCTAGCTCTCTTTGCTTTTGCATGATGCAGGTATTTGTTGCCAGTTCCAGCTGCTTAAGTGATTTACTTAAACCTTCTACTTCTTTTTGCATCGGTTCAAAAAACTGCTGAGCTTGTTTTAATGCATCCGCGTCACAATACGTAAATAGGTAAAAAGGTAGCTGTGGCTTTGCAAAAGGAGGGAAGCGCTCCTTTAAGCGCTCAAAGTGCTGATAAAACCACTTTTGATAAAGCGCTTTTCGCTCATCGCCTTTACCATTCCCGCTTAATATGTAATTAAAGTCGGAGGCCGTTACATGCTCGCTTAGCGCATAATCTAGTACTTGTTGTTGCAAGTCTTGTGGACCAAAATAACCCATTGCAAGCAATAGATTAGTACGTTGAGTTGGGTTATTGGTGGTTTCAAATACTTTTTTGTATGACTTCAACAGCTCAGCATCACCGTAGTAGGCGGCAATTTGCAGGAAGCTTCTAGCTAAGTAGGGGTCAACTTTATCAGGTGATGTTAAATATAAACTCGCTTGCTTTTTTGCATGCTTAATAATGGTTTGATGCTTTGTCTCGAAAGCCAGTGCTCTAACCAATGCTGCACGTATTTCCGATGTGGCAGCTGGTTCATTTGCATTTGCCTCAAGTCCATATCGAGAAAACGCAGGCTCAACATAAGTGGTATAAAGTTTCTCCCAAAGTAACTTATTTGAATCGTCTTCATACTGTTTATGTTGTGATAGTAATTGAGTAAGAGCGGCCTTTGCTACTTTGGGATGAGTGTCGTTAATAAACTCACTGAGCGTTAACATCAACGCATTGGCGTTTATTTTTCCAGACTCCATCAGCGCGTCAACATTGCTTAGTAAGTCTAATCTCTCCCGCTCGTTTAGCTTGTTTGGGGCATGTGATATTAGGCTTGCGAGTTGAGACTCAGAAAGATCCCAGCGATAATAACCTGTCGCGTTGTCGTTTGGTAAGATCCACTCAGGCTCAAAGTCTAATTTAATCTGTTGCGCCTTGGAGTCTAAAAGTATTGTCTTAGTGGCTGTTTTGTCACCTCTACCATAGCGCAGTGTGATGGGGATATGCCAAGTTTGTGCTGCTGTTTCTTGTCCTTTTATTACAAAACGTTGTTGCGACACGGTGGCATTCTGGCCATCTAACTTAATCGTCAAAAGTGGAAATGAAGCTTGTGATACAAATGAGTCTAGCACTGTCGCTACATCTTTATTAGATACTTTACCCAGCTCATTCCATAGATCTTTGGCTTCTGCATTCTTATACGCAAATTTACGGATATAATTGCGCATGCCTTGCTTAAATACCTCTTCCCCAAGCCACTGTTCAACCATGTAAAGTACCGCGCTACCTTTGCTGTACGCAAGTCCCAAGCCGTCCGTTACATCAGACTCTGTAATAACCGGTTTGCGGATCGGGGAAGTAGTTGCTTGAGCGTCATAGGGCATTGCATTGTGTTGAGGTAAGGATAAATGTGTCTCTAGCTCAGGAAACAGCTGTAGTGTGATCTTTGCAGCCATCCAAGTGGCAAATGCTTCGTTTAACCACAGGTCATTCCACCATTTCATCGTAACTAGATTACCATACCATTGGTGTGCAAGTTCATGAGCAATAACGTTCACATGCGAAGTTTGGGCTTGTCTTGTCGACGTTGCTGGATCGATAAGTAATATATCTTCTCGGTAAGTCACAAGGCCTGCGTTCTCCATTGCGCCGAACGGAAATTCAGGAACAGCGACTTGGTCTAGTTTTTTATAGACATAGGGTAAATCAAAATAGTCTTCAAGCGCTTTGAGTATCTTTGGCGTGTTTTCGATGGAATAAGCGGCAAGATTTGATTTCTTTTGTGGGGTAATAATGTTACCCGGAACCGACATCCCTTTCACATCAAGTACTTCGAATGGACCAACGGACAAGGCAACTAAATAAGAAGGAAGAGGCGGCGTTTTGTCGAAGTAGTGGGTGGTCATGCCATTTGACTTTTTGGTCTCTAAAACAGGCGTGTTGGCAAATACTTTTTGATCGTCAGGGGCAGTAATAGTGAGTTGGAATGGGATTTTATACTCAGGTTCATCAAATGTAGGCATTGCTCTTCTTGCATCACTCATCTGAAACTGAGTAAATAAGTAAGGCACGCCATTGTCAATGGTTTTATAGAGACCGACGCTATTACGATTGTAAGGGGCGGTATAGTCGATAGTAAGCGTGTAGCGACCGGGTTGCAGTATTTTTTCGCAACTCAATCTCACTTTACCGGTTTCGAGCATTTTTTCTCTGAGTTCACACGACGATTTTCCGACTAGCTCAGCGGTATCTATCGCATAGTCTAATCCGTTAAGCTCAATAAATTGGGTGGCTTTGAGCACCTCTAGTTTTATAGTCGTGTGTCCTGAAAAACGTTCTTTAGAAGGATCTAAGTTAAATGTGACGGCTTGCTCTATAGGCTTAGCCACGGTGGCTAAACGATGAAGTTCCGCATTTGATTGAGCCTGAACGGAAGCGCTGATAGACAGTAAAATAGCACAGCATATTAAAGACCTAGATAGCATAAAAATCCTTTATTCATTTTGTTATTGTTGATTTATCTTGCGAATCAATGCTCTGTATGTTGTCACTTGGTGTGATAAAAGCATAGATAGTTAGCGCAATGTTCCTTTTACTTTAACAAAACTTGTTGCAAAAAGAGTGGAGGTAAAGGTTTACTATCGGGCTAATATTTTAAATATTAAGTAATATCAATAAATTGAAGAGGTGGACTAGCCGACTTTTTGTGTAACAAAATTTGTAACAGACTCCACCGTACTTAATTAACCTGAGGTTTGGATAAGGAATGTTCCCACATATTGAAACTACTTATGTTTCACTATGTGTTCTAACTTCAGATAGGCCCCGATTATAGTTAACCAGTGTAATAACTGTGACTTTGGCTTTGGTTTACAATAATTCATTGTTGCTCCTGTCGTAGTAGTGAATAAACTGCGTTTAGGTTAAGTAATTTATGACTGTATCTTGGGTCAAAATATGGCAGGATACCAACGATAGTTAATTACAATTAATATAAGTTGAGCTTATGGATAAGAGGTTAAGGCACTTAAGTGCACTACGCTGTTTTGAGAGTGCAGCTCGGCTCCAAAGTTACACTCAAGCTGCACTCGAGCTAAACATTACGCAAGCGGCAGTAAGTCAACAAATGCGGCAACTGGAACATGCACTTGCAGTTAAGCTTTTTGTCAGAAAGGGCCGCAATATGCATTTGACTGAGGCCGGAGAAGTGTTGTTAATGTCTACGCAAGGTGCGTTTAAGCGTATTATTGGGGGATTAAATCAAATTCAAACACAAGAATTGGCTGGTAGCTTAACTATCACATCAACCCAGTCTTTTTGCTCTTTATGGCTAATGCCTAATCTGAGCTCGTTTTATGAATCTCATGACGATATCCAAATTCGCGTGCTTGGCTCTAATCGCTTTGAAGATATTCGTTTAAATCATATTGATATCGCGATCCGGTTTTCTACCAAGCGAGAGTTAGCCTGCCCCGCTGGACTTGAGCAGTTATATCTTGGGGAAGATAGCAACTACCCTGTTTGTTCACCAAGCTACAAAGAATCGCTGCAAATTAAGTCTCCGAGTGATTTAGCAAGATGCAACCTTATCCACCACGACGATGATAAAGTAAGCTGGGAGCAATGGTTTGAGTCTCAGGGAATATGCGGTTCAAGTATTTGTGCCAAAGGCCCACACACTCGAGTCTCTTCTAATGATATGGCACTGAGCGCAGCGCTTAAAGGCCAAGGTGTGGCAATCGTCTCCAAAGAACTATTTTTAGACTTTCAACAAGCTGGACTTATTGTGCAGCTTTTTGATACCCCTCACCCTGTGGTATGGCAACGCTATGTGTTATTTGATCCCTATTCACCAAAAAGAGCTCGGATCCAAGTATTTATTGATTGGCTTATCAATCACTTGCCATAAGGCCTCGTTATGGCTCATTTATTGAGCCACTTTCTTATTATTTCATGAATGCGGAAGTGAATATGAACTTGAGGTAAATATTAAACCAAAATTTAACATTGCCGAATTAGACGCCGTTCCCGCAAGGAAAACTAGCAAGGATGCCAACATTCAAATACCGAGGAAACGATAAAAACTTATACTCTCACGCCAGCCGTGTTGATGCTCGTGAGCAGCGTTGCTAGTGCGCAGCCCGAAGTGCACTACGAGTCTTGTAAATCCACTTTTAACTATCTAGCCGCTCAGTATCAAGGGACGACGGATAAAAATAATTCAGGTTCGCAGTGGTGCTATTTAAAACAAAGCATCGAAGGCGCAACTTGGGGTCATGTCAGAACAGAAACCATCCCTGAATTCAAAACGGTAACCGGAAAAGCGTGTAAAGCGCCATCGGAGTATCAGGGTGAAAAGTTTTATGGCTGTACAACCCAAAATCACACAGTACCTTGGTGTTATGTCGAAGGGGGGGTTGGGAAGAGTGTCAACCAGAAGCGCCGCCAACGCTTTTAGCTCACACTCACCCCCTACAAAGTAAGCGATTAGATAGAGTTGCGTTAGGTTCATGTTTCAAAACCAAAGGAAATATGCCAGAAGCGCTCGCCAAGTTAATTGGCCAACAACCGGATCTGTTTCTTTGGTTAGGAGACAATATCTACGCAGATACCACTGATATGGCAGTGATGCGCCAGAAGTACGATGATAAAAAGAACAATAGTGAATATCGCAAGTTTTTAGAGGCTAAGATCCCTGTGATGGCGACTTGGGCTGAAATGCCAGCGCAAAGAGAGCGCTTGCTGAGGTTAGTACAAAAGGCGGTGAACGAAGGTAAGACTAAAGCCGTTGTATTTTTGTCTGGCGATCAACATTGGGGAGAGCTTCTGCAAAAGACAATTCCCGCAAGCAGCACATATGGTCAAGCAGTTAACGTCTACGAAGTGATGGCATCGGGGTTTGGTCAAAACTGGCCTTATCATAATTGAAAACCCATTACGGTTACCTATTTACGCAGATGACAAAGGGGATGGCAATTTTGCTAAAGTAACCTGAGGTTTGGATAAGAAATGAGCTAACTAATTGTTTTTAAACATACATTAAATTATTTCCTTATCTAGCCAGAGAGTTTTAGGGATAACTAGACGAATTTACGCACCAATAGCTGGCTATTGGAAGTGAATTCAACGCAGTTAGCGCTAAAACTGGCTGCTAGAAAGGCATTAATTATCCGAAGCTCAGGTTAAAGTATGTCAATTACTATTCAAATATGCAGGTGCAACCTATCAAGGTTGTATCACGCGAGACAACGATAAACCTTGGTGTTATACCCAAGTGGATGATAACCAAAACGGTATCGAAGGTGAGAGGGGCAACTGTGCGCCAGCAGGTGCCAGTACTCCAAGCGGACGAGTTGGTGCGATAAGCAAAGACATCGCAAAGTTGACAACATCTAACCGCCATTTGATTAATAAATCGGGAAGTAATTACGGCTTGATAGGCATTGATTGGCAAAATCGTGAGCTGAAAATATCTATCGAAACGGCAAGCGAGGAAGCGGTTTCGACTATCATTAAGTTTTGATGTTTCATTATCGGCTGGGCTTAGTGCTTAGCTGATAAGTAAGATAGTAACTCTTTGTAAACTATCGAAATAAAATGTATATTGCGTGCAATCTAGGAAGAAAGCAGGTAAACTGCTCTTCGGATAGTATCTCAGGCAAATTAAAAGGACGTTAATTTGAAATTTGTTATTTCACTTTTCCCCGCACTTTTTTTGACTAAATTAGTTTTTTATCTTACCGATTTTGAATATTTTTTATTCGAAGATCCCTTCGATTTCGGTAAATTGCTTATTGATATCAGCGTTTTTGGATTCTTTTATTTTATCGCTGTTTTAGTTTACGAGTACTTCTTCGGCGAAAAGTTAGAGCTCAAGCGTGAAGTCTCAAGCAAAAAAACGAAAGGTTCAACGTAAGTTTATTGAGAACTCGAAAGCTTTTTACAAGTCTCTAATAAGCGAAACACCAAAAACCCGAACGCGCTTGGTACAATTGCGATTTCATATCGTTGTTATGCGCTTAAGCTCCCTATTGCCCCGGTCAACCAAATACCTGCAGCGGTTGTTGTGCCATGTGTGGAGTTATCGTTTTTCACAATTGAGCTGCCACCAATAAAACTGATCCCAGTAATGACACCGTACATTACTCTTGCTTGCGCTTCATTTGACTCAAAGGCATCCACATCTGACTCAAACATCCGTGACTCAAAGACATCTATACTTGTTAAGATAAATGCACAACAGGAAATAGTGAGTAATGGGAATGTTCTTAGCCCAGCGCTATCGGATCGACTTTCTTGATTTTTTGCTAAAAGTGATACCAAATGAGTGCAAAATTAAGATTAATTCAATCTGGCATTTTTTATCTCCTATACTGTTATTGGGTTAATGCGAAAGGCATTCCTTTGAGTTGGCATAACCCATGCTACATGAAAGCGTCTATAACTTTTAGGAGAGAACAATGGATTTATTGAGGATCATAATTGCAATATTGCTTCCACCACTCGGTGTATTTTTACAAGTCGGTCTTGGCGGGGCTTTTTGGTTAAATATTTTGCTGACATTGTTGGGTTATATACCAGGAATTGTACATGCAGTGTGGGTGATCGCCCGTCGGTAAAAAGAGGACAACAAGTAACAATAACACGGTAATCTTTGCAGAGAATTATCCTGCAAAGATCTCCAGCACGATAGGCATTACAGACAGTACAAGTAATGCAGCCATCACAAAATTAAACCATCTACGACTTTGCTCATTTTTTAACACGTACTTGAGTGATGAGCCAAACACCAACCAGATCCCAACACAAGGAAATGACACCAACAGAAAGACAATGGTGATCATCAAGTTTTGACTCATGAAGTCTGCGTCAGCGGAGGTATAAGTTGAAATAGCACCTATTGCCACAATCCATGCTTTTGCGTTTACCCACTGAAATAGCGCGCCTTTTAAAAACGAAAAAGGTTGAGGGCTTGAGTCTGCATCAGTCGTGGGTGAAGACATCGCGACAAGGTAGGCAAGGTATAGAAGATAAATGACGCCAATGCACTTTAAAATAAAGTGCAAACTAGGAAATAGCTCAAAAAGCTGCGCAAAACCCAAGCCGACCAGCAACAGCATGATCGAAAAGCCCACACAAATACCGCTTAACAGGGGGATGCTTCTCTGTAAGCCAAAATTAACGCCAGACGTCATTACCATAATATTGTTTGGCCCGGGCGTTACGGAAGACGCAATAGCAAATAAAGTGATAGCAACCAAATAGTCCATTAAGTAGTCCTTTTTATATAGCCGGAGTGTTACATCAAGGCATTTGTTATCTTGAGAGTGTCTTTTGTCTGGTAATGCCAAGTGGATTTCATACTTCACTATTGGGTTTGCGCGCAAAATAGTCAATAGGTGATTAGTCGAGGTGTTGTTTTTGGTTTTGTTATAAGATAACATATTTAAAGTTATGGTATAACATAAATAAAAATAGGATCTCTCTCATGGTATTAAAAGGTAAACTTTTGGCAGTTGCCATTTCCGCAATTCTTCTTTCTGCATGTGGTGGTACTGAGCACACAATTGTAAAAGTAGACCCGCCAGCACAAGATAATGGCAATGATGACGATGGTCATGATGATCATGATCATGGAGATGCGATCACAGACGCAAATGGTCGCCTGTTAGTCACTAGCGCAGAAAGTAACGTTGTGAATGTGTACTCAACGGCGGATAAATCACTTATCGACTCGATTGGCGTTACACACTATCCAAAATATGTATATAGCTCTGAAAATCACCGCTTTGCTGTCTTGGTACAACGTGACCAAGGTTTAGTGGAGTTTATTGACGGTGGTTTATATGAAGAGGAGCATGGCGACCATCACCATACTCACGAAGAGTCGCCTGCACTTGCTTCGTTCCATTTAGAATCAGTGAAGCCAACACACGTGACTGTCGGTGAGTCTGGTATTACTGTGTTCTCAGATGGCGACAAAGACAGCCAACAAAATGCCAGTGCCGCGATGTTTAGTGAAGCGCATATTAGCGGCGAGCAAAGCGAAGTCGCTGCATTACATTACGACACTTACATGCACGGTGCGGCGCAAGCTCGAGGCGAATTTCTAATTAGCACGATCAGAGACCCTCAAACCGAAACTTCTCTACCCTCGCAAATTGGTTTGTATCATGCGCATGGTGACCATTTTCATCAAGAGCAGGTATTTAACGTAAGCTGTCCAGCACTTCACGGCAGCGCACAAAATGAAGAAGCAGTGGCATTTGGTTGTGGTGATGGTGTTGCGGTTATCACTCAGCAAGGTGAAAGCTTTAGTGCAGTAAAACTAGCTAATCCAGATTACTTTGCTGACGGGCAGCGAATTGGCACCCTCAAAGGCCACCACGATGCAGAACAATTTATCGCATCAGCAGGTAATGATGTGCTGATGGTTGACCCAGAGCATGGCCATATCGAAAAGCTTGAATGGCAAGTAAGTGATAACTATCGCATCGCGAGCTTTGGATTTAGCTTTGCGGGTGAGCATGTTGTGGTGATGGATACCGCAGGTAAACTCAGCATTTTTGCCGGTCATGAGCATGATGGTGAACACCATTTTGAAGCTGCAGGTGAAGTACAAGTAAGTGATGCTGATTTAACTACGATGCCAGAAGGTCACGGCTTTCAAATTACATTTTCTCATTCAGAGCAAGCGGTATATGTGAGCGACCCAATCGCAAAACAAATTAAAAAGTTTGATTTAGAAGAAGCCAAACTGGTAGACACATTTGAGCTAGATTACGTACCAGAAAAACTAGTATGGCTTGGTATTGCAGCAGAGGAGTCTCACGACCATTAATACTTAACCTCATGTAGTCCCTGACAATTTTTAACACTGTAGATAGTGGCTTTGCCACCTTAGTTAAGCTAAGGTGGCTTTTTTTAAGGAAAAAATATGATAGTTAGACCAGCCACCATCAACGACTTAACCACTCTTCTAGACCTAGAACAGCAAGTGGTTGAAGCAGAGCGTCCGTATAACGCAGCAATCAAATCGCAAGACGCCAAATACTATGATTTTGAGAAATTACTCACTTGTTCGAATACGTTAGTGGTTGTTGGTGAAGTATCAGAGCAAATAGTGGCAACAGGGTATGTGCAGATAAGAGCATCTAAACAGCAGCTACAGCACACGCAGCATGGTTATCTTGGGTTTATGTATGTAACACCTGAGCATCGTGGTAAAGGTTTGAATCAAGCGATCATGGAGCACTTAATCGCTTGGTGTAAAACCCAAAACGTCAACGACTTCTACCTTGATGTATACAGTAGTAATGCCGCAGCAATTCGCGCTTATGAAAAAGCGGGATTTACACCTTGCCTGCTTGAAATGAAGCTACACCTCTAGATTAACCAAAGTTTACAGCCAACCTTTGTGTTTAAAGAATAAATAAGGCGCAAAACCAGAGAGCAGCATAATAGCAATGGCAAAAGGATAGCCCCAAGCCCAGTTTAGCTCTGGCATATTATTAAAATTCATTCCATACACACTGGCAACCACAGTGGGTGGCAAAAATACGACAGAGGCAATGGAGAAGGTTTTAATAATTTGGTTCTGTTCGATATTGATAAAACCCTGCGTAGAATCCATCAAAAAATTCACTTTATCGAAGAGAAAGGCACAGTGCGACATTAGCGTTTCGATATCTCGTGTGACTTCCCGTAGCGTTTCTCGCTCCTCAGATTGCACCCCCACATGACGCATTAAAAACGAGATATTGCGCTGCGTGTCCATCAAACATAAGCGCACTTTACCGTTAGCATCTTCTAGTCTTGAAATACGACTAACAGCTTCTTCTAGATCTGAGTCTTCTTCCTCAAGTACATAGGCACTGAGCTTTTCAAGCTGGTGGTGCATATCCTCAAGCATATCCGCGTGGTTTTCGACTTTTTGGTCGAATAAAGTCACTAACAGCTGTTTTGGGTTATCGCACGCCACTTGCCCTTTGCGCGCACGCAGTCGCAGCAACCTAAAATCCGCAAGCTCGTCATCACGAATGGTTAATAAGCAGTTTTTTTGTAATAAGCAGGCCACGGTCACCGTATTAAAACGCCCGTCATTGGGAGACATAAATAAAGCGTGTACATGCAGACCTTCGCTGTCGATAAAACAGCGCGAAGAGGCCTCAATTTCCTCTACATCATCCGCACCAGGAAGGGTAATATTTAGCGTGTTTGCTAGAGCAACTCGCTCCTCCTCAGTGGGATTAATAGTATCTATCCAATGGGCGTTTTTGATTGCTATTTCAATCGGGGTGTCGGCGCTTGGTTCCATTTCGGAAATTACACCGTGTTCAATCGAAAAAAACCTCAGCATCTCATTACTCTACACGACGACTCTTTGGCAAAGTATAAGAGTGAATGTATTAATCAACAATGACAATCCAAGGATTATCCGCAGATTATTCAGCTTGATAGGTGTAGATATTACGCGCCGCAACCGAGTTATTCATAATTGTTGTGTAATTAGCAACCAATTTAAAGCCATGGCGCTGAAATAAATGATTCACTGCTAAGGCATCTACTCGACAACGAGTGTGGATAGGTTGGCGAGTAGCGGCTAAGGTGTCTTGTAGTAATTGCTTGCCAATTCCTTTGCCGCGAATATTCGCATCAACCATAAAGTTCGAAATATACAGGCCTGACGTAAGATCAAAGCGCGCTTTATCTTTAAAATGCGCGATTGGCACTAGCGACAAACTGCCTATAAGTTGCTGTGTTGAGTCATCAAAAATAACACGTACTTCGCCTTCTTCGATTTCCTTTTCCATAAGCAAGCGAATGGCTGCTTGGTCTATTTCTTCATTGCGTGGCGGCGCTGAAAAGGTCGCGATGTATAGCTCAGTAAGCTGCTCAACAATATCGCAGGTTGGGGTAGAGATTATTTCAATCATGCAGATACGCTCCGTGTTTTTGGATCAGCTTGATAACTTTCGAGTAAGTGCTCAATATTACGTTTAAACAACTCGCTGGCATGTTCTGTTAGTACCGTATTTTTCGCTATCGCATGGCCTAGATACAAGTTGTATAGCTCGTACGCCGCGCACTGTGCATCAAGCTCAGGATGAAAAATACCGCTTTCTATCCCTTGCACGATTTTATGCTTAATATAGCTAAATAATCGGTTATGTTGCTCGGTAACTTTGGTATGAATAGGGCTGTCTGTATGGCAATTAAATTCAACCAACGCTTTGATAAACGGGCAAGTTGAATGTGGCTCATTAAATAGTTCACGAGTCCAGTCTGCCCAAATAGAAAAGAGCATTTTGAGTTGTACAAGGGGATCTTGGTGTCGTGCCGGTGCGACGACATGCAACATAAATTGATCTTCACAGTAATCGAGGATCGCCAACTGCATATCTTCTTTACTGTCAAAATGCGAGATAAGCCNAAAAAAAGCCACAAAGCTTTGCCATGGAACCAATCGTGACTTCTATTAAGCCATATTGGCTACTAAAGCGCATACCTTGTTCTAAAATGGTTTGTCTCGTTCTCTCGCCTTTATTCATCACTTATGCAGTTATTCTTTGAGTAATACGTTGAATAACGCCAGTATCGCCTAAAATGCGGCGATGTCCAAGGCCTGAGGTTTGGATTAAACGCTCAGGAGTGGCAGCGATAAGCGACTCTACGTGTTCAAATGGCGCAAATCTGTCCTCGGTATCGTGAATAAATGTCGGCTTAAACTTAATTACACCGTCGTGGAATTTATCTCGGATCAAATGCCAATGCGTGCCATATCTTGTGGTGATAGCGCCTAACACTTGGTGCAGCATTTTTTCAGAAATACCCGCTCGCGCAACGCGCTCAAACATCAGCTCAAAAAACTGCACGGGAGTTGCAACATTTATAACCACACGATTTTCTAGGCGATAATCCGGTAAGTTCATCAGCGCCACAGCGCCCATAGAATGCCCCACCAAAGCCACGATATCATGGCGATCGGCTTCTAGCTTCTCAATCAGGGTATCCAGTGCTTCAACAAAAGCCAGCAAATGGGCTTGCTTACCATGAGATTGTCCATGACCAACATGATCAATCGCCACAACGCAAAATCCCGCTGCTACGAGTTCAGGGATCAAAGTATCAAAGCAACTGCTGTTATCGGCCCAACCATGACTTAACACAACGGTCTTCGGACCAAGGCCAAACACGTTTACATGAACGCGACCAAGCGAGGTAAGAATATTGAACTCACCATTGGGTTTTTTATTTTTAAACTGATACTGACGCTTACCATGCGGGCTCATCAGTAATACCTGACCTAACCTCGAAGTAATAGGTGGCGCAAGCGTGCACATAAGCCCTGTGACCCCCCGACTTATCTTGGTAATAAGCGAGCCGTCTTTGTCATTAAAGTAGCTGAATTTCATCCTGACCTCTAAAAAAGAACACTTGTACTTTTATTAAAATAGAACAACTGTACTTTTTTGTAAAGCATAACAATCACCTTTTAATATTGCAGCTGGTTTACCCAGCGATACACCTCCTCGTAGGATCTGGTTCACCCAGCGACACACCCCGCGTAGGAGCTGGTTTACCCAGCGATACACCTCCGCGTAGGAGCTGGTTTACCCAGCGATACACCTCGCGTAGGAGCTGGTTTACCCAGCGATACACCTCCGCGTAGGAGCTGGTTTACCCAGCGATACACCTCCTCGTAGGATCTGGTTCACCCAGCGATCTTTATGAGGCACCAACCGCTGCACAAAGCACTTTATACTGACTCCACAAGCGATACACCTCGCGTAGGAGCTGGTTTACTCAGCGATACACCTCCGCGTAGGAGCAAGTTTACCCAGTGATACACCCCGCGTAGGAGCTGGTTCACCCAGCGATACACCTCCGCGTAGGAGCTGGTTTACCCAGCGATACACCTCCGCGTAGGAGCTGGTTTACCCAGCGATCTTTTTAAAACGCCGGCTGCGGATTACTCACGGCTATGAGGGGCATACCCTCAATAAGGTTTGTCTTTAAAGAGCGGTTAAACGTGAAAAACGATGAAAATGTTTCAAATTACGTAAAGTTGGTGAAGTATTGAGTGTTTTATTGTTTTTTCATTGCAATTTATCGAGAGAAGCTTGTCTTTATATTTAACTAAATGTAATGTTTGGGTTAATTTCAAGGGAGCTAACGTAAAACAATGGTGGACAGATGCAAACGCCAGAGGAATATGAGGTAAGCCAGCGGATAGGTAGGTTAATACTTGGGTTAAAGCGTACCAGAGGTATGACCCGAGAAGATGTCTGTAAACGTTTAGGTATAGGCTCACGAACGTTAGACAATTATTTAAACGGAGTGAGCTCATTTAAACTTGGGACATTGTTAAAGTTTGCGGATCTTTGCAAGGTAAAGCTGGCTGATATTTTGGATGATACCGACGCGCTGAAGCGCTTGTATCCTGAGAATTTTAAAGACAAAGGCAATATCTTTTTACTATTTATGAGTTCTATTGTCAGCGTTTTAGTATTTGAAGTTATCTTCATTGCACTACTGATCTTGTTATTTTTTTATGCGCGTAATGACAAGAATAGCCAAAGCATTGTTGCAATTTTTATATTTGCTTTTTCGTTAGAAATCGCCGTTGTTTACTGGCTTAAATTTGTATTGATCCCAGCTATTGAAAGCTATTACATTGAAAATATCTATGCTTTTGCGACTCAATTTTTACTGAGTTTACTGCTGGCGTTAATGATCAAATACAGAATGTTTTTAGGTGCGTGGTTTACCAAAGGGAATTCAGCCAGCATTTTTGAGAAGAACCAAGTAGATGCGCCGCTTTATGCACTCGCATGTACGTTAGCTTTGATTGATTTTGCCGCATTGATGGAAAACTTTATCCGTAACCTAGAGCATTTAGGTATAGATGAAGAAGTTGCCAAACCATTTTGGGAGCTGACCTTTATGTTTGATTACTTTGCTTATATAAAGGCCGTGCCTTATCTGCTCTGCATGTTTGTTTTATACGCAGGAATAACAGCGCGCCGTAAGCAGGTTTTAAATAAAGCAAATGCTGCGCCTACACAATAATGTGAAGATTTTCACATAAAAATAGAGAAGTCTGTGTGTTTTTAATTATTGATTTTAATGGTCTGCAAAACAACAAATAAGCAGGTTTAGTGAGGGTTGCTTGAATCAATTGATACCAAAAATTCAAATATAATGATAAGTTTGTTTCTGTTTTGGGTTATTTTGCGAGTGTGCACCTAAAAATAGTACTGTCATCTACTTGTCTTTACATTTAACTGGATGTAAACTTTTGGTTAACTTGGTTGGGGTGATTGAGAGATATGGTGGGGCGATGCAGACGCCAGAAGAATACGAGGTAAGCCAACGTATCGGCCGATTGATACGGGGGCTAAAGCGCAAAAAAGGGATGACCCGAGAAGAGGTTAGCCGGCGTTTAGGTGTGGGTGACAGGACCCTTGATAACTATTTAAATGGCTCTAGCTCCTTTAAGCTTGGGACATTGCTTCGGTTTGCTGAAATCTGTAAAGTAAAGTTATCAGATATTTTAGAAGATACAGATAAGCTCTCTGGCCTGTATGGAGAAAAAAGTGAGGAAAAGAACAATGAAGGCTGCACAGAAAAAGCCAATAAAAATAGTCCTTAGTCGCTCTTTGTGCAAGCAAATTTATGGTTCTGGAGCATCAAAAGGTGGCGGGACGAAAGATCAACAAGTACAAGCGGAAGCAAATAACTCAAGTGGTTAGGATGATATAATATGAGAAGTCTATTTAGTTTATCGTTATTAACAAGTATGGTAGCTGTGGTGCTCGCTTATGTTGCTAAAGCTACTGTTATTGAGCCAATCGTTTGCGTATCCCTCTTTATATTAGTTTTTTCTTCCCGAAAAGACGAAAATAGTCTGCTGTTAACGCTTATTTTTGCAGTCGTTTTTGTGCTAGAAGTTCTTGTCGCATTTGGGTTGAAGTATATGGTTTTTCCGGCTGTAGAAAGTTATTACTATGAAAATATCTACGCTTTTTCAATTCAACTCATTTTGAGTTTGCTCCTGTTGTTTTTGCTTAGGCACAGAATGACGATTTCAGTGATACTTACGCGAGGAAAATCAGCCTCAGTCTTCGAGAAAAATTACGCTGAGGGTCCGCTATACTTTTTAGTGATTATTTCGGCTCTAGTTGACTTTTTAGCTTTAATGGAAAACTTTCTTCGTAATTTAGAACGTTTAGGAGTCAATGAGGAAACCGCGAAATTATTCTGGGAGTTTACATTCTTCTATGATTATTTTGAATACCTTAAAGCTGTCCCTATGTTATTGTGCGTACTTCTTTTATACGTAGGCTTGATTGTTAGGACAAAGAGGCAGCCAATCCAAAATTAGCTAAATTTTATGTAAACGCAGTAGCTTTCGAATACTGCGTTTCAATTTTATATTGCAAACACCCGCCACAGTTAGAAAACATGAGCATTTTATTCTCCTAGTTATGTTTCAACCTCAATACCTATGCTGCTCTCATCTATTTAGAACATGTACTTGTCTTCATATTAAACAGAATGTAATGTTTGGGTTAATTTGGTGTTTTGATTAAAGGGAAAAACGGGGCGATGCAAACGCCAGAAGAGTACGAAGTAAGCCAGCGTATAGGACTACTAATAAAGGGCCTTAAGCATAAACGCGGGATGTCGCGAGAAGATATATGCCGCCACCTCGGGATTGGCATGCGAACACTAGACAACTACCTTAATGGCGTTAGTTCCTTCAAGCTTGGTACGTTAATGAAGTTTGCTGACCTCTGCAGAGTTAAACTCGCTGATATTTTGGATGATACCGAAGCGCTCTCACGACTGTATCCTGACAATATGAAGGACAAAAGCAGTATTCTTACATTGCTTTTGGGTTCTCTTGCTTCCGTTATGCTCTTTGAATCCGTTTTCTTAGTTTTACTAATTTTACTGCTTTGCTACTCACATAAAGATAAAAATAATCAATGCATAGTTGCTATTTTTGTTGTGGTCTACGTGCTAACTAATATAGGTGGCTACTGGCTAAACTATGTCGTTTTTCCTGCAGCTGAAAACTATTATATGCAAAATGTATATGCATTTTCACAGCACCTATCATTAAGTCTGTTACTACTCTTTCTGCTCAAGTACAGGTTGATGTTCTCGGTATTGGTTACTCGCGGAAAATCGGCAGCTGTTTTCGAAAAAAGCCTTATTGAAGCTCCTCTCTACTTTTTGGCTACGCTGCTAGTTGCTATAGACTTTTTGGCGTTAATGGAGAACTTTATTCGTAATCTGGAACGATTAGGAATCGACGAGGAGAAAGCTAAAATATTCTGGGAGTTAACCTTTTTTTACGATTACTTTAGGTATCTTAAGGCCGTACCATTATTACTCAGTTTAGTACTCCTCTATGCAGGAATACTCGCACGGAAAAGAAATACGCAGCAGCCCCAAAGCGCGTAATAATAAGTCGATAAGTAAATCACGGAATAAGGAAATGGTAGGTCGATGCAAACGCCAGAAGAGTACGAAGTAAGCCAGCGCATAGGGCTGCTAATAAAAGGTCTAAAGCATAAACGCGGGATGTCTCGAGAAGATATATGCCGCCACCTCGGGATTGGCATGCGAACGCTAGACAACTATCTCAATGGTGTTAGCTCTTTTAAGCTTGGCACGTTAATGAAGTTTGCTGACTTATGTAGAGTCAAACTCGCTGATATTTTAGATGATACCGAAGCGCTCTCACGATTGTATCCAGACAATATGAAGGACAAAGGCAGTATTCTTACGCTTATCTTGGGTTCGGCTTTTGGCGTAATTATTTTTGAGTCCATTTTATTTATCTTATTGTTGGTTTTGTTCTTTTACTCTTACAAAGACAAAAATAGTCAGCTACTGACGTTATGTTTTGCAGTGCCTTACTTTCTTGCAGTTGTAGCGATATACATGCTTCGCATCGCGATCTTCCCTGTTGTGGAAAGCTACTTTATAGAAAATATATTTGCGTTTTCAATTCAGTTTTCTCTCAGCCTACTGTTGCTCTTTTTACTCAAGCATCGTATCGAGATAGCTATTATTTTAACTCGGGGAAAGTCGGCTTCTGTCTTTGAAAAAAACTATGCTGAAGGGCCATTATATTTCCTAGCAATTGTTTTAGCTTTCGTAGACTTTCTGGCATTGATGGAAAACTTTCTCCGTAACCTAGATAGAATGGGTATAAACGAAGAAACCGCAAAGGTATTCTGGGAAGTAACCTTTTTTTATGACTATTTTGCTTACTTAAAATCAGTGCCTATGTTGCTGTGTGTCGCAGTACTTTATATCGGTTATATCGCACGTAATCAAGTATCAAGATCGGCTGAACATGTTGAGTAATAATGGTAGTATCTGATGTCGATTATACTGATTTTTCGTTTATGAGTTGCTGCTATAGTTTGGTCTCCTCAACCCTTTGAGGATAGCGTTAAATCATAGATTACTTTGCAAAAGCACACAAAATCGTCTGCTGTGGGTGTCAGTGATTTTTCGGCTCAATTTTTAGGAGTTAAATTGAAGCGTAGTTTACAGTTTAAGATTCATTTGGCTCTACTCGTAGCCTGTATTATAGGTTTTCAATTTCATAGGGGTACGATTGATAACTTCTTTACTAACCCTTTTTATATCGGTTCAATGCTTGTTGGTGTTTTACTTGTGTTAAAAGCTATTTTTTACTCGTGCCAAAAGTGCCGAAGAAATCAAGTAATACTGGGGTGGTATAGGTATAGGTTGCCTAAAGAAAGGTGTTATAATTGCGGTCATAACATTGACAATAGTCGCTCCTAATAAATTAACGAAATAGGGGGCGCAACAGTAGGTTTGTGCTTTTTTAGTATAAAATCAGAAAAACTGGATAAGTTTAGCTTTATGGAAAAGTTTTGTATCTCAATTATTTCACTGTGTCTTGCTCTTGGTGGTGTCACTCATATTTTTGACAATGTATACTTTGGACTTCTACCATATAAGTTTGCACCAAATTGGGTGAATTTATACTGGACATCCCTTGGTGTTATTGATTTTTTAGCTATTTATATTCTGCTAAAGAATAGAAATCTGGGGATAATTTTAACTTTGATAATAATGATAAGTGACGTAGTTATTAATTCAGCGGCTTACTATTCTATGCAAGTTATTAAAGACCCTATAGCATTGCAGCTACAAACACTTTTTCTCGGCTTTTGTCTTGGCGCGTGCATGTGGTTATGGAAAAGCAATAGCAGTAACTCTGTTTCGCCTGTTACTTAACATATATGTTCTTTCTAAAGAACAGCAAAAAAACAAAAATAAGTGAAAACAAAAAGAAAAAATAAAAAAATAAGTGACACCCATTACTATTAACATCAAAGCTGAGGAAGCAGAACTAACGTGGGCACCCACCATAACTAACACTACAGAACGAAGGGTATCAGCTTAAGGTTATGACACCCAGCCATATTTGAAATTTGTGGGTGTCAGTAATTTTTCTCGCAGACAAGTTATAACTCGTTTTTTCAGGTAATTCGTATGTTGAATGACAATGTTTGACTGGTAATTTGCTAAAATTATTAAATAAAGTTTCTTGAATATTGCGATTTTTCTCTTGTGGATAAGTGAGATATTAAAGAATTTATACTAATGAGCTGTTAAATTTCTAAAGGAGCATCAAGTTGGCAAATGGAAGTTTTGGTCTCGATAACGAGGCTTTAATTATTAAAAGTGGTATAAGAAATGTTTTTACGCCTCATATTCCGATTGACGAAATATCTCATTTTTTTGGGCGTGAAGATGAAGCAACAAGATTAGTCAGCGTTATTAATTCTCCCGGCCAGCATATCCTTCTTTACGGTGATCGCGGTGTTGGGAAAACATCTCTTGCGAAAACTACTTGTAAACTAATTTTACATAAACTTCAGCGCGGGCATTTTTTTGAGAAACGTTGTGATTCTGGAGATAGTTTCTCTTCTATTTTTGTTGAAGCACTTGAAAAATGTGGGATTGATTTGTCGTTCAGAGAAGCAACTCAAACGCATAATCAAGGTGGTGGCGCAGTATTAAATGCAGTTTTCGCAAAGGCTGACCTGTCCTCTAAAAGGGAAACAAAAACTACAATAGTAACCACATTTAAACCTGACTCTCCATCTTGGGTTGCGAATCACTTAAAGTCCCTTTCAGGAATTATGCTTATTGACGAAGCTGACGCACTTCAAGATGAATCCGATAAGAAAAAAATTGCAGAACTCATTAAATTGCTTAGCGATCATAAGTCCAATTTCAAATTGGTGGTGGTAGGTATAGCGGCTACTGGGGAAGAGTTAACAGCTGGTCATCCTTCAGTAGAAAGATGCTTAAAAGAAGTTTCATTGCAACGAATGTGCGACGAAGACCTAAAGAAAATAATTCTTAATGGCATGAATTCTTTAAATCTTCGCCCTGATGATAGCGTTGTCGAAAAGATAGTAGATATAAGTGCTGGATACCCCCACTTCACTCATTTAATTAGCTTAAAATGTGGTGAGGCTGCAATCGTTAGAGGCAATAAGCATATAACAAAAGATGTACTCAAAAGTGCACTCAATGAAGCGGTGAAGGATTCTGAGGGAGCATTACAAAGAATGCTTGAGTCTACACTTCGCGTATTAAACACTCCACAGGAGTATAAGTTCCTGCTTCTTACAGCTTCTTATTGTAATACACCTGAATTTCGTAGCTCTGAGTTAAGAGAAAAATTAAAAAGTAAATTTGGTGTCATCGTTGATTCGCAGACTTTAAGCCGAAGACTAACAAAATTAACCAAAGGGAGTGAAAAGACAATTCTGTATAAGCCCGCGAGGGGGTGCTTTCAATTCACAGATCCAAGAATGCCTAGCTTCTTAAAGATGGCTTTGAATGCTGATGATGACGTAATGTAACAAGCCACCACACTCGGAAATTTCACTTACTCCGCTCCCAAAATTCCGGTGAGCGGAGTGTTGGTTACCTTATCAATATTACATGCTCAACTTACTGTACAAGTAGAATGGTGAAGACTATACTTGTTCCATTAAATGTACATGTAGAGGTTCTTATGAGAATTGTATCTTTTACTGAAGCTAGAAATAGTCTTAAAGCTGTTCTAGACGGTGTAGTTAATGACGCAGATACAACAGTCATTACACGTCGTGACTCTGAGGATGCTGTGGTTATGTCTTTAGATTACTACAATAGCCTTATGGAGACTGTCCACTTACTACGCTCTCCTCAAAACGCTGAACACTNTAAATCGTTCGATTGCACAGTACCGTGCTGGTAAAACAACAGCACGAGAGTTAATTGATGAGTAGTAGTCAACGTTTACTGTCGTGGACTGATGACGCTTGGGATGACTATCTGTATTGGCAAACTCAAGACAAGAAAACACTCAAGCGCATCNAACAAACTCATCAATGATGTTAAGCGCTCCCCATTTGAGGGCATCGGTAAACCAGAGCCGTTGAAAGAGAGTTTATCTGGTTTTTGGTCTCGTCGTATTGATGACACTAACAGGCTTGTTTATGCAGTTGATGATCAAGCGATAACGATAATTTCNTCGTTACCACTACTAAATTAGAGGCGGCGATAATACAGCAAGTAAAAGAAGTGACACCCACCACTATTAACGTCAAAGCTGAGGAAGTGAAGTAAAATAAAAAATAAGTGACACCCATTACTATTAACATCAAAGCTGAGGAAGTGAAGTAAAAACGCATAAAATTACTTCAATCACTTTGGTCAAAAACGTTTATAGATAGACTAATTTTTAGCGCCCAAGCGTATCTCTACATCAAAACCGAGTTATCGTGCACGACAAAGCGCTGTAAATACAGAAGTAAGAAATTCTAGAGTTGAAAAGCTTGCTCTGCTAAGCCAACAAGCGCTCACAGTTTGTTAGGTTTGTCCGTCGTCGTTTTTGCAGTGTTTCACAGTAAGCGGTTATTGTTCGCTCTCGACCAACAGCACCGTGAAATACCCGAGAAAACTGCGTGGTGAGTTTTATCCAGTTCTCAGGGTCTATATTTAATCGAGTAAGAATGGGTTGCGCTTCGTTTATATAACCGGGTTTATCGACCCGAATGCATTTTCCCGTGAGCTCAATTAATTCAATATAGGACTTGAGTTCAAAGGGCAGGCCTTTAGGCATATGTTTTCGTGGGCTGCCAGCAAAGCGTAGTAGGCTTTTTGGTTGTTTGCCTAGCTTAGCGTGGTCGATGCGTTTTTTAATGCTGGTGTAGTCTGAGGTTTCAGGCGTTGCGGCGACTTTGGCTCTAATGGGGTTTAGGTCTACGTAGGCTAGACAAGCTGCCAATGCTGCCTCGTCTAGTAATGCTTGGGATTTGAATCGTCCCTCCCAAAAACGGCCTGTACAATTATCTTCTTTATTTGCTCGGCGGGCGATGTCTTCGTTAAGCACTCGCATAAACCAGCTAATATCTGCGAGCCTTTCTCTGTATTTGGCGACATGCTCATTGAGTATCAATTGTTCCGATTCATTGAGTGGCTCACCTTCAGTAAATTTTTGGCTTATCCAATTGCCTTTAAACAACTTGTGCCATCGAATAACAATCGCTTTATCAGACAGGCGCTTAGCCTTTTTATCATCAACATATAAAACAATGTGGGTGTGATTACTCATCACGGCATAAGCACAGACATCAATACAAAACACGGAGCCCAACATCAGGAGCTTTTCTTCAACCCAATCCCGGCGGTGTTCATATGATTTTCCGGTAAATTTATCTTCACCGCACAGAAAGGCGCGCCTTACGCAGCGGGAGATACAGTGGTAGTATTTGGTGTCGGTTAAACTGATCTGTCTTTTACGGGCTGTAGG
>NZ_NSDG01000044.1:0-35001 GCF_002289345.1 Pseudoalteromonas sp. HM-SA03 | reverse complement strand
ATCGTTTGGTTTCNCTCAATCCTTTGAGTGCAGAATTAAAGCTTAGGCGGGATCTTAGGAAGGTGCAAATTAAGTGGTGGGTGTCAGCGATTTGATAATTCTTTCAATTCACAGATCCAAGAATGCCTAGCTTCTTAAAGATGGCTTTGAATGCTGATGATGACGTAATTTAACAAGCCACCACACTCGGAAATTTCACTTACTCCGCTCCCAAAATTCCGGTGAGCGGAGTGTTGGTTACCTTATCAATATTACATGCTCAATTTACTGTACAAGTAGAATGGTGAAGACTATACTTGTTCCATTAAATGTACATGTAGAGGTTCTTATGAGAATTGTATCTTTTACTGAAGCTAGAAATGGTCTTAAAGCTGTTCTAGACGGTGTAGTTAATGACGCAGATACAACAGTCATTACACGTCGTGACTCTGAGGATGCTGTGGTTATGTCTTTAGATTACTACAATAGCCTTATGGAGACTGTTCACTTACTACGCTCTCCTCAAAACGCTGAACACCNTAAATCGTTCGATTGCACAGTACCGTGCTGGTAAAACAACAGCACGAGAGTTAATTGATGAGTAGTAGTCAACGTTTACTGTCGTGGACTGATGACGCTTGGGATGACTATCTGTATTGGCAAACTCAAGACAAGAAAACACTCAAGCGCATCNAACAAACTCATCAATGATGTTAAGCGCTCCCCATTTGAGGGCATCGGTAAACCAGAGCCGTTGAAAGAGAGCTTATCTGGTTTTTGGTCTCGTCGTATTGATGACACTAACAGGCTTGTTTATGCAGTTGATAATCAAGCGATAACGATAATTTCGTGTCGTTACCACTACTAAATTAGAGGCGGCGATAATACAGCAAGCGACTTAGGTGTATCGAACTTGTGTTCGGCAACATGATAGTGAATAAAGGAATGAATAAACTCACATTACGAGGGAAAGTGAATGCGCAATGGAAGTTGTATTGCTTGGTGCATAATCTAGAAAAGTTGCAAAAAATAATACACTAAGAAGTGTAGCTCATTTTAAACCTCAAAAAGCCACAGAGACCAGCCTTATAGCCTCATAAAACACAGTAAAAAAATGACAGTGACGTTTAGAGTAAACGATTGAATCAAATAAAGAACTCGGCTAAGGTTGATACCACTATGCAAAATGTATTAAAAATGAGCAATTCTACAGGCTCGTTAGGCATTCCTAAAGTATGAAGATAAATTTAAGTGATAGCCATAAATTAGAAATCGTTGTATTGAGCCGAGGAGCGGATGAGTACGACTATGATTACAATCTTCGGCTAACTTTGAGCTCTAGCGGGTTCACTTTTACAAAGGACGTATGGGCTGATGGAAGTGAAGTACAGGAATTCATAAAAAATATTGAATCATTAAAAAGTACATTAAAGGGCGAAGCTAAACTAACTTCTGAAAGCCCTGATGAATTGGAGTTGCTAATAAAACCAGTTGATGCCCTTGGCCATTTTGTTCTAAAAATCGAACTTGGAAACCAGTTTATGATAGGGAAAGAGTGGTTTTGGTCGAAGTACATCGATGCATTTTCTCTAGAGGCTGCAGCATTAGAATTGGTTTGTGATGAGCTCTTAGAAAATTTGGTATAAGAATGCCTAAGGATGGATTGGTGATACCCATCACTAATTGCATTGACGTAAGGAAAATGAAGGCTTGAAATTTGTAGTGGGTGTCATTGATTTTTGTTGATTTTTGCTTCTTGATTTTTGAGCTTGGGATATATGAAGCGTCATTCGACTTTGATAGTTTGATATGATATTGGCAATCTAATGATGACTCAGGCTCCTTGCAATGCTAGCTTCGTGTGTGGATCATTTTGTCTATGTGCCTGAAAAACTCAGAGGACAACATGTCTAATAAAAGTCTTCGTGCTCGAATTCCAGCCTATAAAATGGCATTTGCAAGTGGCGAACTACAGAGAACCTATAAGGATCTCGTCTCTATTGTTCAAAGTCTCAGAGCTGAATTCAGTAAGCAGTATAAAGGCCAGTTTACAGTCGCAAACGTGTTACACGGATATATTGACTTTACATACTTTTATCTGCAAAACGATTACCTTAAAAAACACAAACTCAAATTGGCAGTGGTGTTGAACCATCAAGAGGTGCAATTCGAACTTTGGCTCCTTGGGCAAACAAAGGATGTTCAGATTGATTATTGGGCAAAGTTACAGGGGGTTAGGTGGGTGGATCAAGATGTTATGCCCGAGTGGTCAATCTTTGAAATTTTAATGCTTGCTGACCCTGATTTCGATAATGTAAAAGCGCTATCTGAGCGGATCCACGGTGTGTTTGCAGAACTGTCCGAGGAGATCTTTACTACATTGAAGGTGTACCAATAGTACACCTAACACACATAAATTTTCGCAGGTTATCCGCGTCGTAAAGTATGTGCAGCTAATTTCTTTTCAAACTTTAAATCTGTTTAACTCTATTTCTAGCGAAAAAAAGAGTGCTAGTAGTAGCACTCTTGTCAATGCAAAATTCAATAGCAGTAACCTTTAGTTGCTAGTCCATGCTTGGGGCGCTGGAATATACCAACTCAATTAGGTTATTCATCGTTCTTGATTTTTGCATATAAGCCTTTTCCATATGGGCAAGCTCTTGTAATTCAAATAAGGTCGTTTCTACGAGTGCCAGCCATTTTTCTGTGGTGTCTGGTACCGCTTCACTTTGCTTTGTTGCTTTTTTTAGTGCGTCGTAATAAATAGTTAAGTCACGATATTGGCTTTGATAGTCCATTGATGCTCCAACCCGTCTCTTTTAATTTACAGCAAGGTAACAGGAATTCTCAGCAGAAATCTGCGGAAAATGATTTTTTTACAACTTTTTAATTCGAAAGATAATTAATATTAGCAAAGGCGGAGATCACATCTTTTGCAAAAGCAATGCGAGGGTGTTTTAACGCGCCCTTTTTCCATACCAAATAGATATTGTTTTCAGGGCCTACAGGGCCAAGTTGGATCAGTTCACCTGCTTTTATGAGATCTCGGCAGAGATAATCGGGGAGAACGGAGTAGCCTATTCCAGAGCGGATGATGTTAGCAATTGCTCTAATGTCTGGGCAAATAGCGATGACATTAGAGTTGCAGCTCGCATTAAATACACGGTCAAAGTATTGTCTAACCAAAGGTAAGTCTTGATCGTACGTGACGACGTTATAGCTAGAGAGTAAGTCGGCGGTAATATCGCTGTCTTGAATTTCTCTGCCCTCTAAACGGTTCATCACTAGCCACAATTGTTCTTTGTCTAAAACGAGATAGTCAAAGGTTGTGGGATCTGGCGCAGAGGCGGCAATGGCGATGTCGGCGGTGTCGTGTATTAGTGCGTCGAAAATGTTAATTTTATTGCCAATATGAAGTACCACGTTAATGTTGCCCGCTTGCAATAAGTTGGCGATTTGTGGACCGGAGACAAAGCTTAAATACTCCGCGGGGCCAACAATATTTAGTGTGCCAAACACCGCGTTGGAGCGCGCTCGAATTGAGGTGATCTTCTGCTCTAAAATATCGATATGACCAGACACCTGCAGCGCTAAGTCATGTGCTGTTGGCGTTGGCTTTACCCCTCTTGCTTGGCGTTCAAACAGGGCTTTTCCTACTACCGCTTCCATGGTTTGAATATGTGCCGTGACAGCTGGCTGCGACATCCCCAAGTTGGCCGCTGCCTTGGTGATATTTTTGCAGCGGTATACTTCCACAAAGGTTTTTAGTTGGGTGAGGTGAGACATAAATTACTTGAGCCATAAATATTCTGATTGCTCTTACCAATTTATCCGAATTCTCATGTGTCCGCAAATCGCCTAAACTCGTCGATATTGAACTGGTATGAGGAGCCGGGATGAAAAAGAGTATAGTGAATACGATGGTGTGGGTGTCATCGTTATTGGGTGCAACACATGTGCTTAGCGCTCATGCAAGTGAAGGTGAAGTATTAGTGTTACTTTCGAGCGAAACCTCTATGGAACTTGCCAGTGGTGAGACAATAGAAACAGGTTATTACCTCAATGAGTTTGGGATACCTGCAAAGGCATTGGTGGATGCTGGATATAAATTGATATTAGCAACACCAAAAGGCAATGCCCCTGCTGTTGATCAAAAATCAGTGTCGGTTAATTACTTCGGCGGTGATGAGACTAAATTACAAAGCATCAAAAAATTTATTGCTAACCTGCCAGATATTAATAATACCGCAAGTTTTAGCGAGATCCTTGCTGCGGGGCTAGACGAATTTGATGCGGTATTTATTCCAGGCGGACACGCACCGTTAATTGATTTGGCGAATAATCCGCAGGTGGGTGAAATTTTGCGCCATTTTAACCGCGAGAATAAACCAACAGCTGCGATTTGCCACGGCCCAGTTACGTTGCTGTCGGCACAAAGTGAACCAAAAGCGTACTATCAGAGTTTAACAACACAGTCACCTGTTCAAGCGAAAAACTGGATTTATGACGGATATCAAATGACGATATTTTCGAACCCAGAAGAACAAGTATTTGAAAGCACGTTAAATGGCGAAAAGCTCAACTTTTACCCAGCAGCCGCGATGTCTCAGGCTGGAGGAAAAATGCAGTTTGCAAATGCATGGCAGCCAAAAGTGGTTGTTGATAGAGAGCTAATTACAGGGCAAAACCCGTTTTCAGACACATTACTAGCAGAAAAGCTGCTAGAAATGTTAGCGAAAGAGTCGAATATTCAACAGTAAGGAATTGAGCATGCTTAATTTTGTATTTAAAAATCAAACCGAAATTCTTTTTGGTAAAGGCCAAATGAGTGAAATCACCTCACGATTACCAGAGGCTGCAAAGGTGTTGCTACTGTACGGCGGCGGCTCGATTAAAAATAATGGTGTATACGACCAAGCAATGAATGCATTGACAGATGTTGAGGTTGTGGAATTTGGTGGTGTGGAGCCAAACCCAACATATGAAACGCTAATGCAAGCGGTCGCGACGGCAAAGCAAAATAATGTTAATTTTATTCTTGCGGTTGGCGGCGGCAGTGTGATTGACGGCGCAAAGTTTGTGGCGGCAGCCGTGAATTTTGACGGTGAGCCTTGGGACATTTTGGTAAAAGGCGCAAGCTTTAGCAATCCATTACCGATTGGTGCCGTGCTTACTTTACCTGCTACAGGCTCTGAGAGTAACGGCAACTCAGTGGTTACAAAAAAGGCAACTTCGCAAAAGCGTGCGTTTTCGTCACCAACAGTGCAGCCGCAGTTTGCGGTACTTGACCCAGAATACACCTATTCACTGCCGCCTCGCCAAGTGAGTAATGGGGTAGTGGATGCGTTTGTTCACGTGATTGAGCAGTATTTAACGTATCCAGTAAATGCGCCACTGCAAGATAGATTCGCAGAAGGTATTTTACAAACGCTTATCAGCGAAGGGCCAAAGGCATTAAGCGAGCCTAACAATTATGATGTAAGAGCAAACGTTATGTGGTCTGCAACTATGGCGCTAAATGGCCTTATTGGTCAAGGCGTACCTCAGGATTGGTCAACCCATATGATTGGTCACGAGCTAACGGCGTTGTATAACCTTGACCACGCGCAAACGCTTGCGATTGTATTACCTGCGGTGATGTATGTGCAACGAGACAAAAAAGCTGAGAAAATAAAGCAACTTGGTGAGCATGTGTTTGGTATTGCAGCCGCAGACGAAGCACAGCAAATTGACCAAACGATAAAAGCAGTTCAAGACTTTTTTGAGTCGATGGCGGTGCAAACCCGTTTAGCTGATTATCAATTAGACGAAAAAGCAGTACAGGAAGTTATTGCTAATCTGGAAAAGAATGGCATGACGGCACTAGGTGAGCACGGCGATATTGATTTAGCGAAGGCGAAAGAGATTTTAATGCTGGCGTTGTAAGCTTATTAAAATCACAAGAGCAGGCGGATCAGCGTCTGCTCTTATTTTAACCCAGATAACATACAAAAAATTGCGTGATTGATATCGCTTTAAACACAAAACTTTAATCTATTATTGAAATTGGTTGCGTGAAATACTTGGTTTACCTAGTCTATCTTCAGTGCTACTCTACGGCAGTATTCAAAAGAGTTGAAGGAGAATTTGATGATTGTTTTATTGAGCCGCCCGGTAAAAGTTGTAGCTAGGTGTGATTAGTAGACTCTAACTTTCGTCTCTTCTAAATTTTTTACTCCTTTTACCCGGTGTGATGCCTAATGGGCTTATCCGGGGTCAATGATATTCATTAACCCTGCTTGATTTTTGCAGTCTTTCTGCATTTTTGAGATTTTATAATGAATACATCTTATTCGCCAACACAGCTTGGTTGGCAAGCATTTTTTCAACAGCAACTGACACTAACAGAACTGGAATCATCAAATCTTGGCCGCGTGATAGTGCACCACAGAAGTAATTATTTAATCCAGTTGCAATCACGACAAATTTCTTTAGCTACTCATGTATCACTGCCTAGTATGACGGTTGGTGATTGGGTTTTGTTGGATGAAAATTATCAATTTATTAGGCTATTATCCCGCAAATCGGTTATTTCAAGGAAAGCTGCTGGCAGTAAAGTCGCGGAGCAATTGATAGCCGCAAATATCGATAGCCTGTTTATTGTTTGCTCGCTAAATCAGGATTTTAATCTAAACCGGATCGAACGTTACTTAGCACTGGCTAACGAAGCTCAAGTGGAGCCAATTGTTGTTTTGACCAAGAAGGATTTGGTCGATTGTTGGCAACAGCAAGTACAACTCGTTCAGGAGTTGGACCCATTTTTGACAGTCGAAGCGATAAATGCGTTGGAGCCGAGCTCCGTTGAGTGCCTAAAAGCTTGGTGTAGCGCGGGCAAAACGTTGTCATTTGTAGGTTCTTCTGGTGTGGGTAAGTCCAGCTTGGTGAACACGCTGTTAGAGTGTAGAGAGCAGCTCACTGGTTCAATCCGTGAAGATGATGCAAAAGGGCGGCACACGACAACCTCTCGCTCGTTACATTTTATGGACAATGGCTCAGTGTTGCTCGATACGCCAGGAATGAGGGAGATCCAGCTAGCCGACTGTCAACAAGGTCTCAGTAAAACATTTGCAGAAATTGAGGCGTTAGAAAGCGCCTGCCGCTTCAGTGATTGCTCACATCAAAATGAGCCCGGATGTGCTGTTCAGCAAGCGATAGAGAGTGGAGAACTTGAAGTTAGGCGCTTCAACAACTTTATAAAGTTAAGAAGTGAACATCAAAGAAACAAAGCCAGCCTAAAAGATAAGAGAGACAAGGAACGGGCACTTGCAAAAAAGTATCGTGTTGTACAAAACGATACTAGAAGACTAAAAAAAGGCTACTGAGCTGTACTAGCTAGTTCTGTTTTATCTTAAACCAAAGTGGACTCGCTCCACCTTGGTTTTCGCTTTTCTACGCTAAAGTACGGCTAAAGAGACACCCACTTTATCTTTTGAGGTAAAAATTTAAAAACATTAAAAAGACACCCATTTTTAAACTGTGACGCTAAAGTGGGTGTCTGCATATGCCAACATGAAACTGTATCGTTTCAGCAATGATCAGAAGTAATTAATGACCAAACTTAATGCGGATCCCTGCATTGATCGTAAATCCGTCATTACGAGACCAAATATCAGTTGTCCACCGTCCACTCGGAGCCTGTTGAGTTAGCAATATTGGCTCATCTTTAGTTTGCCGAACATTGAGCAAGTTCTCTGCATTTAAAAAGTAACTTACGTTTCCAAGGGTGATTTGACCAAGTAAGCCTAAGTGCCAGTAAGCGTCGCTTCTATCACGGTAAGGGTTATTTTCGAGATGCTGTGTACCAGTATAATAAGCTTCAAAACCTAGTAGGTGACTGCCATGCTTTTCCCACATAATTACTGCACCAGCAGAATGTGTTGGTGTTAGGGTTAAGGGAGTTCGGGCAGTGCCTAATCCGCTAAGTTTTGTTGCGTCAGTATATAAATAGCTTCCAGTTATTTTGATGTCATGCCAGTGGTATCGCAAAAGCAATTCTGCGCCACGAATTTCGGTCTGGCCTGGAGTATTCACTAATCGAACGTGGTTATTTGTATTCGGGCTTTGGGCTTCGATGACCTCAAGCTCAGTGACATTGTCGACATCTGAGGCAAACAGGGTGACACTTGTTTCAATGTCATCAAATACATAGCTGAGATCAATAGACGCTGTAGTCGCCAGTTCCTCCTCTAAGTTACTTAAAGGCTCAAGGCGAGACAGGCCACTGTCTTCAATATCTTCAATAAAAGGTGTCGGCGCAAAGAAGCCTTGACCGTAGGATCCGCGAATTGTCCAGCTGTTTGGATTGTACAAAATGGATGCGCGTGGACTAAACTGAGTGCCGTATTCACTGTGCCAATCGGTTCTGGCGCTAAATGATATTGAAACGTCTTTTTCTGTGTCATAGTCTATCTGTGAAAATAACCCAGGCACTTGATAGTTATAGTTAAATTCTGAAAAGTCATCAGACTCAAAGCGGTCAGACTGATAAGCTACTCCAACAAGCCAAGCAATAGCTTCACGATAACCCGATACACTAGATTCAAATAAGTAACTTTCATGGTTATCTGTTTCTTGAGTCAGACCATAAACATGGTCATGCTCCTGATGCATCGCTGAACCACGAACACTGAGGTTTATTTCTTCACTAAGTGGTTGGTCGAAAATAAAACCGCTATCTAACCTTAATGAGTCTTGATGTTGAGGAAATGATTCACCTGTAGGTAATGTATCCGTTTGTTGCGTACCACCTTCGCGATTTTCTCTCATCGCACCAAACGTCCAATAAAGGTTGGCACCGTCTTCATCTTCCCAATAAAAACGTGGGCGAACGGTCGCGCGCTCATAGCCTGCTATATCAAGCCAACCGTCATCGTCTAAATCTTGCTGAGCCTGATGATGAAGGCCTAGAGTAATTGACGCACGAGTACTAGGGGTCAGTGGGGTTGCAAAATAGGAGGTAATATCTTGACCACTTTTTGATGTTGCATTAAGTAGCACTTCACCTTCAGATTCATCTCCTGGTGTACGAGAGATAAGATTAATCACCCCGCCTAAGGCTGATCCACCATACAAAGAAGAAGCTGAACCTTTGATAATTTCAACATTGGCTAAGTCGGTTGGAGGGATTTGAAGCAACCCAATTGATGCAGTTTGTCCACCATATAATGGCAAACCATCACTAAGTAGCTGGGTATAGCGACCATACAGGCTTTGCAATCTTATGTTGGCACTGCCCAAAGCTGGAGAAGTATTTTGTACTCGTACACCGCCAGTTTCGGCAACTAGCATAGAAATATTTCCGGGCCGCATTAAGGCTTTTTCTTGGATTTCTTCACTATTGATAATTTCAGTTCTAGTTGCTGACTCGTTCACGATCCGGCCAAGCCGTGACGCGGTTACCTGAATTTTCTCTATTTTACTTTGGTGATGTTCTTCATGATGTTGGTGTTCTCCTGCATAAGATACAGACGGGCCAAGTAAGATAGCAAGCGCTACCTTTGAATATTGATTAAGCATGTTTTACCTCAGATGATGCAAAACACTGCGAAGTTTTATTAGCTTAATACCAGCTCAAATTGAGGAGAAAACCTGACGCGAGCTACGCCAAAGGCTTCTTATTTAGAACGACTAAATAATAATATTTTCGTCTTGCCTACATGGGGGTAGATACCTTGGCGATAGCAGGGCGCGGTAGCTGTGTTATCGACAAGATTTTTTCACCTCAAAATAAACCACTTAATTAAGTCAATTGGTATAACTTTCGCAGCATATAAATTAAATTTTTTAGTAAGAATTTAGTTTGGCTGTAGCCTAAGCGGTAAAATAGGAGGTCGATAGAAGGAGGTCGCAATACTATGAATATCTGGAGTCGGAGTCGATCGTACAGAGCCACCAAAACGAATGAGTTCTGAGGCAATAGGGTTTATAGGAATGTATGCAAAGGTTGCACAGGTGTTTTCTGGGCAAATGCAATCGTTCTCGCAGCAATCTGTGTCACAACAATCATCTGCACCTTGCTGGTATTCGTTTTGAGATTCAAGTGTGATCGATTGCGTGATAATAATGTCGTCATCAGATACAAAAAAGGGAGATGCTAATGCTTGCCCAACAAAGGCAGCCAACATCGTCATCATAATAAGTAGTTTTGACATTCCCTTACACATAATAATCTCTACTCGAAACTGCCGCACATTGTAGGGAATAATTTAAGATAAGTGAAGTGTATTGGAGGCGATAAATGAGCGTTGATTATAAAAGCCTGTGACGTAGCGATACTAGAAAAGTTAAGAAAGGCTATAAATTACCCCATATGATCTTAGCTTTAGTGTTAAGGTGGACTTATTCCACCTTTTTTGAAATACGTATTACTACTTAACCTGAGCTTCGGATAATTAATGCCTTTCTAGCAGCCAGTTTTTGCGCTAACTGCGTTGAATTCACTTCCAATAGCCAGCTATTGGTGCGTAAATTCGTCTAGTTATCCCTAAAACTCTCTGGCTAGATAAGGAAATAATTTAATGTATGTTTAAAAACAATTAGTTAGCTCATTTCTTATCCAAACCTCAGGTTACTTAAAAATTATGTAAACTAGAAAGTAAATTCTAGATCTTTAATAACTCTCGATTGGATACCCCTAATTAAACTATTGTCTTTAAGTGCACTGGAAAAGCGGCCTGTTCTAACTCTCTGAATTTCCATGTCAAATTCACATGGTTTTGAAGTTGCAATCTGTTCTAGATCTATGAGGCCAGCGCTTTTTGCATTGAATGTATTGCTTGTCGAGTTTCCAAATTGTGTTGAGAAAGAGCCTGTCACTGACCCGCCCGTATTATTTGAACATGCATAGTTAACGATAAGAGATGTTTCACTCGCTAAGTCTATTCCATCAATATGAATTTCAATATCTTCATCATATCGAAAAGTTTTCGCTGCTTCGGGGGTAAGTACGAGAAAGCCCAAAGGAAGCTCTACAGACGCTGAAGCATTTTGTTCCTTCTTTCGATTTAACTGGATAGTATATAGGCTGTTACCAGTTACAACTGAGGATCTGCCCTCGTAATCAATATCTAGAATGTCAGTATCTTTAGTCAATGGGATCGTTTGGCCATTTACGATCGCTCTTAGCGTATCACCTTCGCTTAAGTTTACATTAGAGCCGAACGAGTCCCCGACATTTAACTCGGCCACAATTCGAGCTCTTTCTCCATTTGAATTTATTAATATATCCGCACTAATTGCGTTTGTTTTCAAAAGATCAGATTCTGTCTCAGATGTACAGGCTGTGAGAAATGTGCTGATACTAGCTACTGTTATAGGTAGCAGATAAAGTTTGGAAAGTTTCATTTTTTACCCGTGATTCACTTAAAAACAGATTTTCTAATTTAGAAACAGAGATTGCAAGTTAAAAACTGTAATAGGGTTGTACAGTAAAAGGAAATAATTACTGTTAATCGCAGGGGTATGTGTTTATCCAATTATGTTGCTCGTCGCTTTCCTCGGAGAGAAAACGTTAAAAAGACACCCATTTTTAAACTGTGACGATAAAGTGGGTGTCTGCATATGCCAACATCTGCATATGCCAACAATACAGGCGCTACAGTTAGTTTGATGTTTGAAACTTAATTGTCGTCAAAGCAAACTTTTTACGGCCTCAATACGACAATAATATTTTAGTGTTTGAATAGGCCGATATATGAAAATCACACTGCTGGCAGCTTTGGTTACTGTGGCGAGTTGTGCAGAACAAAAGTTGAAAGCTGTAGCACCAGATTATATAAATAAACAACGAGTATTCGAGCATAGTATTCGCGAAATTAATGATAACGGAGTGAGTAGTGAAACATCGAGTACACTTCAATCCAGAATGAGCACATACCGCGTCCCCGCTGTTAGCATTACTGTTTTTGATAATAATCATATTCTTTGGTCGAAAGGTTACGGCGTTACAGATGAGTACTCAAAAGTGAATGTAACGCCGGATACGCTGTTTCAGGCTGCTTCCATTTCTAAAGCGGTAACGAGCTTTGGTGCTTTTAAGATGATAGAGCTAGGTCGTTTTGGACTACATGAAGATGTAAACAGTAAGCTTACACGTTGGCAGGTCCCCAATAATAAATTTACTAAAGAAAATAAAGTGACACCCAGTCGAATTATGAGTCACACCTCAGGGCTTAATGTACAAGGGTTCGCTGGTTATGGCAGAAACCAAATAACTCCTTCGCTCGTACAGGTTTTACAAGGGAGTGAGTTGAGTAATTCCCCATCAGTTAGAGTGTTTCAAACACCTGGGAAGTCTGAATTTTATTCAGGTGGTGGCATGACAGTTTTGCAACTGTTGATGGAAGATAGTAGTGGGCTGTCATTCTCTGAGTTAATGGAAAAGCAGGTATTAAAGCCCCTAAACATGAATAACAGCTCTTTTAAGTTAGCGTCGCTGAATCTGCCTCAATATAGAGTTGCTAAAGGTCATGATTTACAAGCAAATATGATCGCTGGAGGTTATCGGCTATATCCTGAAAAGGCAGCTGCGGGGTTATGGAGTACTCCTTCTGATTTAGCATTATTTATGATTGCTCTAGGTAAGTCCTATCGTGGTGATGAAGAAAGCTTATTATCTCCACATCTTGCGAAAGTCATGCTTACTAGAGTTCCCGGTGCTGGTGGTACAGGAATAGGACTCGATGGAGAAGGTAACGCTTATAGATTTAGACATAGTGGTGGGAATGCCGGGTATACTTGCTATGCTGTGTCTTTTGCTAGTGTTGGCCGAGGTTTTGTTGTTATGACAAACTCAGACAATGGCTTTCAATTAATCCATGAAATCTCTAGAGCCATTTCTGAAGTTTATGATTGGCCTGCATTATGGATGCATGAATGAGCAAACTATATTGCTTTTCGCTAAGGCGTAATTGGTCTAGGTTCTCAATTCTTAATTGATTTGATGATTAACCAAAAAGTGCTACACAATTGGAGATATTCGAACGCCGTTGAATTGAGAGTGAATCACAATATTTTTGCTTTGCTGCTAAGCTACCGGCGGCTCCATGGATCACAGTACTAAATTGTGTTGTCAGGGTTATCCAGTTCTTAAAGGTTAGGTTTAGCCTGTCTAAAATCGGTTGTTTGTTTTTAATGTAACCTATTTTGTCACTTCTTATGCAGCTTCCTGTGAGTTCGATCAGTTCGAGGTATGATGACAGCTCTAGCGGTATACCTTTAGGCATATGCTTTCTCGGATTGCCAACAAACCGGAATAGTGAGCGAGGTTGCTTTCCTTGTTTGGCTGATTCAATGCGCCTTTTTACACTCGTGTATTTAACCTGAGCTGCGGATAATTAATGCCTTTCTAGCAGCCAGTTTTAGCGCTAACTGCGTTGAATTCACTTCCAATAGCCAGCTATTGGTGCGTAAATTCGCCTTGTTTTCCCTAAAACTCTCTGGCTAGACAAGGAAAAAACTAAGTTGTGCTTTAGCAACAATGAGTTGGAACATTCCTTATCCAAACCTCAGGTTATTTAGATTCTTCAGGTAGCTTAGCTAGGTTAGCGCGAATGGGGTTTAGATCAACATAAGCCATGCACGCAGCAAGTGCAGCTTCATCAAGTAGCGCTTGTGATTTAAAGCGCCCCTCCCAAAACCGACCTGTACATTGGTCTTCTTGATTTGCTCGTCGTGCAATATACTCATTAAGTGTTCTCATAAACCAGCTAATACAGGTAATGCGTGATCGATATATATTGATAGTATTATCAAGTATTGACTTTTCCGCATCTGATAATGGCTCGTTACGAATAAACTTATGTGTGAGCCAATTGCCTTTAAACTGCTTGTGCCAGCGAATGATAATAGCTTTGTCAGTTAGACGTTTGGCTTTTTGAATATCAACGTGCAGAACTATATGAGTGTGGTTATTCATAACCGCATATGCACAGACATCAATGCAAAACGTTTTTTTGAGGGCGAGTAGCTTTTCTTCGACCCAATCTCTGCGATGCTCGTAAGAACGTCCAGTGGCTATATCCTGACCGCAAAGGTAGGCTTGCCTAACACAGCGAGAAATACAGTGATAATATTTGGTTTCTGATAGACAAATTTGTCGGCAGCGTGCAGTGGCCATATTAGATACCTTCAATCCTTTGAATGTATGTTAAGAGTAGATTACCTTAGTCAATTTAACAAATGAAATACTAAATGGGTGGGTGTCTTTTGTCTTTTCTTTTGTCTTTTTAAAATTTGGCGGCTTTTTAAACGTTTGTACTGAGCAGAATTTAATAAGACACCCATTTTAACCTTTAAGGATCACGGGTTTTGTTTGAGCTGCTCGATGCGTTGCTCAAAACTTGGGTGTGTGCTTAACCAACTATGCTGTTCATCGCTTTCCTTGGCGAGTTTTTCGAATATAGAGATCATTGCGTCACTATTACCATACAGCGCCATTAGCTTGTTATGCGTGTACAAATCAGCCTCGAGTTCAGCTTGCTGAGAGTAATTTTGGTTGATACCTAACATTGCGCCCTGCATCATAAGATCTGAGAGCGCAGAGATGTCACCCAATACGACACTCAAACTGACAAATACGATAGAGGAGCTCACAAGGGATTCCATTACGTGATTATGCTCGACATGACCAATCTCGTGGAGTAACACTGCGCTAAGCTCTTGCTGAGTAGACGCCAGTTCGACCATGTTATCGGTGATCACAATGGTACCATTGGCAAGTGCCATGGCGTTGGCTTTATCTTTCCACTGCCTAAATTCAAGTTTAAATTCACGTTCACTCGATGCATTGGTGCCAAGCAGTGAGACAAATAAAGCACGAGTCTCTTGCTGTTTGATTTCACTTAGTTTTGATTCAGAAAATTCCGAGTTATCTAGCTCATTTAGGCTACCCTCGTCGATGATTTGGTAGATTGGTTTGGGCAATGAGGCTGAAATCTTTTCAGCAAAATAAGGCACGCCTTTGGTATAAAACTGATAACCACTAAATAAAACGACCACTACCGTGGCCGCTATAATCCAAAGCCACTGCGTTTCTTTAGATTGTTTGACTCTGTTGCGTATCTTTGAGCTCATCTAGCACTTCTCGCATCACATCGATGTTGTATTTTCTCACTATTTTTTGGCTATTAAATAACTGAGGTAGCTCAATTAAACACACTAAAATTAGCAGAACCCAGCCATAAAAGAGAATAAACACAAGCCCCAATAACATCAAGGTGAGGTTAATTGCACCTCGTGCAGTTTTACCCAGATAAAAGTGATGTAAACCTGCGGCAAAGAAGTAATTGAGTACGGCGTAAGTATCAGGATCTTTTACTAGCTGTTCTTCTAGCTGGTAGTACTGCTTGCGCGCTTCAGGACTTAGCTGAGCAACTTGGTTTCTTAACGATTCTTCTTGTTCTCTTAATGCTATTTCGTCCATGCAAACTCCTAGGGTTGGTCACGGTAGGGGGTCTGACTTTACTTCAATACAATCTGGGTCATTACAGCGCTTGATACGACAAAAGCCGATACGCACGCCTTTAAAGAAGCCGTATTTTTCGATTGCTTGATAGGTATATTCAGAGCATGACGGCGTAAAGTTACAACTTATATTGAAGTGGGTTTTTGCTCCACCATTCGCTTGATAGCGGCGAATGGCAGATAGAGCAAAGCGTTTAAGCACGTTTACGACCAAGTGTTAAGATCACGGCTTCACGGCTCCAAAATAGCAGAAAACGTTTGTTTTCGATAACTTGGAAAACAAGCTGCCAGCCATCTTGCGCTTCCATGTTTAAAGTTGCTTCAAGTTTTTTTAACGGTAATCCACTTGAGCCAAGTAACAGTGTGCCGCAGCCACCTTCAACTACATGGATAACTTTATATTCGTCGTATTGGGTCATAATACATCCCTGATTTAATTAGAATAAGTGAGATTTAATTCTATAGTAGCCAAGTAATCGCGACAATAGCGATTTCGTTGTTATTTTTTTAATTACAACAAAATTTGATATTACTCATGAATAAAGCAAGATGTAGCCCCGAGTAACCACTCTACAACGGCTTCGGCATGAAGTTTGGTCGTGTCATAAAGAGGGACTTGAGTATGCACTTGTTGAACGAGCAAACCGATTTCTGTGCAACCTAAAATAACCCCTTCAGCCCCTTGTTGATAGAGTGCATCGATGATGTCTAGATAAGTTTGCCTTGAGCTCGCGTTGACTTCACCGCGACATAATTCGTCATAAATTATGTGGTGAACTAAAGCTTGTTGGTCCCCATCAGGTGTTATGACCTCAATGCCGTGAAGATCTTGTAATCGTGCTTTATAAAAGTCTTGTTGCATTGTAAATCTCGTACCTAATAGCGCGATGCGTTTTACGTCGTCGTCTTTAAGTCGCTTCGCGGTTGCATCGACAATATGCAGTATCGGTAATCCTGATGCTGCGCTAATTTCATCTGAAACTTTATGCATGGTGTTGGTACAGATCACAATGGCATCTGAGCCGGCAAGCTTCAACGAAGTAGCAGCGCCTGCCAAAATGGTCGTCATTTTCTGCCAATCACCAGCAGCTTGAAGCTCTGCAATTTCGGCAAAGTCGACGCTATACAAGCAAAGTTTGGCACTGTGTAGTCCGCCAAGCTTTGCTTTAACGGTTTGATTGATAAGCTGGTAGTAGCTTTGTGTTGACTCCCAACTCATACCGCCAATTAGCCCAAGTTGTTTCATAGTGATTGCTCGTTATTTGTTGATAATAACGACAATAACGGATCTGGATTAAAACTTGAACCGTCAGCTTAAGGCGAGTTGACGGTTTTTCTTACTCTTGTGTTTTTTACGCTTTCTCTGCCACCATAAATATAGCCCGGTAAAACCAAGCAATACGGGGGCGAGTCCCATAATGCACCAAATTATTTTACTGGTAAGTCCTGCAAAGTGGCCAAAGTGGAGTTTTCTAAAACTGTCAATTACCCGGTCTACAGTAGACGCCGTTCGAATATCGTATGCAAAGGTTTGTTTACCAGATTGCGCATCAAAGCTAACCGTTGCTGCATAGTTACTAATGAACGGGTTGGCATCATCGACGCTACCAAAAATGGTAATGTTGGCTTGCTCTGGCTCAAATGGAAATAGCCAGTAGGTTGGTTTAAGTCCGTCAACCGCACGATGGCTTTGGGTCATCATGGCATCAAAATCTAATGAGTGATTAAACATTGTGTGACTGACAATATGGTGCCCATCTTCTTGGTGTTCAAAAGCCTCGTGATAATACTCCACTGCATTAAAGTAAACGCCAGTAATGCCGAGCGCGAGCAATACTGGCGCACTCCAAATGCCAATTACCTTATGCAGGTCGCTCATAATGACGAGCCGAGGGGCTTGGCGCCTAAAGCTAAAGAATCGCCGCCAAAAGCGCCGGTATATCACTAAACCGGAAACACCGAGCAAGGTAAAAAGTATAGCCACAGCTAAACCAATAACGACACCCATGTGTGGAAAGGTTTTACTCACATTATCGAGTAGTAAGGTGTAATGTAGGTGAAGAATAAAATCAGTAAAGTCGCTGTGAATACCCACAGGCTCGCTTAGCATTTTTCCCGCGTAAGGATCTAGATACGTTTTAAACCATGTGTCTGTGCCATGCTTTAATAAATAGACTCTATCAGCTTCATAGCCATCATCGAATATTTCCCAGCTACCAATTTCATAATTTGGATGGGTGTCTGCGACATAATTAACGAGCACCTTCATGGGCTGACGTTGGACGTCTTGGTCTTGATAAGTCAATGTCGCTTGCTTTGGAAGTAATAGACTATCTATCTCGAATTTAAACACCAACATGCTACCTGTGACTGACATAACGGCGAGCGGCAGTATCGCGATTAATGCCATTGCACTGTGCCATTTAAATAGTGTTTTACGCATTGTTTTCCTTTGAGTTAAAGCTAAATGAGAATGAACAAAGAGATGAATTAACAAGGACACCCACCTTAATGCTTTCAGGTGCGTTAAGGTGGATGTTTATTTAAATCTTCATTTAAATCTTTCCATTTAAATCTTCACTGTCTACCTCGAATTTAAACACCAACATGCTACTCGTGGCAGACAGAATTAACAAGGACAGAATTAACAAGGACACCCACTTTAGTGGAAAGGTGGATGTTTATTTAAATCTTCATTTAAATCAATTTAAATCAATTTAGGTGTCTATTTAAATCGTTTAAACCTTTTTAGATCTTTCCGTAAATTCTCTTAGGTGAGAGACTAAAAGCGATAGTGAAGACCAACATCGGCTTTGCGCTCTGCCCCCATCCAGCAGTTACTTTCGTCATAGCATGCGCCAACGTAACGCTTGTCACTGAGGTTACTAATGCTAAAGGTGAGCCTGGCTTGCTCGCTGAGTTCATAATCAAAGGCGATGTCGAATAAGGTATAGGATGGCACGGTATCTGAGTTGTATTTGCCAACATAACTCTCGCCAACATACCGAGCACCAACACTGACTTTAAGTGCGTCTAGCAGGCTTGGGTAATAGTTTAACCAAAGCGAAGCGGTGTTATCAGCCACCCACACTAAGCGTTTACCCACTAAATCTTGGTCTAATTCATTTTTAGTGACTTTCTGGTCTAGATGCGTGGCATTGAACTGCACATCAACTTGTTCGTTAAAGGTGTGAGAAGCCTCAAGCTCAATACCTTTGGACTGGATTTCACCGGCTTGAGTTTTCGTGACAAAGTCTTTGCTGTTAATGATTTCGTTCTGCTTGGTGAGATCGAATAGCGCAAATGTTAGCTGTGTATTGCGAGATTGATATTTAACGCCAAGTTCCCATTGTTCTGCTTCAGTTGGTTTGAAGGCTTGTTGAGTTACGCTATCTTCTCCTGCAACGGGTTCAAATGACTGGCTATAGCTCACGTAAGGTCGCCAACCAGAATCCAGCTGATAAAGTGCGGCAATCCTTCCGGTGAGTTGGGTGTCATCGATATTTGATTCTGTTTGCCACTCGGTGCCAGCGTAGTTTTTATCAGCAGTAACATCACTGGTGAAACTGTCGTATCTAAGACCCGCCAAGAGGGTCAAGGCTGATATTGTCACTTCGTCTTGGATGTAAAACGCGCGGTTACTTTGTTCAATATCGTGCGTTTCGGTATAAAAGTTAAGTGGCAGCGCGCTTATATCAAACGCTGCATAATTGGGCGCTGCTAGATTAATACTTGGTGTGCCTGTCCCGAGTGTATCCCAGTATCCTACTGTAGAGCTTAATGTCTTGTATTCAAAACCTAAGAGTAAGTGATGTGATGAGTTGCCAACCGTAAAGTGAGTAGACAATTGGTTGTCTAAAACATAGCCATGTTGCGTTTCATCGGTTTTATATGCTGCACGGGCAAGTATGGTATCGCTATCTGCAATTAAGTTTTGGTTGTAGGTATTTTGCTGTAGGCCTTCTGCATCGGTGTAACGCCAGTTGGCAAACAAAGCCCAATTGTCGGACAAATTGTGTTCCAGCTTTAGCCCTGCCATTAGCGTTGTTCTATCAAAATTAGACCAATTGATATCGCCTGCAAATGCATCGGCATCTAGATAACCGTAACTTGCACGCGTGAGCGTACCAACGCTATGTAAGGGGGTAGATGGTATGGCTTTGGGGTCGTCTTGGTAATAAAGCTGTGCAGTTAACGCCGTATCATGGTTCGGTTGCCAGCGCAGTGAAGGAGCAAATACAGTGCGTTCTTCTTCTGTTGTTTTTTGCTGGCCATCACTTGTTCTTGATAGCGCAATGGCACGATAGCTTAATTCATCGGTGATCACACCTCCATGGTCAATGCCGATTTCTTTGAGTGCTCTGCTACCGACTCTCAGGCGGATTTGGGTTTGCTCGGTGCCATTAGCAAGCTTTGCAATTTGGTTCACCATGCCACCTGGCGGGGCTGAGCCGTAAAGTACTGACGCTGGGCCTTTTAACACCTCAATGGTTTCGGTGGCAAAGGCATCAACTTGAGGATATAAATTCCAAAGATTGTTAGATTGCAGTTCTAGGCCATCGTAATAGTTTCGATAAGATTCAAAACCGCGAATAGTGTATTGGTCAAAAATGGTGACTGTACTGCGGCTCTCAGGTGTGATACCAGAAACATAGCGTAACGCAGCATTGACCGAGTCAGCTTGGCGTAGCTGCAGGGTATCTTGATCTATATGAGAAATAGAAAAGGGCGCGTTGATTGGTGCTAAAGACGACTTTGTTCCGGTACTTTTATATTGGCTGCCCTGAACTTCTATTCTTTCTAACTCATCTTTTTGGTTTTCATTGGCACTGGTGGTTTGAGAAAGCAGTGAGAGGCACACTGCAGCATAGAGCGCGTTAATTTTCATTGTTCTACTACTATGGATAATGAGAGTGATTCTTATTATATATATTTACAAGGTTCAGTTTTGTCTAAGAGTGCACTCGTTGTGAAATTTGCTTAGGTGAAAGAGAAAATAATTGCTTAAAACGGCGACTGAAGTGCGCCTGATTTTTAAATCCGCTATCAATAGCAATTTGATTTAATGATGCCGAACTATTGAGTAAGTCAAAATAAGCGTGAGTGAGCCTGGTGCGGATCAGATATTCACTGGCACTCAGATCAGATGCGGCAAAGAGTTTGTGAATATAACGTTTTGACCAGCCAGAGTGCTCACATAGCATGTCGATACAAAATGCTTCATCACTTGCATGTGTAGAGATGAGCCGTTTTAATTTGGTCAACGGCGACCTTGGTAATTGGGTCGGCTGGCAAGCACTTAGCAGCAGTACAATTTCATCTTCGAGCCACTTTGCCGCTGTTAAATTTTGCGTAGTGGTGGTTAAGGCGGTTTTGAATAATGTTGATAGACCAGAGGGAATTGTCAGCGCTTGTCCATGTAAAAGCCGCTTGCCGGTTCGAGATGCTAGCCAATTGATTGGAAAATTGAAGCTAACAGCGTGGTATTGTGTAGGAAGATGAAACACATGTTTTTGATTTGCTTCAAGATAGATTAGCTGCGTTAGATCAGCACGCTGCAAGGATTGCTCAGTCAGCCACCAACCATTTCCTTCAGTTATGAGGATCAGACTACCATAGTTTTCAGGCATCTTCGTTGCAGTTTGTGCAGTGCGATGGTAAATAATGCCATCGAGCTTTACTTGCGAGATACTACTACAGATGAGCGGCACTTCGGTGTGTAGTTCACCGTCAGACACATGGTCATAAAACCCTTGATGTAATAATTGGCTGTAGAGGTCTAGTACAATACTCATTAAAAACAAAAGTGGCGGCTCAAATGAACCACCACTGTACTTGTTTTTTCAATAAACCCCAAACGAAATGAGATTTATTTGTAATAAAGCCAATTAATAGCTTGCAACAAGTGTTACGCCAGTGAAGCTAGAATAGCCACGCAACTTGATGTAATAGGTTGCACCTTGGCCTGAACTTAAACTACAAGATTCATTATTACCATTTAAGAATGGACGGCAGTCATAGGTGGAAGTCGTTGGTGCTGCACCTTTACGTACATATAGGTCTGCATCGCCAGACCCACCAGAACTTGCTACTGTCAATGTTACGTTTGCTGGAACATCAATCGTGTATAGCAATTCTTGGGCAGATGCACCAGCTAGGCCACTTACAGGGATGCCATTTTCTAAGCAGTTGCTACCACAGCCACCTGGATCTGATGAGTAAGTGCCAGTGAGGGTTGCATTTGCATACGCAGAGTAACCATTTAGCATTACATACCAATCACCCGCGGTAGGGTTTGTGAAATCGCATGATTCATTATTACCGCTTTGATAAGGGCGACAAGCGTAACTATTCAGCGTTGGTTGAGTGCCTTGCTGTACATAAAGGTCGGCATCGCCAGTACCACCAGCAAGTGAGAAGTTCAGTGCGCTAGTGCCTGCTGGAACAACCAGCTTATAGAAAGTTTGTTGATTAGCTGATCCTGATGCGCTGACGCCTTGGCCATTAACTAGCTCTGTGATTGGATCAGGATCAGGGTCCGGATCAGTGCCATCAGCTAGCGTATAAAGTAGTTCATTAGGCGAACCGCTTTGTGGGTTAGAGACTTTACCTTTTGATGAGCGTTGGCTCAGCAAGCTATCAATTTGTGACGGGCTTAGACCTGGGTTTTCATCCAAATATAGCGCAACAGCACCCGCAACGTGCGGTGCGGCCATCGAAGTACCGCTGATGGTATTGGTTGATGTATCTGAGTTATACCAAGCTGAAGTAATACTTGAACCCGGTGCATAAATGTCTAGACAGTTACCATAGTTTGAGAAACTCGAACGGGCATCGCTACTTGTGGTTGAACCCACAGTGATTGCATTGGCTGCACGTGCAGGTGAGTAATTACAGGCATTGCTATTGTCATTACCCGCCGCAACAACAAAGCTAACGCCTGAGGCAACTGCGTTATTTACTGCGTCATCAACCGCTTGAGAAACGCCACCACCCAAACTCATGTTAGCAACGGATGGGCCTGATGCATTGTTTTTAACCCAATCGATACCAGAAATAACGCCTGAATATGAACCCGAGCCGTTACAACCCAATACTCTTACGCCAACGATATTGACGTTTTTCGCTACCCCATATTCACCGCCACCAATTGTGCCAGCAACATGGGTACCATGACCGTTACAGTCTGTTGCATCATTGTCATTATCAACAAAGTCATAACCATGTGATGCACGGTTACCAAATTCATTGTGACTAATGCGAACACCTGTATCGATAACATAGGCCGTTACGCCAGTGCCATCAAAATCATAATGGTAGTTTGAGTTTAGGGGGAGGTTACGTTGATCGACGCGATCTAAACCCCAAGTTGGATTAGCTTGGTCGCCGCTTGCTGTGATAGCGGGGGTCACTGTAACCACTTGGTCTTGTTCGATATAGTCAATATTTGGATTATTAAGCAGACCTTTTAGTTGCTTTGCCGATGCATTAATCACCACACCGTTTAGCACGCCACCAAACTCTTTTGTAATGCTTACGTTATGTTGATTCTGTAACGTTTTAGCTTGCTTATTAGCGAAGGCTGCAACCGCTTTACTGTCTTTGACATTTAAAACAGAAGGTGTTGTGAACACCACAATGTACTGATCTTCGATTGCTTTGTTTGATTCTACGCTAAGTATTTTAGCGGCTTGTGCGTTGACGGAAGTCAAACCCGCTAATACTGCAAAACTAATAGCACTTAATTTACGCATTTTGTTGTTCCTTGCATGTTGTTTTGTTTAATTGTGTTTACCAACCTCAAGGTTATGAATTTATCTAGCTGCTGTAGACGCGTTACTCACCAAAGTTCAATGCTTGGTTGCATTTGTCTTAAGATAGTGAACAACGCCAGCTAAATAAAAATTGCACATAATTTCGACTGGTTACACTAGGATAGAAGTAAAGCTTAAAAATAAACAAAAAATACAAAAAAAATTTACAATGCGTATTTTAATGCATAGATTAGCTGACCAGATAAGCGAGAGGTTTGCTCCTGCTTTTTATATTTTACCAATAAATACATGTGGTTAATTTTTATTTTAGGGAGAGGTAACACTACAAGGAAAGGGGAATAAATAGGCTGTAAAAATTCCAAATGAGTATAGGGTATGTGATTTTTGTTAATTTATCTTTACATTTAGGCTTGGTTTTTGACTTTTGAATTGTTAACAAGGACAAAACCAACCAAGGTGAAAACCATGCTTATTATTAAACCTGGTTGATACAGCTTTAGCTTCTCTTTGATCCTCATTTTCTATGCCGATTTGTTGAATATCGCAACTTTAAAGCCACTAAACCATCCCAAGTTAAGCCCTTTTTGTAGTAACTGCATCACCATTGCTGTGCCTTGTGCTAAATCATCACTTTGCTCGGCCGCGTATTCACAGACAAAACTAAACGGCAGTGCATTCTTCATGCTTTGTAGACAAGCAAATTCTGCTTCCGTTAACGAGTGATACCCAGTGCGCATATCGCGCTCTCTGGCGAGTATCCAGTAGTTTGGCTTTGTCGACACTTCAGGGACTGGTGTACTGTTCTTTAACGCTTGCCAGCTGTCGACCGCATTATGTGTAAATCCTAATAAGTGAACGCTGGGGTGAAAAGTAAACTGCAAGTTTGGAAATTGTGCAGCTGCAATTTTTTGTAGGTGCACAAGTCCCAATTGAGGCGCATCTTCTGCGTCAAAAGCACTGAGTAATGTACGCTCAAATTGTGCAATTTCAGTGAGAATTGGGTAGCGTTTAAATGGCTCAAATTGACTTAAATATTCAGGAAGTGCATCGCCAAACTGGCGCAATGAGGTCGAACGCGAAGGAAAATGCTGTAGATAGCCCGAAAACATCTCATCAAACAGGGCATCACCCAAGTAAAAGCCAAGCATTTCGTGATCTTGTTCTAACACTTTTTTTAATCTGATGTGGTAAGCGTTAGTGTATATTTGCGCACGTTGCGCGACATTTAGGCCACTTTGATATTCAATTTCAGCCATTAATTGGCTGTCATCGCCTTTTAGCATTGCAATAAAGGCGTGTTGCAGCGCGGCGAGATCAGCCATATGTTCTCCAACTACTAGGGGCTATTCCTTTGGCCAAGTTCAGCTCTTGTAACAATCCCGCGAGCTCAGGAAAGTTATCATCACGCTCAATCATAGTGTTAATGGGAGATCTGTTTTGAGTATATTGTCGATATAAACTCCATACCTCTTCGCAAATTGGTTGGTCGTGCGTATCAACAATATGGGTCCCAAAATCGCTATGGCCAGCCAAGTGAATTTGCGCGACCGCTTGTGTTGGTATGGCGTTTAGGTAAGTTATTGGATCGAATTGGTGATTGCGCGAGCTTACATATACATTGTTGATGTCGAGCAATAACTGGCATCCGGTACGCTGGTGTAATTCGCTCAAAAACGCCCACTCTGTCAGCTCAGATTGTTTGTAGTTTAAATAATTTGAGACATTTTCGAAGATCATTGGACGCTCAAGGTAGTCCTGCACTTGTTTGATTCTTGCGGTGAGCTGTATCAGCGCTTCTTCGGTGTAGGGAAGTGGCAATAAATCATGGCTATTAAATTCGCCTAAGCTGCTAAAGCAGAGGTGATCTGACACCCATTCGGGTTCAACCCGTGCGATGGTGCGTTTAAGTTGCGCAAGGTAATTCATATCTAGGGGCGAAGTACTGCCTATCGACATCGATACTCCGTGCATCACAATGGGGTAGCGTTCTTTAATCTGCGAGAGGTAATACCAAGGCTTGCCGCCGTCGACAAAGTAATTCTCAGAGATAATCTCAAACCAATCTACTTGTGGCTGAGTGTCGATAATAGCGTCAAAATAACACGTGCGTAGACCAAGACCAAAGCCCAAAAAGGGTACTGACATAATTGCGCTCTTTTAATGCATTGTGCGTGTTTATCTATTGCAATAATAATCTTGATAGATAAACACGCGCCGAGGTTAACGCTTATTAGCTTTCTGCTTTGCCACCAATGTCAGCACAGGCCTTTGCTGGCATGCTGACAAATCCAGTCCCTTTGCAAGAAGCGTGTCCCGCACAAGCATTACTTGCGGTTTTACAATCGTTATGGCCTCCGCAAACGTTGACATCGTGGCAGTGCACAAGGTCGGCCTTTGCGACACTGCCAATCCAAGCGTCTTTTTGATTGCCACCGACATCACTACACGCTTTGCTCGGCATGGCAACAAAACCTGTACCTTTGCAAGAAGCTTGTCCTGAGCAGGCATTACTCGCTGTTTTACAATCGTTATGTCCACCACAAACATTGACGTCATAACAATGCACTAAATCTGTTTCAGCTGTCGCAGCTTGTGCGCTTGTAGAATTGCTTTCTGTGCTATTACAACCGACCAAACCCGCTACCACCATCGCCATTGCAGCGCCCGTTAATGCTTTCATGTTTTTAATCCTCTTTGTTATCTATTAATGTGCTTAGCCCCTGGGATTATCGAAACGCAGTCACGTTATAAAAGACCTAGTAACCGCAAGATCCATTTCAGTGTAGAAGAAAAAATGGGGGATAAAGTTAAATCTTACGAAAATAAGAAGGCGTTAATCCCGTCCAGCGCTTAAATGCACGGCGAAAATTAGTGATGTCGCTAAACTGTAAAGCGGTTGCAATTTGTTCATTGGAATAGCCTTGCTCAGTCACATAAAACATGGCTTGTTGACGATGCAGTCTGTCTTTTTCGTTAATAAAAGTAGTCTGATGTAGCTTGAGTTTACGTTTAAAAGTTGCAGCGCTCATGCCCATCATTTCGGCGATTTGCTCACTATGATATTTAGGGTATTTTAACTGTAAGCGGTGCAGCTGGGCGAGAAATCCACGCTGTGGTGAGGGCAAGGCTTTTAACTGCCGAGCCACTAAATAAGGGAACGTGCCAATTTGTTGCTGAGCTAAAGCTTGGTTACTCATTACAACGGCAAAATCACTGTGATCAAAGCTGTAAGCTAGGTGTATATGGCTCAGGTATTGCGCGACTTGTTTTGGCTTTGTATACGGAAACTGCAATGTTAATATGGTTTCTGGGCTGCGCCACTTAAGGTAGCCACAACAAAGGCTTGCCATTGTTTCACATAAAAATCGCGTGACCGCAGGCTTACCTTCTGCAATGGCGGGTGAAAACAGTAAATGGCAGCTTGTTTCTGTCTGGAGTTTTCTAACGTGGTAAAAAGGCAATATATCCAAACCTCTAAGCAGAAGCACTTTGAGTAATTGCTGTATATTGTGGCAATTAAATAACAGCTCGGCATGGTGACTGATTAGCGTATTAAGTAGGTATTGGCCGTAAATAAAACTGACTTCCTGACAGCTCGCCTGACTGACAAGGTTGCTTACTATTGTTTCAAACTGCTCATAACTAATGCAGGTTGGGTTAGCGTGCAGATCGGTATAAAACAACTTACTGCCTTTCAAAATGATGTCTGCATGTACACCGCGCTGAGAAGCCAACTCCACCAAGGGGAGTGCAAAATAGCGACTCGCAAGTTGTTTTGTTTGACACTCAAAATAGGACATTAAGCCGTGGCTTCCTTGGCCTGATTCAGCTCGTTCACAAGCGCTGCTATCAGAGATTCAAATTCACAGTGTTTGCCATCAACTTCGATACAGCTCCATCTCACTGCACTATATTGCGGCTGGTTTTCACCGTCATCATAGTTGGCGTGGCGAGCGATAAATTCAGCCGCACGGTTGGCAAAAGCTTGGGCTTGAACATGATTGGTTTGCGGGTGAACGACAACAAATTTATCCGCTGCAAAACGACATAGCAGATCACTCTCCCGCATGCTCAAGGAGAGCATATCGGCAATATCGCGCAGTAACTGATTACTTTTTTGCATACCATGCTGGCGAGAATAAGCGGCAAAATCACATATATCGAATAGCGTTAAGCAAAATGGGCTATTGCCATTGGCAAGGCGGGATTGTTCGTGGCGAACTTGATTTTGCATATACTCTACGCTGTAGAGGCCGGTGACAAAGTCGGTCATGCTGTGGTCACGATAAAAACGCTCTTTTTTCATTAAGGTTTGATTGAATATGCTTTGTTCCTTATACCAGTAATAGGCTGAAATACTCATCAGCACCATGCCAAAGCAAGCTGGGATCGCTTCAAAACTAGTTAAATAATGGGGCGTGAACACCACCATCTCATCCAAAAAATCCCACAGCATAGAAACATACATGGCACTCAACCCTGCAAACAGCAGGTTAGTGACGAGTCCTTTTGGTCGAGTGAGCAAGGTCACTGCAATCCAAATCAGTGTCATCAGCGTGAGGCCGCCTTCACCAAGGCTATCGAGCCAATTGACTTCCGACAGTGGTCGCAGTACTGAGGTATAGGCTGTAATGGTAATGGCAACCAGTGTGAGTAGCATTAGTAGCAACCACCGCGATTGATGAAGTAAAAAAGGCTGAGGTTTCATATTTGTTGTCTAGTCAAAATGTAGAGCGATATAGTAAAAATTTGCGCTTGGTGCTGATAGGGTCAATTTAGCTCAGTAAAGGCGATGTTTTTATGACAAAAACTGCAACATTTTTGCGTAACAGCAGCTAGCAAACCGATTGTTATTCAGAGTTCAGGTTAAATATCGTTGCCAAAATCCTAAGGGCTGGGGGGTCATATCGGCTCAAATTCATGCGCTCGGCTGGCATAAACGTCCTGTTATAGGCCGCAGCGCACTTGAGTGAAATAAAAGCGTCACGTTTTCGCATTAGGGTAGCCGCGACGTTTTAGCGAGGCGCTAAAATTCTACTCAACCTGTGCGAGCAAATAATGAAAAAAAACCTACCGACAAGCTTTACACTTTCTGCCGTTGCGATGATCTGCGCTGGACTGACGTTAAGCTCAGCTGCAAATGCTAACACCCTAACAGGGCAAGTTAGCTCCGTATCGCAAAAGAGCCACTTTCATGGGGCAAAAGTGGTGATCAAAGAATTGGACAGAACCCTTATCTCTGAGCGAGATGGTCGCTTTACCGCAACGAATGTCCCTGCGGGTAATTATACGCTTGAGATAAGTTATCTTGGCGCTGAAACAGTGACTAAAAGCATCACAATTACTGATAACCAAGTCACCGATGTTCAAGTACAGCTTGGTTCTCAAACGGGCCAAATGGACGATATTATTGTTGTAGGGCAAAGAGCTGGACAAGCAGGTGCATTAAACCGACAAAAAAATGCGCTATCGCTTAAGTCGATCGTCAGCGCGGATTCCATCGGTCAGTTGCCGGATCAAAACGCAGCAGAAGCACTGCAACGTCTGCCTGGGCTTTCTATTCAGCGAGATCAAGGTGAAGGCCGTTTTGTGGCAATTCGTGGGATCGACCCAAATCTCAACAACGTGACCATCAATGGTGCCAACGTGCCTTCTCCTGAAGCGGGCGTGCGCTCGGTGGCGATGGATGTCATCCCAAGTGAATTAGTGCAAAGCCTAGAGGTGAGCAAAACGGTCACACCGGATATGGACGCATCAGCGGTGGGTGGTAGCATCGAAGTAAAAAGCCTCAGTGCTTTTGACCGAGAAGGGCAGAGCCACAGCGTGACGTTACAAGCGTCACACAATGAACAGGTGAGCGAGACCAGTCCAAAAGCGTCGTTTAGCTTCACCGATATTTATGCCGCAGGCAAAGAGTTGGAAGTTGGGGTTGCAACGGCGGTATCTTGGTTTGAGCGTGAGTTTGGTTCTCATAATATGGAAACCGACGGCGGCTGGATGAAACTAGAAATGGACGATGTGAACTCAGAAGAAGAAGTGAGCTTTTTTGGTGCTGAGGAAATGGAGCAGCGCCACTATCGTATTACGCGAGAGCGTTTAGGGGCGGCACTGAATCTTGATGTGCATCACAAAGGGTTTAATAAATACTACTTACGCACGCTCTACAGCAAGTTTTCTGACGATGAATTTCGTCAACGCAATGAGTACAAGTTTGACAAAGGCGATGTATTTGCCGATGAGCTAAGTCAAAATGCGGCCTATTTCTCAGGTGCAGAAATGGATAGAGATACCAAAGACAGATATGAAGAGCAAAGCATTTTATCTGTGGTTTTGGGCGGCGAAAACTTAGTGCAGGATTGGTTTATTGAATACAGCATTGGCTACTCGAAATCAGATGAAAGCGAGCCAAATCGCTTGGATACCTCATTTGCTGGAGAAGATTTTGCGCTAGGGTATGTAGTGGATGGTAAGACACCCACGCTTGCAGCGGATGAAGCTTCCCAGCAGCTTAGCAATTTTGAAATCGATGAAATTGTCTGGGAGAACAACCTAAGTGAAGATGAAAATACCAGCTTTAGACTGGACTTAACTAAAGACTTCACTTTACTTGGTCACAATGCGCAAATTAAATTTGGTGGTAAATATGCCGACCGTGAAAAGTTTAACCGCGTTGATGCCAAGCTATATGACGGCGGCTTTGATGACCTAACGGCGAAAGACTTTGCCGCCAATGAGCCTGAGTATGAGCTTGGGGCCTTTGGTCCGGGTTTAAGTCGCGGCCAGATCCGCGACTACTTTTACAGTAAGCGCAGTTCCCTTGAGCTAAACCAGCTTGAAACTGACATTGAAACACAAGGTCGTTCATACACCAGTGAAGAAACCGTCACCGCGCTCTACGCGATGCTGACGGTCGATATTGATAAACTCAATGTTATTGCAGGCTTTAGATACGAAGGCACAGACTATGCAACGAGTGGTAATCGTGTTGAACTCATTAATGATGAAGTGAATGACGTTGAGCGCGTCGAGATCAACCAATGGCAAGTTGAAGATAGCTACGACCATTTATTACCAAATTTAACATTACGCTATGAAATCAGCGATAAGCTGATCACCCGTTTTGCCTATACACAAACTCTTGCGCGTCCAAGCTTTGAAGATGCAGCAGCATTTCAAATCATAGAAACAGAGACCACAAAAGATGATGGCGAAATTGAAATTGAGCGTAAAGCCGAAGTCGGAAACCCAGACTTAGACCCATACAAGTCAACAAACTATGACTTCTCGGTAGAATATTACCCCGGTGCGATTGGCGTGTTATCTGCGGGCGTTTTTCACAAAAACATCGATAATTTTATTGCCAAAGCCGAGGTGCAAGATAACGGTCAGTGGCAAGGCTATAAAGAAGTTATTCAAAGTGTTAATGGCGGCACCGCTGAACTAACAGGGGTAGAACTTGCGTACACGAAGAACTTTAAAAATGGTTTGATGCTCTCAGCGAATGGTACATTTATTGACGCTGATGATAACTTACCAAACCAATCCGACACCGTGGGTAATCTGATGTTTGGTTATGAAAATAGCCAAATAAGTGCAAGGTTAAGTGCGTCGTACAAGAGCAAAAGCTTTTTGTTTGAAGAGAACAAGCAGCGCGTTTTCCAAGACGACCATCTGCAACTCGATTTCAGCATGAAGTACTTTTATACCGAGCAAACTCAGCTTTATTTCAACGCGATCAATTTAACCGACGAGCCGATGAGCATTTATCAAGGCGACACTCGTTACAACTACCAATACGAAACCTATGGGCGTTCATTTGAGCTTGGAGTAACGGTAACATCCTTCTAAGAAAGAAATAAAGGTGGGTGTCCTTGTAAAAGCATTGTAAAAGCAAAAGGATTATTAAAAGGACAGCCACCGTATCGAGTTAGGATCTTAGGTATTAGCAGGACACCCACCTTATTTATATGCAGGAGGATGCAGTGGTAACACTGTGTCGGTAACAATGAAAATAACATCAGTAGCATTACTATTCGCGCTTAGTAGCGCAGCGCAAGCCGCAGAAAATATTAACTTTCTGGCCTTTGGTGATGGCGGCTATCACCCAGATTATCCAAAAACAAAGCACATTAAATCGCCTAAAAATAAGGCCGAGTTTATTGCTGCTGAAAAGGCGGATTGGTTAGAAGAGCATCGCCCGCTCGAAGAGTTTAATCATGCGCCTATCTATGTTTATCCGGGAACCGAAACCGCAACGGAGGAAACCGGTGCGTTGGTGGTTGGACAGGCAATGGCCTCTTTGTGTGAGAAAAAGCCATGCGACTTTGCTATTCAGCTTGGTGATAATATCTATCCTGACGGTGCGGCGGCTAATGATGGCAAAGACGACCAAAAGCGTATGGATGACTTGATTTTAGGACCGCTAAAGCCGCTCCTTATTCAAAACCCAGAATTGGTCGTGTACTCAGCGTTAGGCAACCACGATTGGAAGACGTCCCGTCGCGGCGTGAAATTACAGACCGAGTGGATGGCTAAGCAAGCTAATTTTCACATGGATGGCAAAGGTTATTACAGCTACACCTTTGGTGAGACAGGCAATAATGTCGAGTTTTTTGTACTTGATACCAATATGTTGCTCTCTGGCCAGCATTATTACGAAATTCCACTAAAACNGGTAGCGAGCAGGGATTGGCGAGTGCACTGGCGAGTGGTCAAGCCGAAGTTGAAGACATTGAAAAACATGAGCAACCTGTCAATGGGGAAGATCACAGGCAATTGGCTTGGCTTGCAAATGGGCTTAAAAACTCAACCGCAAAATGGAAAATTGTATATGGACACCATGTACTTTGGTCTATTGGTGGCACCAAGTACGATGAAGCACATGTGCTACGCCGCTTAATCTTACCCGAACTATGTGAGTATGCAGATGCATATATCGCAGGCCATGAGCATGATTTGGAACTGTTAACGGACGACTGCTCACGTGTACTCCCTGGAAACACAAAGCCTAAGTTACCACTTATTATCAGCGGCGCCGCATCAAAAATGCGCGGCACGCATACACCGCTTGCTAACTATCAAGAAAAGCGTTACCCAGAGTACGAGCTAGTCTGGAATAAAGCTTTTACTTGGGGCTTTGCGCATATCGAATTAGACAACCAAAAAGACATGTTAAATGTGTCGTTTTACTCAACGCCAAACGATTTAAGCGGTCAGCTGGTGCCAGAGCAAAGCTTTAGCTTCGCTCACCGCAGTAAGTAACGGATCAGCAGGCGATAAACATGCGGTTTTAAGCATTTAAAAAGGGTGAAATACAGATTAAATGTAATGCTGTGTAATTGATAACTTCCGTTTTGATGAACTAGATTTAACAGGAGTTTTACATCTTAAGGAAAGCATCATGCTACCGTCATCAATTACACGCACTAAACTTCAACTACTTGGAATGTCATTATTGCTTGCTACAAGTACACTGGCTGCGCCAAGTGCGCTTGCTTACTCGAACGATACTTCTTGTAAACCGAATAACGATTGGTTTGGCAGCCCTGTGCCAAATCCTCCTGAAGGTGCAAATAGTCCGTTTGCATTTAAAGGTGGTAAAGATCTCTCGACAAACTGCGATTTTCATCAGTGGTCGTGGAATAAGTTTCTCTATTTAACGCAGCCTGACAAGCGTGCTCCTGGCGGCTTGTTGATGTTTGGTTCTGGGTTTTGGCAGGTTGATAATGCACTAAAACCTTATTTTGCTCCTTGGAATGATTTATTAAACCCAACCGGACTTCGCCCCGCAAATGTGTTGATCTTGGAAGATATAAACCAAGCAGGATCAGGTGGCGTTATTTACAGCAAGTTTGGTGGGACGCCCGTCCATTATTCGATCCACGTTAACGACACTTATATGAAGTCAGCAACCTCCCACCCTAAAGCAGATAGCAAAGCTGAATTTGCTGTGGGGTCGGTTGAGTTAAAGGTTGCTTGGATGGATGTCAAAGCGCTGCAGCAAGTCTATCCAAAGCTTGATTTAGCTGAGCATTTTTATATTCGTAAAGCGGTTTACCAAAAAGACAATAAATATAGCGGTACGGGAGAAGTGGCGCTCGTTGGCATGCATGTTGTCGGTGTGGTTGAAAATCACCCAGAGTTTATTTGGGCGACGTTCGAGCATAAATTGAGTGCACCAGATTACTATAGCTCTGAGGGAAAGTTTAAGAAAAGCACGGCTTACTTACAGCAAGATAAAGTAGTGAGTAATAGTCACGATCTGCTATTTTATCGGGGCGGAACAGAAGTGCAAAATGCACATTTAACGTATCCAGCTTCTGAAACTACGACCAACACGTTTCGGTTATATCAATACGGCGTGCCAAACGGCAATCCATATATAGCGGGTGATAACCCTGAGCTGGTGGGGAGTCAGACACAACAAGCTCAAGATGAAACTAACTTCAATAATATTACTGAACTAAATAGCTTAGTGAATGTAAAACTGGAACAAAAGAATCCCGTTTGGAGTAACTACTTTTACGCCGGATCAATCTGGCTGAGCACGCAAGATTACGATTTTGCAAATGGCATTAGTGGCGATATTGTGGGTAAGGGAGCCAACGAGGCGTTACGCGGCTCATTGGCGGTTGCCAATATCACTATGGAAACTTATACCCAAACTTCCATCGATAGTGATGTAACAGGCAGTGAGCCACAAATTAAGTCGTCTAACTGCTTTAGTTGCCATGGTATAAGTGCAGGTAAATCAACGATGCAAGTAAGCCATATTTACAACAACTATTTAAAGTTAATGCAAAAGAGTCAGTAAATCAGGGTTCCTGAATGCGCACAGGCTCAAAATAATAAGCCACCGATTTTAGCGGTGGCTTATTACTTCAAGGAGTTTAATCAATTTGCTTTGTGGGTTGCTTTATCTTTTGCATTAGAAAGAACAAAAGTCCTATAAAAACGATATTGATGAACGCCATGATAAGGGCTACTTGATCCTCTGAGTGCCCGCGAAAGTCAGACAGCAAATCGGCAAAGATAAATAGGCTATAAAACGTACCTGCTACATTTAAGCCCCATGCTACAAAACGGGATGTCTTTATAAGCTGAGTGTAATCGCTAAGCTTTGCCATAATAAAGTGATACCCATACATCACACCAACGGCTGCCATCATTAAGCCGACAGCTGCATTGTCGCCTCGTTTATTTAAATAATATGCATCGAAACATAAAGCACCAACTGCAAAGATGCCTATCAAAATAACAATGGCTTTAATCAAAAATTCAGCGACTGGGTTGGGCTCTCGCTTTGTTGAAACTTGAGATCTTGTCATCGTAACTTGCTGACCATTCCGTATTACTTGTTGCGGCTGTTGTTGATGAGCTTGACCATATTTGGGTTGTTGATTTTGCACACTCACATCACTGATTGCACGAGTGGGCGTTCCTTCATCTAGAATATGCTCAACGCATTTCTTAATTAACTTATTTATTGTCACAAAAACTCCTTGTCATAGAGATTAATTCGAGTATTACCAAAACTCTTTATCTAACGGACGGTCGTTTTCTAAATCGTAAAAAGGGGCTTGTTTTACTAAATCTTCACCTAATATGATTATTTTATCTTGCTCCATAAAGTCACTGCTTTCGATTACCTCTTGCCAGCCTTTGTAAAAGGATGTAGGTATAGGTTGTGTGTTATCCATAAAACGATGGATTTCACTCCACAGCTCCATGCTATCTTCTAAGTCTC
>NZ_NSDG01000043.1 GCF_002289345.1 Pseudoalteromonas sp. HM-SA03 | reverse complement strand
TGGCTTTGAATGATTTGACTTCCCGCCGGCGCGGTGATGGTGAGGTTGTTGTCTGCCTTGAGGTTTATATCACTTTGGATAACACTGCGATGACTGCGACCCGCCTTAAGGGTGATATTTTGTGTGGCACTTAAGCCAAGGCTCTTGAATTTTGTGGTAAATATATCGAACAAAATATTGCACGATGTATATGCTAACTGTCATGTGCTGTCCTTTGCGTAAAACTGGTTTATAACTTGATTTCAGACTTTAAAAAGTCGTAATAAAAAAGCCCATCCTCTCCATGGTCTTCAAAAATTTCTTTTCCAGCTAACATATAGGCCTTAAGTAAAGCATTTTTACTGCGCTCTTTATCACCTAACTGATAATGACACTGGCCAGCTCTAAAGTGAATAAATGGGTTGTCGAGTGCTTCAGGGTAGTTTAATGCATCTAACATTGAATCGAGGGATTGTTGATATTCATCAAGCATATAATAACTATCCCCAATAGATACTTTAAGCCAAACGGCTTGCTCCCACTCTTCATCTGGGTTAGAGAGTAAATCGAAAGCTTTTTTCCAGAGCGTCATTGCGCCTTGAAAATCCTCTTCATCAAAAAGGTCATTACCTTGCTCGCAATACTCTTCTATCTGGTCATGTACATTCATTGGTTATACTCATTAAAGAAAGTTTTGTATTTTTTAGGTTGTTCTACAAAGCATCTGCCCCGTGAAATAGAATTGGCTTTAGCAAACCATTCATATGCTTGTTTAAAGTTACCCATTTCAAATAATATAATTCCCTTTATGAAGCTTGGGCTATCATCATATGAAATGCAAAAGTCTGAAGTTAAGTACTCATCAATTAGTGCCTCGGCCTCAGCAAGCTTCTCTATGGTAATAAAGTGTTCACAAGCTGAAGTAATAATAATTAATGATTCTGACCACTGGCTCTTCGGTGAGGGGATTAATTCGATAGCTTCTTGCATTTCAACAAATGACTCATCTATTTTTCCTCTGTCTCTAAACTCCAGAGAACGATTAAATTTTTCATTAATCTCATCACTTAATTTTTCATCTAATTCTTTCATTTTTTCAACTTATTAATTGGGGGTAAATAGGTTTCTTTTAACTTAGCTCCCGCTGAACGGTTTAGGCTGTAATGGTCCAATGTATAGTTATTTGGGTCAAGCATCCACTCCCTAACTTCTTTCGACTTTGCGCCATATTGCCTGCCTTTCGTATTCCACCACCTTACTGCATCTGTCGGGTCATGTGCCATGTCTGCTTGTGAAAGCGGGTGCCAATTTCCTTTGCTGTCTTTAAACAGGGTTTTACCGAATTTATCTCTTATCTTACCTTCTTTGCGCATCCTAGCAATGACCTCTTTACCAGTGCGAGATGTTTTACTTGGTGTTTTACCAAGGTATTTCAAGCGGCTCGATATCTTACGAGCTTTCTTAGTCTTTATATTATTTGAGCTATTGCTTTTAGCCCCCGGCAGCTCATTCCCTTTTGGTGGTTCCAACTCATCGGCTTTGGCTTTGGTGGGCTTATCAGTGACGCCTCGAATTGGTGATTGACCCAGATACTCATCCAGTGCTTTATTAACTCGCTGTCCGATTTCTTGGGCGGCTTGTTGCATATGCTGGTCGATTTTTGGGGTGACGTCGTCTAGGCGTTTTACCGTGGCTTGCATGCCTTCGATAGCGGCGTCTGGAAGCAGTAGGTCGTAGTGCCAACTGGTAGACATGTCATCAAGTGAATCGCGCAGGCCTTTGACTATGTTTTTAACTTCCGTGGCGGATTGTTTACCTAGGTCTTG
>NZ_NSDG01000042.1 GCF_002289345.1 Pseudoalteromonas sp. HM-SA03 | reverse complement strand
CTTGTACAATTGGAGGAGTCCATATAAGGCGGTTCACCCGCCGAGAAGTTATGCTTTTGTGATGAGATAGAGAGGGTACAGTGTGATGTTGGGAGTGCCCTTTCTTTTGCTACCTTTTCTTTGGGCATCAAAGAAAAGTAAGTCGTGGCCCTTGGATGGGCGTTAAAACCTATCATCAGAGCATAGAGGTTCTACTTACTACAGCTTGTGAATACAAAAGCAAAAAAACCAGAGAGAAATCTGGTTTTTTACACTTTTGCTGATTGCTTACGACAGTCTTGGTTCTTGGGAGTCGTTTGATTTTGCTGAGCATATCATCATGGTCAGTACCGCACCGCAACATATTGCCCATGCGATATAGATTAAGCCTTCGAAATTATCGTAAATAAAGGTCCATGATTTTAGGTTGAAGTATGACCACGCTATATTTTCTACTAGCCCCAGTAAGTAAATTAAGGAGGTGTACATGTATATCCAATGGTAAAGTCCATCAAAGTAGGTTAACTCAATTTGCTTGGATTTAGAGATAAGTCTGGAAATCTGAACTCTAAATATTAATATGAGTGCAGTCGTGATACTAAACAATAATTGCACACCATAAATAATGGTGCCTTGCAGTAACTTATTTTCATCAGGAATTGTGTAGTTTATTAGGCCTAGCTCGAAAACAGCATGACTACTGGCGGTTAACACTAAAATAAATCCTGCAATGTGGGTGATATTTATATCTCTTCGATACATCCCGTATAGAGTGCATACACTTAACAATAGTAAATGAAGTGGCATGACCAAACTTTCATCCCAAAGCTGGATGTAAAAGAATGAAATTGAAGCAATGCTAAGCAAAACTAAGTTTGAGAGTTTCATTCTTTATCCTTGAATACCTTGAAGTGGTTTATCTGCGGACCCTTCTGTTTCAATAGACTGATTTCTGGGAGGCTTTTTGGCTCCATTGCCACCTGAAATTGAAGAGCACATATCGATAGGAAGCTGATTTGTCTCGGTTGTAACTGTCTTATTTCTGCGAGGTTTTACAGCGCTATTTCCGCCTGAAATGTGGTTACAAACTGTTGCTTCAATCTTTAGTTTATCCACTTTGCTATTGAAGTTAGTATTCTTGACGAAAGACGGAGCCGCGGCTTGACTGCTTTGGGGGTGGCGTGGCTTCCATGGGCCAATACCGCCGACTACAGATTGTATTTTTTCTGAATTTAGTAAGTTTTGTTTTATCGCAACGCTAGCAGCTGCTAATTTTTTAAACGTTGTCGTATTAACTTGAACTCTAAATAAAAAAAAGTAAATACGGCTTATCAAATCAAGAAATTTAACCTTTTTCATTATTCATCATCCTGTATTTTTGTTTTTTCAGAGCCATTCATCGTACTACTCAGCTCTTTGATCTGATTAAGTAAAGATTTAGCATCTATTTTGCAGTACACAAACCATTGAAAAAGTAGCTTAGATCGAATATCACTTACGTCCAGCTCATAGTTGGTAATCGTTTTAAGACTGCATCCAAGCTTTTTTGCCATTTGCTCTTGAGAGATCCCAGCTTTCTTCCTCATTGCTTTTAAATCATCGCCATTAATCACGTCCTTTTCCTTTTTTCATTATGATGTGAAGATTTTTACACATCTCATTAAACATAATGTTAACAATAAAATTGAAACATTAAAACAGAAATTGAACATGCTAAGTTTACTAAAAATTGATGAAGTTGTAGTCACAGCCGTGCCGGGCTATGGGTTACACGATATTTCTAAATATACCAAAGGTCAACAGGTGGTTTACATAAAACATGTTTTTGTATCCAAAATTCATTCGCTAGTGAAACCAAATATAACTGCGGAAGAAATAGACTTTTTGCGTAGGCTCGATCAGGCACATCAACACTGTTACTTTTTAGTTTATGTAAAAAGCAAAACTACAGGGCGATATGATTCTGCCTTTTTTATGGATGATATAGAGGCTATAAAGGGACTTGAAGTGGTCGAGGTAGAACCACGCTTGAAGAATTTAGATACTGTCTCACAAGTGATTAGAAACGTTTTACTGTAAAAAGTAGCTATTTCCTCTTCGTTTTTAATTCTAGTCGTGTATAAGTAGCCATATTTTGCTCAAAACCGCCTGTCAGTCAAAGTCCATATCAATTTGTCTAAATGGTAAGGCAAGCGATGAGCAAATACAGTTGGAGGAATATTTTCCTCCATTCAGTCAGTTCAATTTGCTTAGCTTGACGCGAGGCAACGGGCACTCGGGGTTTCACCGGGTTCGATGATATTAATATTGACCTCTTTTAAGTCACCAATTATGGGTTTTAACGCTTTATCAAAACGATTTGCTGCGGCTTCGATTTTTTCGGCATAGTCGTCAATGGCATCAAAATTAGCTGCGTGACTTTCAATTACTGCCTCAATTTGCTTGGCCTTTTCTTCTTGTTTTGCCAGTAGCGCTTTATTGATCACAAGTCGATCGTCGTCTTCTTGTATCGCCTCTTTACTAATGGCTTCCATTTCTTTGCTGAGCAGTGCGAGCTTGTCTTCAATATCTTTCATAGGTAACTCAGAAGCTGACATATCACGCTCTGCCGCTTTGAGTGCTTTGTATGCGGCCACCTGTTCGGCGTCCATGGTGTGTTTGATTATTGGGTTACAGTCTTGGTAAGCGATAAGCCGGTAGCTGCCTTGTGTTTGCGGCTCGGTTGTATTTGCATTGGAGTAGCCAATGCAGGCACTCAAAGCCAGTGTTACCGAAATAATGAGTATTGATTTTGTGGTTTTCATAAGCACCTCGAAGGAATAAGTCTGATTTACAAAATTAGTCGCGGTGCAGTTTGAAAAGGTTGGTTTTAGATGCGCAAGTATTAGTAACAAAATATGAATCGGGCAGTGAGCTTAGAATTAGTTGCTACTTTTATCAGGCGCTTGGCATTGGTGCTGTGCAATTTCTTCGGCGTATTTGGCCTTAACTAGTTCAACGTAATGGTTGAGGTTTTTATCAGGACTTACGGTAAAGGTCAGCTCACTTTTATGTATCGCGGTGATACGGTCCAAGCGAAATTCACGGTAATCACTGCGGAGCTGACAAAATGCGACCAGCGTCCACTTTCCACCCCAATAAACCAATCCGAGAGGCTCGATAATACGCTGGGTTTGTTGCTTTGCAACGTCTTGATATTCAAGTTGTACACACTGCTTAGCTGCAATGGCGAGCCTGAGTGTAGCGCTAAAGGATTGTTGTTGTGGTCCGTGTTTAAAACTCGAAACCAAATAAGGGGAGTGGTCATGCTGTTGTTTGAGGTGAGCGGGTAGCACGGCCTCTATTTTGGCAATGGCCGCTTTTGCATGTGCGCTTAGTTCGGGATCCGTCCATGCTCCAACCATTTTACTGCCAAGTAATAATGCGGTGAGTTCATCATAGCTAAACATCATAGGGGGCAGTGGGTAGTCACCAATGATATAGCCGACACCTGCTTCCCCCTCAATTGGCACGCCAGAACTTTGTAAGTCCTGAATATCGCGATAAATAGTACGCTCAGATACCGTAAAGTGATCGGCCAATGATTTAGCGGTAACCGCTAATCGTCGACCCTTGAGCAGATCCACTAACTGAAAGAGACGTTCTGATTTATGCACGAGTTTTCCTTGTTATTCAAATCTCAGATTAATTAACCGCTACATGGCGTTTGAGAGAGCACATTACTGTGACTAATGGTGACACTCTCGCTGTCTATGTATTGCGTTAATCTTTGGCATACTTCGGTTGTTGGGAATTGCGCCGAAACCGCTTTAGCATGCTCCATCGATTGCCAATAAATAATATCTAAATACTCGCCAGTCTGACTGTCTTTAGTTAACGAACGATATAGTAACCCAGGCTGCTGTTCAACCCACTCGGTAAATGCTGGGTTTACACCCATAATGTCACTCTCTGTAGCACCAAGAGCTAATTTAAATTTTACAATCTCTACGACATTTTGTTGCATGGCCTTTCTCCTTTTTGAGTTCAAGATGAGTAAACCACGATGTTGTGTCAGGGAGTGTCAGGAGTGTTTAAATATACAGTGCATTTTATATCGAGGGCCTGTTTATCTTTCAAGTTTGTTTTTGCAGCAGCTTGATTGGTATTTATACAAGGCAGAGTCTGCGTAGCATAGTTGTTCTATGTAAGTCANGCGATAAAGACTTTATGCTCCTGCAAAGTCACCTTACCCCACATCCTTGTGGGGCAACACAGAAGAAATGCCAATCAAGCACTGCCCTTTGGGTTCACCTGAGTACGCTTTGTTCATTGTTGCTCAACTTTTGCCTAGATTACTAGGCGGCAAGTCGAGCGTCGCGACCAAAACACACTCAGGAGAACAAAAGTCAAACAGCAAAGATCAACAGGCCCTGGCAAAACAAAGGATCTGTATTAGGATTTAGGGTACTGCAATTGGCAGGATTAACCGTGTAAAGGATAAGGAAATGAAATTAAGTACAAGCATATTTGCAACCAGTTTGGTTGCATCCGCTATCTGCGCTTCCCATGTTTTTGCAAAGGACACAAATGACAGCGATGTCAAAAGGCTGAATGTCTTGGCAAAGCAAGTCGCATCACAAAGTGCCAGTGGGTCGTATACTTTTGCTATCAACTGTCATACTAACCCCAGCTTACTGAAACGTGCCGTTGAGCAAGTAAGTTGGCCTGTTGATGAAATAACCTTTGCTATTCAAGGACAATGTCAGGGCCCAATTAAGATCACGAGACCTGGTATCATCATTTCTGGGTCTGATAATTCTCAAGATGTTATCTCTGGGGCGCTAAGCGGCGTACAGCCGACCATATTAGTGGAGTCTGGCTCGGCTAAGCTCAATAACTTAGGGCTTGTCAGTACCGCTCAGCAAAGTAGCGTAACGGTGACGGCGCAGGGAATGGCAAGATTGGATAATGTCGCGACTCAAGTGCAAGGCACTGAGCCTGAATATCACTATATCGTGACAGATAATAGTAATCTTTACTTAAGTAATCTAAATCAAGCCAAAGTGAAAATAGCAGGGGGCGCATTTGCTGAATTTGTAGCCGGCAATCAGGCGATGACAGCATATGTGTTTGACACCGCCAATGCTAGAAGTACCCAAGGGAACCAGTTCGACGCAGTACAAGTTGCTGGAAATGGCTACTTTTTAGCAGATGGGCAGTCGCATATAAATCTATTGATGGTCTGGAGTAAAGGCACCGCCGAAATCGACCAGCAAAGTAGTGTTGGCGAACTGATGATGGGCGGCCAAACTTTGTTTGCTGCTTATAGAAACTCGACCTTGTCAGGGCCTTACAGCTTCTTTGGGAACGTGGTTTTTGAGTTGGAGCATTCCTCTGCGACAAATTGGGTAACGCAAGAAAGGCCGCACTCGCTGTTTTCTGGTAATAATGCCGTCGTGAATGGCGAACTATTTCCAAGTTGGAGTTGGCAAGGGCAGGCACCACAACCTGAGTGACCTGAGCTTCAAAACAATGAGTTAGCGTATTTCTTATTCAAACCTCAGATTGAGTAATTTATGCTACTACGCCGCTTGGTATTATGCTTTACTACTAAGCGGCAACGATTAATCTAAAGGTAGAAGAATAAGATGGATCATCAACAAGTACACGACTACTTGCTTGCAAAACCCTATACCAGCGTAAGTCAGCCTTTTGGTGAAGGCGTTGATGTATATAAAGTGAAAGACAAAATGTTCGCGACGTTGGCGCTTGGTAAAATGGGTAAAGAAGATGACGAGCATCCCCATTGGCGCGTAAATCTCAAATGCGATCCTGATGAAGCGCAAGCGCTGCGAGACATTTTTAGTGCGGTGTTACCGGGTTACCACATGAATAAAAAGCTCTGGAACACGGTGGTGCTCGATGGCTCCATTCCTACAGGAGAACTTGAGCGGATGATGGATAACTCATTTCGCCTTGTAGTCGAAAAAATGCCGAAAAAGCAGCAGGGGATTATCCTTGCGCAGCATCAATAGATGCACAAACGACTTGGTACACGGCGTTCACTTTAGGCTCTGTGAGCGCTTGATTTGCCACAACAAAATGTACGGGGAGCGAAAAGTCTAGCAAACTAGACAAGGCAACCTCTGCTCCTTCATCTGCAATGGCGTTGGCTTCAATAAAGCTCACGCCGAGTCCTGCTTTAACTAAAGCCAAGCGGGAGCGCTCATCCGCAGCATTAATATTTACCGCGTTTACTTCGCTTAGCTGTTGATCAAGTTGCTTATCAAAAGGGCAGCCTTTTCCCATACGTATCCACGTCATCTGTGCCAATTCGGCTTTATGTGATGGCGTAGGCCAAGATGCAGGATAAGCGGTGGTAACTGCAACTTCTGTGAGCGGTACAGCGCTAAAATGTGCAGGTACTTCGCCATAAATAACCCCACCATCAAGTAGCCCATCACTGAGTTTGTCGACGATGACACCACTTGAGAGTAATTCCAGCGAAAAAGAAAGACTTGGAAAGTGCTGGTTGAGGGTTTTTATCAGTGTGCCNGTTTGCTCGAGGTGCCGATAGGGTGGTTCAAGCCAAGTCTGAACTCGCCTGTGAGCAGTGTTTTGGCTTGCGCTGCGGTGTGCATTAAATCATTTGCACTTGCAAGCGTTAACTTAGCTTTGTCTAGCAAGATCTTACCTTGCTCTGTGAGCTGCATCCCTTTGCTAGAACGATGAAACAATACGGTATTGAGTTCTTCCTCAAGCGCTTTGATATGGGCGCTGATAGCAGGTGGTGTGGTGTACAGTCGTTTCGCTGCTGCCGTTAGATTTTGGGCCTCTGCAACCGCAACAAACGACCTTAAATGGTAAAACTCCATTGCTCTAAACTCAATCACGTATTGAATACCACCAGTTTAAATGAGCTTGCTGCGATTGCCTATTCTGAAATGATGAACATCGCCTTCAAAAAATATGAATTCATTAACGCCTATCAAGTGCGTAACGTAGTTGACCTTGGGTGAGGTTAAATAACCTGAGCTAGCTCATTCCTTATCCAAACCTCAGGTTAAATAATTATCCGCAGCTCAGATTATTTAGAACCCAGAGTATTTAAATAGGAGTTAGAAGATGAAAGTAGAAGTATCACAGTATTTTGCAATGAAGCTGGCTTGCGAAACGGATTGTGCTGATGTTTATCAGGCGATGTTAACGGGGCAGCAGGATTTTGTGCTATTTGATGTCAGGTCGAATGAAGCCTTTGCCAAAAGTCATGCTCAAGGCGCAGTTAATATGCCAAGCGCAGACATAAGCGAACTGACGATGGCTAAGTATGACAAGGCCACACCAATCGTGGTTTATTGTTGGGGTCCTGGGTGTAATGGCGCGACAAAGGCCGCGTATAAGCTTGCAAAAATGGGCTATCAAGTAAAAGAGATGATAGGTGGAATTCATTACTGGGAGGATTTCGAGCGTTACCCCGTTAATCGCCGAGTGTCTCAGGCTCAAAGTTGATGTAGGTGCATTTTTCTTCATCTCATGATTATACTGTTATTCATTCACGGCACATTTATCAATGTGTAAAGTGAGTGAATAACGATAATAACAAGGGAAATATCATGTCGAAACTATTGTACTACGCCATATTTTGCTTGTCTTTGCTAAGTCAGACATCCTTCGCCACTGACTCAGCTCAACATCAAGTTCAACAAGTTGCACAAAATCTTTTACCTAGAGTGCAATTGGAAGGCCAAAAATATAAACCTGTAGATTTGCAGACGCGTCTTCAAGAAACGCATTTGCCGGGCTTAAGCCTTGCCGTGATCAAAGATGGTAAAGTGGTGTGGGCTGAGGGTTTTGGTATTGCAGATAAAAAGCAAAATCGAAAAGTGACTACTGAAACGCTGTTTCAGGCAGGGTCAATTAGTAAGCCAGTTGCTGCGCTTGCGGTATTAAAGTTAGCGCAAGATGGTAAAGTCGATTTAGATGCTGACGTTAATCAATATCTCACCTCTTGGAAAGTACCAACGAACGAATTTACCAAAGCCAATCCTGTTACTTTGAGACAGTTAATGACTCACACCTCGGGGCTCACTCAACATGGTTTTCCGGGCTACGTGCGTGGTAGTAAAATTCCAACTGACGTTGAAGTCTTAATGGGTAAAGGCAATACCGACTTAGTGACGGTTGACACTTTGCCTGGTAAAGCTTGGCGCTATTCTGGCGGTGGTTACACGGTAATGGAGTTGCTCGTGGCAGATGTGACAAAAATGCCATTTGAAGAGTATGTCCAACAGGCAATTTTAACTCCGCTAGGGATGCACAACAGTACCTATGCGCAACCACTACCGAAAACTTTATGGTCAAAAGCCAGTGCTGCGTTTGACGATAAAGGCGAGCAAGTCGAAGGGGACTGGCATGTTTATCCAGAACAAGCCGCAGCTGGTCTTTGGACCACTCCGGTGGATCTCGCTAAATATATTATGGCCGTACAACAAGCGTATGCAGGCAATACCGTGGGGCCCATCACACCAGAGCTGGCGAAGCAAATGCTTGAAGTTCATCATGACGTATGGGGTTTGGGACCAGAGCTTGAACAGCGTGAGCAAGGACTTATCTTCACCCATGGTGGTAAAAATAAAGGCTTTAGCAATCGTTTTGAAGCATTTGTGGAAAAAGGTGAGGGTATGGTGTTGATGTCCAATGGCGACTCAGCGAGTACCGTATTTGGTGAGCTTCGCATTGCCATCAGCGAACATTACGGCTGGAATTTTATACGCAGTAAAAAGATAACTGCGATTACATTACCTGAGGCACGCGCAAAGCAATTGGAAGGTCAGTATGCTTATGAGAAAGATCATCAGTTTAAAATGAAAATCACCCGAGAGGGGATGCGATTTAACGTCTTAGATATGGCCCGTGATAACCTGATGGCGTTTGTTGCCACAGAGGAAGACACTCTGATTGAGCTTGAAGGGGGCGCGGATGTCACCATTGAAACGAATGATAAAGGTGAGATCACCGCGGTGATTTGGCGTAGCCTATATCGTTTTGAGCGGATTTAATCGGAAACTTCACGTCAACGAGTAGTCTGTCTCTGGTATTGGTATAAAATACATCTAGCGTTTATGTACCGTTTTGACTGGTTAGATAGCAGCCAAAGAACAGGTGTCCAGCGGGGAGCAGCCCTTCCTGGCAACCTTGCAATCGAGTTGGTATTGAGTAACACGGCGACAGTTTACTCTATTTTCTGGTGCTCTATGGATTGCTGCCTTATGTGCTCAACCAACTGCGGAAAAAAGGTTTGAAATTCAGATTCAAGCTGGTGGTAGTGCTCTTTTATATCCACTTCAGTGCCTGAAAATTGGTTTTGAAAACGAATACGTTGGGCGATGTTATCGAGTGCATGACCCACACCAGCTACGGATTCATAGGTGGCAAACCAATCATTTTGTGTCATTGCGCTAACGACTCGTTGCATGTGCGCAGGCATGATGTGCAAGTTATCGTGCAGCAATGAAAAGCTCTGACGTTTAAAGTCATCAAGCGAGGTGCTGTGATATTGCTGCCAGTGCTTAATCAAAAAGTGGTCATATAACACATCCAGTGCAATGCCTGCAAAACGGCGACGCGTGGGCGAAAAAAGTTGTTTAGCGGATTTTGTAATCGAGTGGCTATCGGTAAATTTATCGACTTGTATATGTGTTTGTAGACCAAGTTGCACAGGTTTAGGTAGTGCTTGTATATTCACGCCTTTTTGAAAGTCACCGAGCAAGTTACCAAAGTGCGATGCGGCAGTCGGTTTGGCAAAGTACAAATGCGCCAAATAATTCACAGAAACATCCCCCAGAAATTCACACTACAACAGAGTATCGCACTTGTCCGCACATACAAATACCTGCATGTCTAAAGAACAGCATATAAAGCACTGCTTAATTCAGGAAATAGAAACGTAGCTTAGGCTATGCTTGTCTCCATTACTTAGAACATCAGGGGAAGTGTGATGGCGCTAACGGCTGAATTGAAGCAAAAGACCAAGCGATTAGTAGAATCAAAAAATATGCTCAAAGGGATCACGGTTGCCTCTTTTTTAGAGTCAACCATCGTGCCTATTCCGCTTGAAGCTGTGATGGTGCCGCTAATGCAGGCAAGGCGAGAAAAACTATGGCTAGTTGCGCTAATGGCGACGGTTGGATGTGTGATTGGTGCCTTATTTGGTTATGCGTTGGGTTACTATTTATTTGATGCAGTGGGGGATTCCGCTATTGAGCTGCTGTCGAGCCAGTCTCAGTTTGAGCAAGTGAAAGCGCAGATGCAAAGTCAGGGGTTTTGGTTTGTGTTGACCTTAGGTATTGCGCCAGTACCTTTTCAGATTGCCATGTTAGCAGCGGGTGCCACAAAATTTTCACTATTACAATTTCTAATTGCAACCTGTATTGCCCGTTCACTACGTTATTTTGGCTTGGCGGCGGTCGTTTACTTTGCTGGTGATCAGGCTGAAAAGCTAATTAAACAACATAAAATAAAAGCCGTTATTCTCACAACGGCAATTGTGCTGCTCGCATGGTGGATAACTAGTCGCTAGTAGGGCCTAGTATTTTCTATACAAAAATTTTGATTCATTTTGTGAGCGTGCAAAAGCGAGTAAATCATCGCTCAGTGCTAGTGGCTCTGACACCAGCGTTTGATACTGTTGATAAAAATTATTAGGGGCTCCGACATGCTCAAATAACGCGAGGGCTGCTTTACCTTGCCGAGCATACTCCCTGTAATCTTTGGACTTATTCAGCAGTTGAATATAGGCAAGATAAAAAGGCTCGAATTCAGTATGTCTTGCAGAGCCTGTCTGTTTCAGCATGAGATCAATGTTGTACAGCAGTTCACTTTGGTGCTGCATCATCTCAATTAATTTATTTTGATCTTGGCGGACCATCGAAGCTACCACTGGTTCGTCAAAGTTATTAAGTTGTTCGACCACTGTTTGATAAATCTTTGTAAATTGCGCTTGATGCAAAACACTGAACTGTTGTTGCAAGTGGCGTAAAAAAATAGATTCCTGTTCGACGAGTAAACCACGTTGCCGCTTCGCTTCGACTAATACCACTTGGTAACTCTGAGATTGTCTGTGAGTATTTTGCAGTGTTTCAATCTGCTCAGTAATTGTTTTTATCTTAGTATTTATGGCATGCAGCTTTTGATTGATTTCAATAGTATTCCACTTGCTAGGAGGGTGGTTAAAAAAACGGGTGAACGATATTTCACTTTTACTCTTTGCCGTTTGCAATTGGACTAATTCATCAATCAATTCAGTTAGTGGGTAATCGATAGATAACGCACGCAGCAATGTATCCGCTTGCAATGAGTTATTAATACCTTTGGATTGTCCAGCTCCTATTTGAGCTGTAACAATGTTGCCGTTTTCATAGGCGCGGTGTGCATCGAATAGCAAAGTGGAAGCATTTAATGTTTCTAGGTATAACGCTTGCCACTTATTATGATCGTACTCATTGAGCGACTTCAGCGCGTTAAGTTGAGCATCTAAATTCCGTTGTTGTTGAGCAAGGGCTAGTTCTTGCTCTATTTTGGTGATTTCTGATGGCGTACAGGCCACTAATGCAGTTAGAAATATAGTAGGGAGTAGTTGCTTCATATCGTTATTGTTTTGTATTCCTTTTGTCTAACGTTAGCATCATCACTGCAACGGAGCAATATTCCTAGATTGGGTATATATTTCGATATTTGCCCACACTTGAATTGTTCAATGGCTGTCTGATCTGCATTTTGCTAGCTGTCGCTGAGTAATAACCCTGCTTATAAAAGTGAAGTGCATTGTCTTGCCAATCCAACTCGAGAAATTGACAGACCTCCTTCATCACAGCCTGAGGCATTTCTACCAGCGATTCATAATTCACAAATTTAATTTGAGTCGGATGTTTTTGTGCGGCATCTTGCAAAAACGCATAAGTATTATCATACATAGCTTGAATATCTTGCATCCGGTATGAGTAGCCATGAAAGGGGCTATTCGTTTGATATAATTGACGAAAGCTTGCGATACAAGTATCTGTTCTGTCTCGTTTCATCACGACAAATTTCGCGCGTGGAAACGCCTTTGCAAGCAAATCGATAAAGAAAAAATGAAATGGTTGTTTGTCTATAAAACGTTGAGCACCAGCAACGGACTGCGCGGTGAAGAGACGGTATTGCCCAATGGCGTTAGCCTCTTTATAGGCGTGGCTGATATATTGAATATTACTGTCGTAGTCACGAGAAAACCTAAGTGCTTGGGGCAATACACTGGTTTCTCCCAGCGGTTGTAGCGACAATTGCGCTAAGATCTGCTCCATTAAACTGGTGCCTGAGCGTGGTAGCCCAATGATAAATACAGGTGCAAGCGTTTGCTCTGGAGCAAAATCAATAGGCTTGTCTAGAAGTTTGTCAAGTGCTTGAAAATAGCCAGTCATTTGTTTAGATGAATAGGAAACCTCGGTACTTATCGCTTGTTTACTGGTCACAAAGCTTTGCCATGCCTTGGGATAATTTTCCTGCTTTTCGTATTCGAGTGCTTGCGCATGGTAAAGCCGTTGTAATGCAAGAGGCGCAGTTTGCGCTGTTATTTCAGTTGCTAACTGAGTGATGCGAGTCGATGCTAATTCTACAGGAGTAAGCTCTGAGTAGGCTAACTGGCACTTTGCATTACTTGGGTTTGCTTGTACCAAAGAGGCAAGCAGCGTCCGCGCTTGTGCTAATTCACCAGACATCTTTAAATGCATTGCATAGTTGAGCGCGATTTCAGGACTGTGTGGTGAGCGTGTATAGGCATGGTTAAAATGCCAACCAGCGTCAGTATATTGGTTTAATCTCAGTAATATATTTGCGAGGGTATCGTGCTCTGACCCCGACAACTGTGTGTTACCTAGTAAATGCAGAATATAGCGCTTTGCCACTAATGGTGCATGAGTAAAAAGCGCGAGTTTGGCAGCACTTAGTGAGTAAAGTGCACAGGGGAATAAACTTAGGCACTTGTCGTAAATTTTTAGCGCTTTGCTGAGGTTACCGAGTGCGATATTCAACTCGGCCAATAAGGCGTAAGCGTGATGATCGTTGGCATTGGTATTGATGCGAGCGACTAATGCGTGATGCGCCGCTTGAAATTGACGCTGTTGAATATAGCTTTGGATCTGATTGTATGATGTCATCGCAACGTAAAGAGAGTGAAGGTAGCTTCACTCTCTATTTTAGTTTTTTGCTGATTATAACTCAAACTGGTAGTTAAGCTTGACCCCTACGGTACGAGGTGCTGTGACATAGTGTCCGTACACTCGCTGCTGCTCTGGCAAGGCTTTGTTTAACGCCGCGAATTTAGCTTCACCAGCCCAAGATTTGTCGCGTCTTACCGAGGTGAAAGCAAATTTGTCAAACAGGTTGTCGACATAAAAAGTGACGGCCCATTGCTCGCTTGAAAGCTTAGCACTGAGGTTAGACAGGGCAAAGCCTGGCAATACCTCTCCGTCAGCTTTGAGTCCGACTTTCGTGTATACGTCACTCTGTGCGGTTACCCCATAATTAACGTTAAGCATTTTGTCGTCGAACACTTCTTGCTCGTAGCTTAAGCCGAATGAAAACTGCTGCTCTGGGGCACCAGGTAAGCGGTCGCCATCTGTACCGTCATAGTACGGCTGGTAAAGCGCGATTTCTTCGGCGCTATAGTCACCTTCTTTGAATACCGCAAACAGGGCCGGTGCATCATCAGTTAGCTGTGCTTTTGCATAAGAATAGGTTGCATACACCGTCCACTGGTCGTTCAGCATAGCCCGGGTTGACAACTCAATCCCACTAGAGTTCGCAGATCCAGCATTGGAGGTAATGATCTCTTGACCGTTTACCGTCACGGATGAGATCTGTGCATCTTCCCAATCAACACTGAATAATGCGGCATTGAAATGCAGCTTGTTATTTAGCCATGTAGACTTTAATCCCAGCTCATAGTTAGTGGTGGTATCTGGTTTATAGCTAAGCTCATGCGGCAGTGCACAGATGATCTGTTGCTCTGGTAGTGTTTCTGGACAGGACTCCAAACCGTTGCCACCGCCTAACCTAAATCCTTCACTGACAGTGAAGTACGTCAGCAGTCCATCTTGCCAAGTGTAATTGGCATTAAACTTAAACAAACTACCATTGTCTTTGGCACTGACTTGTTCAAATGAAATTTGTTCGAGGCTTGGCAGGCCCCCAGAATAGAGCGGGGTTTCAGCCGCTGACTCAGTTTTAACATCATAGCGATAGAAACGAGCGCCCACTGTGATATTAAAATCATCTGAAAATGCATAGCCAACTTCGCCAAACAATGCAGATTCTTTGCTGGTGGCATTGGTAAGTGCGATATACTCAAGATCTTGCTCAATATTGTCGATTTTATCGCCCCAAAACTCCGTGAGTCCTGGCGTGTACTCTCTATCGTCCGAGCTAATTTCTTGTTTGCTGTAATATACCCCAGCAATCCAATTTAGCGCGTCATCGCCCTTAGAGACTAAACGGATCTCTTGGGTAAAAGTATCTTGATCTGTGGTGTCGTTAGTTAACGCGGTAAAACTAGGAAAATCCGCATAACCCGGCCAAATATCATAAAGTAGATCGGTTTGATCTCGTTGGCCTTGTTGTTCTTTACTTGACCAACCGGATGCCGAAACTAAATCAGCAAACTCTAAATCGGCGTTGATTTCAAGGCTAAGCAGGTCGTCTTCTTGTTCGTTAGGTTCAAGCACGCGATAGGCTGACTCGTATGGTTTGATCGTATTGGCAAGCGGGTGCTGTGCTGCAAGGCTTTGATATTGTGAAATTGAGTTAGCGCCATTTTCTTGCTTCTGGTGAAAATAGTTCAGCGTGGTATCGATATTCTCACTCACCAACCAACGTAGAGAAACCCGTGTGGTGGTAATGGTCTCATCATTTGCATCCGCAACTGCGTTGATGTTTGCTTTTACATCCTCAGCATTGGACCAATCAGGATCTGGGTTTGAAACGCCAGCTTGCTTAACCACATAACTGTAATCCATAAAGCCGGGGTTGTGATAGCGGTTAATACTTGCACGAACGGCTAATTCATCCATCACTACAGGCATATTGAACACAGCACCCACTTCATGACCATGACTGTCACTATCATTGATACTGAATAAATCACCACTTAGTTTACCCTCAATAACGTCAAGCACTGGTGCTTTAAGCATGGTTCTAATCGCACCACCTAGCGTGCCTGCACCGTAAAGCGTACCTTGTGGGCCAATCAAGACTTCAACACGTTCGATATCGGTTAGTCGCAAATCCACATTGATTGGGATTTCGCCGAGGTAAGTTGCCACGGTTCCCGAGTCAGAGGCACGTTCTGACGAATTAGTATTCAAACCACGAACAATAATAGGTGAACCTTCACGGCCACCTTGTTCTGTGATTGTCAAACCTGGGACCCATCTTGCTACGTCTTCAAGGTCGCCAATATTTTGGTCGCTCATTACATCGCTGTCGACGGCGGTAATGTTTAATGGCGCTTCTTGAACTGTGCCTGCGCGTCGAGTTGCTGTTACTTGAATTCGCTCAATTGACTTTTCTTGAGCCTTACTTTCTTCAGCTTGTGATTGATTAACAACAAAAAAACTCGAACTAACAGCTAGTGCGACTAAGCTTGGATGGAGCTTACTCATGGATGGTGGAACCTCAAATTAAGAATTAAACGTGATGAAATTTCAATCTTTATAAGTGGGTAACTATGCAGGTGGTGCATTTCTGTCCCGAGTTTAGAGAGAATTTCATACAATCGGTGGTAAATTGAATAGCCATGATTCGTTCATGGTTTAGGTAAATTCAGCCACCCTGAAATTGCGATGCATGCTAACATGCCTATTCGTATTTTGTGAATAATTATTTGCGTTGTTTGAGTGGTTATCTCTTTTTTAAATAGGGTGATTTGCGAAAATTTTCAAATAGCTTAGAGTATTAACTCCGTATGTTTCTTTTATACATCGATTACCTTAAGGAAAAACAATGAAAAAGCTGATGTTTGCATTGTTGGCATCTTGTACGTTACTAGGTTGCTCTGACAGTGAAGTTGGTGATGTGTCACTCGGTCTATTTACGCTCAAAGATATAAAATTAGACTCTATGGTTGACCCTGTTGTAACGGGGGTGACCTGTCATGTGGCGAGTGTTGAAGATGACTTGAGTTTTTCGGACCCAAGCGATAGCTCTATTTCTTGCCGTCAAACGAGTGAAATAACACCGGCAATGTTAGCGAATATAGACAAAAGTGATTCTGGCGAAGTGGTATTTAAAAAATCAAAAAGTGTGTTTTTTAAATCAATGAAAGTAAGAAGGATCTTTGATGCAAAAAACCAAACTTTAATGTACTTAGCCTATACCACCAAGGAAACCTCTGGTAGTTTTAAGCATAGCTTATCAACTGTGCCACTATGGGGGACTCAGGCTTATCAAGGCGTTAAAACCAATTAACTCGAATGTTGGCTAGCATATAAACCCACATGCTTTGATAGTTGCGTTTAATGAATTATTTTTTGTTTGGATTAAACCTTTTTTCTCACGATTTCGACTAAGCTTAGTAGAGGTAAGTTTAGGAGAAATCGTGATGATAAAAACACGCTTTTTAGGGAAAACGGTCAATATTGCATTTGCAGTGATGACCGTATTTTTTGTTGTTTTAACGTTAACAACTGATGCTCATAGCATCTCATCTCAAGCAGCTCAGGTTGAGATGTTTAGCCAAGACGAGGTAATTCCTGAGTCCAAATCTAAGTAAGTTTGGGCCGAGGTTTATCTTGTTTTATTGATTAGTGTCATTCGAAACGATGAAAATACAGTATAGATATAGAACTCGGTTCAGCCTTTGTCGCTCGTATTGTTAAGTGCATAAATTTGCATGAAGCTTTTATGACATATACTCATGCTTCACCTGCGTTGTATATAACGTATAAACTCTAAACTTCCATTTCCGATTCATCTCATTAATAGTCTTAACTGGGCAGCCACTAAAATTGTAATTAATTTGTTGCGTTCTCCTCAGTCTGCATTAGCTTTAATTAGGGACTAAGAAAACAGCGCAGTTTGCAATAGGATATTTGCAAGTTTCTGTTTTAAAAAACACGAATTTTAGCTAACGCATTCTCTATTCGTCTAACTAAAACGCTCACACAAGGAAGAAATATGGCACGCCAATTCGAAAACTTTTATAGTCATGGGGCAATTAACTTTAGTGATTTTGTTAATTGTGTTTCTAGCTTATATACTGGCCCAGATTGCTTGGATGACAGTACATTAAGACTGCTTGCTGAAATGTTGTATCGGCTATCACAAAACAAGCAATTCTTGGCGGCTCAAGTTGCGGGCAGCAGTAATTACCAACCTCATGTCCGAGCGATGTTGGCCAATGATGATCTATATGTACTTTATGAAAATAAACGACCATTTTTTAAAGTATGTGCACAGATTTGGCACCCGACGCCAAAACGGGGAACTCAGTGCTGTTTTATTCCACAAGTGCGGGACTACAATTTTACGGCATTGACGACCAATTATTTTGGCCCTGGTTGTGGCAGCAAGCTCTATCAATATGAATATAGGAAGGACTTACAGCAAGGCGATCATTGTGATTTGCAGTTTGAGCAGTTTTATCAATTTACCCCTGAATCAGTGCTCTTTACAGAAGCGTCGAGAGATGTGATTGCGCAGGCTTTACCTAAAAGTTTGAGTATCACCATCAGCTTACAGTTAGAGCAAAGGCCACATGCTTGCTTTGTGTTTGACAAGTCCTCAGGTCGCGTGCAGCAGATTATTGCTGACTCTGCATTTGGCTACAATGAAAGACCTGAACCTCTGTTGATTGAAGACTAAGCACTCTAGCTAAGGCTATTTACTTTAGTTTAGGTGTAAAGAAAGTAACTTATTTTGTAGGATTCTATCTTTTATAGCTGTAACAAAAGCGCAAATATGTTACTTGTAGTTGCATCTATGAGAATAGCGTAAGCACTTTATTGTATTCTGATTTCTCAATGAATAAAGTGCTTATACCAAATTGAACTAGTGTTCAGTCAAATTGGTATGACTATTCTATCACCAGTCTGATCTGCACTGGTATTTTTAGCTTTGACAACAACCCTAATGGAGCGGCGTAATAATGAATAAAATAAGCTTGGTAGCACTCTCTGTCGTGCTAGGTTTGAGCGGATGTGCTCAAGACAAGCCGGTAACAGAAACTGCATCGGTTGCTAAAACCACTGAATCAACTCTCTCTCGTGCAGAAATCGACAAAGTCGTAGAACAGTACACCAAGCAGTTTATTAACCACGAACCCGCACTTGCCACTTCGCTCAAATTATCAAGCAGTGAATATGGTCACTACGCCAATAGACTGCCAGATTACTCGGTTGTCGGTATGCAGGCGCTACAGGTGGATATGAACGCAGCCGCAGATAAATTAAAACAATTACAATCGGGCGTGGCGAACTCTGATGACTTGTTGCACCTTAAAGTAAATGAAGTTATTGCCCGTTATTATGCCGGTGATAAGGGCTTCTCAGCAGGTTATATTGATACTTGGGGCGGACACCTGCCATACATTGTTAACCAGTTGTCTGGCCCATTGTTGGATATTCCTAATGTGCTAAAAGATCAGCATGGAATTGAAAGTGAGCAAGATGCAAAAGACTATGTTGCGCGCCTAAATGCCTTTGTTGAAGTCACGAAGCAAGTTGCAAGCAAGGTAAAAGCGGATGCCAATAAAGGCGTAATTTTACCAAAAGTATTATTTCCAAACACGCTAGGTTATTTAGATAACTTCACAGTGCCAAGTGGTACAGAACATCCTTTGGTTGCGTCGTTTAAAGATAAACTTGCGAATATTGATGGTATTACGGATAAAGCCGCCGCTGATTATGTTGCACAGGCAACACAAATAGTTGAGCAAAAGCTTTATCCTGAGTTTAAAAATGTGTCTGCGATTATGCACGCTCTAGAGAGCAAAGCGCCTGAAAATGTCGGTATTTGGGCCCAACCAAATGGCGAATCTTTCTACCAGCATGAAATCACCTATTTGGCAGATTCTGATATGAGCGCGGAAGAGATCCACCAAATTGGCCTTGCTGAGGTGGAGCGTATTTCAAAGCGTATGGACGAAATCCTTAAGCAAAATGGCTATTCACAAGGCACAGTTGGTGACCGGATGAAGCAGCTTAATGAAGAGTCGAGATTCTTATATGCGGATTCTGACGAAGGTCGTGAAGCGTTATTGTCGTTCTTGCGTGGTGAAATAGGGACAATTTTACAAAAAGCGCCAGATTATTTTTCTACAATTCCACCGCAATCTGTTGAAGTTAAACGTATACCAAAAGCCGTGGAAGCAGGGGCACCAGGTGGTTACTACAACGGTCCATCGCTTGATGGCAGTCGCCCAGGGGTATTTTCAATCAACCTAAAAGACATGAAAGCAGTACCAAGCTTTGGCATGAAAACCTTAACGTATCATGAGGCGGTTCCTGGTCACCACTTCCAAATTGCGCTTAATATGTTGCAAACAGAAATCGGTTTGATGCGTCAAAATGCCTCATTTAATGGCTATGTTGAGGGCTGGGCGCTGTATTCAGAGCTATTGGCATACGAAATGGGGATGTATAAGGACGACCCATTTGGAGACTTAGGTCGTCTGCAAGCTGAGGCATATCGTGCGGCTCGATTGGTGGTTGATACGGGCCTACATTATAAAAAGTGGACACGCGACCAAGCGATCACGTATTTTGCTGATGCAACTGGTACGGCGATGAGCGATGTGGTATCGGCTATCGACCGTTATATCGCTTGGCCAGGACAAGCGCTTGGTTATAAGTTAGGTATGCTTAAATTGGTTGAGCTTAGAGAGCATGCTAAACAGCAACTGGGCGATAAGTTTGATATTAAAGCATTCCACGACGTGGTGTTGCTAAAGGGCGCAAGGCCAATGGCGCTCGTTGAAGAAGATATCAAGACTTGGATTAATTCTCTGAAGTCATAAATACACTTTTCGGCTTGAAGTTAGTGAACGATGCTGGCTTCAAGTTGACGTTGTTTAAAAACCGCTATTTCTAGGGCCTGTTGACCTTTGCTGTTTGATTTTTGTTCTTCTGAGTGTGTTTTGGTCGCGACGCTCGACTTGCCGCCTAGTAATCTAGGCAAAAGTTGAGCAACAATGAACAAAGCGCACTCAGATGAACCCAAAGGGCAGCGCTTGATTAGCATTTCTTCTGTGTTGCCCCACAAGGATGTGGGGTAAGGTGACTTTGCAGGAGCACAAAGTCTTTATCGCCAGACTTACATAGAATGACTATGCTACGCTGGCTCTGCCTTGTATAAATACCAATCAAACTGCTGCAAAAACAAACTTGAAAGATCAACAGGCCCTAGCACTCGTTCACACTTAATGTACGATCATAATTTGCAATTCGGCTTTGCCACGGCATTTTCAATAATTTCTTTGCTGCGATGTATATCTTTCTTTTTCAGCTCAAGTCCTGCTTCAACTTTATTTTTGACCGGTTGATAAGCGAGTTTTGCATAAAGCGCAAAGTGATCTGAGCCTTTTAATGTCGATCACTGTGATTTGGTGACTCGCAAACAAATGATCTAGCGGTCATCGTGCAAACGGGTACTGCGTATGAAACGTGTTAAACATGCCTCGGCCAACTCGTGGATCAAGAAGTCCACTTATTTTCCTAAATAACCTCGTGGTTGATGACCAAGCAGCATTATTGAGATCGCCAGTGACGATGGTGGGCAAAGGCTCATTTATGACGCGCTTGGCGACAACCACCAGCTCTGCATCTCGCGCAATGGCCGTTTCGTTTTCGGTGGGGCTTGGCGGTGCCGGATGCAAAAAATGGGTTTGGATCACGATATGGGGAGCTATCCTGAGTTTTGCATGTATCGAAGGCACGCCTTCTTCAACGATATACTCACATTTAGCCTCGTCTAGCGGGTAGCGAGAATAAACGTGCATGCCGTATAAATTGGATTGTGGACATTTAACGCTGTAGGGCAGTATGTCCAACAATGAGTCTAATTGTTGTTCCCATATCTCATCACTTTCTAACGTGACTAAAATATCAGGTTGATGTACCCGAACTTGCTCCATCAGCAAATTAAACTGTCGATTGGTTTGCAGTACATTGGCGGTGATCAAACTGATTGTGTCAGCATTGGTTGTCGCTTTCTTTACCTTGACAGGCCAAAGCGGGGTGTAGGGTAAAATCCACCACAGTTGAAAACTTAAACAACCTAATAGAGAAATGGCAGCAAGCGCGGCTACACTTTGAAGATTAAGATAGAAAATGGACAGCAGTAGCGTAAATGCGGTAATAACAGCGAGCTGAAGCCGCGGGAACTCCATTGCTCTAACACTCCAGTGCGGATGCTTAGCAAGTGGCAATAACGTAGCAAGTAGGATAAAACCACACAGCGCGACGATAACCCAAGTCATGAAATTCCTCAGCAAATAGATGAATTTAAGAAGTATATTTCATGTTAGCTGAAATCGCTGTGAATAGTATCGGGTCTAGGCGCTTGCCTAAACCCGATACTCGTCAGGGATATCTATACCAAATAAGTCGAGATTAGTTTTGGTACGGAGTGTTTTCCGCAAAATATTCATGGCTGTCAGCATTTTGAATTGCTTGACTTGGGTTTGAGTTTGCTAAGCTTTTCGCACCAGATTGACCATAAACGATGTCATCCGTACCCGCAACGGCATTAAAGTGACTTAGCTCATGAACAATCGTGCCTGCACGTGAATCCGTACCTAGCTCATTTGCGCTCCAAAATGCGCGACATAGATATACTTTGTATGGTTGATTTGGGTATACATAAGCAAAGTATGACTTGTTACAACTACAGTCAAAAGTGAGATCTTGGTTGTCGATTGAATCATTGATTGCGTTGAAGTTAGATTTCACGGTTGCATAGCGGCTGCTTGTCGCGGAGCCGAACCAAGTTTGATAACGCGTAGACGGGTTGCTTGCTGAGTGGCTATTTAGGTAAGCAACGGAGTTGTTAGTAATTTGGTCCGCAGCATTCAACGCTGATAAAATACTGGTTTTTTCACTGTTACTACAACGACCTGTAAAACAAGTGCCATCAGTACAGTCTGCTGCACCAGCGACTGGTTTTGCGTTAACTTGGAGGTTACCTTTGCTTAATGCTACACCTTCAAGCCAAAGATTGACCGAATTTGAGCTGAGTTCTGCTACATCGGCACGCATCATCGATTGCTGTCCCATCGTTCTTGTAGTCATGCTTGGGATTTCTTTTTTACCGAAAAGGTCAAATGATTCAACATCATAACTAATTTCGTAGTTACCTGGCTGGCTAAGATCGTAAAGGCCTGAAAGCTCAAATGATTTAGTGAGTGTTTCGCCAGACTTTAATTTGATAAAGTCGGCTTCAGTAGGAGCTGGGCGTTTGTAGTGAGGACCAAAGAAATTAACTTCTTTACCATCACGCGTAATTTTGAAAATATGCTCTTCTTCAAGATCTGTATACCAGCTTAAGATTTTCTGATTACCTTTACCCTGATTAGTGATGTTTAGCGTCGCAATAACATCGCCATTGCTTTTTGTGTCGACATCAACACTTACCGCTAGGTCTTTATTCATTGCTTGAGCATTCAGTGATGCGGTTACGGCTGCCGCGAGTAACCCTGTAGATAATGTGCGTGATAGTAGCTTCATTATTTCTTCCTGTTGAGGTTGCTACAGTCTCTTGGCTGGTAGGTACAAAACCAGTTGCGAGGACTGAGTTTACTTGTTGTCATTTCGTTATTTTTAAAGGTGAATTCACTCTTCACTTTTAATTAACAATAATATATTTGATGTTTCAAGCAGAATTTTCACAATAGAGCTAAAAAGTTTACATTAAAAAATTACCAATAATTTCAAATAGCTGTAATGTTATTGAAAAGTATGGATAAATTTAATACAAAACTGGGGAGCGGGTAGTTGTGAATTTATTGTTTCATTCACATTGGTTTACATTGTAGTGTTTGAAATGGTATTCCAACCGAAGTTGAAATGGCACTGATGTTATCTAGTTAGCCATTATCAGTGCCAAACTGGGTCTTAGATTTCGGTAATGATATCGTCGATAGCAAAGCGAGATTTAGGTAATTTAGCATTAAAATCACCTTCGTCTCGATAGCCCAACGCGACAATGGCAAGGGCATCAAAGCCTTGCTCAGTTAACCCAAGTTCATTGCTGAGAATTTCAGCGTCAAAACCCTCAATGGGTACAGAGTCTATACCGAGTAGTGCAGTGCTTAGCAAAAATTGCCCAAGATTTAAGTAAACTTGTTTGCCAGCCCATGCTTTGATTGCTTCATCGCTGGTTTGATTTAAGCCGACAAAATAGCGACGGCCATTATTCATTTGTGCTTCTACCTCAGAGCCTTTTTCAAATCGGCCATCGGCACTTTCTTTGGCAAGCACTTTATCTAAATGTGCATCATCTATATTTTGTTTTGCAGCAAATACAACAACATGAGATGCATTTAGTACTTTGGCTTCATTAAATTTGTAATTCTCTTGTGTGCTTTTAGCCACCTGAGTTTTGCCTGTCTCAGTACTTGCGATGACGAAATGCCATGGCTGAACGTTGGTACTAGATGGGCTCAGCCTTAGTACTTGCTTAAGTAGCTCAATATCTGAATCACTAATTTTTTTATTAGGATCAAAGGCTTTTGTGGAATAACGATTGTGAATTGCATCCCGTAATGTGTACATAACAGACTCCTAAAATTGCTTTCAAGAGATAATAGGGTTTTACATAATCAATAAAAAGATGATAATGAGTTAAATAGTTTCAAAAATTTTTTGAAAATGAATACACAAGATTTAATCGTCGTGATGAAAACGGCTAAACTTGGCAATATTAGTGCGGCGGCTGCGCAGTTAGATATGCAGGTTGCCACGGCGAGCGCCGCGATAAAGCGAGTGGAAAAGCACCTTGGCTTTCAACTTTTTGTGCGCTCTACGCGTAGCTTAAGGCTATCAAAGCAAGGTGAAACTTACTTGCCAATTTGCGAGCAGGCACTTGCCCTTTTGGCTGATGGCAAAAAGCAGGTGCTTGACAACGACAACGAAATTGACGGTGAGCTAAGGTTAACCGCACCGTCAGATTTTGGTCGTAATATCCTCCTTCCTTGGCTAGACGAATTACTTGATGAATACCCTAAACTTGCCCTGAAGCTTATTCTTAATGATCACAATCTCGACTTTTATCGTGACGGTGTTGATATCGCGCTGCGCTATGGTGCGCCTGAAGACAGTAGCTTTTACGGCTTTAAAATTTGTGATGTGCCATTACTGCTTTGTGCCTCTACGGAATACTTAGAAAAACAAGGCACGCCAAAGGATCACGAGGAATTAAGTGAGCACCAAGGACTGTTCTTTTTGATCAGAGGCAGTAAGTTTGATACGTGGAAACTGACGAAAAATGAACAAACTTACAAAGTGGTGCTTAAAGGGCGTAGAACCAGTAATGATGCGGATGTGGTAAAGCGCTGGTGTGCGCAAGGAGCGGGTATTTCATTGCGATCCGCGATAGACGTAGCAGATCAACTAGAACAAGGTGTGGTGCAAAGTATATTAAATGACTATCGCGTTGAATGTAAGCCGCTGTGGTTGATCTGCCCGTCAAAGCAAATGATCAACCCAAGCGTGAGAGTGCTGCGCGATAAACTAAGAGTGTACTGCCAAGCGCTTGTAGAAAAGGCCGAGCGATATAAGTAACGCGCTAGGGCTTGACTGAAGCGGTATTCTTAGGCTTGTCGGGTAAGTGGGTTGGATAACCAAATAACGCCGACCATTTGCCTTTTAAGGTGTTTGCTTGTGAAAAGCGGTGGAACATATGACGCCACTGAGCAAAGTTAACGTCTAAAGGGGTCTGCTTTGGTGCCGCACCTCTTATTCCATAGCAAATTGTTATGTCTTCACGCTCCTCGATAAAGGTGCCAAAAAGCTTATCCCAAATGATCAGCACCCCGGCAAAGTTTTTATCTATATAGTCAGGATTACTGGCGTGATGGACTCTGTGGTGGGAAGGCGTATTAAAAATTCGCTCTACCATCCCTAATCGATTAACCGTTTGTGTATGAACAAAAAATTGAAAAGCTAAGTTGATTGCGACGATGGCAAATACCAAGGTCGGGGTAAATCCAAGCAGTATCATAGGCAGCCAGAACAGCCACATACCGACAATAGGGTAAAGCAAGCTTTGGCGAAATGCGGTGGTAAAGTTCATGTTGTTCGAACTGTGATGGACCACGTGCGCACTCCAAAGCCAGTGAATACAATGTGATGCGCGGTGAAACCAGTAATACAAAAAATCTTGCAAGATAAACCCAAAGAGCAAAGAGAAGAAATTTAATTCGATTGTGAATAAGGCAAATTGATGGAGCCAGTAAAAGAGCGGCATCAGCACAAGCAAAGCCAGCGCGTCGCTGCCTTGGTGGAGCAAGGCGAGTAGGGCATTGAGTATGGAGTCTCGCCAATCATAGTGTTCGTGGTGCTTGATATACTCCCAGGCAACACAAAGTAAAAAGACGGGACTGAGTGCCAGTAAAATTAGCGATACATCAACCATATATAGCTCCTTCTTTAGCCATAGCTTTGGTACTTTATATGCACTAGCGTAACGGGTTAGCCATTGACAATCCTGCCAAACTGCGCCAACAATTTGTCCAAATACGACAAAAGGAACTGCAATGCACTCCACTTCGTTTGTATATTTTTATAGTGCATGGGTATATCTCCATGACCATTTTACCGATGACAAGAGACTGCAAGGCGAGTTTGCTGAGCTGGTAGCGTCACGGCCTGAACGTGTAGCACTCTTTGAGTATGAGCGGTTGCTTGAAGTAGGGCAGGAGCTGAGCGGCGATCCCCTAATTGGTTTTGAACTGGGTAAAGCCATTCAGCTGCATGACTATGGGGCGCTTGGCTACTTGGTCGAAACCAGTAAAGACTTGCAGCAGGCTATAACCTCATTATTGCATTACGACGCCATTGTTGCCGATATTGGCCTCGCCGTATTCACAAATGATAGTGACAATGCCAAGTTAACTTGGCAACCAAAAACCCCGCTGGGTAAGCAAGCCATTTTGCGTAATATGACCGCTTGGGTGAGCGCTGCAAGGCAGCTTTTGCGTTCAACTTTATCGCCTAACCAACTCCAGCTTAGCTTTAGCGTGTGTGGCCTAGAATTACAGCGTTTGCAAACTTGGTTTGGCTGCCCCGTATCACAAAACTGCCCTGAAAATATACTGTCTTTTCCGTTAGATTTTCTTACCATGCCCGTCGCTACCGTCGACAGCCTAATGCACGAACATATTGAGCAAGCGGTTGCAAAAAGCGTATCAGCGCTCTGTGATAATCATGATTTAAAAACGCGTGTTGCCAATTTACTGGCGGCAAAGCACTCACTGGTTGGAGTCAACCAAGCAAGTATTGCTAAGGCATTAAACATGAGTGTGCGTTCGATGCAGCGTAAGCTAAAAATACAACACACCAGCTTTAGAACCTTACTCGACCAAGAGCGAAAACATAGATTTGAACAACTCATCAGCAACACCAAATTGCTCGATATTGTAGACGCACTCGGTTTTACAGAGCAAAGTGCGCTGAATAAAGTTTGTTTAAAATGGTATGGGAAACCACCGTCAAAGCTAAAGTGAAGAACCGAAGGTAGGTAAGTTTTGGTTTGTTAGTCAAATTCCCAGCTTCGGTGCAAATAGGTAGTGGGTATCATCGATTCCCTATCGTGATAAACGTAGTGAATGGTGCTATCTGTTCATATTCAATTCGCTTAATTTGGAAATCGGTAAAGCATAAAATCAGTTATTGACGCCACAATCTTTTTGTTCGGTTACTGATTCTCGGCGATGCGCCACAACACGCCACTAGGATCAGTAATACAAAATTCGAGCATTCCCCATGGCTGCTCGACAAGTTCAGTTACTCTTACGCCAAACGCTTGGTCCAGCTCGAGTTTTAAAACATGTTCATACCAGCTTTGGGCATCTTCGACTAAAAGGTGCATCATAAAATTGTTGCTGTGCAATGGCTCATAGAAATCTTGGAGCAAAAAAGAACAAGAGCCAGATTTAAAACAAGCGATATCTCCAGCTTCAAAAGCCATTTCAAAGCCAATCCGNGCAGACACCCACCACTAATTTGCACCTTCCTAAGATCCCGCCTAAGCTTTAATTCTGCACTCAAAGGATTGTAAATCGCTCGATAAATCGCTTACTTAAATCGCTTACTTAAATCGCAGACACCCACCACTAATTTGCACCTTCCTAAGATCCCGCCTAAGCTTTAATTCTGCACTCA
>NZ_NSDG01000041.1 GCF_002289345.1 Pseudoalteromonas sp. HM-SA03 | reverse complement strand
GCAATACAGCCACATGTAACTGGTCTGTTTGTCTTCTTTCACCACCTTAACCGTAGTTTCATCGCCGTGCAGTACCGGTTGCTGTAGCAACACTTCGTGCAGCCTGTCATAGAGCGGCTTAAATAAACTGGCGCAGCGGATCACCCAGTCCGCCATAGTCTGCCTGCTCAGTNNNGCGATACCATATTGTTTGAACAGGCTTTCCTGTCGATACAGCGGTAAGCCATACTGATATTTACTGGTGATGATCTGGCTCAGCAAACTGGCCGTTGCTATGCCTTTAGGAACCGGGCTCGGTGGGACAGGCGCTTGNTTTGATCTCAACCCGGGTTTGTGTTTTTTCACAGTGCCGGCAGCTGTATTTTGGCCTGACGTGTTCGATGATTTTGACCAGAAATGGTCCCAAGATCTAGCACACGCACTTAGATGAATAATCTGTTATTAATAGACCAATACAAATTGGAGCAGATTATGAGCAAGAAACACAGAAACCATTCACCAGAATTCAAGGCAAAAGTAGCCCTTGCAGCTGCCAGAGGCGATAAAACAACCGCTGAGTTGGCAGCCCACTACAATATTCATCAGACCCAGATCACTACCTGGAAAAACGAACTGATACAAAATACCGCTAGCTTGTTTACCGGAAAATCTAACTCTGGTCAGCAATCAGATGAAGATGTCGAGAAATTACACGCTAAAATCGGTCAGCTGACAATGGAGAATGATTTTTTGGCGAAAGTGCTCGGTCGTTAGCAAGAGCACATAAGAAAAATAAACTCGACAAAACACATTCGCTGGCATTAAAACGCCAGTGTGAATTGCTGGAAATTAGCCGTGCTTCTGCCTATTACAAGCCCAAAGGTGAATCGCAGGAAACGCTCGACATTATGAAGGCGATTGACGACATACACCTGAAGTATCCATTCATGGGTAGCCGGCGGATCGTCGATGAACTGGCCAAGTTGAACTACCAGGTCAACCGTAAGAAGGTGACGAGACTGATGCGTTTAATGGGGATCTTGGTTTTGTATCCAAAACCGAAAACTACCGTGCCTGACAAAGCACACCGCATTTACCCTTACCTGCTCAGGGATACAGAGGTAACGTATGCAAATCAGGTGTGGGCAACAGACATTAGCTATATCCCGATGGCCAAAGGATTCGTGTATGTTGTTGCGATCATAGACTGGTTTAGTCGTAAGGTATTGTCGTGGAAACTATCGAACACACTTGATACGCATTTTTGCCTCGAAGCATTGGACGAAGCGTTACAACGCTACGGTAAGCCCCAGATATTTAACTCAGATCAAGGGTGCCAGTTTACTAGCGATGTATTTACGGGCAAACTGAAAGAGAACGGCATCAAGATAAGCATGGATGGCAAGGGCCGCTGGGTCGATAACGTCATGATAGAACGGCTATGGCGAAGCCTGAAATATGAAGAAGTGTACCTGAAAGCATACGACTCAATCAGGGAAGCGGAGCGAGAGATAGGTAACTACTTCGTATTTTATAATGAGGAACGAATACATCAGAGTTTGAAAAAGCAAACGCCTGATGAGGTATACCATGCGACACAGAAGTTCGCAGCATAAAGGAAGGTTGTTCATCTAAAAAATGGCTAAATATGTCTAACCAATGGGGTCAAGCTCTGTGTCTGTGTGCTGCGTGCAGAAGTCAGTGACAGACAAACCACTGAGTTCCTGTTGTTCGATAAGTTTCAGCCATTGCTCTGCGGTTTTGTGTTTAGGCATGGTCAGCTCCGAATTGAGGTCAGAGCTGTACTTTATAGGCTGAGCGTATTTAGTAGCTAGGTGTGGTTCAGGCGACGCTTACCTTACAGAGTATATCGTTAAATGTTTAAAATATCTCGAAAAAGAGGGGGTTTTGGAGTCATCATTTAGCTGGAGAACTAGGACAAAGGATTATCGTATAATTCAAAGCAAGCACTTCTCAAGGTGAGAAGTGCAGTTATTTTTTAATTTATTAAGGTTGTATTTTCTTAATTTTTTTTAGCTAAAGTCTTAGGTTTTTTATAATTTTGAACAACATCCTGAGTATCTAAAGGGATTTCTAGCTTAGTCGCAATCCATGCTTTATCTTGATAAGAAACGTAATTGAAATATTGGTATTGAAGAACAATATCTTGTAAAAGCCTTTTAGCTAAAAAGTTTGAGCTTACTTTTTTCCATATCGCTTCGAGTTTCTTTTTTGGTATGTTATTTTGTGTGCTAGCAAATTCTAGTTGCATAGAAGCCTCTATTAAGTAGAAGGCTGGGGTTTCAATATCTAATGCTATTTCGCTAAAGATATTAACAAGCTCTTTATGACCTACAGAGAACGACACTTTTCTGATGACATTAAAAGTAATTTGATATACTAGTTGCATAAAGGTTCTTCGGACTTGTTTTGATATTTCCTCGACTGTTAGATTTAAGTTATCTTCTAAATGAGCGTGAATTATATCCATTAGTTCAGTTTTAACTTGTTCAGTTGAAGTTAAATAGAAGTTCAAAAACCTAAGCCCTACTTTTGTAGCCTCAGTTGACAACTCCTTTAATTGCCCTAATTCTATAGAAGCATGCCTGTTTTTTATTATTTGCCCTAAAATCTCAACAGCTCTTACTGATCTCGTTATATCTTTGATACAATCAAATTCAGGGTCATCGTCTAGGGATTCTATATCAAACCTTTCAGATTGATTGGCTGAGATATCCTTTTTCTTTAAGCTTTCCTTTTGTGCTTGTTTTACATCATGTTGTTGCTTCATGACTAATTGTGGAATTTGAGACATGAATTCTTGCAAGAATTTAGTGTCAGTCTTATCTAAAAGCGCTTCTTTACGATTACTATAAATATTTGAGGTCATTTTTGCTATTAGCGCAATTACATCATCATTTTTTGTATGATGGGTTATGAATATAAGGATGTTTGCGTCTTTTTCAATGTGGGTTTTAGTACACAAATACTCTACAAATTTTAGGCAATCTTTGTGGTTAGACATGTATTTTGCAGCATAAAAGTAGTATATATATTTGTATCTAATAGAGTAATTATCGCCAGACAGCTTAAGAATTTTTGAGTCTAAGAGCTTCTCTATCACATGATCATTAGCACCTAAGTTAAACTTAGATTTGTAAAAAGTATGAAACTGTTCCATTTGTATTTTGTTTAAATGGTAAGTTGCTTTTTCATACATATAAAATGCTAGTTGTGACAAATAATTAATATACTTTTCTATTTCTTCAGGCTTTATTTTTACTTTATTTAAGTTTTCTTCTATCAACCTTTGATAACAATAACCATGTGATGTTAGTGAGTAGTCCGAAGGCTTTCCAGAGTCTAATACTTGTAAAATCATTAAGATAAATATGGGCTTTCTAGGGACTATGTTTTTTCTAACAATCATATCTAAATGAGTTGTTGTCGTTTTTGTTAGAGTACTTAATTCTTCTTCTGTAATTTCTTCTTCTCTGCCTAATGCATGCCACTTTTTAATTAGTTCATCTCTTCTTTCGTACCCGAACTGTAATAATTCAAACTGCTCAAAATCATTGAAATATTTTATTTTTTGTTCATCAAATCTAATGGATTCATCAGATAAAAATAATATCTTATCGAAAAATTCTTGTGCATTTTCTATAAATTTACCCAGATAAGCAGGGTTTAATTTTGTATCTACTAAGTCATCAATGATTAAAACCTTTATTCTTTTACTTTTTTTAAAGGAACTTGAATCAAGATTAGCATATTGATATTTTATAGATCTTTCGAGGTAATGGTTAATATCAGACTTATTTATTTCTCTACCCTTTAGAAGCAGTGGTAAGCCACCATCTTCAAGTACTGAGTAAAAAGCCATTTTAGCGAAGCTAGTCTTCCCACATTGCTCTTCACCAACAACTAAAGACTTGGTTGGGAACCTTGCAAGAGAACTATAAAATTCTGAATTTCTAGTCACCTCATGCTCAGAAACCTCGTCATCAAGAAACTTAAAATCAGGGTAGATGAATATATCTTGAAGTGAGATGTTTTCTTTATGTGGTGTTTGGAGAGTTATTTCCGTACTGTTTATTTCCTCAACAAAAATATCGTTGAGGACTAGTAGACTATTGGGACTAATAATTTCTACTTCAGGTGAATTAAGAATTATCTCTTTTTTTTTAATGGTTCTTTCTCTAGCTTTTTGACAACTTTTTTTATACTTTCTATCACTTGCATCCAAGCTTTATTTTCGGATGAGAACTCAGAAATAGGAGTCCCATCTTTTGGGATTGCCATATAGTTACTAATTTCTGTGTCAAGCCACATACAATGGTCAAGGATAATAGGAACAATTCTGCTTTTACCATTTTCAACTTGGTTTAAGGCTCTAAATAATTCTTCATTCATGCAATATTCTGAATTTAGGAAATCTTGACTGATAAGTAGGCAAACAATGTCTGATTCTTCTAAATTCTTTTTTATTTCAGAGTCGAATTTGTCCCCAACGTCAATTAATCGATCATTCCAATCATGTATTTCCCCGTTTTTGCGAAGTGTGACTAGGAACTTTTCAAATGTTTCTTTACTAGTTTCATCTGCATGACAGTAACTAATAAATAAATTTAAGCTTTGTTTTTCAATCATAATTAATTCACTTTATCTTTGTTTTTTATTCAATGCGTTCATTAAGGTTTTACTTTTTAAAATAGATTTACTAGTTGAAACCAGGGGGGTATTTGATTATGTGTTGGTTGTAATTCTTTCCAAATAAAAAAAGGCCTGATTTTATTTATTGTTGAGACAGGGATAGGCTCATATTCATCAATGGCTTTTTTTAACGTACTGGTTGCATAGTCTTTTCCGTACCTACCGACTGTTTCACTTTCTACACTATGACCCATAAGTTCAGCCGTCATGACAGGGTTTTTATGGTGTTGCTTGCTTTCATCAGCAAAAGTATGCCTGAAGCTATGGAACGATTTTCCTTGTTCTTTTATTCCGAGCTTTTCAATGAAAGAAGAAAAGCGTTTTGTCGGATTATGTCCGTAACCATCACGGCCTTTCACAATATCAGGGAAAACATGATTTGTGAGTAGAATATTATCTTGATAACAGAGCTTTAAATGTTCAACGTATTTAATAAAACCTAATTTTATGAGGGTTTTATGTATTGGAACTAGGCGAGGAGAATTGATTGTTTTTACTCGTTTGTCTTCTTTTTCATTTATATCAATAACCCATATGCCACTTTCCTTTCTGATATCATCAAATCGGAGTTGGCAAAGCTCTTCTAGCCTTGCTCCTGTATAAAGTCCTAGTAAGGGGAGCCAGTGCTTAAAAGTACGATCATGTTTTACATTAACATATTCATTAGAACTAAAAATTGTGATTAAGTCTGCATGACTAAACCTTTGGCGTTGATCTTTAGATCTGACTTTTTCATTTCTATCCTTTACGCGAAGATCTTTGAAATAATTAGCTGTAATATAGCCTCTGCTTGTCGCCCATCCGAACGCCTCAGACAATCGGCGAATGTACTTATTAACATTGTGTTTTGCCATCGGAGTAAATGTATCTGCTTCTTCTAAAAGCTCCGCAACAGTCTTGTTTCTGAACTGTTTAAGCTTATTTCTATTCGCAGGTAGCTTTTGCAGTATTCCAATATAATCACGGCAATGCTCGATACTAAGCTCTGAAGCAAATACATCATCTGTAATTTCTGCAAAAGAGCTATAAATACTTTCGTTTGTTGTCAGAGTCTTCTCACTTTTCCATTCTGATTTTCTTTCATCACGAAACTTCTTAAGCACTTCAGAAATACGAAGCATTGTTTTAGGAGCAACGATTGGTCTGCTAACTTGGTGAATATCTGACAGTGTTACTTCAGAGCCTTTTTCTAGAAGACTACAAAGTCGTGCAAAATTTTCAACGTCAGCTTGGCTTTCAAGTTGTACACCCTCTAAAATTATGTCTTGGTCTTGTGGCACATCATCACATTCTGTCTTGATTATTGGACGCAAACCTGTGCTAATTTCAGTATCGAGTATATTAATGAATGTTCGGCCAACTTCCTTTCTGGCTAATGTTGATTGCCTTTTCATGAGACTGGGTGTAGTAGGTTCTTTTCTTATTTTCTTTTGACGCTTGATAACAAATTGTTCGAGGTGGATTGCTTTTGCCACACCTTTTGAGCCAGCGTTGCTTTCTTCGTAAGGCGAATCTTGCTTAAAAGGGATTTGTTTTACGTATGGTAGTGGATCTGAAAGAGTAGGGTCTGACAGTAAATCAACAATAGCAACGAATTGGTTTATCTGATCAACAGTCGAGAAATCAATATCGTTAAGCGTAAACTCTTTAAGCCCTTCGATATTTTTAAACGCATTTTTAATACGATCTTTGCGTTCAAATAAAAAGAATAGTTGCTGTGTATAGCGCTGATCATTAATTGCTTCTAAAGCACGTTGCTCAAGTAGTAGTTCTTGCTGAGAATCATAATCTAGATTTTCAAATCGTTGTCGGTACATCCTTGAAACTTCCTTGAGCGCAGAAAACAATCCGTCAAATGCCACTTTGTGTTGTCTTGCTAAAACAAAGGCACTGGCTTTCTCTTTGGTTTTTAAAGATATTTTGACTTCTTTTTTTGCTCTCGGCAAGAGAAACAATACTTCTTTTGGGGTTTTTTGACGAAAGTAGAAAGTGTTAAAGCGGTTTTGAAAGATATAACTGAATGTTTTCATAAGTGGCTCACATAAGTGTCGCACATAATGAAATTAGCTATGAATGGGGGGTTCTAGAAAGTTACTCAATTTAGTGCTTGTAACCTATTGAATTACAGGCACTAAACTGAAGTAAGTGGTGGAGCTGGGGTCATCTTAACTGGTTTATTATCTTGTTGTTAAATAGTGTTTTTTATTTTGCTTTACCTTTTTGGTGGTACTTAGGGTGGTACATAAGCACTTGGTGAGTATGTACATATATTTCCGAAAAGCTTTTCTAAATGAGCTTCCGACAATTGCCAATATTGCTTTTCTAGCTCTAACACTTTCTCTTTTTCCTGCTCGAATTTATCCCAACGTTTATATTTAGGTTTGGAGAAATACATGGCTGATTCTGTCAGGTTGTATATATCGTTTATATCGCCCCAAATAGCTCTCCTTAGCTTTCTTATACGTCTAGCTAACCTATCCTTTTTTCGCTCACTCTGAGATGCGTAGTGAAGCTTTAGGCACGTTCTACAGGCATACCCGCTTTTACATTGATAAAGGTGTTGGCGCTTTGTTTGGCAATACGGGCAAGTTATATAGAGTTTTTTACTGGCGCTGCGTTCACACGTTATCAGCCCTAGTTGTAATTCGCCGCTTTCGTGTTCAAGGCTAACAAAGCGAATACCGCTACTGGTTTCTTTTAACTCAATCGGCCTGCTGTTTGATTGACTGGTGAGGCAATATTTACCGAGTGGTAGTTTTAATAGTGGTTTGAAGCTATTGGCACAAAGCTTGGGGTACTCAACCGTGTATTGCCTTGTTTTGACACGACCAAAATGAAAACCTTTTGACATAGCATCCTCAGAGCGCACATTTTAGTCAATTATACCTCTTTTCTTTTTGTCCGAAAAACTGGCTATAAACAACCTTATCAGAGAAATTTACTTGTTTCTAAAACGTAACAGCGGAACTCTATGATCGTATTCTAACCACTTTTCGGCTTGATGCGGCTAGTGCCATAGTTTTTTGTTTGCGATGGCTTATAGCCTTTGCCGCGCGTTTTAGCTAAGTATGAGATGCGCCATATTGCTCGCGCAATGGAGTTATAGTCATCGCGTTTCAAGTTGTAATAGCAGCGTTTAGGTGTAAACTCAGAGCCTTGAAGCTGTTCATTCCAGATCTGCTTTACTTTAATCAGAATATCATGCGGGTGGCGAACTTTGTGGCCATCTAGCATAAGGGCATAATGGTAATGCTGCTGCTTTGCCTTTTCTAGCTCGCGACACCACATAAAGCCGATGCGTTTTAGGCCATATTTTCGCTTTAACCATTTAAACAAAATACGATTGAACTTGGTGATTACAGAGTTATCGACTGTGTATGCGTATAAGCGTAAGTCAAAGCGAATCAGGATAACTTTGCTGTGGTAGGTGAGCATGGCGTTTACTTGGCTGATCATCTGTTTTGCCATGTGAGAATAGATGCCACTGTGTTTACCGTTGACCCAAAATACCTGACCATCTATATCAAGAAAGCGCGTATTCATTATGTAAGGCATAAGCTAGCTAAAGGATATTATTAATTACCTAGTCGCTTGTTAGTTACTACTATTCCCCTTGAAACCGCTATATCAGTCACTTTGTTCAAGCCAGTGCTGAAACCTAGGGTTAAAAACCTAAAACTAGCAATCATTAAGAAATTTTTAAGATTATCATTAGGGCTGTAATGTGAGCGTGTACTAACAGTTGTTAACTTTGGTAATAGTCGTTAAGCTAAAAATGCTGGTGGTTATCAACTTCCACATTGCGCCACCAGCACACTATAGATAAGTCGCTTAGAAATTAGCTTTCTGGGCGGCTTTTCTTACTTTTGTAGAGTTGTATTTGTTCATAGCTCATAGACACAATGTCTACAGGATAGGGCGGAACTATTCCCGTAAATGGGCAATGAACTCGACCATGCTCTAGAGTGAATTGATAACCTTTGCGCCGCAGAATGGATACCAAGCTATGTAAGTTATGAATGCCTATGTAACGGGCATTACGGGTGCTCAATTTAAGGCCTTGGGATATAACCATAAGAACGTAAGTAAGCTGATTGTGATAGCTTAGTGGTTCAGGCAAGCCTAGTTCTTGGCACTTGTCTTTATGGATCATCATGGCTCACCCCTTCACACTTCGGCTAGAGATAATGCTTTGAACCATATCTTTTAATTGTTGCTCTGAATAGCCAGCGATCATAGCTTGTATAACCCTATCACACTCGCTTTCTACAAAGCCGACTGAGCGCGCTCCAAGACTAATTGGAGTGGGGAACAAACCTTCCTTGAGACGATTGTATAAAGTGGATTTCGACCAGCCAGTTTTGCTTAAAACCTCTGGGCGGCGAATGATTTTAAAAAGCTTCTGTGTACTCATATTTGTATCCTCTGTTTAACGAGTCGTTAAAGAGTACAAAAAAGCTTTATTGGATTTTTGGCTAGCCAAAAAGTAGTTTGGCTAAAGGTTTTGGCCAGATTTTTTTAGTAGTTCTTCAATAAGCTTAAAACCACTACCCAAGTCTTTGTTTAAATTGCTTGTTACTACCTTATCGTCATCTTCAAGACCAAGCTTGTCTAATTCTAGTTGGACCTTACCCTTAATAGCCGAGAAGTTAGGTTTCCCACCTCGTTCCAGCTGCTTAGTTTGTTTGGAGAGTATAAAGGCCATTACACCAAGTGAAACAAGTAAGCTATTACTATCTTTAGTCCTTTGATTTAAAGTGGAGGTTACATTTGGCTGGCTTATGGGTGGCTTTTGGTAGTTTATTGTTTCTTTGTAACTTTCTGTTGGATCGAACTTTTCTGCTGAGCTACCATAATTGGCATAAAACCATTTAGCTAAACTAATTTTTGTAACTTTAGTCGAATGAATTAATGGCGCTAGAGGATATTCATCGTCTGGGGCACGTCTAGACTCTTGGAATATCTCTATACGAGTTTCCAACGGAGGTGTGGGATGAATGCCCAATTCATAATAGTCACCAACGCTGGAATTATAGTCTATCCATGAGTAGGCCAACTGTATCTCATCTAACAGCGCATCCCTAAGGTTTACAGCTAATGCTGCTTTTTCTTGTATTTCTTCAAACTCTTCGATTTCTTCATAAGATAAAGGAGCGTGACCATCGCCATAAGGGTCGGCTCGAAGAGCTTTACACTCATTGACCCATTCTGCATTATCGGATATGTAGTTATTCAAAGCAGATATAGAGTTAAAATTATCTAATTCTAAAGCTATTAGCGCAGCTTCATCAGCCGTTAACCCTCGACTAAACTTATTTACCATGATATTTCCTTGCTTCCTACGAAACTCTATAAAGAGTTACGGATAATTTATTGTCAGATTTATTTGATATATAACTACTCCACCAATCCATCATTACCCGTCTGCGCTCCAAGTAATCAGCGCGGTTATATGCGCGTCTGACTTCATTTTTATCAATGTGTGCTAGTGCGGCCTCAACCACATCAGGATCAAAGCCATGCTGATTTAGTGTGGTACTGGCTAAGGCTCTTAGGCCATGCGCTACCAGTCGCCTTTCATACCCCATACGCTTGAGTGCCATGTTTGCCGTTTGTTCATTAATATGGCTGCGCGGGTCTCTGTCAGCAGGGAATAGGTATTCTCTGTGCCCACTGATAGGTTGTAGTCGCTCAAGTATTTCCAACGTTTGATCTGTTAACGGTACTAGATGTTCACGCTTTTTCTTCATACGTTCTGCGGGAATAGTCCAAAGCTTTTGTTCGAAGTCGATTTCTGACCATTTAGCACCAGCGGCTTCGCTTGGTCTAACCATAGTATGAAGTTGCCATTCAATCAGGTAGCGCGTTACCAGCTTGATACTCGCATAACTAATTTCTTTCATTAGCAGTGGTAATTCCTCTGGCGTGATAGTCGGCATATTTTGTTTCTGCGGTTTTCTAAACGCTGAGCGAATACCCGCTAGTGGGTTAGCGTGAATTAGCCCTGTATTCACGGCAAAGGTCATAATTTCGTTTAGCCGCTGGCATAGGCGCTTAACGGTTTCTAAACTGCCCTTAGCAGCTATCGGATTTAGTACTTCAATGGTTTTAGGGGCTGTGATCTTCGCTAGAGGCAGTTTGCCAAGCGGGGGAATCAAATGGTTTTCTACTGAGCGCCATAAATCTACAGCGTGCTTATCACTAACTTGGGTTTTCTTTACTTCAAACCAGTTGGCCGCAACATGAGCGAATGTATTTAAAGCGGCTTCGGTCTGCTTGCGAGTGTGTTCTTCTTTGTGCTCTTTCGGGTCTATATCTTGTTTGAGTAGTTTTCGGAAGTCAGTACGCACTTTTCGCGCATCGGCAAGGCTCACTTCGGGATATGTACCAAGGCCGAGATTAGAGCGTTGTTTGGTAAAGGGCTTTTGATATCTAAATACCCACCGCTTTGAGCCAGTTGGCCTTACTCGCAGTTCTAGCCCATCTCCATCGGGTAGGGTGTATTCCTTGTCTTTAGGTTTAGCCTGCTTAACTTGCGTATCAGTTAGCGGTGTGACTATCTTTGGCATTTTATGTACCACCAATTTGATTAAAAAAGCCCCTGTGGTACTTCTGATGGTACATTAGATTATAAATTTTAAAAACTGTCATTAAGTTTAAATGGAAAGGTTAAATAGTGATTCTATTGATTTATAAAGAATTTTAGGCAAAAGAAAAGCCGCTAAAAAGCGGCTTTATCTCTAGTATTGGTGGAGCTGGGGGGATTTGAACCCCCGTCCGGAAAGCGTCGACCTTCGGTCCTACATGTTTAGTATCGTCTTTTGGTTAACCTTTAAATCTCGGACGAACACGATAAGTAAAGGCGAGGCCGCTTAGTTTTAGCCCTTCAACCCCGGCCAGGGTTTCCATAGCGATCTTGTGTAGGGTGACACTCCAGAACCAGATCCACAAGAATATCATGGAGGAGTGCTAGCGGGCTATTATGCCGCTAGAGCGTAGTTATCGTCGTTTGCGATTACTTTAAATACGGCTTTTTTACGAGGCCAGCCGCACCTCGACATGCACCTTAGGCTTCTTGAATCCCGTCGAATCCTAATCAGCCCCTGAATAAATTCAGTACTGTTAGTGTTTATACATCTAACAACTAACTATATCTCGCATTATACATAGGATTAATGTCATTACAATGGCTTATCATGCCATTTGATGGCGATTTCATACCATTATCTATGCGTTTGATTAATTACTCGCCGATTGTTTAACAAGACGGTAAGCGTTAAATATATAACGAGTTAGTTTTTGGACCATGTGATTATGCACTAGCGAAGAATCGCCCTGTACCACCATATTGATAATTCTCTAAAGTATTGAGCAGCTTTTCAGAAAATTGAATTTCTGTCTCTGAACGGCCATTCCGACGGGCTTAACTTAAGCTGGTTTTTTTGCATGGTGATAACGTCGATTTTTTCATTCTCGGCTCGTGAAATATCGGCAGGAGAGGGGATTCCACTCCCCCCGATTTAGGCCTTGCTCAACAGCAAAATAATGTAAAGAAAGCGAAGCATGTTGCCCTAAATCTAATATTCCTTCGTCATACAGCGCTTTGGATGCTTGAGAGAGCTCTTTTTTGGTGATGTGGGTAAAGTCGAATTGCGCTTCTTTGGTGTGGCTATTTGCTGCCTCTGTTGCTAGCAAAACGCTGCCCTTAGCTTCATTTTCGACTGATTGCGGGTGTTGTACCTGATTATATAGCATTGCTTGGTGTTGAACTTTCATTTAGCAAATCCTTCTGAAATATGTATAACAACTTTAGCAAGGTTTATGCCCAAAAGTGGTTCAATAAGCTTAAACCTTCTAGCCAAGGAGTGCGTTTTCACTTATCCCGATATGAACCATAAAGGTTGAAACGCTATTTCGTTGTTTAAGGAGTTGGAGGCATTGATATCTGACGAACTCAGATCTAAATATATGTTATAGGATTGTGCTAGAAGGAAAGTGGATTATTGTATGGCGACAGAAAGCGGAGCACTCGCTACCGCTTTGTGGGTTTGTAGGGGTGATAAACGCAGCGCCAACAAACGCTGGATATGTTGCCTTTTGAGTTTACGCTCCGCGCAACCAGTTGCGTAGTCTATCTTTGAGTTGGCTAAGGTCGTCTTCGCGGATCAGGCCAATTTCTAGTGCTTTGGCGCGCAGTCTTTCCGAAGTTCTAATGCCTTGATAGCTCACCAGTAGGCCTCTTGCTTGTACGCCGCCAAATAGCTCGCTGAGGGAATCAAGTTTGTATATCACTTGGTTGCCTTCCCCTTTACTAAACTTTTTGGTTTTGCATTCAATGAGGTGAAGCTTATTGTTAGCGAGCGCCACAATATCTAGCTCGTTATTGACATAGCCTTGTCCCACGCGACGTTTAATCGCAACGCCTTGAGCGACATCTTGTAAAATGGTGAGTTCTTTTTTTAGGCTGAGGAGCGTGGCGTAAACATATTCTTCAAGCCAGCCACCGTTGGCAAAAAAGCGAGCGCCTTCGTTAGCAAACTTTAGTTTGTTGTCTTGCCGTGTGGCGACGTTAGCATCTTCTAAATCGTCAATGAGTGTTTGCAAACTTGGGCTATTCATTTGGCTGCGACTCAAAGGCTCACTAATAAGTGCATTATCTTCGCTGCTGGCAGCGAGATAGTTGAGCTGAGCGAGGGCATGGCTAAAATCCGTTTGACTGGTTGCCCATTTGGCACCGAGCTGGCGATAGCGAATATCAACGATACCCTCATTTGCAATTTCGGTGATATCGCCGTCGATGAGGTTAAAAAAGTCGCGTATCTTTAATTTATCGGCAAGGATGGTGTTAGCTCGCTCTGTTGGTACAAGCCAGTGGAGTTCGTCGCGTTCGGGTTCAATGATAAAACATTCAATTGGATAGGCGCGGATCACCTCATACATCGCAAGTAAGTGTTGGTGGTCGCCGCAACTAGCATTAAACACAAATTGGGTTTCTGGCTGCTCACTAGTTAGAGTGTCAATGAGTTGGTGGAAGCTGTCGATTAAGGTGTCGCTATCTCGGCTGGTGGGAATAAAGGCGTGATGTACTTTTACCCCTCTTGGTCCCAGCACTCTTTTTATATCTTCAAGATTTTGTTGTTGTTGAGACTCTATTAAATAGATTATTTCATCTGAGTCGATATTGTGGTCGAGTACGGGCGTAAGCGTGTTAATAAAGTTAGTATCGATAAAACTAAGGTGTACGTGTTTTGTCATGGCAGTCCCTAAATTATGTCCTTCATGAAAGATGAAACTACCCTATAAAACGGCAAGTGTAAAACAGCGTAATACTTAGTTATGAATTTGTCGCCATTTGCCGTGAAACCCTAAAGTTTGTCTAAAGTTTTGTACTGTAAAGCCGATAAACCCAAGGAAAATAATAAGTTGTCTTTTTAATGCGCGGAATGATTTACATTTATTTATAATTTGTAGTAATTCAGGTGATGTTAAGCTTAACAATCTGGCGAAGTTGTGCTCAAATAAGTTTGCTGCATTAAAAATAACACCATAACAATAAGATCGTGCATATATTTCAGGGTTGATGAATGTCATTATTTCGTTTTGATGAGGATGAGGGCTATGTCTACTTGCTCTCTCATCCAGTGGAATCCGGATTTCCGGCGAGCTCGTCTCAATTGATTGAGATGATTGAAGAGTCGCCATATGCGGATTTTGAGATCATTCATGCCAATATCGGCCAATTATTTTCCGCTAGTGAGGCACCTGAGCAGGACTCGTTAATTGTGGCTCGCGCTATCGATGCGTCTATTTCTGTGCGTATTGAAGAAGGTAATATGCTTGCCGAAGCGAGAGTAACCACAGCCCGAGGCGGTAAGTTGGTTTGTATGAACAAAGCCAAACACGCATTAAAACAAGCGGGCATTAAAAAGGGTGTCAGTGGTAAAGCGCTCGATAATCTGCTCGGTCAGCAGTTAGAACTCCCTTCTGGACACACCTACAGCGGTATTGTCGCACATGGACAACGTGCCAAAGATGGTAGCGACGCGCGTTTTGTGCGTTTGTGTATGACAGCACAAGATAGAGTGCTTAGCCCACAAGAGTCGAGTGGTGGCAAAGTCGATATGCGTAATTTAGGCGCTATCATCACCGTAAAACCGGGTAGCCCATTGATGAAAAAAGTCCCGCCAACTGAAGGTGAGCCAGGTTATACCGTGTTTGGTGATGTGATTGATCCAAAACCGGGTAAAGATGCGCCACTAGAGGTGTCAGAAGGCACCAAGCTTGACCCTAATGACAAAAACTTATTAATTGCCGATTCAAAAGGTGTGCCAGTAGCAGTTCCTCGTGGTATGCGCGTTGATGATGTACTATGCTACGAAAACATTGATGTGACGACAGGGCATGTTGAGTTTGATGGTAGTGTGATTGTAAGTGGTGATATCAAAGATGGAATGCACGTTAAGGCTTCAGGAGATATTACCGTTATTGGTTTTGTGGAGTCGGCTATTCTTGAAAGCGGCAGCGCAGTTACGGTTATGCTTGGTACTATTGGCCGAAAACGCACCGAAGGTGAACCTTTTTCATGTTCAATTAAAGCAAAGCGCAGTGTTTCTTTAGGTTATGCGCAATATTGTCACATTGAGAGTGAGCAAGACATTTTGATTGAACGTCAAGCTCTGCATTGTGATTTAGCCTCCAAACGTTTAATAAAAGTAGGTAAAGGTGAGACCCCAAGAGGTAAATTAGTTGGCGGTAATGTTTTGGACGCCATGCGTATAGAAACGGGTGAACTTGGGGCACCATCTGGCACAAGAACACGTATTTTATTAGCCCAAGACTGGGACAGTTTGCACGAGAAGCACCGCGAGCTGGTAGAGCTAGAAAAGATGCTAGCCTCCAAGGTAATTGATATTAAGCGTGCGATGAATAAAGCGCAGACGTCACCGCTATCTCAAAAGCGAGAGGCGTATCTTGCCAAGTTGCAGCATAGCGAAGCGCAGATCAACAAACATTATGGCCGTAACCAGCGTAATATCCGGTTAATACAGCAAAAAATACATCGGTTAGCACGCTTGAGTCGAGTCACTGTCAATGAGCTGATGCACCCCGGAACCGAAGTGAAAATAGCGAAAGACACTAAACTGTTTTCGCGAATTTACCCGCCTAATTTCGTTAAATTACATGAAGGTAAAATTATGCAACAGTTTACGACGGCCAAAACCGCGGAAATAGCGTAGAACGAAGACCTATAAAAATGCCAGCTGAATTTGCTGGCATTTTTATTATTCGGTGTCGGTGTCGGTCTCGGTTGTTGACTCAGATTCTGGTTCAGGTAATGGCCAGCCACCTAATGCTTGCCACTTGTTGACTATATAGCAAAAGAGCTCAGCGGTGCGCTCTGTGTCGTAAAGTGCGCTATGTGCTTGGCTGTTATCGAACTCAATGCCTGCCGCACGGCATGCCTTTGCAAGCACAGTTTGGCCTAGAGCAAGCCCAGCAAGTGAAGTGGTATCAAAGCTGACAAACGGGTGAAAAGGCGTACGTTTTATCTTGTTACGCTCAATCGCTGCATTTAAAAAGCCGTGATCAAAAGCGGCATTATGGGCGACGACAACGGAACGCTGGCAGCCTGCGGCTTTTTGGGCTTTACGCACGGCTTTGCAAATTTCTTTCAGCACTTCATCTTCTGCAACTGCGCCTCTAAGGGGTGAAAATGGATCAATGCCATTAAAGTCAATCGCAGCTTGCTCAATATTTGCGCCTTCAAAAGGCGCAACATGAAAGTGTACTGTCTGATCTAAGCTTAATACCCCGTCATCGTCCATTTTTAACATACTGACGGCAATTTCTAGTAGGGCGTCAGTATCTTTATTAAAGCCAGCGGTTTCCACGTCGATAACTACAGGAAAGAAGCCGCGAAAGCGTTTTGAAAATAGCGTTTGCTCGGTATCAGACATAATCTTCTTGGTTTGTGAAATTTAGCGGCCTATTATACTGATACCTCGACAAGAAGCGAGCAGCTTGAGAGCGCTTAGTATGGTACATTTATTGCTTAACTCTAAATAGCGCGAATTGGTAGAGATAAGCTCTAGTTTTTGGCGTGTTGAGCGCATGTAGATTAATGGTTGATGTTGTGAGGTGTGGGGTGATCAAGTTATATAAATCAGTAGGTTGGGTTGGTATATCGTTATGCGCCATTACCTTTAATAGCGAGGCTGCAATGCGGCAATACGCTGCCGAAGCTGATTCATCACATTGGAATGTTGACCAAAACAATCGCTTGAGTTGTGCGCTTAATCATGAAGTTCCGTATTACGGTGAAGCTATATTTTCAAGTAATGCCAGTAAAAATAAAGACTTAACCTTTAACCTTGATATGATGGTACGTCCTGAAAGTTACGATTTTGCAGGACTTGAATCGGTGCCACCGCTTTGGCGAGCCGGCAAACCGGCAAGAAGCATCGGGCAAATGAAATTACTGAAAAAATTTGACGGTGAACTTGAAAATGACGTCGCGTGGCAGTTGCTGACTGAGCTTGAAAAGGGCTACTTTCCCACTTTTTATTATAAAGATTGGCACAACGACGTAGATAAAATCTCAGTTTCATTGTCATCAGTGAACTTTAAACAGGCATATTGGGCGTTCTTACAATGTCGCGATAACTTGTTGCCATATAGCTTTGAAGACATTGCTTTTACGGTGATGAATTACAAGAAAAATTCCAGCGAACTGACAAAGTCGTCACGCAAACGCTTAGATATGATCGGCGAATATCTTAAAAATGACCCGAAAATTGAGCAAATTTATATTTCGGCCTATAGCGATAGTTACGGTGGCCGTGATACCAACCTGAGATTGTCAAAGAAACGTGCCGAGGCGATTAAATCATATATGGCGAGCTTAGGGGTTGAAGAGAATAAGATTATGACTGATGGCTTTGGCGAAAAACGCCATATTGATACCAACGACAACGCCATTGGTCGCGGTAAGAACCGTCGAGTCGTGATCCAAATTTCAAGACCTTGATGTTGGGGTTGTGGTTTTTGTAGTGGGTTGTGGGTTAGTTGGGTTGTCGGCTTGAAAGCCGACCTACAAGCCGAGACACGGTGCTGATATCGGTTTTATTCTAATACCGTACTACATGACGCTTTTAATGCATTAGCATGGCTTAGCTGATTTTGATAGGTGATGGTAATGGGCTGTGCGGTGTTTATCTCATAAGCCAGTGCTAAATCTAATTCTACGCTTTTACTTTGCCCAGCATTTAGGGTCATAAATTCATTGGCTGTCGGCGCGAGTCGTTTCGCCATGGGTCCTTGATAATTAAGCGACTTACCATTTTGTGTTACCTCTAAAAATTGGCTCCACCAGCCTTCAAAAGGGGTATGCCAAATTAGAAACTTTTCATCATTATGGCCTGCGTTGGTAAAAGTGAAATTAATGGGGTAGGTCATACCTGAGTCGGAACCCTTACTCACACTGCATTGAATGTTACTTTGTGCATTCATCGTTGCCTCTGATTTTGTAGTTGGGGCGGTGTCGTTGCAAGCTTGGAGCAGCATAGCAGCGGTGATCATCATTAGGGGTTTCAACATACTGTTTTTGAGCCTGTTGCCACGCTCATTCCTTTTTTATTTTCAACGTAAATACTTTGCACTATGCTGAGTATTACAGTCGAATAACGAATCGCATACTCTCATGACCAAAAATAATAACAAAGAGTTCAATTCTTTTGCATCGTTTTACCCTTATTATCTCGCGGAGCACAAAAACAAAACCTGTCGTCGCTTGCATTTTATTGGCTCAACCTTAGTGCTCTTGGTTTTGCTCTTTGCGCTGGTTTTTGCATATTGGTCTTTACTATGGTTGTTGCCAATCGCGGGTTATGGTTTTGCTTGGGTGGGGCATTTCTTTTTTGAAAAAAATAAGCCTGCGACATTTCAATATCCACTGTATAGCTTGATGGGTGACTGGGTCATGTACAAGGACATTATCCGTGGTAAAGTACCTTGGTAAAGGAGACTCAGTAGATAATAAAAATGAATGTAAAACAAAGTGTTATTGCTATGAGCTGTGCCGTTTTACTGGCTGGTTGCCAAAGTGTGTCAGCCACTGGCACACGCACGCTAGCAACTTTTAGTGTAGATAATACTCAGTGCTACGACCGCAAGGCGCAATCTAGTTATTTTGCCGTTGATTCTCATCACCATTTTCAGCCATTTCGGGGAGATGCGGTGCCATTTGATAAGCTCGTTACTTGGGCAGAGCGTGCGGGAGTGGTGTTTGTCAACGTTTATGGCATTGGTCAAACCTACGAGCGAAAGCCTGATTGCTTTGGTGAGCGTGGGTGCTACAGTCAGTTGATTTCACCCAGCATTCAAAATGACTTTAAAAATGCGAGCAGTTATCTTAAATATGGCGCAGATAACGTGCATATTACCTTGTCTATGACCTTTGCTGACTTACACAAACCAGAGACTATTTTGCCAAAAATGGCACTACTTGAAGGCGAGTTTGGTGACTTATTTCGTTGGATGGGAGAAGTGAATTTAGTTAAAGCAGCGCATTTTGGTAATGGGCATCAAGCGGTAGAAAAAGAGACTATCGCCAAGTGGCAGCCATTTATGGCTGTGCTGAAAGAAAAGCGTATTCCGCTTGCTCTGCACGCTGACTTAGGCGATAACAACACGCCACTTAAATACTTACCTTTGCTTGAGGAAGTGCTAAAGCGCTACCCAGAAAACGATATTATTTGGATGCACATGGGAGTATCAAAAGAGCTAAGCCAAATTGATCCGGAGCTACACATAAACACCATGGAGCGGTTATTCTCCCAATATAAAAACCTAAAGGCCGATCTGTCATGGCGAATTTTGTACGACTATTATTTTAGCGACCCGAAAATTCAGGGACAGTATGTTGAATTTATTAATGCCCATGCTGAGCGCTTTTTGCCGGGCAGTGATTTCGTCGCCAGTAAAAATAAACGCTTTTTCGATTATTTAGAGGAAGTTGATATCAATAGCCGAATTCTTGCCTCTCTTGACGACAATGCTTTTCGCCGGATCGCCTTAGGTCAAAACTATTTTTCGCTGTTAGATTTACCTTATCGCGCGCCAGAGATTTGTATTACAGCGTCTCCTTGAGCATGGATAGCACATCGTTTACGTCTAGCTTCATCACTTTGTCGGTGTTCGCGAGCAATTGATCCGCGAGGTCTTTTTTATGGTGATGGAGCTCGACAATTTGCTCTTCAATCGTGCCTTTGGCAATTAAGCGATAAATAGTAACGGGGCGTGTTTGTCCCATTCTATGTGCGCGGTCTGACGCTTGCTCTTCAACCGCAGGATTCCACCAAGGATCCATGTGAATAACATAATCTGCAGCGGTAAGGTTCAAACCAGAGCCTCCGGCTTTGAGGCTTATTAAAAATACCTCGCCTTCACCTTTTTGAAAGGCATTCACGGCCTGCTGACGTGCTTTGCTTGGGGTGCTGCCATCTAAATATTGAAACCTGATCCCGCGTTTTTCCAAGCGAGCTTTGATAAGTTGCAAATGGCCTACAAACTGACTGAATATAAGTGCCTTGTGATTGTTCTCTTGCAGCTCGGTCAGAAGCTCATCCAATGCCGCTAATTTCGAGCTGGTTATCTGACTTTCTGCCATTAACAGTTTTGGATGACAACAGGCTTGGCGCAAGCGGGTTAGCGCTGCCAGCATTTTAAAGCGTTGTTCATTGGCACTGTCTTGCTGTGTTGACTGTGAAATTTCGTCAATGGCATTTTGGCGCAGCGCTTCGTAAAAGGTTTGTTCTTCTTGGCTCAATTGAATTGGTACATTGATCTCAGTGCGTGGTGGCAATTCAGTTAATACCTGATGCTTCATACGGCGCAGAATAAAAGGCTGGATCAGGTGTTTGAGGCCTTTACGGGCACGGTGTGCTGCGAGCTTATCTTCATTGGCGTTTTCAATGGGAGCGGAAAACTTTTCGCTAAAGCGTTTGAGGTTACCGAGCAATCCTGGGTTTACAAAACGAAAGAGTGACCAAAGCTCGGTGAGGTTATTTTCTATTGGGGTCCCTGTGGTGATCAGCTTAAATTTGCCTTTGAGCGCGCACGCGGCTTGAGTACGTTTTGCTAAAGGATTTTTTAGCGCTTGGGCTTCATCGGCGACAATGGTTTCAAAAGCGATAGGCTTTAAGATATCAACTTCGCGCTGTAGTAGACCATAACTTAATATCACACAATCCAGTGGTTGCAAGTTGCTCAGCATCTCGGCTCTAGCATCAGAATGTGGATAGTCAGAAAAGAGTTTCACCGACAAGGTTGGAGCGAACTTTTGGATTTCCTGTTGCCAGTTGAAGCAGACCGATGTTGGCGCGATGACAAGCGTCGGGCCGACATTGGCACGGGCCAATATCATCGCCAGCGCTTGGATGGTTTTACCCAATCCCATATCATCGGCAAGGCACGCACCTGCACCCCAATGGGCAAGTCTCATTGCCCAGTCAAAGCCCGCCTGCTGGTAGTCGCGCAGCTCGGCTTGTAATGTTGAAGGAAGCGCTGGAGTTAATGCAACGGCTTGCTGCATTTTTTCGTTTTGCTCTTCCCAAGCCGGCAAGGTTTTCATCCGCATTCCTGTGGTGGCTTCAGCAATTAAAGGCGCGGCTAACGGGTGAAACTTTCCGCCCTCGGTCGCGTTATTGAGCTGGTCAAGTTGCGCTTTTAAGTCACTTGAAAGCGCGAGTACTTGCTCACCGTCCAGCGCAATAAAGCGGCCATTGCTGGTGGCAACCATTTTTAGAAGCTGTTTAAGTTCGATAACTTGGTCATTATTTACTTGTAGCTCGCCGGTCATGTCGAACCATTCATTTTTCTTGCTCATGGCAAGTTGCAAATGTTGGCTTTCGAGCTTGCTACTGAGCTTAACCTTTTTGCCTTTAGGCCATCTGAGCTTGAGTGCCATAGGGCAAGGCTCTTGATTAATCACCAGCTCAAGTTCTTGCAGCACCTCTAGCGCTTCATCCATTTCGGCTAAACTTAAGCGATTATCCGTCATCTCCAAAAATAGCGGACAGTGCGTATCTAACTCATCCAATCTTTGCTGCTCAAGTAACAAGTTTCGGGTGGTGGATAAGCGCTTACCATCAATTTCGGCGCTGACAGTGGCAATACCGTGTCCTGGATGAAAAATCGGCCCTTTTTCGCCAAAGGGCATGACCACGCAGTGAAAATCGAGGCCTTGATGATAAGGTTGAATGTTAATAACAAGCGCCGATTGCGCTTCGATACTATCCAGCCCAGTATCTATATCAGCTAAATCAGACTGTACATTAAGATAAGGTGCGATGGCTTTAATACTCGATAGCACCTTTTGTTTTGCACTGGTAGGCACGGTTAATCCAGACTCGCCAATAATCTCAGCGACCTGTATATGTGACTGGTTAAACACAATAAACTCGTAGTGATGCTCAGCTTGCTGAGTAAATGAGTAGGTTTGCGGTTGACCAAAATAGCTGGGTAAATTAGGAATAGAGAGTAGCAGATCGTCGCCATGTTGACGGATGTGTAACTCGGGAGATTTCTCGGCAATGGTAATGGCTTGTTTTAAGTCTTCTTCATGGTATAGGTTGGTGGCGCCGACTGCGGCTTTTAACGCTGGAATTCCAGCAAGGGTGTAGTCCGCACGACCATTGTAGCCATAACCTGACTGTGGTGCGATGGCATCGATCAGCTTTTTATCAGATTGGCTGACATAACTAAATTGCTCTGGGTGCTGTTTCAGTTGTTTGCAGGAAATTGGCTTACCTTTTCCCCAGCCTGTTTTACCCCGCTTTTGCTCGCGTGCTAAAAACTCAATATCAAAGCGACCTTGCCTAATTTGCCAAATCAGGCGAAATTGTTCGTCAACTTCTTGGCTGGTATTTGCGTTCGGGTTGAGCGCAATAAGCTTGTCCAGTGCCAGATCCCACGCCGTCTTTTTGGCAACAAGATGACTAACATTTAGCTCGGGATTAAACGCAAGCGGATATTGCTCACCGTGCATTGCCAGCATCAACTGCTTTGCAAGCCCAGCAAAAAGAGGTAAAGAGAGGCGCTCAAAAATTGCGATGCAGTCGTCGAGACTGGCAAGCGCTTTGGCATCTAAGCTCTGATTACACCAGAAGTGTGCAAAGCAGTCGAGTAAGCGACCTAAGGAATAGTCAAAAACATGAGATTTCTTCAGACTTGAATAATTTAAATGGGCGCTGCTGTAGCTACTGTTTTGCGACAAGCTCTCTGCGCAGTATAACAGCACGTTATTGGCAAAGAAGTTATTATAAGGGGCTTTGCTGTCTTGGCTTTCAAACTCAAGCTGTTGAGAGAGGGTGTCAAATAATGCGGCATCATGGCTATTGGCTTGCTGCAATAACGCCAACTTATGAAACAAACCCAGTGTTCTACCTAGGTACTGTTTTTTACGTTTGGTGATTTTGTCTTTGGCTTTTAGTGCTTGTTCAAAACAAACGATAAGGTTGTCGTGTTGTTGTAAAAAAGCAATGCTCGCCATAATTTGTGCACTATAAGCGGTTTGGATATTGGCTACCAACGCCTGAGCCTTATCCAATTGTAGGGTATAGATTTGATATTCTGCTAATAAGCAGGTCAGTAGCGGGCTCAGTGTCTTGGCTTGAACCTGTGTGAGTATTTCAAGTGCATAACTGATGCTGTGACCACCCTGTAGTAAGGTATAGAGCAAAGTTGCAAAAGCTTGATATTGCAAGTCATCAGCAAGCGCCGAAAACCCTTCAACTGAAAAAGGATAAAAATACAGTGGTAATAACACTTGGTTGCTCTTATGACACACCGCCTGTGGGTCTTTCGCCAGTCCTAAATGATTGCGGGCTTTTGGTAGTTGGTTGATAAATAAAAAGTCTCGAATGAGTCGCTGTTCATCGGCAACTTGGCGCTCCCATTCATAAGCATTCAGTACAGGGATAAACTCTTCAGCAGCGTTAAGGATTGCTAAAAACTGGCCGTCAGCCATGACTCGATGGCTTAAACTGGTCGCGAGCTTTAGGTTTATTTGCACTCCATCTTCGTTAAAAGTCACTAACCCGTCTGAGCGCCATTTCATAATTTGGCTATGACTTACACCTTGTTCAAAGTCATTTTCAGGGATGATCTCTTTTGCCACGAGTGCTTGAACTAGGCGTTTGAGTTTGATTGCTGAAACGGGTTTATAAACTACCGCCAGCACACTCAACAGCGTTTGCTCGTGCACAGGTAGGTTATGCACTTGATTGATTAGCGCTGTGATTTCTTCGTTAATTGCTGGTGGAAAGTCAAAATTCATTGTTTGGTTATAGTATTCAATTTAAGACACTGAAAACTACCATAATATAGGTTGGACTGCCACGAAGACAAGCAAAGCCAAAGTCCGTCTTTGGGCTGTGGTGGTTCATTCAATGCACTGAAAACTAGTACTATATATAGGTTGGACTGCCATGAGGATAAGCAACAAGAAAGAAAGGGAGATGAGGGAGGCGATGCCTCCCTTTTGGTTAGCCTAACATGTTATAGAGTAATGCAGAAACCGCCAGCAAGCCGACGAATAGTACAAAGTAAGTGCCAATGTGGCTTTTGTATTTTTGTAGTGCCGGTACTTTAAACACGGCAATGGTTGGCATGATAAACAAGATCATCGCAATGATCGGGCCTGAGATAGCCCCCATCATGTCCAAAATACTTGGGTTTAATACGGCGCATACCCAAATAGCAACAAACATAAATACCACGCCTAGCTTGTCAGCAAGCTTGTAGCTCATGCTCGTTTGCTTGGTTGCAAGGCCGTTAAAGCTTTCACGTGCACCAAGGAAGTGGCCTAGGAAAGATGAAGTAATCGCGATAAATGCCACAAGAGGGCCAAGCATTTCAATAAATGGATTGTTATACACGTTAGCTAAATAGGATAAAACAGACACGTTCGCCGATTTTGCTTCTTCCATTTGCTCTGGTGTTAAAGAGAATACGCAGGAGAATACGAATAGCAAAACGAACACGATCAACATAATAGAGGTCGTACGAAGAATGGCTTCTGATTTTTGAACTGCCTCACTTTTGTAGTGACGACGCTGCACGTTAGCAAAGCTAGAAATGGCGGCTGCATGGCTAAATGAAAATACTACGATAGGAACGGATAGCCAAAGCAATTCGGTTAAGCTTGCAACATCTGGCGTGCTTACCACTGGCATTTGCCAGTTAGGCACTAAATAGAGTGACAAAAACAGTAATATCCCAACCAGCGGGTAAACCAAAATAGCAAAAGCGCGCAGTAACAGCTTTTCGCCGCCTAGCATGATGGCAATCATCCCGGCAACGAGCAAACCAGAGAGTAAAATACGAGATGGCGATTCAAAGCCAAGTTGATTGACAATAAAGCTGTCGACGGTATTGGTTAGGCCAACACCATAAATAAGCAAAATAGGAAAAATAGAGAAAAAGTAAAGTAAGGAAATTAAACGGCCAGCACCTGCGCCGAAGTGCTCTTCTACTACATCCGTAAAATCGGCATCTTTTTGCTTTGATGAAAGGACGAACCGGGCCAATCCTCGGTGTGCTAAAAAGGTCATAGGGAAGGCAAGCACAGTCATGATAAGTAGTGGCCAAAAACCACCAATACCAATGTTAATTGGTAAGAATAAAATACCTGCGCCGACCGCAGTGCCAAATAAACTTAATACCCAATGCGTGTCGTGTTGGGTCCAGCGCCCATCGCTGACGGTATTAATCTCCATCGTCGCTTCAGAGGAATTACTCATATACTTGTTGTCCTGGATTTAGAATTATAATCGAGCGCATCATATAAAAAATGGCGAGGTGTTGCATGTATAAACCGTCTACTCCGAGGAGTTATGCGGTGAACTACGTTTGTTTGACTAAAACTTGCTCAAGATGTAGTGGGTTCCTAACCGGTTTTTGTAAATCTAAGTCTGCAAATGTTCTTAATTGTTACCACTGGCAATGAATTGCTAGCCGACTTATAAATAAATTTTTATTCTAGTTTGCAAAGAGAATTAAAATAACCAAGTGGAAAAGTATGTTCAAGCTAAACTCTCTATTGCTCGCTTCAACCTTGTTGGGAAGCTTTGCTGCTAATGCAACGATTGTCGAATTTCAAACTTCTCATGGTAGCTTTCAGGTCAATCTGTTTGATGAAAGCACGCCTAAAACCGTGGCAAACTTTTTGAAATACGTAGATAACGGGCGTTATTCTGATACGGTAATTCACCGTGTTATTCCAGATTTTGTTGTGCAAGGTGGTGGCTTCAAATATGAAGGAGACGTGCCTCTTGACGCCATCGCTACTTACGATGCTGTAAAAAATGAACCTGAGTGGTCTAACGTAAAAGGTACTATTGCAATGGCAAAGGTAGCAAATAGACCTGATAGTGCGACAAGCCAATGGTTTTTTAACTTGGTAGACAACAGTAAAAATTTGGACGTTGACAACGGTGGCTTCACAGTTTTTGGTCAAGTGACTGGTGATGGCATGGAAATATTAGAAGCGATAGCAAAAATTCCTCGTTGTGGTAATGTGCCATTAGTTAACTTCACTGATGAACAGTGTAAAGATAGCAATAGTGAGCCAGGGGCAGCTAACTTTGTAACCATAAACGCAATTACTGTGCTGGATGATGACCCCAAGTCAGCTCAAGGTCTAAGCCCAAAAGCAAATACCTTGATTGATCAAGTGCCTGATAAACCCTCGACAGACTCTGATTCATCTGGCGGTTCGATATTTGTCGGCCTTATGTTGCTAGCTGGTATTTTCGGATTTAGACGTAGATTTCATAGGTAACCAAATCACTTTGGTTGCAGATGCTAACGATAGCATCACAGTCCCTAGTTAACCTGATCTCAGGTTAATAACTTGGAAGCGCACTTCGGTGCGCTTATTTCTTTGTTATTAAGTTATTGTTTTCGTTATTCGTCTTCGCCAAACAGTGCAATTGCTTTTGTCGTTAAACTATACTGATCACGGCCATCCGCTTGGATAAGCCCTTCATTGAGGTGAGTGGTTACAACATCTTCGAGTAGTTGTTGATCCACATGCGGGAGTGAAAAAGTGTGGTGATTGATATCGCACGATTCTGGAAAGCTTGCTTTCAGCTTAGACAGCAACATTATCGAATACATATTCTGTAAACGTTCCATAGCCGACCCTTTTATTATTCCAATTTTTGCGAGAACAATCCTAACAGTAAAATTGCGGGTTTGTCTATTTTTTGTGCTGGTTTGTGAGGGGGCAAAGATCCGATGTGCTTGAGAAAATACAAAGGGCCAATTTGGCCCTTTACAGTCTAATCTTATACCGCTTCGGCTGCTTTTTTCGCAAGGTATTCGTCATAGGTACCTTGGAAGTCAATGATTTGTCCGTCTTTGATTTCCCAAATACGCGTAGCAAGAGAAGATACAAATTGGCGGTCGTGCGATACGAAAAATAACGTACCTTCGTATTGTTCAAGTGCCAAGTTTAGAGACTCGATAGACTCCATATCCATGTGGTTAGTTGGTTCGTCCATTAGTAGGATATTTGGCTTATGCATCATGATTTTACCAAATAGCATACGGCCTTGTTCACCACCTGAGATCACCTTAACTGACTTTTTGATGTCGTTTTGAGAGAACAGCATACGGCCTAGGAAGCCGCGTACAACTTGCTCATCATCGCCTGGTTGCTGCCACTGCTCCATCCATTGGAAAAGGTCGAGGTCTTTTTCAAATTCGTCAGCATGATCTTGCGCGTAGTAACCAATGTTGGCGTTTTCTGACCATTTATATGCGCCTGACAGTGGTGTTTGGCGGCCTGCTAGGGTGTTGAGGAGGGTGGTTTTACCCACGCCGTTTTCACCGATAATCGCGACCTTTTCACCAACTTCAACCAGTGCGTTTAAGTTTGAGAATAACGTCTCTTCATAACCTTGTGATAAAGACTCAAGCTCAAGGGCATTACGAAATAGCGGCTTTTCCTGCTCAAAGCGAATAAATGGATTTTGACGACTTGATGCTTTAACTTCTTCCAGTTGGATCTTGTCAATTTGCTTAGCACGAGATGTCGCTTGCTTCGCTTTTGAGGCGTTTGCAGAGAAGCGCGAAACGAACTGCTGTAGCTCAGCGATTTGCGCCTTTTTCTTAGCATTGTCTGACAACAGGCGCTCGCGAGCTTGTGTTGCCGCAAACATGTACTCATCGTAATTACCAGAGTAGATTCGCAGTTCACCATAGTCGATATCCGCCATGTGTGTACACACTGAGTTTAAGAAGTGGCGGTCGTGCGAGATGATGATCATAGTACAATCACGCTGATTCAATACGTCTTCCAACCACTTGATAGTATAGATATCCAAGTTGTTGGTTGGTTCGTCTAAGAGCATGATATCTGGCTCTGCAAATAATACCTGTGCAAGTAGTACACGCAATTTCCAGCCAGGAGCAACTTCTGACATCAAGCCATAATGCTGCTCGGTTGGAATACCAACACCGAGGAGTAATTCACCGGCTTTTGCTTCAGCGGAATAGCCATCCATTTCAGCAAATTGCGTTTCAAGGTCGGCAACACGCATGCCGTCTTCTTCGCTCATTTCTGGTAATGAGTAAATGCGATCGCGCTCTTGCTTGATTTCCCACAGCTCTTTATGACCCATGATCACTGTGTCTACAACCGTATATTGCTCGTAGGCAAATTGATCCTGATTTAGCTTAGCGATGCGCTCGTTTGGATCGTAGTTTACGTTACCTGCACTTGGCTCTAGCTCTTTGCTTAGGATTTTCATAAAGGTGGATTTACCGCAGCCGTTAGCGCCTATTAGGCCGTAGCGGTTACCGTCACCAAACTTAACGGAAATATTCTCAAACAGTGGTTTTGCACCAAACTGCATAGTGATGTTGTTACACGAAAGCATAAATTTGACTCATTACTGACAATTGCGGCGATCCTATCATTTATGGGTGACAAATGATGTAAAAAGTTTGGCTAACTCACACATTACTTTTGCGGCTGATATAGCAAAGACCTAGACGTTGAAAGCTTATCGTCATAAGACGTTTTATTTACGATTTTATTAAATTTTATTTACCAATTGGGCGGTTAAATGTTAGCCTGTTTTAATGCGAAAGGATGATATAAAAAACTAACTCTGGTGAACAAGGATGAAAATAGTGGAAGAAAAACATAATTGGTTGATTGACCAACAAATCGATGAGCTGGAAGTCTTACCACCCCATACCGCAACCGCTCATTTACCGTCAGAAATTAGAACGCAGCTAAAGCCTCATGCCAGTGATTGGATAGTATTGAGACAAAGACATAATTGGCGCCATGTTAAGCGTGACGAGTTTACTCGCGTTTTTATAAAGACCAAAAAGGGCTTACAAAGTGTAAGGTCTGGCAGTGCTGCCAGTTCTAGAGAGCAGCTAATCATCGTTAAACGCAAGTCTTATTTCAAAGCAGAGATTAGAAACAATGCCTTTACAAGCAGTGGTGGGGTTGATCCTAATCAGCCCATTGGCGCAAGCCAATTAGACCCGTTAACACCGGTTGAACAGGTATTGGCCTCGATTAACGTCGATAAATCACCTGAGGTGGCTGAAAAGCGCATATTGGTGTCGCTGGAAGGGGAGTTGGCGGTGAGTTTTGTGATCCAAGGTGCTAATACTCCCACATTGTCCAGAGCCTCTGAAGGGGCAACACAAACGCCTCTGATATTCGGCAAGTTGAGTGAAGATGGTCGCTATAGCCTAAAAGCAAAAATCTTAGGTGTGCCGGAGCAGGTGCTTTTTAACAATGTGCCATATGCAGACCTACTTGATATAGAAAAAGTAAAAGCACTTAAGATTGGTGCTGAGGGCGGAGTGCAGCTGATTAAACACAGAGTGTCAGGTGAGGGTAATATACACCTATATTTTATTAGCGAGCCTCCGAGTATCGGGATCTTCTTTGATGGTACAGGCAACAACAAGTACAACGATATTTTGGACCCCTTTGATGATAAAGAGCCGACGAATATCGCTAAGCTTCATGAGTTGTATAAAATGGATGATAAATTTCATTTTAAACACTATGTCGAAGGCGTAGGCACTAAGGCAGGAGAAGATAATAGTACAATTGATTTAGCCGTTGCCTACTCATTTGATGAGAGATTGGTAAACACCCTTGTTAAATTTAGCTTTTTCTTAAAAGGTAAATATATTGAGTTATGTAGCACTGTGTTACTCGACTGTTTTGGTTTTAGCCGTGGCGCAGCGGCAGCAAGAGCGTTTGTTAATCTGATCAATGAAATGAGAGAAAAGCAAGATACTAAGTTAGCGAATAAAGAGGTGGTATTTCGCTTTGTTGGAATTTTCGATACTGTCGCTTCGATAGGAGGGGATGGGGATAATTATCATGGTGAACTGTATGCTAAAGATGAGTTAGAGAAGGCAGCTAGACTCGATCTTAATCAAGCCAGTGCAGGGGCTGTGTATCACTTAACGGCTTGGGACGAGCGGCGTGATAAATTCCCACTAAGCTCATTAAAAAATAAAGGTGGTAGCTTGTTTTCTAACCATAAAGAAGATTATCTGCCAGGCGTTCATTCTGATATTGGAGGCGGGTATGCCCCTATCAGTATTGATATTGAATATCCTTTAAAGCGCATTCGTGGCATTTCAGGTGAGCCACAGCATGAAGCAAAAGTACAACAGGCAAAATTAGCAATTGAACAGAGATATCAGTGGCCAGGTATTGACGTGGATATGGTCTATCGCTTTAAAAGACTAAGATATGGCGCTAGTCGCTCGGGAAGAGACAAGGATATTTACACCACATATCGGCCCGTTTGGAGGCGTAAAATAGATAATACCCTTGCCCATTTTGGACTGCACCAAATGTATAACGAGGCGGTTCAACATGGCGTTCCGCTGAGAGCTATGGCGCGTCTTCAAAGTATCTACCCCTATGAACTTAGCAACGAGGTCGAAACTTTGGTACCAAAAGCGCTTAAAGCTGGGCCAACAAGCCAAGCTTGGCAGAAGTTATACGAGCATTATATTCATATTAGTTCTCGGTTTACGGGATTTACGGATAAACTGGCTCACGGTGAGGAAACAAAAGCAAAGTACGTGACTGAAAATGGACAAAGGGAAATGTTTTACAATAATGCAAAAGCGCTACCGCAGGTGCAAGTGTGGAAAGCGTATAAAAATGGAAATAAATCAATTTGGAGAAAAGGATGATCAATAAGCTCTATACCGTTTTACTGGCAGTGATACTGCTTTGTAGCNCTTCACATACCGAGCTAGAAAAATTAAATATAGCTATATCTGCGTATGAAAAAAGCGATTTGATGGTGAAACTGATATTTGATGATAGGTTTTCACCCCCAGCTGGCTCAATAGGCTGTTGTTGGGGAAATGCTAATGCAAATAGTACGTTTTGGGGTGCTGAGATTCCACATAAAGTAAAAGCGCAGTGGTGGGACTACAAGCAGGGAAAACACTATCGTGCAGCGTTAACTGTACAGCGTGACAAGGCATACAAAATCGCGGGTAATTTACCTAGCATTACCCATTACACAGGTGAAACAGAAACCGATCTTGAGCCCTATATTATCTTTGGTTTTGGTGAAAAGGGTGAAGTAAAAATGTGGATTTCTAATGCACCGTTTGATGGCGTCGAAGGACGAATTTTAGAGGAAATCGGCTCGGCACAGGCGACTTGGGAGTCCTTTGAATTAACGGATGAGATGTTTAATTAGATAAGCGCCCACAATCCAAAGTTAAGATAAAAAACAAATAAGACTAGGGATGTTCGACTTGGAGAAAAGGATGTTCAATAAGTTCTATACCGTTTTACTGGCAGTAATACTGCTTTGCAGTTGCTCTTCACATACCGAGCTAGAAAAATTAAATATAGCTATATCTGCGTATGAAAAAAGCGATTTGATGGTGAAATTGATATTTGATGATAGGTTTTCCCCCCCAGCGGGCGCAATAGGTTGCTGTTGGGGAAATGCTCAGAAAGTTGGAGTATTTTGGGGAGCTGAGATCCCACATAAAGTTCAAGCAGAATGGTGGGATTATAAGCAAGGCAGGCATTATCGTGCTGTGTTTATAGTACAGCGAGACAAGGCATACAAAATCGCGGGTAATTTACCGAGCGTGACTTATTACACAGGCAAAACGGAGACCGATGTTGATCCTTATATCATCTTTGGGT
>NZ_NSDG01000040.1 GCF_002289345.1 Pseudoalteromonas sp. HM-SA03 | reverse complement strand
TAAACCCAAAACCTTTTACAGTCCTCGCATTGATACCCACCATTACCTGTTGGGTGTCCATCACCACCACATCTTTTGCACTTCTTAGTTGGAGGGAAAAATAGGCGAGGGAAAATAGGCGACACCCATCACTATTAACATCAAAGCTGAGGAGGGAAAAATAGGCGACACCCATCACTATTAACGTCAAAGCTGAGGAGGTGAAGTAAAAAAGTATGAAAGCACAGCCGTCACTTTGGCCCATAACGTCTATCGATAGGTTACGTTTTAGCGCTCAAGCGTATCTCTACACTAAAACTGCGTTATCGCGTACGACAACGCGCTGTAAATACAACAGTAAGAAATTCTAGAATTGAGAATGTGAGTTTTGCTAAGCCAACAAGCGCTCGCAGTTTGTTAGGTTTGTCCGTCGTCGTTTTTTAAGGGTTCCACAATAAGCTGTGAGTACTTGCTCTCGACCAACTGCACCGTGGAATACCCGAGAAAACTGCGTCGTGAGTTTTATCCAGTTCTCAGGCTCTATATTTAATCGAGTAAGAATGGGCTCTGCTTCGTTAATATAGCCTCGCTTGTCGGTGCGAATACATTGGCCTGTGAGTTCAACTAATTCAATATAGGATTTGAGTTCAAAAGGCAGGCCTTTAGGCATATGTTTTCGTGGGCTGCCAGCAAAGCGTAGTAGGCTTTTTGGTTGTTTTCCCAGCTTAGCGTGGTCGATGCGCTTTTTGATACTGGTGTAGTCTGAGGTTTCAGGCGTTGCGGCGATTTTGGCTCTAATGGGGTTTAAGTCTACGTAGGCTAGACAAGCGACCAACGCCGCCTCGTCCAGCAATGCTTG
>NZ_NSDG01000004.1:7387-144086 GCF_002289345.1 Pseudoalteromonas sp. HM-SA03 | reverse complement strand
ATTGAGATCAGAGCTGTACTTTATAGGCTGAGCGTATTCAGTAGCTAGGTGTGGTTCAGGCGACGCTTACAATTTACCTGCATCTATTAACTGATTGAAATAGCTGAGTGATGAGCCTGGATTCACATAGGATGTGCTCACTATACTTAAAAAAGCGATTACCCCGGAGGTTCGTCTCCCAAATAGGAATTGAAAGTATCTTGAAGTGAAATTTCCTAAAACCCTATAGACAACTACAAATCCGGCCAAGCCAACTACGAGCCCGAACCAAAGATCAAAATCACTCGTAGCTACTTTTAGATCTAAGTTAATTGCCATTCGATTTACAGCTATCAAAATGAACACTGGAAGTATGAGATTCAATATAGAGAACGTCCTAATACATTGGAAAAATAGCTCTCTGTTTGCCATTCGAGCAGTACGAATGAAAGCTGGAATAGACGAAATCACATAAAAGATGGCTGATGCCAGTACTCCATTGAAGATCAGCATTAGGGTTAGTATCAGTGGGTTTATTCCTGCGGCCCCATCAAATAAAAATGCTGAAGGTAATGCGGATTTAGTTAAGGCCAAAATCACACCTACCAAGAGAGCCGTCGAAAAAAAGTCGGGAAGTGCTTTATTCAATAACTCCTTTTCGTGGGGGTTGATCATGACCCTCGCTGAATTCTGAATACACTCAGGCCATATTTGCTTGAGCTCGTTTAGTTGGTTTTTCAAACTTAGCTTATCGCTACTAGACATTTCTTCCTCTAATTTAAGAACAAGTGAGTATCCAATCTATCAGCAGATAACTTCCAAATAAAATTGGGATTAGGTTTTACATCATTTATTCGGCATGTCGAATTTTTCCTCCAATTTAATGCCACCTAACAACCACCAAACACTGTATTAATAAACATACTGTATATAAAAAAGGGGGTTACAAGTCACCCGGGTTTTTCGCTGAAATTTGTTAAAGCATGGGAATAATAGGTAAGCACTTCAGCAATAAAGTAAGAAATAGGAAGTGCTTATGAAAAAGCTTTTTTACCGCATAGATGAGATCGCCGACTTACTCTACGTAAGCAAACAAACCCTTTATAACCAGATCAATAGCAACAAAAAGAACGGTAGTAAGTTCTCAATTCCGCCTTACATCAAACTACATGGGAGATTATTGTTTCCCATCGATGAATTTGACCATTGGCTACAAGCACAACCCAGAAGTTAAGCATGGGCAGAAATATTAAGATGAGTCAGCGACTTCAATGCTCAATGCAGTTGGTATCTTTAAAATCAGATATTTTTTCAATGGAGTATCCGGTTTTTGCCTTAGATGGTAAATCTAAAGAGCCATTTTCCCTCGTCCACAAAGGCGTCTCGATACAAGTTACACCAAGCATATTAGGCCGCGCTACGGTGAAAGATAAGGAGATCATTATATATTGCCTAAGCCACTTGATGACTCTCCACAACTTAGGCTTTGAAACTGGTAACACTGTGGCCTTTACCGGTTACGACTTCCTTACAACAATGGGGCGAAACACATCAGGGAAAGATTATATACAGCTGGAGACAGCATTACGCCGGCTTGCCGGCACGCGTATTACCACAAACTATAAAATCAAAAACAAACGCATAGTGGAAGATGTTGGCTTGATTGAAGAATTCCGAGCTGAATTCGATGGCCGTGACAAGCTGTTCAACGTCACCTTAGCCGACTGGCTCATAGGGTGTACACAGGCGTCATACATATTAACGTTAAACAACCAATACAGCTCGTTGACTAAGCCATTTGACCGTCGAATCTATGAAATATGCCGAAAGTTTTGCGGTGCAAAAAGTAGCTTCTCTATTTCCTTAGACAATGTCCGAAAGCGATTAGGAATAAAGGGTAATAATTCGGTTTTACGGAGAAAATTAGGCTTGCTAGAAAGGGTGCTTGATTATCGATTGAGAGTGGATAAACACAATCTACTAATTTTCAGTGACACTGAAAAAGGGAGGAAAAAATTAGCTGATTTTCAGATTAATCAGTTAAGTATAAATAACCGTTAGCTGTGGATAATACCGTACTTTTGATCTTGGATAGTATCGTACTTTTAAGCTCTCGATATCGTACTTTTGAAACTGGAACATCGTACATTTAAATCAAAAGAACCTCTGTACGCTACTAGTTTTAAGGTTCTTAGAATCAGTAACAGTGCTTTTCGAGTAACTTAATATAACAGAAATATATATAACGCATCGGGGTCGTCAACCCCAAATAAAGTAAGGGAAGGGGCAATATGATTTCAAAGGACAAAGCCAAGAGCAAATTACCATTTATTGAGGACAAAAACCTTTATCAAGCAGTCGATCTGGCTCTATGGCTCATTTTAGAGAAAAACCGCTCTTTCAAAAGCGCGGTTTCCATCGCTAGCTCAAAAAGAGGCTATAAGGTTAAAGCTCACATTGAGAAGCATATACGCGACGTAATCCCACCGGAGTTTTTCTTAGCTCGTCAGTCGCAGAATGCCCCGCCAGAAGCAAAAGCTGAAACAGCTAGCCGCATGCGAGCATACGCAAATATGGAAAAACAAAATAAGCAGCATATCGACGATATCACAGAGAGTTAGCGTTATGGATTGGACTTAACATACTAATTTAAAATAAAATCATGAAAAATCACCACATCCCTATGGTCTTTCCAAATAAAAATGTTCTTAGACAAACTCAAGCAAACAAAACCAATATTAAAGTATGCTGTTGCCTTCATTGGTTTAATAGGGACACTCATAGGGATATTACAATACTACGAATCCAAGCCTTCGGATGATTTAACCGGGCAATGGAAACTCACCTTAACGATTGACTCTACATCGTACAGGCCATACCAAGGTCTAGAAGTTGGATACTCGTTATACCTTAACCAGGTTGGCAGCCAAGTGACTGGAACCGGTGAAAAAATCTAGAAAATGGCAAGGATCTGCCTATTTCCCAACGCGTAGAAATAAAAGTAGATGGAAGAATAAACGGTGACTCTCTGGACTTACTGTTTAAACTCCATGGCCATAAACGTGATACCGTAGGTGAATTTCGGCTTAAAGCGACTGATGACCCTGCGTCATATAAAGGCACCTTTTCAACTACCGGGGCTAAATCGAGCGGTACAGCCCAATTATTTCACCTATAGATATTGAGTCTCTACATATTAACCTAACATCTTCCGCCCTATTGTCCCTCTGTGCTTATGTGGCTCTAGGTAGCAAGGTCTATACATGTTTACAGTCGCATATTCGTTCATATCACTTACTCCAGAGTCAACTTGAAGCAAATTAAGATTAATCAGTAACGAAATTGCGGACTTAAGTTCATTCCGGTGTATGCCCGTATACATGCTGAGTTTGTCATAACTCACTATGGCATAATTTTTTGCATCGCTTCTCAAGGCCAAAATTACTAAATAAACCTTCATCGCATTCAACTCATTCTTTCTCCTGAGGTGAAAAGAATGAAATGCCTCTATTCGGCTCAAGTCTTTTGAGTAGAGCCCTTTTGCAGGAAGCTTCGCCCAGCCACTTCTATTTTCAAAATTTGTTATCTTAAAAATGTTATTTCGTCCAACGGAAATGTCCTCAATGATTTCCAGGTTTAGTAGCACCCGTAACCCACCTGCTATTTTCGCTCTACTGAGCCCCGTAATATCAGACAATCTAGTATAGGTCAGTTCACAGGTTCCCACTTCCGGGTGCTTTGTAGTTGGTTCATCATTGGCATGATGCACCATTACGATATAAATCATTAGCGCTGCTATTTGATCCGCTTTATTACAACCAGTCCACTTCATCTTAGATAGCGGTAATGAATTCTCATCGCGTATCCAGTAAGAGGGCATACGTGACCATTCTTTCATTTTTACTCCCCCTTATCTTTACCATTTTTTATAACCGTTAGTACCACGTATAAAGCAAACACTGCTACCAGAATGGCTAACGCTGCAATCACAAATACCTGCTGCTGAGGAGGTAAATTAAATAAACCATTGAGTACATCAGTGACATCTTTCATATCAATTCCTTAAGTAGTTCTTGTATTGATGATGAAAAATTTTAAAGGGTGCCGGTTACTCTTTCTAGAGACAGTACATTAATTAAAAAGCATAAAACAAACAATAAACACTTAAAAAACAATTAAATAAAAGGTTAAAACTCAGTTCATATAATAACTTAGTTTAGTTCATGAGTGAGGCCATTACTTCCAATTTCTGCTCTTTGGATAACCCTATCAACAATGATTTCATATTCTCAAGATAATCATTAGATTCAGGAGACCTAAGCCCGGCGCACTCCTCCAGCTTTCTCGCTACGCGTATGGCGGGCTCTCTGAGCTCTTCAGCCGTTAAAATGGTATACCCACCTGTGACATCATCTCGCGACGTTCTGTGGTTTAGAAGGCGTTTGAGAGTGTAATTTCCGACTCCCAAACTTTCAGCAATAGAGATATATGTCCGGCGCAAATCATGAAGTGAAAACTTCACATCAGACAACGCATTGATCTTTGCCACTGTCTTTTTAGGCTCTATCACCCTGCCATATTTATTATTGGAGCCAAATACATATTCAGACACTTTATACTCTTTTCGGCGTTCAAATATCTCCTCGAGCCTGTCAGTGATCGGAAGTTCAACCCCATCCTGGTTCTTGGTTTTTCCAATCCAAAACAGCTTGTCTTCCAGATAAACGTCTTTCCACTCAAGTAACAACAGCTCAGTTTTACGCAGCCCTGTAAAAGCAACAAACTCAACATAGTCACAAATGGCGACCTGACTTTCCATGCGATACATCATGGCATCGTTACGCACCTGGTTGATTGCTTCTATAAAAGGTTTAAGTTGAGATTGGCGCAACCGGGTTTGCTTTCGCTTCACATTGTTCCAGGCGCGCTTTTCGGAGAGTACATTAACCGGGTTAAAGGGAAACAGCGTACGCCCTTCTGAAGACTTATATTCCGCTTTAGCAAAGTTGAATACGGCCCGTAAAGTTCTCATAGTAAGATCAGCCTGTGCTTTGCTGCGCTGTGTTATTTCTGTATGGCGTTTATAAACTTGAGCCTCTGTAATGTCAGCCAAACGCTTTTGCTGCCAATCTGAAATATAGCAGTCCATTACCTGGTTATATCCACGAACCGTTATCGGGCTTAGCTTACGCGCTTGAAGGAAGGCATTATAAGCCTCCATTAGTTTCACTGAAGCCGCTCTGAACTGGCGTTTAGTATCGTTAGGGTTCACCCCTTCGGCTATGTCAGCCATTACCTTACGAGCCATTTTGCGGGCTGCTTCCAAACTAATTGAAGGATATGTTCCGAGCGTGACTGATACCGGCGTCGTTCGGCCCGGGATCTTCTTATATACTCTGAATGATCGCCCCCCTTGTGGTGTTATATCCAGGACTAAACCCTGCAACTGGGTGTCTGAATAACGTATACGTTTCCTCTGAGAAGTGAGCTTATCTAAAACTGATTCTGTGAAGCGAAATTTGGTCTCTGACATTCGGTGCTACCTCTGTGCTACTTTGAACACAAAATTTAATGCTCTGATTTACATAAAGATTTATGCATCAGATGCGCACGCAACATCAATAACCTCATGAAAAGGTTGAATAACTTAGTAACTAAACAGTTAAAAAAGTAACTTACGGTAAGGCATTGTTTTCAGCCTCATAATCGTTAGGTCCCTGGTTCGAGTCCAGGTGGGGCCACCATTTTTACTACTCTTCCATGTTACTAACTACTAACCGAATCCTTTCGGTGCTACTTTAGTATCTCTCAACAGAAGACGACTATCAATCAGCACTTAACATTCTGTTGGTTACCTGTTAGTGATGTCGTACTTTATAAATTCACGACTTCGTACTTTTAGATCAAAAACTCCGCTCCAACCCAATAATCGTCTAATTCTCGAAGCTTGTAACGCGAAAGCAGGCGCTGCTCAGCTGCCTTCAATACACATTAAGCGCGANATATATAGCGGTTTCACCGCAGCATTCAATCAGGTTCGTTGACATTCTCCATCAGAAGGACGCGCTGTTCCAACAGGAAACGCTTCTGAGCTCGCCATGTCGAGTTGTCATATCAATGCNCATTTCAGCCTTGTCTGATCGCATCTGGGAGCACCAGAGCGAGGCATTAACATTTACCAATCGATTTATTCCGATATGACCATCAACACCTGACAGCTTTAACTATTAATCGTATTGGAAGCAATCATGAAAAAACTAAATTATTAGCTGAAAGAACTAACTAAACACAATCGCGACGGGTCATTTCAAACACAAAGCAATCGCAGTCGTATTTTACAAATGACGGCAAACCAACTCCATGAACTAGGGTTTAGAAACCTAGGCGCAAGGGGTTTGAAAGAGAAGCATATCAGTGCCCTAGTTTCTCGATGGCAAGAAGAAAAACTAACGCCCGGTACGATTAAAAACCGCATGGCCATACTCAGAGGGTGGGCTGGTAAAATAGGCAAGCCAAGCATTATTCCCAAGCACAATAAACTACAAAGCAACTCTACAGATACCAGAGACCTCAACATTGCCAACCGTACGTACTCAGACAATGCCAACAACAAGGCTAAAGATCTCGATCAAGCAAAACTAAACCTGGTTACCGATGAACGCATAAAAGTCGTTTTAGAACTACAACGGGCTTTTGGGCTTAGAAAGGAAGAAGCACTTAAATTCCGTCCCGAACAAGCCATCAGAAAAACAAGCTCAGGCTCTACGTATATTCAATTCAAAGCGGGAACAAAAGGCGGCAAGGAGCGAGTTGTCCATCTATCTCGAGAACATTCAATGAGAGAGATAGAATCAAAACGATATATCAACAATAAATATTGTTGATATATCCCCACTGAGACTCAGTATCGAAATTGCTTCTCCCAAACCAGCTTACTTAGGAGACGAATAAGCGTATATAGTTACCAAGAATTCGGCATGCAGAATTCTTTCGAGCGGAAGTTTATTCTCTACTAAAATGGAATACTAACCTACCGAAACATCCATATGGCAGCTTACATTGATTGACTTTCACACATTCCATAATTGGCAGAAGACTTACCTCGTAGAAGAATTTAAAAATGAAATGGCAACCTGCCTGATCGCAACTACCCAGGCGCGTCTTTTACGCCATGCGAGCGAATATAACTGGGATGTTTTTCGGTTGCCCAGTACGAGGCCAACATCAGCTCTCGTAATTCAAAAGCACGGCGGGCTACCTGAGCTTTGGGTCAAAAGTTCCTATACAAGATATAGAAAAGCATTCTTGGCATACCTTAACGAATTCTTTTTCATGAAATGCGACAAAATACCGAAAAACTGGCAAGTAGATCATTTGCAGCCGAAATGTCGTTTTAAACAAGAGCACCCTGTGTACTTTATACGATTACATTTAATAGATCGCGCAATCAATTCATCCTATGGAGCTGGTTTTGAAAAGTCCTTTTATTCTTTCGAACGTGAAATAGAGCCCTTTGGAGGTATTCACATGGATTGGCTGGTATTTTTAAAAGCGTACGGTATAAGACTACCAAGCAAACGTCTGGGAGAAGATGAGTGGGCTCACTGGTCTTGGGAGGTGGCATCATCTCTTGCTGATTCAGGAGTTGAAGATAAGATCCTAGCTTATGCGGGAATATCTACAGTCCTCAACTTGGGTTATACTGGTAATTACTCCTCACTACCTTTACAACCTTGCTTTAGGGAAGAAGTATTAAACTCCCCCATCCTTAGCACACTCCCCACCCTTGAAACCATATGATGTTGCAAACATACAATTCGGCATGCCGAATTTTATGAGTTACCAGTAATACTTACGCTATGATTTTCGTGAATTTCACGAAGACTGTGTAGTTTACTCGCTAGCTCTTCAGCACTAGCTAGTAATTTGCCTTCTTCCAATTTTGTAAACAGCTTACATGCAGCCTCTAAAGCATGTAACTGGAAAGTAATTGCATAGTAAACTGATAAACTAGCTTTCTCAGCATGTACAGCTCTCAACATAACTATTTGAATATTTTCAGGGAATGCTGTGACTCTAGTTAAATTGAATATATCCTCTGCGCCAGAGTGAATAGAATCACTTGAAGATGAATATAATGTAACATAAGACTCTTCCAGTCCTGTTCTCTTAAACCGCTCTCGTGCATTTGGCCACGCTTCTCGCCTATTTCCTTTTGATGAAATAAACGTATTTTGAGCTTCTACCATACTACCCCTCAAATTTTTGGCACTCTTAGCTGATTCAAGATCCCCTGTTTCTATTGAAAATTTTTCCCACTTACGAGCTTTTTTCAAATTATTTTTAATATAATCATCAAGTAAGCCACCGGCCCTTTCATTCACTTCTTCACCAATCAGGTACATAAAGTTAATTGTGGTTTCCAGGGCAACACGAAACAAAGTTTCAACACTCGTATACTGTTCATTTACCAAGCAAGACATAATTGAATCATTAAACTCGCGAGTCCTTTCAATAAAATAGAAATACTGTACTCTTTGAATTGTAAAGTTAATCCCTTCGTGTTCGTTTACGTCCAACGCTGAATACAGCTTATCCAACCATTGAGAATATTCTAAAAGCTGCGGAAGTTGTTTTAGGTGAGACTCAAATTCCGAGATAGTCGATTTTACATTACTTATAAATTTCTCCATCTATGCACCTCCATCCAATTTAAATTCCCTACAAAACCCACTCTATTTTATATATAAAATTCAGCATGCCGAATTTTTCCTCCAATTTAATGCCATCTAGCAACTACCCACGGTGGGATCACACTTTGTAAAAAGGCTTTAACACCCGCCTCTTTTCTGATCTAATAACGCCCACATTATCACTATCTGCTTGTTAATTATGTTGTTATTTAGCCACCTTGAACTTGTTGAAGATAAGCGTTGTTCAGACGAGTCGTTCGTAATCTGGTAAAACAGCACACAGGTCGTAAAGATTCGATACGTGGCAAGTGCGTTCGGGCCAGTTTTGACGATGAATTCAGGGCCGAGCTTATCTTCGGTTAATGGTCGTTAACGAAGTATACTCTCACCCTGGCCAAAGAGTACTGAACCAAAGCCCTGTTTAAACGCAGCAGAATAAGCTTAAGCTACCGCAAGTTATGTAAGCGCAAAGAAGGTTTAAAATAACGCGCTATAAAACAGGAAAGTTAATGGCGAAGCTCAATTTAGTTATTAAACAACATGTGGCTTATAACCTGAGAAAGCCAGCCACCGGCTCGGTGTTTCATTCTGACGGAGGATCTCAGTATACGAGTAGTGATATCGTAACCTATTAAAGCAGTTTGGTATGCGAACAAGCATGGAGGATGTTGGGGTTTGTTGAGGAGCGTCAACACTGTTGTTGAAAGATTCTTTGGCAGCTTGAAACATGATTGGTTGTTAAAAGTGACTCAACCAACCCGTGAACACATGAAAAATGACGTTGCTGAATTATAGGAAATATTACAATCTGGAAAGTTTGCACTCAGCTAATAACGATCAGTCACTAGTAGAGCATGAAAACGCTTTAAGAAAAGTATCCGCTGGAGTTGGCCAGAGCATGTTAGTTTCTATCGGATAGTGTGGAAGTTTTTCAAAAGGGTTCTAAACCAGAGTTACCCGAGTAGTGTTGGGAGATATAAATTTAGGAGCCCTACATGAATAACAAAATTGGTATTTTTTGGTTTGTTGAAAGCACATTCGTTTATAAAACTCAAAATGCTATTGACTTAAAGCCTGATCTACTTGGCTTTGTTGATAGCACCTTACAACACCAAATTGAATGGGAAGAAAATCTAATATATGAACAATTTGCTTTAAGCCTTCACAATACGGACTACTATAACTTCCCAAGAGGCCGTGTTGTGTTTAATTCTAATCAGCAAACATCACTCATCTATTTAGATAAAAAAATCTTTAAAAAGCATGTTGTGAATGAGATAAAAGCTAATTTTGCTTTAGCAAATACAAACATCAAGTTCTTCACAGATCCTCATTACAATTGTTTCAACAGCTTTTAGAAATAAGGGTTCTAAACAAAGTCTTCTATTACGCAAAATCAAAAAATAATAAGCACTTGAAATTATTGACTTATTTTTATTTATTTTAAACTTTTATTTCCTGTTGTTCTAAATGAGAAATTTTTAACGACGCCAATATGGTATTTCACCCTTCGAATTAGTTGGAGAATTAATGCAGTTGGTATTAGAGCTTTTCAATCGATATTCAAAAGCCAGACAAACAGATCTCCTCTTTATTCCCTTAGACTTTCATCGAGTCAATTAATGATGTGATTAAGAGAGTTTGCGCATCATAGGTATGAAAATGTGGGTTGGGGAACAAGATCAGTAGTCCCGATTTACTTGGGACAAAGATAAAATCGAGCCTCAATTAAGAAGCTTTGGAATTTGCATACGTCAATCCACATAATAAAATACTGAAACCTAGTAACTAGAGCTTCAGATGGCTCGAACCTTTACCCACTTGAACTCCATTCATCTAACGTTAGCTAAACTCTAAGTATTTACATCCTCATCACATACCACTCCAAATAGCGGTTGCAGTAATTAGATAGTTGCCAAAACCAGAAAAATCAAAAAGTTGCATGAAGTTACACTTACCTTATATTGAGTCTGAATAAAAAACAAACACAACTGTAAAGGAAAAACTATGGTTACATCCAACACTCAACTACTTGCGATGGCATTGGCTTGTAGTTCCACTTCGGTTTTGGCTACACAGGTATTTTATGATCAGGATGGTGCGGGGGATCATTCGCAGTATCAGGGCGCACCTGTTGATTTTATCTCAGCTCGTGCAGGCACAACCGAATACTTTAATGCGCTCACAGGTGGCTTAGCGGTGGGTGAGTGCCATCAATTTGAAGTGGTTAATACACAAACTGGCGATTTGATTGCTCCTCTCACATTCAACGCCCCCTTTATTTCTGGCCCACTGCCTGCGGAGCATAAGCTGACAGAAAAGTCGCTTAAACTCAGCTGCACCTTACCCTCAGGTGAAGAAGCAATTGTATATCACAAGATACCCAAGGCTCCCGCCGTTGTATGGCACAGTGAAATCACAGTGGCTGATTGGCAAACGCCGAGCAATGGCCCAGGGTATTTTGCGGATGTTCAATATACTGGCTTGATTAATATTAATAACAACTCGCATCAAGGCCAGTGCCGCAAAGCCAATTATGTCAGTGGTAACCCAGAATTTTTCAATGAAAGACATCAAGGTGGATTTTATAGTGATGTCTTGAATGTTGTGGGTGAGGCTAAATACAGTGGTTTTTATAAAGTGCTAGTGACAGAGTTAATTTGTAAAAACTCGGGTGGTACGACTCGTCTCGTCGAAACTTGGCATATAAATCAAAACTCGCAATCTCGTGAGCTTTCTTCCGAATTGTTCTAATAACCGCTGGATGATACGCAGCGTTGCGTATCATCCTCCCCATTTTAAATTGATAGCACTGAGCGGCTAATTTCTATATTCTTACTGAATAAAGTTCCTATAAAAACAACAAATATGCTTTGTAGACTCATTTACTTTATTTTAGCCTTAACCGCTTGCGCCTCTTTGGCTGACGACAAGACTATTGAAGAAACCCAAGACCATCAATTACCACTCGGTATTTGGGTTGGTTTAAGTAATGATATAAACAAATAGATCACTGCCCTAAGAATAAATAAACAGGGGTCCCACGGTTTTATTCATGCATCAATTTCATCGGTGCTAAGTCATGGTGTTAGCTATAAGTTTACTGGTAAGGACATTAAGTGTGACAAGTACTTTTGTCATATTACCATGGCAGGCGAACAGAATAATTCAAGAAGTCTCAGCACCTTTTTAGATCCCACAGGTTACAGCGACGCCCCCAAAGTTCAGAGCTATAAGCTCCACCGAGTGGAAGGCCTTGCTGTACTCGATACCTATGTCAACAATGTACGCAAACGACAACCTCTCAGCGGACAATCTGGGTTTGCTGGGGACTGGATTGGTTATACTAAAAATGAAAATCTTTCAGTGACGAATGATTACTTGGTCAACCTTTATATTCGTGAGGATGGTCATGCCGAATTGGAAAGCTACTTACTGCGCTCAATCACACCGATTAAACTCTCTGAATTTAACACTGGGCATCTGCAACACGATGATAACTTTATTGATATCGAGGTAGAAGCATTGGCTGGGCTTTGCCTTGGACCGGCCAAGCTAACTTTATCTAAAGTCACTAAGAATTCGATGAGTGGCTATTACCGATGCCTACATCACCGCCATAAGAATATGCTCAATGAAGGGTTTATTGAGTTTGATCGAAAATAGCGCTTAGAGTAAAACCACGCACTGCCATAGTAACGCAGCAGCTTGCTCACAACTCTTGGATTGTAAGTAACCTGAGCTGCGGATAATTAATGCCTTTCTAGCAGCCAGTTTTAGCGCTAACTGTGTTGAATTCACTTCCAATAGCCAGCTATTGGTGCGTAAATTCGCCTTGCCTACAGGATGTAGGTACCTTAGCGAGAGCAGGACGCGGAAGCGGTGTTTTCCCTAAAACTCACTGGCTAAACAAGGAAAAAAGCTAAGTTGTGCTTTAGCAACAATGAGTTGGAACATTCCTTATCCAAACCTCAGGTTAAGTAAGCTGTGTAAACCTAGTTACCGCTATTGAGGTTTTTTGCTGGCATTGGGCGTTTGTGGCTCTTGGCTTTGTGGATCTGTCGCAATTGATTTCGCTGAGGCAGGCAAAGCAGATGTGCTGCCCTCCGTATTTAAAATCAGCGGTAGGCCATCTTTACCACTGCCTATTACCACCACTTTTGCGTTATTAGATTTCGCCAATTCTATGGTTGCTTCTATGCCACGCCATCTTAGGTAAGTTTCAGAGATCCCGCCACTCACCGTTTCTTGAAAATCGGCTATCCCCTGAGCCTCGACTTTCTTTCGCTCAGCCTCTTTTTCAGCAACATCTAAACGCATTTTATATTCTTGGTATAGGTGCATTTGATTCACCTTCGCAACAATCGCACTATGCACGCCTTCAGGAATATCAACCTGACGAATAAGCATATCGTCTAAATTCACCAAATTGTGCCCTTGCATTTCGCTTTTTTCTTGTTTGAGTATCGACTTCTCTTGTAGCTGAACTTCTCTCAACACAGTACTTAACAGTTGATCTTGGATCTTTAATCGCTGATTAGCATAGACCTCTTCAGCGGTATAATCAGAAACAATCATACGAACCGCTGATGCAACTTCAGGGATCACAATTTCATCAAGATAGTCTGTCCCGACTAACTTGTGTAGGTAAGGAATATGTTCCACAACAGGACGGTATCGCACTGTTATTTCCATTTTGATCCTGAGCCCCTCGGAGGTAATGGCGTGGATCTCTGTGGTCGCAGTTTGAAATCGACTCGAATAAATCGTCAACGTATCCCAGGGATAAACCAGCACCGTACCCTCATAAAATGGATGTTCTACAAACGTACCACCGCCAAGGCGCTTCCACAGCACCCCAACTTGACCTGAGTCGACTTTAATAAAAATAACTTTGACCAATGCAACGGCAATAAATAATAAAATAAGTAACGTCACACCAGCACGAAAACGCCAAGACAAAATACGCTTATGCCACTTGGGCTTGTAACGCTTTAACACCCGCATGAGCAAATTAGATAGGATCAGTGCCAGTATTAAGCCGCCGGCGACGAGTAAGGCAAAATCCCCTGAAATATTAATGTTCATGATGGTACTCCATTACTTTCACTGTCGAGGTGTGCTAACAACTGACCTTCCTCCATTTTTAAGTGCACATCGGCCAAATGGAAATAGGCGTCGTCATGGGTGATGGCAATAATGGTGTTACCACGCGCTTTTAAACGAGGTAACACTTGTTCGTAGAATTTTCGTCTAAAGATAGGATCTTGATCTGCCGCCCACTCATCAAAGATGTAAATGGGACGATTTTCTAAAATGGTACTCAAAAGCGCTAAGCGCTTGCGCTGACCTGATGATAAATCTATGGTGCTAAACGCCCCATTTTGAATACCCACTTTGGCGCGCATCTCTAAAAAGTCCAACCATTCGTCGATTTCTTCAGTACTCAAATCACGAATACCATAGAGCTGCTGGAACAAATGAAAATCTGCAAAAACGGCTGTGAATAGGCTTCGATAAGCAAGGCGATTATCTTCCGTAACCGCTTTGCCATTCAAAAGGATTTGTCCGCTCTGTAATTCATAAAGGCCAGTCAACATCCGTATAAACGTTGTTTTACCGCTACCATTACCACCGGTAATAAAAGTGGTTTTTCCTTGTTCAAAGGTGATATCCACCGGCCCCACTGCAAACGGACGATCGCTCGATTTTTTCTGATGTTGATAAAACGCCCCTGCTAAGGTGATGGCACTAAATGCGGTTAGGCTTTCACTCGGTTCAGGTCGTTTAGTCTCTTGCTCATCTTGGACATTTTTTAAATCGCGCTCCAATGCTAAGACGTTTTGCGCCGCCTCCGTTGCGGTGGTGAAAACGGGGATCCCACCAACAATACTGGTAATAGGGCCGATTAAAAATAGCGATGCGGTGGTAACTTTAATGACCACATCGGTATACACGTCAGAGAGCATAGGGACGATAAACACCATAGCGCCTGTCGCTGCGAAAAAGGTGATTTGCGACAGAATAAAGTCGGTCGCAAACAAGGTTTGGGTTTTGGTTTTTGCACGCCTTGCACGATTCGAATCACGGCGGTATTCATGTTCTAAATCTTCCGCTCTTGGCTCACTGAGCTTTACTTCTTTAAAGCCATCGAGCAAGTCAGATAAGCGTTGAATAAGCTGGTTTTCGCTTTCAAAAGAAATGCGCATGTTGCGCTGGATTTCATTGGCGCGTAAACGGTGAATACTGGCTCCGACCAAAATCAGTGTCGATATAACCATAAACGCCACAAAAGAGTGCCAGGCAATATAAAGAGATGTGAAAAACACCAAACTGATGGATTGACCAATGATCACAAACAGCTGCGCCGACTGAGATATGGTCTGTAACTCTTTGCTGATGGTATTAAAGATCCGCTCTTTGCCAATTTTCTCTAGCGTTGACAGTTCGGTATGACGAATGCTTTCAAACAGATCGACTCTCAATTTATCTATAGCACGCTCCACCATTTGCGCGGCTTTAGTCATCAATCTTTGCTGAGTGAAACCATATATTGCAATCGTCAGTGTAAATAGCACCAAGTAGTAAAGAATATGATTTTCTTTATTAATATCAGAGATATTGGCAGCTACGTTGTTGATAAGCGCAAGCACCAACGCGTTGGCCAAACCAGAAATGCACCCCAGTGCAACAAAGGTCCTTTTCTTTATCTGAATATGTCGGCGAATTAATTCGTACAATACCATTGTTATTATCTTTTATTGTTATTGGGCTACCGCCCGCGCATGCTACTTAGCATAGTCCCTAAAAATCAAAACTGCCTGTTGGATTTAAATAAATATTGCATTAAAACATTAAGTTATATTTATAAATCGCCCAGTTTTACCGGCAATGTAAGATCTCATTCCTCGTCATTCACCTCTGTAGGCTTGCGCTTTTGCCCAACTAGTAAAATGATCAAGCCAACAATAGGCGTAAACATCAACGAAATTAAAAAGAAGCCCACGGGCCCTGCAAAGGTGTTTCGTCCCCAATAACCAGTTAAAATGCATAACACTAAATATAAAGCGATAAGCATAATTTTCTCCAAGTTGTTAATAAATTCGGTGTGAAGAATAAACCAGCAGTTGCCTGCCGGTTTATGTCAGCCAGTATCGGTTATACTGTGGCTTTTTCCGCTGTAGCTGTTGCGTCCGCATTCCCTTTATTTGCACGATACTTAGCTGCGATGTCTGCGATATCCCCTTTCATACTTGCTAGATTCAGGTCTATCAGCGTGCCGCCGTTTTCAAAGTGTCGAACAAAAGTTGCGCCTACTGCGTGTGTTGATGCCGCAGACACAACAGGCATAAATGCGATTGCACTTAACGTGCCAAGGACAGGAACCGCCTTCAAAAAGCTGCTTAGTCCCGCGCCCCCTAAGGTTTGTGGAAAAGAGCCGCCGATCAATGCGCTTACTGTGCCACGCAGCTTGTTGTCACCATATGATTGACCATAGACTTTTGCTACTTCGCCTATCATCTTCATTTGGATCCCTGTCAACGCCACTAAATCAACCGCAGGAACGGGAATAAACCCAGAGCCAAACGACCATTTTGTGTATTTGTCGACAATCAGCTGAGCAACGGCTGCTCTGTCTTCATCAGCAACAAGTTGTGATTCCTGTTGTTCTGGAGCGTCGCTCGCCTTGTCATCCTTCGCTGTTTTTGTCACTGCCATAATTCATCCTCTATGATTTATTTAAACAGTTGTCGAACTCATCAAGCACCATGTTGGCACTTGCCCTAGTACCCAAAATCAAACAAGTTGCACTTATTCAACTCTGAGCTTTACCGCCTTCATCCATGATGAAGAAGTAAACCTAAGAACAACCAAGGATTTGCACAGTGTCACAAATACAACTGAGCGAAACGTTGCCACCTACCGCAGGCGTTCTATTAATTTGTTTAACCGAGCACGAAAGCCCGGTATTTTTCCCTACCGCGTTATGCCTGATTCAAATCTTGCTGGCATTGCTCGGTACGGTGTTTATCACTATAGAAGATAATGTTGCGGATCTCCTTGGCGATACAATCTGACTCAATCCCCTCTTTCACATAGTTGCTAAACACCATGATGCTTTGATCTCGTTCCAGTAAACGGGTGAAACTGGTCACCCATGAATAGGGGTAACTACCAGAGTACTGTAAAAATTTTTCATACATTCTGAGATTTGCATCGGCTGGGTTTTCGGGGCAATTTGCCACTTTGCCGTACTGGTTTGGGTCGACATAAGTCACAAACCAACCATAGCCATAGTATTCACACTCGTCGCTGCTACCAGTGTTAGAGTAGGGAGCAAAGGCCGCTAGTTTCTGGGTATCGTTTAAGATTTGAGTGCCATACAAGCCTTGATCCCACTTATGCATGTCTTCCACTGTGGAATACAAATCTCCAGCGGAATACAGTACCAAAGGGTTGCTATATGGATTCACTAAAATGTCTTCGTAAGGTGCAGGTCCACCTGCAGCTGGTGGACGACCATTGGCAAGGGGTAAGTATTGGTTTTGATTATAGATATAGCCTGTGGTCATATTTGAATAGACACCAATCGCACTGTAAGAGCCGCTGTCCGTCATGCTAAGCGGGTTTAGAATTTGCTCTTGAACGATATTAGCAAACCAATACTCACGACTAATATTGCCTTGTTTGCCAGCCGCTAGCTGCTCGATGATATTACCGATGAGATAATAGTTACAGTTGCTGTATTCATACTTGCTGCCGGGCGTAAATGACGGTGTGCCACTTTGCCCCGCTTCGGCACCACAGGTGCAAAAACGATTACTAAAATCTTCCGGACCGTTAAGATCTAGACTCGAGTTATATAAATAAGGCCGCCAACCGTAATTATCGTACACGGCTTCGTTGTCGCTGTAGTTATTGATCCCAGACGACATGGTAAGCAAATGATGCAGCGAAACATCCGCACATTGGTTATCTGGGTACCAAGGCAAGTGATCACCAATGGTTTCCTGCCGTAAGTCCTTACCATCTAACATCTTCATTAAAATAGCGGCCGAAAATGCTTTGGTATTGGAACCGATGCGATACTTAGACTTAACGCTGTTATCAACATCATATTGCATGTTCTGTGGTCCGCAGTTGGACTGGTACACCACCTTATCAACCGAGGTGATATAAACCGTGCCAAAGAATAGGTTGGCATCGCAATATTCTTTCACCACCGCCGCTATCATTTCTAATTGATTAGGCATAATGGTGTGATTATCTGCGACGCTCTTTTTCTGCAAACAAGAAGCCAGTGCTAAGGTGATGCAAAATAGCATCATCATTCTTAGCCGTAGTTGTATTAGCCATTTCATTTTTTCATTCCTTACATTGCCAACCACGTAACCACTAACAAATGTTGTTGCCCGACTTTCATCGGAATGAGTACCAACTAGTTATGCTGACGCGATATTTGCCATGCCAACTAGTACTTTACGAGTGCCTGTATAGGCCTCTCTGCCATGAGTAAACAGCATATTATCCAGCAGCAAAATATCGTTTTTTTGCCACGGGTAAGCAAAAGTGAGGTCTTGATAAACCTGATTGATGAGCTTGATGTCTTGGTCACTTATTTCGCTACCATCACCAAAAAAGGCGTTACGAGGTAAAAATTCGCTGCCGATACTGTCACGCATTTGTGCACTGAGTTGATTATCTAAGCTCGAGCAGTGGAACAAGTGAGCTTGATTAAACCATACCTTTTCACCACTTTTTGGATGGCGCATGACCGCCGGACGCCATTGCTTGGTTTGTAGCCTTTTATCATCAAGCCAAGTAAATTCGATTTCATTTTGTCGGCAATATTGCTCAACCTCGGCTTTACTCTCGGTCTGAAAAACCTCTTGCCAAGGTAGGTCGATATCACCGTAGTTACGCACGTACTGCACACCTAAACGCTCAAACTTGTCTCTTAATTCACTGGGAATACGACGATATACTTCACGGCTGTCGGCAAGTGGTGTGCACCCACCCGTGGTTGCGGGGATCACACAAAAAAAGCCCATTCGCATCGGCCAAACATTGGAGTAAGCATTTTCGTTATGCTGCAGGATCACTTGATCAGCATGATATTCCGTGGTGGTGTAAATATTGTTGTTCAGTGCCGTTCGTGGCGACGAGCGATAAACATACTGGCTTAAACGCTCACCAAACAAGGTCTCAAGTATGGCGCTAAACTGATTCGTGCTCACAATATTTAAGCCACGAAGCAATGCAAAACCATCTCGTTCAACCCAGTTATTCACCTCTTGAACGTGACTTTTCACCCATGCCATGCCGCTTTGTTTAACCTCAGATAAGTCATGTATCCGAGAGTCTGCTGCAATCGTTGTCGGATCCAATTCCAAAGAAAGTGCGTGATCCATTGTTTTCCCATCCTTAAAAGTAAGTACTTTTGCTAGTGCAACACATAGTTGCGCTCAATTATGTTAACCAACTGCCCTACTTGCTCGGCTTGCAGGCAAGACAAATGATCTCCTTTGACTTCATAACAAGAGAGAGAGTGACTAAATGGTTTCCACCCCATGTCTTTATTCACAGGACGGCCTTCAAATTCTTGCGTTTGCTGCGTTTTTACAACGCAGATTAGGGTGTCGCTAAGCATAGACGGCATCTCAATATTTGCTCGCAGTTGGGCACTAAAAACTTGTTGAAAGTGGCGTAAATGCGCATCACTAAAGTTAAATCCAGCTTGATGTATCCAGCGATTGAGATAGGCAATGCGTGTTGAAGCTTCACCTTGCTTATAGGCACTGATTTCAGCATCAGAGACACCGAGGCGAAAAAACGCTATCAGATTATCCAGCATCATTTGTGCGATTTGCGCTTCATCTAGGTTAAGCGCTGGATTGCTCGGTACAGGCGTATCAATCACAGTTACCGAACAGCCAATTCGACCTTGTTGCTCAAGTAAAATGGCAAGTTGATAGGCAATAAAGCTACCAAAAGAATGTCCGACCAAATGCACTTGTTCACCAAGTTCAGCGTCTGCTAATACACTCAAGTAATACGCTGCGGTGTGCCTAATCGAGGTTAGCGTCTCGGGTTCCTCGGCTAGCGCCTCTGGCTGCAAGCCATAAACGGGTATACGGCTATCAAGCCCACCCACCAAAGCATGAAATGCCATTAGCCAACCTCCCGCTCCCGCAATCAATACCACAGGTGTAAAACCAAGCTCTCCCTCTTGCAAACACACTAAGGTTTCAAGCGATTGAGGTTTGCCATGACATTCGCCGAAACTACCCCTCAATGCTTGAACATACTGACTGAGCCCACGCACAGTCGGATGCTCAAAAAGTGCCGACAGCGGCAAATTGAGCTGTAGGTGCAGATTAATATCACCCACTAAACGCATCGCTAATAGCGAATGACCACCTAAATTAAAGAAGTTATCGTCAAGGCACACGCCATCCACTTGCAAACGACAGGCAAACTGCTGCGCTAATTGCGTTTGTAGTGGTGTGAGTCTTTCCAGCTTAGCCTCTTGCCGCTGGGGTTGAGGCGGAGTGTATGAGCCGGCCAGCGCAATGAGCCGTTTGCGATCGACTTTGCCGTTCGTTGTCAGCGGAAGCTGGCTAACGAATTGGAACAACTCAGGGACCATGTAAGCGGGCAGTACTGCGCGTAATTGCGCTCGCAGAGCAGCATCACCCACTTCCGTATGCTGCGTTGACTGCACAAATGCCACTAATTGCGCGTTGTTACTGCTATCTTCACGCACCACCACAGCACACGCAGCAACTTCGTCTAGCAGCTGAAGTTGCCGCTCAATCTCACCCAATTCGATGCGGTAACCGCGCACTTTAACTTGGTCATCACCACGGCCTAGATACAGCAATTCATTTGAGGCTAAGCAGCAAGCGCGATCGCCAGTTTTATAAAGTCGCTGGCTGCTATTTGGCTCAATGATAAAGGCCTGCTGCGTCTTTTCTTTGTCATTGAGATAGCCTCTGGCAAGGCCAATACCTGCAATGTATAAATCCCCTTCCACACCGGTAGCCACCGCTCGAAGCTGTTCATCAAGTAAATATAAAGACAAACCAGCGACGGGCTGACCAATTGGCACGCGTGCACCGCTGAAGTGTGTGACATCATTAAGGGTTGCAGAAATGGTTGCTTCAGTCGGGCCATAGGCGTTAATAATTCGAATACGGTCGCCATAGCGCTGCTGCCAATCGGTGAGCGCGGCAATCTGCATTTGCTCGCCACCTATGGTGATGATCCTCAGCGAGCTTGGCAAGGTGACTGAAGTCGCTGCAAGTTGATGCCAATACGCCGTTGGTAAACTCATCAGTGTTAACTCGGCATCTTGGCTTAATTGCGCCAACTTATTGGGGTCCAACATGTCGTCTGTCGGTGCCATCACCAAGGTTGCGCCACGAAGTAAAGTACAAAAGACTTCTTCGGCAAACACATCAAAGCTCATGCTAGCAAATTGCAGGTAATTGTCGCTTGGCGTAATCGCATATTGCGCGGCTAATGCCTGCACATAATTCACGACACTGGCATGCTCCACCATCACCCCTTTTGGCATGCCCGTGGTACCCGAGGTATAAATTACATAACAGAGGTCGTCAATCTGGCATGGCGCAGTAAAGCAACGACTAGGCTGCTCGGCCAAAGCGCCCTGAATACTATCTAAATCGACTTGAGGCACCACCAGCTCCGAGCTACCCTGCCAATATTCTGTTTTAGTAATCAGCATGGCTGCATTGGCATTTTGCAACAGCAAACGACGTCGAGACTCGGGTAGTGTTGGTGCAATTGGTAGATAAGCTGCGCCCAATTTGAGCACCGCAAGCATAGCCACAATAAGCTGGTAATTCGCCTCTAGACACAGGCCAATAATAACGGGGGCCGTACTCGGCTCTAGTCGTGAAGCAAGGTAATGGGCGAGCTGATTGGCGTCTTTATCCAGCTGTGAATAGCGATAACAGCGAGCCTCCCCAGAGGCGGTACTATATTCACGAATAGCAATATGCTCAGGAAATTCAGCAGCAACTTGAGCAAATAATTGCTGAATTGGTAAATTTGGCGTTTGATATTGCACCGCTTGCGTCAGTGAAAAAGTAGGTAGAGGCAATGCCTTGCTGTACTGCGCGTGTTGAGGCTGCCAAGGCAATTTTCCGAGTGTTTGCTCAGGCTGTTGTGTCGCAGCTAACATCAGCTGCTGCATCGCCGCAAGGCTTTGCTCGATAAACACTTCATCAAAGCATTGCTGCTGATAGCTCAGCGTGAGCGATAAACTCGCCCCTACGCCGACCACAAAGGTCAATGGGTAGTGTGTTTCGTCAACTTCACTTAAGGTTGTTGCGATAAATGGCAGCGCAGCGCTATTTTGTAACGGATCTTGCGGATAATTTTCAAAAACATACAAGCAATCAAACAATGGACTGTCGTTTTCAATACCCGACCATTGATGAACTTGTGTCAGTGGTGTATGCGGGTGCTGCGTTAATGCCATAAGCTGCGACTTCACTGCTTGCAGGTAATCTTTCACACGCGCAGCTTGATCTATCGCGACATGGACCGCTTGCGTATTGATATACAAGCCAACGCGCTGCGCCATTCTACTAAGCGCTGTGGGTCTACCCGCGATGGTTTGACCAAATAAGGCATACGGTTCGTTGCAGCAATTTGCCACCCAATACGCCCAGAGCCCTTGGATAAACTGATTGACGGTAAGTCCTTGCTCGCCTGTAAAGCGAGTCACGGCATCTTGCAGCGATTGCGATAAAGTCACACTAAGTTCTTTAACACCAGCCGCTTTATTTTCAGTGTGAAGTACCTTTTCGCTGAGTAATGTGGGCGTGGTAACTCCACCCAAATACTCCTGCCAAAACGCTTCGTCGCGGTCAACATGCGTATGCAAATATTCGATATGATCGCGGAAATTATCTACCACAATGGGTCGTAACTCACCTTGGCAACGGGCTTGATAAAATGCCAATAATTCAGCAAATAAAACCGGCAGCGACCAGCCATCCATAATGAGATGATGATAGGTCCACACCACCCCAACATTGCCATCTTCAAAAGCGATTAAACACAACCGCATACAAGGCGCTAGTGAAAGCCTAAGCGGCTCGGCAAGCTCCACCGCGGCCTGTGAATTCACCATGTACGATTGTTCTTCTGCAATAGCGACACTCTGCAGTAGCATCAGTGGTACATCGGCATGTTTACAGACCACTTGCAGCGGCTCGCCAGCAACATCTATAAAGGCCGAGCGTAATATGCTGTGCTGTTTAATCAATTGCTGCCAAGCGTAACTCAACGCCTCAATATCCACACAACCTTGTAGCAATAAGCTGGTTTGCTCGATGTAAGGTAGCGTGCTTTGAGTGTGCGCCTCACGTGCCGTTTGACTGTGGAACCACATGCCTTGCTGCAAACCAGTTAGAGGGTAAATATCTTCAACTTCCCCTTCAACCTGCCCAAGTATGCGCTGTAACTGCCGTTCAGAAATACCGCTGAGAAGTGCAAAGTCACTGACTGTGTAATGACGTTGAGGCTGGGATTGGCAATGCTCGATGACCTGAATTAGACTTTCGAGTATCTCTTTACTTAATCGCTCTGCTGCTTCAGATGCTAAGCGCTGGCTGTCAAACTCTAACGTTAACGCCAGTTTACCATCCACGACCGCCGCCGTTAGTTGTGCTCCAAAGTAACTGAGGTTTGACTCTGCAACCAAAGTGCCAGTCGACTCACGAGCATCTCCCAGCAAACCTTGTTGCTCAATGACTGTATCTAGCTGGCCTAAATAGTTGAAAAACAGTAAGCCTCGGGTATCAATCTCAAGCGACGAGCGAACGTTTGGTTCTGGGTGTAAATACCGCGCTGCACCATAACTACTGCCAACTTTAGCACTCCTTTCAAGCTCTGCCTTGATACTGCAAATCACATCATGCAAGCAGCTGCCATTACTAAATAACTGTATTGGATAGAGCGCCGTTAACCAGCCAATGGTTCGGCTGCTATCCAGTGCCTCCGTCAGTAACTCGCGACCATGCCCTTCTAGCATGATCACTTCACTGCCTGCACCACGCTTTTGCGCACACCAGGCAAGCGCACTAAGCAGCAATGCTTGCGCCGTCGTACCATAACTGGTGTTGGCGGATCCCAATAGCGCACGGGTGTGCGCTGCTGACAATGTGTGGCGAACTTTGGCTATGGTTGGGGTTGGGGTCGCGCTTGTATTTTTAAGACTCAATAAGTGTGAAGTTTCAGCCAGTGCAGCCACCTTCTGCCATTTGCGCAAACCACGCTCATCGGTTGCAAGTTCACGATAAAAATCGGCAAGTTCAGCCAAATTCGCGCTTGCGGCAGGAAGCTCCAACGGCACATTGTTTATTTGCTGCTGTAGCAGCTGACTTACATCTTCAAGTAACACACGCCAAGAGACGCCATCCACTAGCAAGTGATGTGCGCTAAACAGCAAGCGATTATTAACCTCACAGTCAGGCGTAACATATAACACCGCTTTAAACAGTGGCGTGCCAGTAAACGCAAAGCCTTGCTGCACTTGCTCACTGAACTCGCTCAGCTCAGCTTGCCATGCTTCACGTTCAAGCGTATGCGCCGTAAATACCTTTTGAATATCAATGCCATCACGTACAAATAGGGTATTTTTATCCGCAACCACCAAACGTAGCGCATCGTGCTGAGCTATCAAGTACTCTATCACTTGCATGAGCTGCGCTGGTGTGACGGACTTATCTACACTCACCAGCACGCTCTGATCCCAATGACTGGGTTTGGCAAATTGTTGAGCAAAAAACCAATGCTGAATTGGTAATTTATCGAGTTTACCAACCAATGGCAGCCTTTCTTTACCCATCGGCAGGTGAATATCTTGCTGGGCAATTCTTGCTGCAAGCGCCGAAACACTGGGATAGGTGAACACATCAGTCGCACTCACAGGTAACTTGAGTGCTTTGGCTTTACTTGCGATTTGAATACTCAAAATAGAGTCGCCGCCCAACGCAAAATAGTCATCTTCAGCGGTCATCGATGGCGTATTTAATACCTGCCGATAAATCGCCAGTAACTGGGCTACGATGCTGTTAGCCTGTGGTGTGACCGCGCTCTGCTCGGTTACTGTGATAGTCTGTTGAGTTTTACCAAGCGTTGCCAAGGCACGATGGTCAACCTTGCCATGCGGTGTCAAAGGTAGCCTTGCGAGCATGACAAAATGCTCTGGCACCATATAACTTGGTAGTCTTTCCTTTAGCTGGGCTTGAAGCACTTGAGGCTCAGTTGTTGTTACCACACATGCCTGCAACTGTGGCTGCCCTGACGCACTTGTGGTTATCTGAACTGCGCATTCTTGTACGCTCGATAGCAGCCCAATTTGCTGTTCAATTTCGGCCAACTCAATACGATACCCTCGCAGTTTTACTTGTCCATCGTTACGACCCATATAGGCGATACGGCCGCTGCTAAGCAGGCGAACCAAATCTCCCGTTTTATAGGCTCGCACCATGTGTGAGGGAGAGACTTGTAGCTCAATAAAACGCTCAGCACTAAGCTGTGGTTGGTGTAAATATCCTCTGGCAAGTCCTGCCCCTGTTACGTATAACTCCCCAATCATCCCCGGTGGCACAGCACGCAGTTGTGGGTCTAAAATAAATAGCTGGCTATTGTCGACGGGCAAGCCGATATCAGGCACCTTTCCGTCAAACTCAACCACACCTGAAGTCGCGACCACCGAGGCTTCGGTAGGTCCATAGTTATTGACTAGGGTAAATCCGTATTCTTTTGCTTGTAGCGCACCAAGTTTATCGCCGCCAACCAATAAATAGCGCAAACTTTGTGGATTGAACAAAGGTTCAGTGAGTAACGCTTGAGCGATTGGCGTTGCAATAAAACTATGCGTGACTTGGTGTGTATTGAAACAGGCTGTTAATTCGGCCGGTGACTGTAGCACCGCTTTTGTCACACACACTAGGCTCGCACCAGCACACAAATAAGGCCAAATCTCCCACGTTGCCGCGTCAAAGGCGGGGTTTGCGGTTTGACTTGCAACACTATGATTATCCACCGCAAAAGCTCGTCGGTGCCAACCACATAAGTTCGCCAACCCTTGGTGGGCTATCATCACGCCTTTGGGGTTACCTGTCGTGCCTGAGGTATAAATCACATAGGCCAACTGCTCCGCTTTAACTTTTGGAAACTGCTGAGGTAGTGGTATTGCCGCAAGGCGCGCTTGCACGTCAGCGTCATCAACACAAATGACATGTGGGGAGCGATATTCAGCCTCAATGTGGTTATCATCTAACTCTGCTGCCTCAAAGCGAGCGGCAAACTCACACTTGGTTAAAACCAGCGCTGTGCCGCTGTCTTTAGCGATGTAATTGACTCGCGCTTGAGGGTAATGAGGGTCCACAGGTACATAACACCCACCCGCTTTTAACACAGCCAACATCGCCACAATGAGATCTGCGCTGCCCGTCATCGCGACAAGCACAGGCTGCTCTGGTTGCAGCCCTTCGCTCAATAACAGCGCCGCCAATGCCTTGGCTCTTTCAGTAAGCTCACCATAACTCAGGGTTTGATTTGAGTTTGTGTCAATTACCGCAACTCGCTCAGCTTGTGTAGGCTCTGCCATATGTCGCTCAATTTGCTCAAGCACTGACTGCTCAAAGTGTTCCGGCGCTGATTTGCCTGAAATCGCATGACTCTCTAGCTTCTGCTCCTTGCAAAGTTTTATATCCGCAAGTGCGCAATCAGGCTGCGTGAGTAACTGCGCGATCACAACATTAAAACACTCTGCAATGCTAGCTACGGTTTCTCTTTCAAATAATCCACTGTTGTATAGCCAGTGCAGTCTCAACCCTTGCCCACTTTCTGTTGCGCTGAGCTCTAGATCAAACTTGGCACGCGCATTTTCCGACGTTAAAACTTCCGTACTAAGGCCTACAAACTCTGGCGTGTGCTGTGGCTCGGGATTAAACGCAAAACTCAACTGGAAAACACTCTGGTGACTCAACTCTCGGCTAACACCAAGATGATCAATGAGCTGCTCAAAGGGCAAAGATTGGTGTTGATGTACTTGTTCAATTTGCTCTTTTTGTATATCGAGTAGTTGGCTGAAACTCTGCTGCCAATCGAGCTTCACGCGAATTGGCAAGGCATTGACGAAAAAGCCAATCAATTGCTCCACCTGTGGGTGATGCCGCCCTGAAAATGGCGCACCAATCACAATATCATCCACTTGGCTAAACTTAGCGAGCACCACCGCATATGCGCTATGCAACCAAATAAACGGGGTTATTCCTAAACGCTGACAATACTGTTGCAGCCGTTGCCATGTTTCAGCGCTTAGCTGCTCATTAAATGCTTGCGCGCTATTGTTCACGGCCTGCCCACGAGGCGTGTCGAGCGATAATTGATGCAGTGGCGGCGCATCGTCAAGGTGCGCAGACCAAAATGCCATGTCTGCACTTTGCTGCGCGCCTTGGCTCTGTGCTCGATGCCAATGGGCATAATCCGCGTATTGCACCTCAGGTGGCGCAATCAAGTCACGGGCAAGCTCACAGCCTTGGGTGTAATGGGCATAAAACTGTGTGAGCTCTCGCATTAATACTTCAATAGACTGAGCATCACTAGCAATATGGTGCATATTGACGATAAGGCGATGATAGCCTGATGAGAATCGAACCAGAGTTGCACGGATCATTAGATCTATACTAAGATCAAAACCCTGCGCTTGGTCGTCCCGTACCGCGCGCTGCCAAACCACAGTTTGCCAAAGCCGCGATTGCGTAGAGACATCAATAAGCGTAACAAAATGCTCAGGCAAAGCGACAAGGTGCTGTTTAGGCCCATCATTAGTGTTTGTGATAGCCGAATGCAACACCTGATGCCGTGACAGCACTTTTTGCCAACTTTGCTCGAATGCGCTCAGATCAAGCTCCCCTGAAAACGCCAATAACGCTTGAATTTGATATTGCTGGCTGCCCTGCTGCATTTGATCTAGTGTCCATAAACGCTGCTGAGCAAAAGACAACACTACGCCATTGGTTTTATCCACCACAGCAATAGCACTTAGCTGCGCGTCTTGCTTTTCAAGTACAGCCGCTAAACCTTGTACTGTAGGGTGCGTAAAAATCGCTTGCAGCGGTAACTCAATGTGCAGCGTCTTGCGAATATTATTTGCCAGTTTTGCAGCAAGTAGCGAGTGCCCGCCGAGTCTAAAAAAGTCGTCATAGCGACCAACTGATTCGCGCTGCAAAGTCTCGGCAAAATAGCTTGCAAGTTGGGTTTCAAGCTCGCCAATCGGTGCTTCATAAGTGTTTTCGTTAAAGCTTGTATCAAGTTGCTGCAGTAGTGCTTTTTTATCTACTTTACCATTGCTGGTCAGTGGCATAGCTGTCACCGTTTGCACTTTGGCCGGCAACATATGGTCAGGTAAATTTTGTTTTAAAAACTGCTGCATGACCAAAGTGATGTCGTCGAACTCGACCTGTTTGTGTAACACCACAAAGGAGCAGATCCAGACATTTTCTGGGTCTTGCCGATTTAACAGCACAGTGACCTCAGCCACTTCGGGATGATGGCGCAACTGGTTTTCAATTTCGCCTAATTCAATGCGATAACCCCGAACTTTTACCTGGTCGTCAATTCGGCCAACATAGCTCAGCTCTCCGCTGGCCATTAAGCGCACGAGATCGCCTGAGCGATATAATCGCTGCTCAGACGCTTCACTAAACGGGTTTTGAATAAAGCGAGTGGCGTTTAACTCGTCACGTTGCCAATACCCCCGACAAACCCCCTCGCCCCCTACGTACAACTCGCCCACGGCACCTTGCGGCAAGAGCCTTTGCTTGTCATCAAGTACATAGCAGCTGGTGGTCGGAATAGCACGACCTATATTACTGGTGCCAAGCGTCAGATCCGCAGGCTTCAGCGCCTTAAAGGTAACATGTACTGTGGTTTCGGTAATGCCATACATATTGATTAACTGACAATTTGGTAAGTGCTGTGCCCAAGGCTGTAGCTTACTTGGCTGCAACGCTTCACCACCAAAAATCACGTACCGCACTGCACATTGGCTCACCAACTGACTGTCATTGAGTAGCGTGGCTTGTAGCGCGTAAAACGCACTTGGTGTTTGATTTAAGACCGTAACCTGGGCATCAACCAACAACTGAGCAAAAGCTTGAGTGTCTTGCGCAGCCGCTTTATCCACAACCACAAGACGACCACCACAGAGTAACGCGCCATACATTTCCCACACTGAGAAATCAAAGCAGAAGGAATGAAATAAGGTCCAAACATCCTGCTCATTAAAATCGAATAAGTTGGGCTCTACATGAAGTAAGCGCACCACATGACGATGCTCAATTTGTACGCCTTTTGGTCGTCCTGTGGTGCCCGAGGTATAGATCATATAAGCCAAGTCTTGCGGCTCAATCTGAATAGCATCAAGCTGCTTGAGGGCTTCGCGGCTGGTCTGAGGCTCTGTCTGTGACACATTAATTAGCTGGTATGAAAGCTGACTAAACAGTGCCTGAGTGGCGTTATCACAAAGCAGCCATGGGCTTTGCACGTCTCCCAAAATATACTCAATGCGTTCTTGTGGGTAGTCGGGATCTACTGGTACGTAGGCAGCACCCACTCTAAGCACTGCCAGCAAGGTCACTATCATCTCAACGCTGCGTGATACACTCACCACCAACATGGTTCGTGGCGTGACCCCTTGTTGTAACAGCATTATCGCCAGCGCATCGACTCGATCGTTAAGCTCACGATAATTCAGCATAGTCGTGCTATCTTGCACGGCAGTGCGTGTGGCAAAGTGCTCGGCGTAGCGCATGAATAAACTGGTGATGGTGTCTTGCTTAGGCCAAGTTGCCGCTTGGCATCGAGCGCCCGTTATTAAAGCTTGCTGCTGTTTTTGGTTCAGTAACGCAAGTTCACCAATTGCGGTATGAGGGGCTGTAACACAAGCTTGAAGCAGCGTGTGAAAGCAATCCGCCCAATGTTTGATGGTCTCTTCTGTGTAAAGATGGCTATCAAACTTCCAATGTAAATAAAGTGCCTGCTCATCAACTACGGCATTGAGTTCTAAGTCGCATTTTACCGCTATGCTATCCGCCTGTTGTTTTTGCACTTCTTGAACCGATAATCCCGGAAGCGTAAAAGCACGCTCATCACGGGTTTCCAGTGTAAATAATATTTGCACTAGCGGATGGTGACTTAAATCTCTTGGAGCGCCAACCGCTTCAACCACTTTATCAAAAGGAATATCGCGATATTCAAACGCCGCTAGGTTAAGGTCTTTTTGCTGCTGCAACCATTGGCTAAATGGCATATCACTTTCAAGCTTTGCTTGCATCACTAAGGTATTAACAAACAAGCCAATTAACGGCGTTAATTCGGGGTGACGACGGCCAAGTTCTGGCGTGCCTACAACTACCTGCAGCGATTGCGTAAGCCTTGCGATAAACAACATAAAGGTATTGAGCAGCCACATAAAGGGTGTGAGCTGGAGCGACTTCGCCTGTGTCGAGATCGCCGCAAATAACGACGCATCAAGCGCTTGGCGATATACTTTCCCCGTTAACGACTGCACCGCAGGACGGACAAAGTCACAAGGCAATGACTGCAACGGCGCTAATTCGCTAAATTGCTGTTTTAGTTGCGCCAGTGGCGCCTCGATGCGCTCTGGCGTTAGCTGTGCTCGCTGCCACTGGCTAAAATCACTATATTGCACCTGCATAGTTACAAGCGGCGTATAAGGTGTGCCTAGGTGTTTGCAATAGCCAGCCTCTATCTCTTGTGCAAGTAGCGCCATTGACGCCCCATCAGAGACAATATGATGCATATTAAATGCAAGGTGATGTTCATCGCCATCACTCACCACCAGCACGCGAAGCAAACAATCATGAGCCAAGTCAAAAGGCTTGTTTTGATGTGCTGCGATGCGCGAAGCAATGTAGGCTTGCCTTGTTTCCTCAGGTGTTACACTGGCATCAAGCCACTCAAACGGTGTATTCACGTCATCCGTTACTTGCAGCTGGGGGTTGCCATCTTGTTCATTTTTTACAAACCTAGCGCGCAGTATTTCGTGGCGCTGCACCACATCTTGTACGGCGCTGCGCATTGCTTGAATATTAAGCTTTCCGCGTAACAAAAACTCAGCAGGCATATAATACTGCTTGCTGCCTTGCAACTGCTCAATAAACCACAGCCCTTCCTGTGCAAAACTCAGCGGTAAGTCCTTCCCCGCATTTGGCTGCGCGACTATTTTCGGCGATGAGTTCGCCATATCACGACTTTGCTGCTGAAAATAGGCAATGATCTCTGATTTATATTCAACCACCTGCTGTTTTAACTGTGGAGGAAACCCAGCGGTTTGCTTAAATGCTAAGCCACCGTTTTTTTCATACAAGGTCACGCCAGCTGCTAATGCTTCTGCGATCAATGCCTCTATCAGTCTTTGTTGTTCATTCATCACAAAAACATCTCCTCAGACTGACCGTTTTCGTCCGCCGCTTTGGCTGCACGATGGATCTCACACCAAGTTGCAAGTGCGCTTACGCTTGGCCGCTCGAACAATATTTTTAAGGTGATGGGCACCTCAAGCGCCTGTTCAATTAAGGCAACCGCTTGGCTTGCTGATAAAGAGTGCCCCCCTAACTCAAAGAAGTTACTGTTAATATCTCGAACTTGAGTATTGAGCACTTGAGCAAAAACTTCTGCCAGTAGCGTTTGTAGTTCAGTCATAGGAGCTAAAGGTGCTGTAAGCACTTGCGCCTGTTGCGATTGCACCAGTTGTGCAAGCGCTCCTGCGTCTACTTTGCCGTTATTGGTAAGCGGCATAGCAGCCAGTGCATACAGCTTGTAAGGCAACATGTAACTTGGTAGGACCTCTGCTAACGAGGCTAATATCTGAGTGTGTAGCGTCTGTTCAAGCTCATAAATGGCATCACTGTGCGATGGTGTAGTTAGTACCACACAGCCCAGTAAGTTATCTTTACTTTCGTTAAGTAACACATGTGCTTGTTGCACTGCATCTAGGTGCTCAAGCTGAGCCGCAATTTCTTCAAGCTCGATGCGATAGCCACGCAGTTTAACTTGGTTGTCTCGACGACCAATAAACTGCAGCGCACTAGGATTGCCCTGTTCATCTAGCAGCCAACGCACTTGGTCGCCCGTCTGATAATAACGCTGTGAGTCATTGTTCAAAGACAATGACACAAATCTACTGGCGCTGAGCTCTGGCAACCCAAAATATGCCTGAGCCACATTATTGCCCGCGATGTATAACTCTCCGGGCATGCCGATAGGAACAAGCTGTTGATGCTGATCCAGTACCACCAAATGAGTGCCTTGAATAGCGCTGCCGATTGGTACAAAGCGCTGCGATTGCTGTGCAAGCGAAACCGCATATTGGCCATTACAGCGATACACACAGCACCCGACTGTTGCTTCTGTTGGGCCATATTCGTTATAAAAATGAGCCTGTGGCATCAGTGCCCCAACTTGAGCAACCACGCTGCTAGATAGGGCTTCTCCCCCCACCACAATGTGGTGCGCAGCATTGCTCGGTTGTAATCGTGCCAGCACGCCTTGTAAGTGGGCTGGAGTCAACTTAAACAGCAGCGCCTCATCACGCGCTAAACACGTACTAAGCTCTGTGATTAATTGCTCACCATCGCTTAGCAGTACTACACTAAGACCATTAACCAGCGCTCCCCATAAGCTCGTTACAGTCGCATCAAACGCTAAAGGCGTGCTGACAACGCTCTCGTGTATATCGCCTTGGAGATAACTGTGGCTAACATGCTCAAGGTAAAGGTGTAGATTACGGTGACTAACCACCACGCCTTTGGGTTGCCCTGTGGTGCCTGAGGTATAGATTATATAAGCCGGAGCATCAATATCACTTAACGGCGCAAGTGCTTCTACAGGCATGTTCTGCCAAAGCTGTGCGGTGTCCATTAACACCAAACAGCAGCTAAGCTCTGCGCTGTTAGGAAGTAGTGCTAAGGTGGTGATAAGGCAAGTCGCTTTACTGTCACGCAATATATAGTGCTGACGCTGACTCGGTACATTTGGGTCAAGCGGCACATACACGGCCCCAACTTTTAAGGTTGCCAAAAGTGCCACAACTTGCTCACAGCTTGGCGCTAAGCTTATTGCGACCTGCGACCTTGCCGTTACGCCTTGTTCAATCAAGTAACGCGCAAGTTGATTACTTTGTGACTCCAATTCGCCAAAACTTAACCGCTTGCCAGTCATATCTCGTACAGCATTTTGCTGTGCACTATGCTGAGCAAAGTCCCGTATTTTATCGCTGATAAACCAAGGAGATTGCGGCTGCGCTTGCGTGGCAAACCCTAACTCGCTGAGTACTTTGCTATCAACTAATGGTAAGGTATTCACACTTTGCTCAGGGCTTGTCAGCGCCGCGTCAATTAACGTCACAAAAGCATCAACCATCGCCTGTACGCTAGTGTGTTTAAACAAGGCTTTGGCATAATTCCACTGCACCGTGATCTCACTGCCCGATTCTTGTGCATTGACTTCTAAGTCGAACTTCATTGCAGGCTTAAGATCAAGCTGTTGCTCGATTTTTAGGTGAGGTAGCTTGAAGTTACTTTGTTCGTTATTTTGTAGTGCAAAGAGTATTTGTAATACGGGCGAATGCGCTAAGCTGCGCGGTGGATTAATGGCATCAACAAGCTGCTCAAAGGGTAGATTCTGATGGGAAAAAGCCGACAAGATCACCTGTTTTTGTTCACTTAGCCAGTCGTTAAATGAAGGCGACCCCACTTTGCGAGCGCGAATAGCCAAGGTATTCACAAAGCACCCCAGTAACCCCTCTAACTCTTTCACCTCACGTCCTGCAATGGGCGAACCAACGACAATATCCTGCGTTTGACTAAGACGAAGCATCAACAGCGAAAAGGCACTTTGCAACCACATATACAAAGTCACCCCTTGTGCTTGGCAATGCGCTTTTATCGCCTCAACTTGCGACCTCGTAAGGGTATGACGAATACACTCACCATCAAGGGACTGAACTTGTGGTCGCTCAAAGTCCAGCGGTAATTCATGAACAACTGGACACTGCTGCAACTGAGTTTGCCAATAGGCAAGATCCGCCTGATAGCTATCTTGCTGTTGCTGCTGCCAGTAGGCAAAGTCTGCATACTGCACCGCTAGCGGTTTAGCGTATTGCTCTGGCAGGGGATACACTGGCGCTTCGCTAAAGTGCCGATAAAACGCCACGAACTCTTTGGCCAGCAGCGCCATCGACCAACCATCGCTGGCAATGTGGTGCATGTTAAACAAGAGTCCAAATTGGTTGTGGCTAAACTGTACACAGATAACGCGCAGCATAGTGTCTTGGCATAAATCAAAAGGCTTATTAAGCGATTGCTGCTGTAATGTTCGCCAACGCTGCTGTTGCTCTGCGTTGTTTAGCCCAGACAAATCTACTAATTCCACAGGACAAGCTACTTGGGCACGAATTTGCTGCACAGCGCCGTGCTCACCACTTGCAGGAACGATGACCGTACGGAGCACTTCATGACGTGCAACAATCGCGCTTAACGCTTGTGTTAAAGCGTCAATATTTAAGGCTCCTTCACACCAATAGCTCGCTGGCATATGGTATTGCAGACTTTGCTCATGTAACTGATCGATTAACCACAAACGCTGCTGAGCAAAAGACAGAGGTAACGCTTGAGCTCTTGATACTGGCTCAATGGTATTGCTGTGCGCAATCATCGAACTTGCGGTTATCACTTCAGCAAACGCTGCAATACTTGGCGCATCAAAAAGTTGTGGCAAGGTGATATTTCGCCGTTGCTCACTGCGCACTCGGCTGATCACTTTTATGGCAAGCAGCGAATGCCCGCCTAAGTCAAAGAAACTATCGTTAATACTCTGTACTTGGCTCGGCAGTAGCTCACGATATAACTCAAGTAAATAACGCTGTATGTCCGTGAGCTTAGATCCATCAATTACCTCAGCGACCTCTTGGCTTTTCGCCTGTGCCTGATAGGCAAGCTGTAATGCTTGCTTGTCTACTTTTCCGTTTGCAGTCAGTGGAATATCAGCAACGATATCCAGCGCGGCAGGTAACATGTAACTGGGCAGCGACTGCGATAAAGCGTGGCGCAACTGCACAAGTGTGAGCTTAGCCTCACCATTTAAAACCACATGAGCCACTAAGCTTTCTTGTGCTTCATCAACACTCACAGCGCAGCTTTTTACTTGCGCCAACGCGTCGATTTGATGGGCGATTGCCACAAGAGAAATACGGTAGCCTCGCAGTTTTACTTGCTCATCTAACCGCCCCAAATAGCAAAGGTAGTCAACCTCTCCGCGCGCATTCGCCTGCCACTTTGCCTTGTCGCCACTGCGATACCAACGCATGCTTGAAGTACCAGACGCAGGCACTGCTTGCTCAACAAAGCGTGTTTGCGTCACACTCGCGAGATTAATATAGCCTTCACACACCCCATCTCCCGCTAGCCAAAGCTCTCCAGGCATATTAGGTAAAGCCAGTTCGCCAAACTCATCGACTACCGCAAGTGTCATATTATCGATAGCATGACCAATAGGCACTTCTTCGTGGCCCGCTAACAAGTGGCGCGACTCACGGCTTACAGCATAGATACTACAGCCGACTGTTGCCTCAGTTGGGCCGTATTCGTTTATCCACTGAGCATTCGGGAGCTTATCCATCAGCTTATCAACCAAAGCTGCGCTTAGCCCTTCACCGCCAACCACAAATCGGTGGGCGATATTACTGCGAGTTTGTGCGTCACTTAATGCAAATACCGCGCGTAGGTGAGCCGGTGTTAACTTGAATAACTTGGCTTCGTTAGCTGCAAAAATCTGTGTTTGTAAGGCGGGCAACAATTCTGCGCCCGTGGGAAGCAACTCAAGCTCACCACCTCGCACTAAGATAGGCACTAAGGCGGTCACCGTCGCATCAAACGCCAGCGGTGTACTGAGTACAGCCTTGGTTATGCCTCCCGATTGTGGCAGGTAGCGCTGAGACGCAAAGCGCAGATAATTATTGAGGTTGCCATGACTAATGGGCACCCCTTTTGGCTGCCCGGTTGAACCTGAGGTATAAATAACATAGGCAAGCTCGGCTTGGTTAAATGCAGATGCGTCTTCATCTACCAGCAAACAGGTATCGTAAAACGCAAAGTTCCCCTCGGCTTCGAACAGATCATCAAGCAACAAAAAGTCACTACCGGCTTCAATCAAGCGCTCGGTATCTTCACTTAGCGCCAGCGTCAATACGATGTCTGCATCATTCATGATGTAGGCTAAGGTATCCGTTGGCGTGTCATGATGAATGGGCACATAGGTATGGCGCGCTTTTAATACTGCCAGCACCGCGGCCACCATGTAGCTTGAAGACGGCAGTAAAATAGCAATGCGACTTTGCTCGGCAAATGCCATTTCCAATAAGCTATTAGCAAGTTGGTTCGCGCATTTTTCTAAGGTGAGATAACTACAAGTGAACTCCCCCATGCGCACCGCAGTCTGTAGTGGAGTCTGAAGAGCCGCCTGACTAAACTTAGTTACCCATCGCTGTTGCTCTGTCACTTCTACCGCAACACTTTGCAGCTGTTTTAATAGCGCTAACTGCTGCTCAGCGGGCCACAATGACAATGCTGACAACGGAGTATTTGGCTCTGCAAGACACTGCGATAACACATAACAAAACTGCTGATGGAAACTAACTACACTCGCTTCGTGCCACAAATTGCTGTCATAAAGCCATTCAACGGTGAGTACATCCCCCTCGTCTATCACTGCGACTTCCAAATCTAATTTGGCACCGCGTACTTTACTTTGGCAAGGCGTCACTTCCAATTGTTCTAGCGTAAGGTTTTCATTTACCTGATTATTTACCCGAAACACGATTTGATGCAGCGGATGCTGGGCGCTTGAGCGTTCAATGTCTAGCTCATCCACTAACACATCGAAGGGAATATGTTGATGTTGCAATGCGTCGTTGAGTAAGCCTTGGGTTTGCTGTAACGCTTGGGTAAAACTGGTGTCTTCACTCCATTCGCTCCTAAGCACTAAAGTATTGATAAAGTTACCAATCATATTTTCAAATGCTTTGAGGTGACGTCCTGATACCGGCGTACCAACAACCACGTCGCGCTGTTGAGAAAAGCGGCTTAACCACAATGAAAATAGCGTTTGCAGTAACACAAATAAGGTTTGCCCTGAACGAGTTTGATACGCTCGAAGTGCACTGACCAGCGCCGCAGGTATAGGCTCAATCACTAAGGCGCCGCGCAAAGAGGTTTTTGCTTCTCTGCTACAATCTAGCGGTAATTCATGAACCTTGGGCAGACCTTGTAATTGCATACGCCAATAGTCGAGCTCCTGTTGCCATAATTCCCCCTGTTCCAGCTGCTGTTGCCACATTACATAATCAACGTAATGCACCTCTTGTAGCGATAAGGTTTCGCCGCTGAGAGCAGCTTTGTATGCCTGTCTTAAAGCGTCACTCAAACACGCAATAGACCAACCATCGGCAGCGATATGATGTAAGGTGATCACAAGGGTAGCCTGCATCGCCTCTTGTTGATAAAGACTGGCGCGCAGCATTAAATCACGGCTTAAATCGAAGCTGGTTGCGTAATCTTCTGCGATAGCTTGCTCTAACGCATGTGCTTGTTGCTCAGCGGATTTATCTGTCCAGTCGTGCTTAATCAAGGTAAATCGAGCATCAAGGTTAATGCTTTGGTGCGGTTCTCCTTGCTCATTTTGATGATAATTAAACGCCAAGACTGGATGTTGCTTAATCACAGCAATAAAGGCGTGCTCTAAGGCCTTGGTATTCAGTTTGCCTTGCAATTGAAATATGCCCTGTAGGTTATACTGGTTGCTGTGCCCTTGCAGTTGGTCTACAAACCACAAGCGCCGCTGTGCAAATGACAAAGGATAATTGGGCTGTGGTGGCGCAGGTTGTAGACTTGGTAATGAAGATTGAGACTGAGAGTTAGCCAGTATCTCGCTTAGTTCAAATACGCTAGGATTGGCAAACAGTTGCTTTAAGCTCACCTCCACCGAGAGCTGGGCTCTTAGTTCATTGAGTAATTGCATTGCCAATAAAGAGTGACCACCGATGCTGAAAAAGCTATCGTGCAGCCCCACTTCTGGTGCGCCAGTTAAGGTTTGATAGAGTGTGATTAACTGTCGCTGCAACGCACTTGTCACCTCACTACTTTGGCTTTGAGAGGTTAATGCCAAAGACTGTAATTGTTGGCGGTCTATCTTGCCATTACTCAGGGTGGGTAAGTGCTGGCAAAGCTCTATCCAGCTTGGGATCATCGGCTCGGGCAAGCGACGCTTCAAGCCTTGGCGGATCACCTCGCGCAGATTGGTTGCGGCGCACTGGCTGCCACCACCACTTACCACAAAAGCAACCAAAGCATCTTGCTTGCCGAGCTTGCGCACCACGACTGCTGCCTGCGATACCTCATCAAGCGCTAACAGAGCAGCTTCTATTTCATTGAGATCAACGCGGTAACCGCGAATTTTCGCTTGTTTGTCAATTCGACCGAGAAATTCAAGCTCGCCGCTCGTATTCAGCCTAACGCTATCACCACTGCGGTAAAAACGGGCGCATTGGGCACTATGTTGCAAGCTACTTGTAAACTGAGCTGCGGTCTCTGAAGGCGCATTTATATATCCTTTGGCGAGGCTCGGCCCGCCAATATAGAGCTCTCCAGGCATGCCAGCGGGTGTTGGCTTCCCCTGTTTGTTGAGTACGCAGGTGGTGACATGTGCCAAAGGCGCACCGATCGGATAACTGTGGCCGGTTAGCCTGCTGTCTGTCACTTCATGACAAACTACTCCAACACAAGCCTCCGTCGGACCATAATGGTTGAAAATACGCGCTGCTGGCGTCAGCGCGCGAATGCTATCAACAAGCTGCTCACCTAATGCTTCTCCACCTAACACCCACTGCGAAATAGCGGGCTTTTGCTCAGCAAATTGAGGCAACAGCACCGCGGCAAAAGAAGGGGTTAATTTTATCAAGTTAACTTGCTCAGCCACTAACTTGGCTGCAATTTCAGTCGGTTCTGGCGCTTGGTTTGCAAGGGTGAGTACCACAGTGCCGCCATGAGTAAGCACCGGATACACAGCCGTTAAGCATAAATCCGTGGCAAGTCCTGTGACCACGCCCGCTCGCGTATCTTGGTTGTAACTCAATCTCGCCGCGATGCTGCTGCAATAGTGACTCAGCGCGCCATGGCTGATCTCAACCCCTTTGGGCACACCAGTAGAACCAGAAGTAAACAACACATACGCGCTATCATCAAAACTTGGTGAATAAGTTTGCTGCGGCGCTCCTTTGTTTTGGCTCAGCTCAGTATAGTCAAGCACCTGAATGCCCGCTTCTCGTAACGCTTGGCAAAGTGGCGTTTCGACACTTACCACCACCGTATTACATTCAGCTTGCGCTAGCATTTGTAGCGCTCTGGCAGTGGGCATATTGCCATCAATAGGTAGATACGCGCGACCACTTTGCATTACGCCAAGCATAGTGACAATATCACTCATATCACCCGTTGTTATCAGCGCAATGATTGACGCTGGAACATCTAAGTTGTTGGCAATTTGTAGGCTTTGAGATTGTAGCTGCTGATACGTTAGGGCCCGCGATGCTTCGCCATTGGTGCTTGGCACAACCACTGCAATCGCCTCACCTTGAGTTTGCGCTATACTTCTGATTGCTTGCGGCACAAGCATCGGCTGGCTGATGTTGTGATTGATATCCGCCGCCTTTGTCGGTACGTTCGTTGATTTGAGCACTAAGTCGTCAATCGGCAGCGCCTCTTTAGCACAATAGCACTGGACGAGTGCCAAATAATCATCGGCAAATTGCTGAATAAGCGCATGGTCATAAAGCCCTGTTGCATAAACAAAGTCACACACAAGGGCATCATCTGTATCATCAACAGATAGGGTTAAGTCAAATTTCGCAGTGCCATTATCTAGGGCAATTAACTCGGCTTCTAATTGGTTATTTGCCGACACCTTACTACTTGCTACACCATTGTAGTTAAATAACACTTGAAACAAGGCGGAATGCGCGGCGGATTTGGGTAGCTCTAGCGCTTCAATGATGTCTTCCACGGCAGCGTTTTGATTACTAAGCCCTTGCAATACTTTGTATTGCAGCGCCTTAATCGCCTCACTCATGGAGTGATGTCCGTTTATCTGCATACGCAGTGGCAAGGTATTAATAAAGCAGCCAAGCATAGCTTCAAACTCGCTTTGCTGACGATTTGCAACCGGCACCCCTAAGGTAATATCGGCTTGCTCACTGTAGCGATAAAGCAAGATGTAAAACACGCCCAGCAAGACGGTAAAATGTGTTACGCCATCGCTGTGGCAAGCTTTATCTAATCGTTGTATTTGTTCTGCGTTAAACGAACAACGAACCGTGTCACCTTGGTACTGCTTTTCTTTTTTTCTTGGATAGCTGGTGGACAATTCAAACGGTGTAAATGCCTCTAACTGCTCAGTCCAATAAGCCAATTGTTGTTGATAGTCTGGGGATTGCCTTAATTGCTGCTCCCAGTGCACATAGTCAACATACTGTAAATCGGGAAGCTCAACACACGCCTCCGATAGCTCATGCAGCAGTGCGTTGATAAATACAGTCACGCTCCAGCCGTCACTAATAATATGATGCATGTTAACGAGTAACCAACGGCAAGCAGTATGGGAGTTACCCACTAAAGCCGTCACTTGCAGCAGCGGCTCGTTGGCAAGATCAAACTGATACCCCACAGCCTGTTTAATCGACTCTGGTAGCTGATTGGGTAGCGCTTCTTCATCCACGGTCATCACAGCAATTTTCATCGCCTCAGCAGGTTCAATTTGCTGCACGGCCTTTCCTTGAACCGTGATAAATCGTGCTCTCAAAATATCGTACTTAGCTATCAAGCGGCTCAACGCTTGTTCAATGTCCGTGACTGAAAATGGCTGCGATAATTTAACTAGCCCAGCCATATTGTATGCCGCAGTGCCCCCTTCATACTTATCAATAAACCACATTCTTTGCTGCGCTGCCGAGAGCGAAGCAGATTGCTTTTGCTGTCCTTGAAGATAGGTGATAAGCGCAGCTTTGTTCGCCTTTATCTTATCCAGAATACCCTCAGGCACCTGCCCAAGCGGTGTTCTAAGTTTTAATTTATCTTGCTGTAAATAAACATAAATCTGTTGACGGTCAAGCTCATCTAACCACTGTTTTATTGCAAAGTTTTCCATCATTACAAGTCCATCTCCGTCATAGATTTATCACTTAGCGCAGCACTCAAATCTCGATCGCTCACAATATCACTGACTTTCTCTACGCTTGGAGTCTGCGTCTCCACCGAAATAGCATCATGAGCTTGTTTTAGCGCTTCGATACACTCGGCAAGCTCTGCAATACAGGCGTGCTCAAAGATGTCGCCAATGGTCAATTTAATATTGAAAGCTCGGTTGAGTCTCGATACCAACTGCATACCAATCACCGAATTGCCGCCGCTATCCACAAAACGTGCTGTGACGCCCAACTGCTCAACAGGGAGAAGTGCTATATAATGTTGATGCAGCTGCTTTTCTGTTTCAGTGCGGGGAGCCAACGTGCATATTTCTGATACTTGCTCAGCAGCAGGCTTTGGTAGTGCTTTTCGGTCGCGCTTACCATTTGGTGTCATCGGCCATTGACTTAACCAAACAAAATGCTCAGGCACCATGTAACTTGGTAACCATTCACCGAGCGCTTGGCGCAGCCGAGGCGAAGACCACTCGGTTGATAGCTCACCATCATCAATCATATAACCACACAGACATGGGCCAGTTTCTAGCGTTTGTACGCAAACATCGACTTCACTAGTATTGAGTATCCGCCCTAGGTGATGGCTAATATCGCCAAGCTCTATACGATGACCATGGAGTTTAATTTGATTATCTAAGCGTCCTTTTAATTCAAAATGGCCATCAGCTAAACGCCTCGCTTTGTCTCCCGTCTTGTATAAGCGGCAGCTAATGGAAGTTGTAAATTGATGATTGATAAAACGCTGCTCGGCCAGCTCCGCTTGATGTAAATAACCCATAGCAACACCACTGCCACCAATGTATAACTCGCCCCATACGCCGTCGGGTAAAGGCAGCCCTTCACCATGGCACTCTGTTGGGAGCACAAATAAGCTAGTATTTTGTATCGCTTTACCAATGGTTATCTCTGCGGCATTGTCGATATGTGCCACCGCCGACCAAATCGTGGTTTCGGTTGGCCCGTATAAGTTATAAACCGCTTTACTGTGACTAAGTAACTGCGCGGCCAGTGCCTGAGGTAAAGGCTCACCGCCACTCCATACTTTTATGCCAGAAGTGCATGCTGGTGCCGCATTTAACACTAATTGCCATAGCGTTGGCGTTGCCTGCATCACCGTGATCTGCTGCTGTTCAATAAGCGCGCCAAGCACAGCAGGATCGCTAATACTTTCATCACTTGCCAGCACCACCGACGCACCAACGAGTAATGGCCCAAACAACTCTAGCAAGGCAATATCAAACGCTACTGTGGTGATAGCCAATAAACGGTCATTTGCCACCAGCCCCGGCTCACGACACATAGACGCAAGCAGATTAGCAAATGCCCCGTGATTGACTTCAACGCCCTTGGGTAACCCCGTGGAACCAGAGGTATAAATCACGTAAGCACGCTGCTGAGCTTGAATTAGCAAGCTTGGGCTGCGAGTCGAACTTTTGGCAATGACTTCGGCATCGCTATCCATACAGACTCGTTTGAAACGACCGAGATTGAATAACGCAGACTCTGCACTGCTGGCATCACACAGCACAACACTCGCTTTGGCATCCTCTAAGATATGCGCGATGCGCTCGTCAGGAAAGGTGAGATCGAGTGGTAAAAATGCCGCTCCAGCTTTCATCACCGCCATGAGTGCTATCAACAGCTCCACCCTGCGTGGTAATGCCACCGCCACGATACTATTGGGCGTTACCTGCTGCTTCATCAAGTAGTGAGCGAGTTGGTTAACACGCGAATCTAGTGCCTCATAACTGAGACTCACATCATCCGTTACCAGTGCCGTACGTGCGCTGCAACGCGACACATTGTGCTGCCAAGTTTCAACGAAACTCGTCGCGACCTTAACCGATTTCTCTTGCTGTAGCGGTAACTCAACCAATCGATACACATCATCACTACTTTGTATCAGCTCATTTTGAGCCCCTATCGGTGTGTTGCCTTGAACCTGCGACAGCAAATGGACAAACTTAGCCACGTACTGGGTCATTAATTCAGTATCAAATTTTGCTGTGTGATATTCCACTAACAGGGACCACTGCCCCGCAACACAGGTCATATTTGTCGTCAGTTCAAATTGGCCAAATTTAGCGACACTTGGCTGTACTTCAACTTCTAGGTCATTAAAGTTCGGCAAAGTGGTGACTTTATCTAGATTAAACAAAGTGCTAGGTAGAATTAGCTGGTCATCGGCAAGGCTTGCATACGGGTGGGTTTGGTGATCAAAGGCATCAAGTAAAGTATTTTGCACCCGCTGTACCAGCTCACCGATAGTGCCAATGCTAGTCATGTCAACCACAATGGGCAAGATATTGGTGCAATAACCCAGTAACGCTTGGTCGAGCAACTCAGGCTCAAACTGCGACGCCAGTCGTTGCCTATCTGATACCGGCACACCTACACTTATTACCGCCTGACCGCTTAACTTGTGTAGCCACAAGCAATAAAGTGCAAGCATGGTTGCAAATTGCCCACAACGCAAAGATTGAGCAAGGGTCTCAGTGTTTCGGATTGCACTCGATGAAATGGGTAATGTGATTTGATTAACTTGGTATGAAGCCACGCTCACCGTCGTTGATTTTGGCAGCTCAAGTAGTGTTGAACTCGCTAAGCACTGGTGCCAAAAAGCTTGATTTTTTGCAGCTTCTGGTGAATGCGAATATGCCTGCAGGCTATCAACGTAGTGATTAAAGGAGACAGCTCGGCTTGCCACCTCATTTTGTTTTGCATCTTGATTGTAGCGCTCAGCGATTGCTGCCAGCACCATCTGTAGTGAAAGCCCATCGCAGATCACATGATGGGCCACAACACTTAGATAGTGCTGTGCTTTGCCATCACTCAACAGCGTCACTCTACAAAGTGGGTCTTTTGCAAAGTCAAACGGTTGATAACGCAGCGCGGATAACCGCGTTTGCAATACTGCTTGGTCTTCTTCGTTCCATGGCTCAACATGCAACTCGGCTTTTTCCACTCGGCAATATTGCATTAAGCGGTCACTATCGACACCAAAACGCAAGATTGGGAAGTCGCGGCAGACCGCGGTAACGGCTTGTTGCAGCCGCGGTAAATCGAGCTTGCCGGAGAGCTTTAATATCGCTTGTAGTTGATATGCACTCGATCCATCGCTTGAGGTCAACGCCATCGCTAATAGCTGCTGCTGGCTATGGCTAAGTGGAAATGCAGCATCGTCATCACTTTGACTCGTTTCACCAAAGTAGCCCGCACGTTTTAAGCTAAGTACACTGGCTTCAACTGCGTTTATCACCGCTGCAATGTCTTCATCTGTATGCGCGGCACTGAAAAAGCAGTTTCGCCCTTCCCAGATAAACACACCGCGCTCTAGCATTTCATAAAAGAACACATCAAGATTTTGCGAAAAGCGAAAACGGAATAATGAGGCAAACGCTTCTATTCGAATGGGTACGTCATGGGTTTCAAAAAACGCATTGAGATGTGCTTTAAATGCCGCGGTTTTGTCGTTGATCCCTTGTTGTAACGTTGGACCTTGCGACTTAATAGCTTGCAACACCGCTTTGGCGCTCGCCATGGTCATTGGATGTTTGCAGAAAGTCCCGGCAAAGAAGGTAGTATCGGTCAAAGGGTAGGAATCATCTCCGTATTGCCAATTTCCTCCGTCAATGGCATCGAGATAGGTAGCGGCCCCCGCGACCACACCGATAGGCATACCACCACCGACGATTTTGCCATAGGTTGCCATATCGGCCTTAACCCCTATCAAGCCTTGAACACCACCGGGGTGTGCTCTAAAGCCAGTGATCATTTCGTCAAAAATGAGGGCAATACCATGCGCTTCGGTAAGCGTACGTAGTTTACGTAAAAACGCCCAAGGCTGATTTTCAGGATGACGGCTTTGTACCGGCTCAACAATCACCGCGGCAATATGTTGTGCCTCTCGGGTAATAACCTCTAGCGCCTCATCATCACCATAAGGTAAAACAAGATTATCGGCGATTGCGCCATAACGCACTCCAGCACACATTGTCTCTACGCCTTGCTCTGGCGACTCAGTTGCTAAAGTACCATCATAGTGACCATGGTACGCACCTGAGAACTGAACAATTTTATCGCGCTTGGTCACCGTTCTTGCCAAGCGTAGCGCCGTCATGACCGCCTCTGTACCAGAGTTACAAAACGATGCCCGCTCAAGCCCCGTCAGCTCACAGATAAGTGCGGCGACCTCGGGCGCATCAGGACTTGCAAGTCCCAGTTGCATCCCGGATTCAAGCTGTTGCGCCAGCGCTGCTTTGATAAAATCAGGATTATGACCAAATAAGTTAGTACCAAAGTCCATGGTGATATCAATATAGCGATTATCATCAATATCCCAGATATATGCGCCCTCACAGCGCTTAGAGAACACCGGATAAAGTAGCTCTTTGCTCGATAGTCTAAAACCCGCCGAAGCTCGGCAATCCGCAAGGCGTCCGCGATATTCGCTCACTAGCGCTTTTGAACTGTGCGTTTTCGCAATGTAAGCATCACTCAATGCAGCAAGGTGTTGGCGTATGGCCGGGCTGCTATTGGCACGCTGCACTTGTTTTTGTTGCGCGCCTGGTAATACAGATTGGGCTCTGCTTGGCTGGGGCTTTGATACCAAGGTTGCTGTCGAGGTGACTGCACTGTTTTCAACTTTCGCGCCCTGAATATGGCGTAACTGCTGTCCCACCACAGCTTCTAACGCAGCTCTCGCTTCAGCGTTGGTCACTGTGCTTGCCGCCTGCAATTGCGCCTGATAGATAGCGACAAGCGTGTGGTTGTCAGCCTCTACTACACTACCTTTTGGCGTATCAGTCGTCACCGATGCAGGTGATGGCAAACTGCCAGCTTGTTGTGAACCTTGCGGCGCTTTGAGATAGTCACTATGGCTTTGAATATAGGCCACTAACTTATCGACATCGCTGAGCTCTTGATAAAATTGACGAACACTAAACTCTAAACCGAATTCCCGCTCGTATACTCTAACGGCCTGCATGATCATCAAAGAATCAACCCCCATTTCTAGCAAAGGGAGGTTGGTTTGGATAGCATCAGCGGGCATCGATAAGAGTCCCGCTAGGGTATTGAGCACAAAGCTGCGAATTTGTGCATCACGGTCACTCGCTTCTACCACTGTCAGTGCTTCGGGCTGTGATTGTTCAGTACCAAAAATCCAGTATGAGCTGCAATCAAACGGATATTGCGGCAAGCCTACTCTAGCGCTCGGGCGATTGCCATACACCTGTTGCCATTCGAGCGGCCCGCCTAAGTCGAGGTATGCGCCCAAACACTCGGCGAACCTCTTGCTGTCATCGCCTTTGGGGTGCAATACATGGGCATAATTGAGCGCTTTGTTATTGCTGTTTTCTTGTAGTAAGCCACTCAAAATAGGTTTGGGACCAAGCTCAATCGCTAAGCTATGCTCTAGTGACTCCAGAGTAGTTACACAGTCAACAAAGCGAACCGGTGCCATAATTTGCTCAACCCAATACTCAGCTGCTGCAATGCGTGCGGTCTCTACTTTCCCCGTCATGGACGAAACAAAAGGTAGCCGAGGCTGTTGGAATCTAATCTGTTCAGCGACTTCCCTAAAGGCGTCTAACATGGGAGTCATCAATGGAGAGTGGAAAGCGTTTGCCGTATGCAGCGCTTTTACCTTAATTTGCTGTGCTGCAAGTACGTCACTGAGGGCTGTGATTGCTTCATCAGCACCGGAGAATACCACCCCAGCCCCACCATGGAAGGCTGAGATCACCACTTGCCCTTGATACTCGCTCAAGCAATTCTGTGCGGTTACTTCATCACATCTTGCGGCGATCATGCTGCCTTTTATCGGTAATTCATGCATTAGTTGACCACGCGCTGCAATCAACTCAACGCCATCACGAAGCGAGAACACGCCAGCAATACAAGCCGCTGCATACTCACCAACACTATGACTGAGCAGCTGGGATGGCTTCACTCCATAATGCATCAATAAGTTTGCCACACTGTATTCAACGGCAAACAAGCTCACTTGCGTCCAACGCGTTTGTGCCAGTAGTTCACTATGCTTTTCATCGAATAACACATCCAACAGGCGTGCTCCAAAGCGCTCGCCAACTAGGCTGTCAATTTCATCTAAGTGACTGCGAAACACTGCATGGTGTTGATATAAAGAGAAGGCCATCAAGGGGTATTGTGAACCTTGCCCGGTGAACAAAAATGCGACTTCTGGAGCAGCATTTGCCGAGGACTGTTCGGCAATAACTGGAATATTAAGCTGCGAAATAAGTGCTTCTCTACTCACACCACTAAACGTTTTGTGCACACCTTTAAGCGGTACTTGCTCGGCATTTTGTGCGCAGAAGTCATCATATGCTTGGGGAGCCAAACTCAACAATCGCTCACTATAGTGACCAGCAAGTTGTTGCAATGCAGTTTTCGACTTAGCAGCCAGAGGCAATAGGTAAAACGAAGGCGGTGTTACTTCAGCTTGTGTGCTGGGTTTAAGTACAGGCGCTTGTGCGCAGATCACATGTGCATTTGTACCACCAAAACCAAAAGAGCTTAATCCAGCGGCTCTTATTCCCCCTTGTTGTACAGGCCATGTCTGCATGCTTTGCGGCACCGTAAACGGGAGCTTTTGCCATGGAATATGTGGGTTTAGCGCCTCACTATAACGCTGCGCAGGAATTTGCTCATGCTGTAAACACAGTAGCGTTTTGATAAGCCCAGCAATACCCGCGCCGGACTCAAGGTGACCAATATTGGCTTTTACCGCACCGAGAATAACTGGATCATGGCGACTGTGGTGTTCTCCATACGTACGATTTAATCCAGTGATCTCGATAGGATCGCCAAGCTCCGTACCCGTGCCATGGGTTTCCACATAGTGGATATCTCCCGCCTGCATCTTGGCATTATCAAGGGCGGCATTGATCACAGCCTGTTGCGCGGCACTATTTGGCGCGGTAATGCCATTGCTGCGGCCGTCTTGATTAATTGCACTGCCTTTGAGTACACCAACAATTGGGTCGTTGTCTGCCATGGCTTGTTGTAGCGGCTTTAGCATCACCACCCCAACTCCTTCACTTCGCACATAGCCATCCGCTGCCTGTGAAAAGGTTTTGCAATGGCCGTCTGCTGCCAACATTTGTGCGTTTTCACAGGCCTTAGTCACATCATCGCTCAGAATAAGGTTAACGCCCGCCACCAACGCCGCGTTCGTTTCTCCATTTCTTAGTGCTTGAATTGCATGATGAAGTGCCACCAGCGATGACGAGCACGCCGTATCAATCGCCACACTCGGGCCGGTAAAATTAAAGCTATAAGAAATGCGGTTTGCAGCAATGCTCAGCGCCGTGCCCGTGCCTAAATACGCAGTACTTTTTTGCTGTTGTTGCGACAATAAAAAGTAATCATTTTGCGATATACCAACATACACGCCAATATCGCTACCAGCGAGCGTGGCGGGTTGGTAACCAGCATGCTGTATGGCGTGATAAGTCGTTTGAAGCAGTAATCTATGTTGTGGGTCAATATGCTTAGCTTCGAGTGGCGAGATGCCGAATAATGCGGCGTCAAACTCATCGACATTCTCTAAATAGCCACCGAGACGGTCGGCTTCAAGGTTAGGACAAAGCTGCTGGCGCTTAGGATCTGGCGTGGTGATCCCATCGCCCTGCTGGCATAACAGCTGCCAAAATGCATCGAGTCCATTTGCCAAAGGATAACGACAGGCCATGCCAATCACGGCAATATCTGTATCCGTAATATCTTCAGCTCGGCGAGTTGGCTGCATCTTATTCGCTTGCTCAGTGGCACCTTTCGACTCGTTAAGCGCTATCTGCCCTAGAGCTTGAGTAAGCGTACTAAACTGACTTAGATACTGGGCTAGTTCGCGAATAGAGGGATATTCGTAAAGTACCGTTGGCTCAATATCTAGCTCGTGTACTTCCATTAGCTCCCCTGAGATCCGTACCGCTTTCATCGAATCCACACCTAATGCCAAGAATGGCGCGTCGATATCCAAACTACGCGCGGGCTTATCTATTTCTTGTGCGACTAAATCTTGTAATAACCGCTGAATTTGTTGCAGTGACGATGAAGATGATGGCACTTCAAATTGTTGCGGCACAGCCGCCTCTCGGGCACGCGCAATTACTTCAAAGTTATCGGCTAAATAACTGCGTTTATTCTCTTGGCGCTGAATTTTACCGCTCGATGTTTTATGAATGCGACCGGGCTTTATCAATACGATGTCATAAGGCGTAATGCCGTGGTGCTCAACGATCGCAGCGGTGATCTGCTGCAATACCTGCTCAGCATTTAACTTTCTAAGCGCGGTACGCTTAACTTGTTGTACTATCACCAAACGTTCTTCATCGCCATTAGCGGCGACCGAAAACGCCGCGCCGCCATTTTGTTCTAAACTATCGCTTGCTTCTGTAACCGTAAGCTCTATATCTTGCGGGTAGTAGTTTTTACCGCGGAAGATAAGCACGTCTTTGGCGCGTCCGGTAACGAACAATTCCCCACGCTGGATAAAGCCTAAATCACCAGTACGCAGATAATCCCGCTGGTCAGCGCCTTTAATTCTGGCATGAAATGTAGCCTCAGTTGCCGCTGGGTTATTCCAATACCCCTTTGCTACACTTGGGCCAGTTACCCAAACTTCTCCGGTTTCACCATCATTGCAGGCTTCAAAAGATTCAGGGTTAACAACCGCAATGCTATGCTCGCCCCAACTCACGCCAGAAGATACGGCGTAATAAGGCTGCTGATCATCAGCTACATCTAATGCATAAAATACATCTACTACATCTTCATCTGCGACTAGTTCGGCTTTACCCTGCTGTAGCTTGGTCGCATCAATACGTAATATTCTTGGCTTTTCTAGAAGACGCCCACCGGTTGCAAATAAGGTGGTTTCTGCCATGCCGTAACAAGGTGCGATACTTTCTCTTTGTAAGCCACACACTTTAAACTTTTGATAAAAGCGCTCTAACGTGCTGGCACGCACGGGTTCTGCGCCATTTAATGCCGAGCGCCAATGGGACAAATCTAAGTCTTTAAGATCTTCATCTTTGACGGTGTCCACACACAGGTCATAGGCAAAGTTTGGCGCACTTGACGTTAATGCTTTGGTTTGGGAAAGCAGTTTTAGCCAACGTAGTGGTTTTTGCAGGAAATAAGCCGGATTCATCAGCGCCGCTGTCGCCCCGATGTAGATTGGGTGCATAATGCCAAAAATCAGTCCCATATCATGGAAGTGAGGCAACCAACTTACAATCGAAGAGTTGCTATCGTGACCAAACGCTTCTTTCATTAGCGCCTGATTATCAAGAATATTGTCGTGGGTTACCATCACGCCTTTAGGTGTGCCCGTCGAGCCTGAGGTATATTGCAAAAATGCCAGTTGCTCACCAAGGAGTTGTGCACGAGGCCACTGTTGAGTGGTCGATTTAAGTGTAATGTTATCGGTAGTAAATAGTGCTAACTGCGCTAGGCTTGGCTCAGAATCAAGCAATGGCTTGGCGATTTCATTGATCTTTTCACTGGTAAGCGCACCTTTCGCACCTGCGTCTTCGATGATGGCGCGCAGACGATCAACGTTTTGATTCTTTTTAGGTGGATAAACCGGTACGGCAATTATTTCTGCGTATAAACAAGCAAAAAAGGCTTCTATAAATTCAAATCCAGAGTTGTACAATAATAATGCCCTGTCACCCGGCTCAAAATATTCACTCAATGTCTCAGCAATAGATGCTGCACGCTCATGCAGTTCCTGGTAGGAAATGGTTTTACTTGGTAATGCCTCATCGTAAAAATACTGATAGGCAATATCTTGAGATCGAGTACACGCTAAACCCGCGAGTATAGTAACAATATTTGTATTCATGCCATCCCCATAGCTTGGTTGGGACTCCTTTGGCAACAGCGCGAGCAGTATCAATTTGGCTTGCGACAGTTAACCATCAGTAACGTTGTAAAAAACCAATCAATTACTTAACCGCAACAAACACAATACCCATTTAAGTAGGTAAACGTTTGTAGGGTATATCTATAAAGGTTAACTAACCGCTAAAACCGCGAGCCAAGTTAATCAACAGCACCTTCTGCTATTTGCTTGCAGCATATATACAACATTGCTGTAATCACTCACTGTCACTTTAACGCTTGAATATGGCAACTTTTTTACCATCCTTGTACGCGGGGGTGACGACATCAAAGTCTCAAATAGAGTTATAAAAAAGACCATATTGAAGCTGGTAAAACACACACAATTTGTATGGCTTCACATCAACAACTCGTGATCTGTACTAAAAAAGGCTAGCACAAGAAACTGATAAATAAACCTCTTATTAACAAAAAAGTAAATTTACCCATTACACAAGATTACATCGAACTATTTTTAGGAATTTTTTATTAGGTAGTAACAGGAAGGTTAGAACGATTTGTTTGTTTTTCAAACAAACATCTGTTTTAGAAACACTTTTGACAAAACTCAGAAATACAATTTGGTCTGATATCGAGGTAACGAAAATAAAACCAGTGCAAGTCTTATATTTTTGCACTGGTCTTATAGCATCAAACGATTACTTCAGCGAAGGTGAAGTAGTAAACGGCTTCACTCCTATCGCTTGGTAAATTTCAGCAGGCTTAAACGCTTGCTCACCTTTGATCACCAATGTCGCTTTTTGCAGTGTCGTTATGTCCTTAAGTGGATCACCATCGATCAATACTAGATCTGCCATTTTACCCTTGGTAATTGAACCAGTTTGATGTGCAACCCCCATCAATTTGGCGCTTTCTAGCGTTGCCATATTCAGCACATCAGCCGCAGGAATGCCAGCATCAACGTAAAGTGCTAACTCACGTATCAAGGTAAAACCTGCAATGTTATCCGTTCCAGGTACCATTGGAACACCGGCATCATAGAGCTTTTTCAGCATTTTTTGCATCGCTTCACCCGACTCTTGGTAGCTCAGTTTGAACTGTTCATCCACATGCATCTCAGCCCCTTTTAAACCACGAGCGAATGCAATTGGCATATGCTCTGAAATAGCAGCAAATTCTGGGTTGATCTTTTGATCTTCTGCCATCAATAAGCTTCTAAATGTAGATACGGTAGGATCCACAACAATGCGCTTATCGCTTAGTAGCTTGATGAATGCATTCATCTCTGGACTATCGAGTGATAAACCAGAGGCTTGCTCTCCCATCAGTGAGAACCGTTTTTGTGTTCTGGTATCCACTTCTTCACCAGCAAGGAAATTAAGGAACAGCATATTAATGTGCTGAATCTCATCATAGCCATTTGCAATGGCTTGCTCTGCCGTCATAAACGCAGGCACGTGACCGCTAAGTCTCAATCCACGGCGATGTGCCCGATCAGAAATAGGCTTTACCCAGTTAGGATCGATTGAAGAATATAGCTTCACTTGAACATAGCCATTATCGGCAAAGAAATCGACCGTCTCGAGCGCTTCTTCCAATGATTTCACACTTAAGCCTGCTGAGTTTTCGCTGAATTTATCCATAAAGCCAGCACGATATACACGAGAACCCAACACCTGATTGGTATTAAAGAGCGCTTCAATTTCCATAATATTGTCGTGCTCGTTACCCATGTCTCTAACGCTGGTAACACCATTCGCAATATTAAGAATACCGTTCTCTTTTGATAAATGACCGTGCATATCCCAAAGCCCTGGGATCAAGGTTTTCCCTTTTGCATCAAGGCTAGCTATGCCATTTTGTTTTTTAATATATTTAGCTATTTCTACAATCTTGCCATTTTTAATCAACACATCATGATTTTTCAGCAGTTTTTTCTGCTCACCATCAAAGACTGCAACATTTTCAATAAGTAATGCAGGGACATCATGTGTCAGCTTGTTGGCGAGGTTTTCTAGATGTTGCTGTTCAGCTTGTTTTTGGATAGCCTCAAGTTCTTCGAACTGTGCTTTGGTGTAGCCGTCGCGCAAGACATACATTGGTCCCCAACTTTGCGCGAAATAGTTACCATCGTCGTCATACCATGCAAAATTAGGAGTAAGGCTAAGGCCGCTCGTTACCAATAGATGAACGGTTTGTTCCCCCAACTTCATCGTCTTCATTTTTTCGATAAGCATTTTACCTTGAGGGTAGACATCTAACTCGTATTTATTATTTTGTAAAACGTAACGCATCGTCGCGTTATCTAGTGCAAGGTGGTTATTAGACGGTACGTAGAAATCGAGTGTAGCGTCAGCCTTAATGCCTGATTCATTGACGCTTTTCCACTGTGCAATACCCCTGTTATAGCTAAACGTTTCGTCAATTGTGGAGCCAAAAGCAGAACGCCCTTTAAGACTAAAATTGATGGGCAATCCTTTTTCATTCAACTTTAAGGTTTCATCAATTAAGATCCGACGGTTGTTCCAGCCAAACTCAATTTTGGCTTTATAGTTTTGCTCATCGATTTTTTCTTGAGTTAGCGTGCCAGCTAAGCCCTTTTCTGAGTAAACATTATTGATAATGGTGTCAGCAAATACTACCCAACTCTGCGTAGTTAAAAGCGCCGCAATGAGTGTCGTCAAGGTACTTCGCTTTGTTATTATTTTTGTCATGTTATTGTTCCTTAAATTTCCGTTTAACGACAATAATATTACATTAAGATAACAAAAAGCGAAGTGCTTTAACTGTTACAATTCGTGTTGATTTCACCACCAAGTCAGGCTTTTAGTAACCAGCTGCTTGGCCATCTTTCCTTGTTTCGGATGCACCATAGTAAACTCCAGTTTTACCATCTAGCATAATCGCTTGATAACCGCCATAAGGACCAACTGCTTCTTGTAATTTGTGACCCTTTTTTATCAGCTCTCTACGGGTTTCCATGGAAAAACCAGACTCGAGACTCACATACCCTCCATCAGTCATGATTTCACCGGTTGGCTGCGATGAACCACTATGCAAAATTCGAGGTGCATCGCCCGCTTCTTGTAGATTCATACCAAAATCAATCATGTTAATGAGGATCTGCGCATGCATTTGCGGTTGAGTCGCGCCTCCCATCACGCCATAACTCATCCATGGTTTACCATCTTTTGTGACAAAGGCAGGAATAATGGTGTGAAATGGTCTTTTTCTCGGCGCATAACCGTTGTAGTGGTTTTTATCTAACGCAAATAGCTCGCCTCTATTTTGCAAGACAAAACCAAGCTTAGCTGGAGTCATACCCGAGCCCATTCCACGGAAATTACTTTGGATCAGCGACACCATATTCCCTTCTTTATCGGCAGTTGTGAGATAAATGGTATCCCCTTCTGTAGGGCCTGCATGATCGCGTTTAGCTGCTTTATTTGGATCAATCAATGCACGCCTTTTATCTGCATACTCTTGCGAAATTAGCGTTGCGACTGGTATCTCATTAAAGTTTGGATCGGCGTAGTATTTTGCTCTATCCGCAAATGCAAGTTTTTTTGCTTCAACAAAGGTGTGAATATACTCTGAGCTGTCGAATCCCATTGTCTTGATATCATACCCCTCTAAAATATTGAGAATTTGCTGGGCGGCAATGCCCTGACCATTGGGAGGTAGTTCCCATAACGTATAGCCGCGATAATCAGCACTTACGGGGTCAACCCACTCACTGCGGTGTTCAGCCAAGTCTTGGTAACTTAAGTATCCACCATTGGCCTTCATGTAACGGTCGATTTCTTTAGCAATTTTGCCTTTATAAAAGGCATCGCGGCCTTTTTCTGCAAGTAACTCATAAGTATTAGCGAGTGCCGGATTCTTAAATATCTCTCCCTTTTTAGGCATTTCACCCTCAGGCATAAATACTTCTTTAAATCCGGAATATTGCTCACGAGCTGACACCGAGCGCTGCATGTAATAAGCAATCAACTCAGAAACTGGAAAGCCGCTTCTAGCGTAGTCGATACTGGGTTGAAGTAACTGTTTCATTGGCAGTTTGCCAAATTTGCTGTGCAGTTCAAACCAGCCATCGACCGCACCGGGCACAGAAACGGGAAGCGGCCCATAACTTGGAATTGTATCGCCTTGCTGCTGTAACTTTGCAAGCGAAAGGCTTTTTGGTGAACGCCCTGAAGCGTTGAGACCAAATAGTTTTTGTTGCTTCGCATCCCACACAATAGCAAATAAGTCACCGCCGATACCACAACCTGTAGGCTCCACTAAGCCAAGCATGGCATTGGCTGCAATTGCAGCATCTATGGCACTTCCACCTTGCTTCAAAACCTCGATTGCGACTTGTGTTGCCAGTGGTTGAGAAGTTGCCACCATGCCCTGAGTTGCAATAACCTCAGAGCGGCTAGCAAAAGCTTTTCCGGTGATCCTGTCATATGCGAGAGTCGCTGAGCTTACGGAAGCACAAAGCATACTAACCAGTGTGCACTTAACTACCCTATTCATTATTTTTCTCTTTTATTGTTTTCTTTTTAATCAATATAAAAAGCCAACTCACTTACAGCAATTCATTTGCGGTCAAAGCGAAAGAAAACGAGATTGGACCTAATGCGAAAACTCAACACTCCGTCACCATAGTGCTTGATCTGCCACAATAATATTCGCTCAAATTTGCTACAGGTTTTTACAGCTGGACTACACTAGTGTTGAATCACTCTGCAGCAAAAAGTAAACACGCTCATTAGCGCAAAAACAAGATCTACAGCCTAGGTAATGGCATTGAAATGAAAAATCTAATCAGAATCAGGGTAATTGAATTGGTTATTTATGAGTAATCGGGTTATTTCTATAAATTTAAAACAAACACTGACTTGGGGCACAGTACTCTGCGGCTTGGCGCTCTCGTCTCTTATTATCTCCATTTCATATGTGAGCCAGAGAGACATGCTGCTCGAAAGCTACGAGACAAAACTGAGACAAAATTTAACCCATTTAGGTAAGCATCTTTTCACTGAGTTTATGGAGGGCAACGATAATCAGATCAACCTGACCCTCGAGGATAATTATTCGGACAGTAAATATAAAGCACTCTTCCTTATTCAAGGAGAAACGCTCATCAACGAAACTCAACACTCAGCAATTGGACTACAAGTATTTAATCAAATTATCAGTCAGGCACAAACGACTGCTACGCTACGCACACTTGATCTCACTGTGACATTTGACCCTGATCAGCAGCACTTTCTCGCAGCTATTCCCATTTCATCTAAAGTACCCGTCGTTGAGTCCGCTGATTTAGTTAGGCTGGTTGCTATCTACGACGTAAGCGTCGTTTTTCTCTCATTAAGACAACAATTGATAACGAAGGCGAGTATTTTGGCAGCATTTTTAATACTCATCATTATCGCGCAACTAAGCTTTACTCATTACTTCATTCATAAACCAATCAAAAGGCTGATCCAAGTAGGCGATGCATTATCCACTAAGTCTTTGAGCACTAGAGCTGATATCGTGGGACATGGTGAGCTTGGAGTCCTTGCCAAGCAGTTCAATGTCATGGCGCAAACGTTAGAGAAAAACTGGCAACAACAATTACAAAATACCCAAGAATTACAGCACCGCCATGCACTTATCAATAGTGTTTTTAAGGCCTTACCGGATATTTTCTTTATAATCAATACGGACGGTATCATCTTAGAATGCCATACCGGAAAATCAGACGACTTGTATATGTTGCCTGAACAGTTTATCAACAAGAAAATGGCGGAGGTACTGCCATCCCACGCAGCAAAACAATTTAGCCAAGCCATCAAGTCTGCCAATCAGCGCCACCAATTAACCCAAATAGAATATCCGCTGACAATTGCTGAACAAGCGAAACTATTCGAAGCTCGGTTATCTCCTATTCCAGGAACAGATCAACTGGTTATTGCAGTGCGAGATATCACCGAGAAAAAGCGTCAAGAAGAAGTCATTTTACATCACGCTTTTTATGACTCATTGACCGATTTACCAAATCGCTTTTTAGCGATGGAGCGACTAGCACAGCAACTGTTTGATGCCGAACGCAACGATGAGCTTGCGGTAGTGTTTTTTATTGATTTAGATGATTTTAAAAGGATCAATGATTCACTCGGACACGAAACAGGCGATCAAATTCTCATCGCTTCGGGGGGAAGGCTCAAGCAATCGCTACGTGAGCAAGATACAGTGTCACGTCTGAGTGGCGATGAATTTATTGTATTGATGGGAGGATTTAAGCACACTGCAGAAATTACTTCTGTTGCCGATATGCTCATCAAACTTTTTCACCACCCCATTATTGTCGACGATAAAGATTTTAATATTTCAGTCAGTATCGGCGTTGCTATCTATCCTTTAGACGCGAACTCCCCCCAAGAGTTACTTAGCTGCGCTGATACCGCAATGTACAATGCCAAAAGTAATGGTCGCAACAGCTACTGTTTATTTAATCAAAAGATGAGTCAACGGTTATCTCGGCGCATTGAAATTGAGGAAGCACTACGCGTAGCACTGAATGAAAACGAGTTAGAAGTGTTTTACCAACCTCAATTTTATATTGAAGACAGTGATGTATTTGGCGCGGAAGCTTTACTCCGCTGGCACAGTAAAACACTGGGCAATGTCTCTCCTGCGGAGTTTATTCCCGTTGCGGAACAAAGCGGTTTGATCATCGACATCGGATTGTTTGTACTCTCAACGGCTATTAGCCAAGCACACCAATGGCAGCAACACTTAGACTCCGACATCCGCATCGCAATCAATTTATCGCCCAGACAGTTTAAAGATCCTAACCTACTGAAACAGATAGAGCTATTAGTAAAAGACATCCCGATTGCCAATCGCTTTATCGAGTTAGAGATCACTGAAGGCGTATTGATCTCTGGACAGGCACAGGTAAAACAGACCCTAACTCAATTACATCAGCTAGGATTTAAATTATCTTTGGATGATTTTGGTACGGGCTATTCATCACTGAACTATCTCCGTCACTACCCCTTCGATTTACTCAAAATAGACCGCAGTTTTATCAGCGATATGCTCACCACTCACGAGTCTAAAGCGTTAGTTAAAACCATTATTGCTATGGCGCATAATTTATCGATGAAAGTAGTCGCTGAAGGCGTGGAGACGCTGGAGCAATTGCGTTTATTGCAGCAGCTGGAGTGTGATTTTGGTCAAGGATATTTGATTAGCAAGCCGCTTTCTGCTGCACAATTTGAAACCTTTTACCACACTAAGATCGAACCAGTTAAGCGCTCTTCTTAGCAAGAAAAACAAACTTTAAAAGCAACATCGTCCCCCGAATATCCACTTGAGATAATAAATCAGGGTAAACACAAGACTAATAAAAATAATATGTTAGTATTGCAAGGCAGTGTAAGGATTTTGAATCATGAATATAGAGTTACTAGTTAGCAAAGCCAAGCAAGTATGTGACAACCGTGGTGCACGATTTACTCCTATTAGAGAAAAAGTATTTAGACTACTCGCCTCTAAACAAGGTGGCGTTGGCGCATACGACTTACTTGAAGAGCTCAAGTTGACAGAAGCGGCTGCAAAACCAGCTACCGTATATCGTGCCTTAGACTTTCTTTCTGAGTTGGGTTTTATCCATAAAATAGAAAGTACTAATGCGTTTATGCTTTGCCACCACTTCGACCACACACATCCAGTGCAATTACTGATCTGTGATAGTTGCGGTAACGTTCAAGAGTTACACTCAAACACGATTTCGCATGAACTGAACAGCCTAGCTGCAGAAACCGGATTTGTGGTTACAGAGCAAACCATCGAGGCTCATGGTCGTTGCGAAAAATGTAAAGATTAAGTGCAGTGAGTAAAAAAGCCCACTACACTTATCACTAAGAGCGACACTAATTTATTAAAAATGCGTAAGGGAAAGTCCATATGAATGTAGAGTTCATCAACCCCTTTTTATCATCTCTAATCAATGTATTGGCTACAATGGCGCAAACAGAATTGACGCCGGGTAAGCCAAAAGTGAAGAAAGACGAAGTCGCACAAGGTGATGTATCGGGTCTGATTGGCATGGTTGGTCCACAGACAAAAGGGTCATTTTCGATCACCTTTGAAGAGAGCCTAGCGCTAACCATTATGGAGCGTATGCTTGGTGAACGCCCAGATTCCATTAATGAAGACGTCACTGATATGGTTGGTGAAATCACCAACATGGTCACTGGCGGTGCTAAAAACCTGCTCGGCGAAAAAGGCTACGAGTTTGATATGGCAACACCGGTTGTCGTTTCAGGTCCAGGCCATACCATCACCCATAAATGTGATGGTCCTAAACTTATTATGCCATTCACCTCTCCTGACGGTGATGCCAATATCGAAGTCAGCTTCGACAAACTCGCCTAACAGTTAAAAACACACGTTACTTTATGAGTTGGACTCAAAAACAAATTACCTTGAAGCCTCGAAAACGAGGCTTTCACTTGGTAGACGACGAGATTATCTCGCAGCTTCCAGAACTCCATGACTATCGTATAGGGCTGCTGCACCTGTTTATACAACACACCTCCGCCAGCCTAACAATTAATGAGAATGCCGACCCAACGGTACGTATGGATATGGAAAGCCACTTTAATCATTTTGTACCAGAGAGGCAAAGCTACTACCGCCATGACTACGAGGGCGATGACGATATGCCTGCACATATCAAATCCAGCACCTTAGGATGTGAAGTAACGATCCCCATTTCTGAGGGCCACCTGGGTTTAGGTACTTGGCAAGGTATTTATCTCGGTGAGCATCGTGACCATGGGAGCGCAAGACGCGTTATCGCAACGCTTCAAGGTGAAAGAAAAGGCTAGACGCTCGCCACTTAACCCTCGATGTATTCGTAGCTTACTCTTGGGGTGACGTTACACAGCAGCTCATATGGAATAGTATCTGCACATTGCGCTATTTCTTCTACGGGCAGGTTTGGTCCCCACATTTCTACTTCGTCACCAACTTGAATGCCATTAGGATTATCACCAATATTCACACTGATCATATCCATAGACACGGTGCCAACTATGCCGTAACGCTGGTTACCAATAACCACTGGAGTGCCGATTTTAGCGTGTCTGNCTCCATAGCCAACACCAATAACGGCGAGATAGGTGTCCTGTTCACATTGCCAACGTCCGCCATATCCCACCGCCTGACGCGCTCTCACACGCTTGATGGCAATAACTTTAGTGGTCAAGCGCATGACTGGCTTTAAACCATGTTGCTGGCCAACACGCGTAAGCATAGGCGAAACGCCATAAAGCATTAGGCCCGGACGGATCCAGTCGCCATGAGATTCAGGCCAACCGATGATCCCCGCGGAGTTTGCCAAACACAATGGTGCATGACTTTGACCAACTAAAGACTTAAATAGCACTTGTTGTACTTCGGTTTTATTGTCTTTGATATCATCGGCACAAGCAAAGTGTGTCATTAAATGGATTTTATCAGCAACATTTTTTGAGCGCTTAAGGCGGGCATAAAATGCTTCAAACTCTTCAGGCTCAACGCCGAGACGATGCATACCGGTATCTACTTTTAGCCAAACCGTGAGCGGCGCATCTAAATTAGCACGCTCAATGGCTTCAAGCTGAGAAATGTCATGCACTATGGTTTGCAAATTATTGGCAAGTAGAATGGGTAAATCAGAAGGATGAAAAAAACCTTCCAACAGGACTATTGGTTTAGTAATGCCACCTGTTCTAAGCGCGAGCGCTTCATCAACTCTCGCCACAGCGAATGCATCCGCATCTTGCAAATGCTGAGCTATTTTAACCAAACCATGACCATAAGCATTGGCCTTAAGCACCGCCATAATCTTACTTTTTGGCGCCAGTTTTTGCGTCAGCTGTAGGTTTTCTCTCAGCGCGGTTAAATCTATTTCAGCACTCGCTAGTCGCATTTCACTACTCAATTGACGGTTAATATTCGTCGTCCATTGCTGGACCCGCATAGTTATCGAATCGAGAGTATTGACCTTGGAAGGTTAACCTAACCTTACCGATCGGACCGTTACGTTGCTTACCTATGATGATTTCGGCCGTGCCTTTGTCTAGGCTATCGTCGTTGTAAACTTCATCACGATAAATAAACATGATTAAGTCGGCATCCTGCTCGATAGAGCCTGATTCACGTAAGTCAGAGTTTACTGGGCGTTTATCTGCACGTTGTTCTAGCGTACGGTTAAGCTGAGAAAGCGCGATAACTGGACACTGCAGCTCTTTGGCTAGTGCCTTTAATGAACGAGAAATTTCAGCAATCTCAAGCGTACGGTTGTCCGAAAGGCTCGGTACGCGCATGAGCTGCAAGTAGTCCACCATGATCATGCTGATCCCACCGTGATCGCGTGCAATTCGTCTCGCGCGTGAACGCACATCTGTTGGCGTAAGACCAGATGCATCATCTATGTACATCTTGCCTTTTTCCATCAGTAAGCCCATGGTAGATGACAGGCGTGCCCAATCGTCATCATCTAATTGACCGGTACGTACCTTGGTTTGGTTGATACGGCCGAGTGAAGCGAGCATCCTCATCATGATCTGCTCTGAAGGCATCTCTAGCGAGTAAATCAGTACCGGCTTATCTTGCGTCATCGCGGCATGCTCAGCCAAGTTCATCGCAAATGTGGTTTTACCCATCGACGGACGCGCTGCGACAATGATCAAGTCAGAAGGTTGTAGTCCTGCCGTCATCTTATCTAAGTCGCCGTAGCCTGTACTTACCCCGGTAACACCATCTTGTGGAGATTGGTAAAGTTCTTCAATTTTATCAACCGTTTTCTCTAGGATGCTGTGAATACTTTGCGGACCTTCAGTGCTTTTAGTGCGCTGCTCAGCAATCTTAAATACCTTGCTCTCAGCTAAATCTAACAGCTCATGGCTATCTCGTCCCTCAGGATTAAAGCCTGCCTCTGCTATTTCATTCGCCACACCAATCATTTCGCGAACAACCGCACGCTCACGGACGATACTCGCGTATGCATCAATGTTTGCAGCACTTGGCGTGTTTTTAGCAATCTCAGCAAGATAGGAGAAACCACCTATGGTTTCTAACTGATTATTCTTTTCTAGATTCTCAGATATCGTGATTAAGTCGATAGGCTGACTAAGCTCTACCAGCTTCTCCATTGCTTCAAAGATCAGCTTATGGGTTCTGGTATAAAAGTCATGAGAGACCACCAATTCCGCAACACGGTCGAAGGCTTCATTATCTAGCATCAAGCCACCGAGCACAGATTGCTCAGCTTCAATTGAGTGCGGTGGAACTTTTAAGGTATCGACTTGTATATCTGGTTTAGCCATATCACAACATTGAGAAATTGAAGGCCCTCTATTGTATCTGGTCTACCCATAAGTGCAAATAACAAAAGGCCAGAGTTTGGGGGAAACCCTAGCCTTTTGTTGTTCTTACTGCTCTATTGCTTCACTAGTTACGCTTTAGCTCAATATTGCCGCTAACGGTATCGATTTCTACATCTGCATTACCACCGTTAAGCACAAACTCGAGTGAACGAGCTGGGCCATATTTGGCTTTTTTAACTTGCTCTGAACTTAGCTCATTGGTGATATGGCCACCTGAATGCGCGTTGATTTCAAACCTTGCTGATACATCTGCTGGGAAATAAAGCTCAATATCGCCACTAACACTGTCCATATTTATATTGGCGTTATCCAGTAACTTTGCTGCATATACTGCTATTTCGCCGTTAACGGTAGATAAGCGTAAGTCTTTTAACTCTGCCATCTTCAACTCGACTTCACCATTGACGTTTTCTAAGCGCAGCTCAGTTGCGGTAGTTTGCGTTTTAATTTCGCCATTAACGGCGTTAAATCTTAGCTTACCGCTCGAAGCGATATCTTCAATGTCCCCATTGACGGTTTCAAACTGAATATTGCCATCTAAGTCACGACTATCAATATCACCATTTACTGTTTCTAATGCAATTTTACCGCTGATTTTACTCGCTTTAATATTACCGTTGACCGTTTTGATACGGGCACCTGCCGTTAAATCCGCAGCTTCAACGTCAACCACCACTCCTTCAAAATTTAATTCACTGCTACGCGGCATGTAAATGGTGAGTTTAGAGCCATCACCACTGCCCCAACTTTTATAGCGTCTTGGCATCTTCACGATAAACTCGGTTACCTCACCAGAGGTTTCTAGTTTATAACCCTCGGCTTTATCGTCTAACTCACCTGTCACTTTAAAAACGTTTTTATTCCATGTTTTTATCGTTACATCACCGCGCTGATTCTCAATGACAACTTTACCATTTGCAGGGACCGACAGTTCTTTATCGATAGATTCTCCGGCGAACACTATCGCAGGTAGCGCCGCTAGGCCAATAATTAATGCTTTCATCCTAATTCTCCTAAATGTGTTGCCAACGAGGTTGGTGAACCTTATTGATTAAGTCGAGTTGCTGCTGATAAACCTGAGCTAACATTTTTAACAGCGCAGCGTTCTCAGGATCTTGCTTTAAAGACAGCTTGATCGCTTGTTCCGCCTGCTCGAGCTCTTGCAATTGTGTCTGCCAATCAGAAGTCAGCGCTGGCTGCGTTTCATATTGAACCAGTAAAGACTGCTTTTGCTGCTCAAAAAAAGCGCTAATGTTAGCCAGTGAGTCTTGCTTGGGCTGATTCATAATGACTTGCCAAGCGAGTAAGCCCGCAATAGTACATGCCGCAATACCAGATAACTTTTGCCAATTATTTTGCTTTGGCGACTGCATCGGTTGTGCTTGATTGATTGCACGCTCAACGCCTTGCCATAAGTCACGTTGTGGCTTTGGCTGCGACTGTTCGTCATTCAGTGCGGTATGCATAAATTCATCAAAAGATGGTTTAGTCATTGTTGTACCACTCCTGTAATAAGTTACGTGCTCGGTGATATTGCGACTTACTCGACCCGACGGCCATGTTTAACATATTGGCAATTTCCTCGTGGCGATACCCTTCGACAGCATGTAATACGAAAACCAATCTGGCACGTTCCGGCAATCTAACAATGAGTTTATCTAAGCCATTTAGCTCACCTAGCTGCTCAGCACCTTGCTCATCCAGTCCGGACTGCTCAAAGCTTACAACCTTTTGTAACCAGTTTTTTTGCTTTCTAAGATAGCTGATAGCAATATTACTGGTCACACTATGAAGCCAAGTCGTAAACTGTGATTGCCCTTTAAATTGGTCTATTTTTTGCCACAATTGCACAAAAACTTCCTGACATGCATCTTCTGCATGAGCGGGGTCAGCGAGCAGTCTAAGACATAATGCATATACGCGACGGTGATGTTGCTCAAATAGTTCGCGAAATGCACCTTGGTCCCCTTGCTGGCATCTAGCCACTAGCGCATCAGTTTGTTCTTGTGTAAATGCCTCTTTGGCATTAATTATCATGCGTCTGTTCCTTTGGGTTGATTCCTTCATCTTCGCATATCGAATGAAACAAACAAAGTCACCAACGCTCAATTGCCAATTTCTACTTTTTTATAAAGTACTTATTTAGACGCAGGCGAAATTAGAAATGGTTTAAAAGGGTTGGAAAAAATTTTACTTTTTGTATTTGGCAACAAAAAAGTGGAGCGTTGGCGCTCCACTCAGGAAAGTTACTCAGCGCTTTTATACCAGTTGTATTAAGTAAATGATCTATCTTGAAGCGGAGAAATAGCTTTAGTAGCACCGCTCTCGCGTCCTGCTACCGCTAAGGTACCTATATCCATATAGGCAAGGCAAAAATTTTGCTATTTAGTTGTTCTAAATGAGAAATTTTTAACGAAGCTAATATGCTATTTCACCCTTCAAATTGATTAGAGAATTAATTCAATTGGTATTAGCTTCACTCTCGTCTGCTACTTGGTATGGTTTATAGTGCCAGCCCTTAAAGACTAATTTCGGCTTTTGTCCAGGCGGCTGTACACCAACACCAGCATTTTTCAATGCTTGGTCAAAGTGGATCCCTGTACCACCGGTACCAGTAATCGATGCCCCACGAACCGTGCCGTAAAGCTGCCCACTGCCGTTCAACAGAATAGAAGTCAATGGTGAATAAATAGCAGCATATAGAGAAGAGGCGCCGCTAAATACAAAACCATTAGGGCCATCAAATGATGAATACACACTAAAAACCGGCAGCTTGCTCTTCTTCGTTAAGCCTTCTTGCTCAGCAATAACCTTAGCACTTGCGCCAATAGAAACTTTGCCAGTGGTGAACACGGTCAGAGAACTTTCTTTTTCTATCCAGATATGGGTGTTGCCAGTTAATGTGAGGTCACCATCAATCAACCAAATCACATCACCACCAGAGATCTTGATCTTGCCGTCAGATCCTAACTTCAACCCTTTAAATGGAAACGCAAGCTGCGTTTTTTCTGTCGCAGTGCCTAGGTTTTGATCCACCCCTTGAAATAAATAAATGGTGTGCTCTTTTGCAACATACACGCTCGAGCCATTACGCTCATACACTGCTTGTTTTGGTTTAAAGTGTAATATTTGTTGCGCGCCTACATTTAGAGGAGTGAATCGATTACGAGGATCGATAATGCTATCCATATTAAAAGGCAACGCCAAAGGATCACACTCTTTATTAGGCTTTGCAGGGTCATAGTCAGGAGAGTCAGGATCGTACACTTTTACCGGTTCAACCACTAAATCTGCTACTCTAAATTTAGCATCGGAGTAATGCACACCATCTTGAACTTGCAAGCCAGTATCTTTAAATTGACCACTGCCAGTATATTGAATATCGAACGCATCACCATTTTGGTTGAGGATCTCAGCGCCCCACTCCATTTTCGCGTCACCCATTGCACGTACATAACCTTGGATCTTGCCGCCTCGATGTGTAAAAAAGCCGCGGCTATAGACATTACCTTCCACCCGAATACCACTCGATGACGGCGAAATATCTACCCCGGTATTTGATCTAACGTCACCCAAAATCGGTGAAGAACCTTTTAAGTAAATCACACCAGATGCTTCAACATCGCCTTTAATCGGAGAGTGACCTGATAGCACTACATCTGCATCGCCTACCACAGTGTGTACATCACCATCATGGCTTTTTGTTTCTTCGTAAGTGCCTTTCGATGAGTCATAGCTATCGACAGAGCCACTACCAGATAGATTCACACCTTTACAGCCAGTAACCGCATTTTGGAATATGGACTCTTTCGCTGCTGGCTGTAACTCGAAGCGCGCAACTAGTCGATGGTTCGCGTGCTCACCATGACGCTGACCTAAGCTTTCGATTTCAAATTCATTGCCATTGGCATTAACCGAGATCTGATATTGTGAATCAGAGATCGTTCCACTACCCGTTTTACTAATACCATTTATCAGCGCATTAACATCTTGCGGGTTGCCACTTAACGCCGCATCCAACTTTTGACGATATTCTCTGATCCCTTGTTCAGCCACTAATCTTGCATTAATGTCTTTTTGGAAGTTACCACTTAATCTTTCTTGTACAACACCTTCCTTGAGAGAAGCGAATACCACAACGCTAGCCATGCCGCCGAGCAGCATCACTTTAACCAGTGTAAAACCTTGTTGTTGTTTCATTGTATTAGCTACCTAATCCAGCGTAAAAATTCATCTGTATGCCTGCACCGTATTGTGTCGGAAAACTACTACCTTGTATTGTGATTGTAATTAACTGACCACTGGCATCGGTTGCAAACGCGAGTCCAGTTACCCCTTTCAAAAGATTGATATCACCAGTGCCACGATCGCACACTAAATACCCATCTTGTAAAAAGTAGCGTTCAGTGTANTAGGTACGCTGCCATCACAAGCGGGCACCCCAGCCAATTGGCGGATCGTAATATCGGTCGCCGTCACAGTAGGGATTTCCTGAGTTTGCTTGATGCTGCGCATCATCACTCGATTGGTATAGCGAACGATCTCTTGCGATGTTGCGAGCTGTTGGCTTGTCGTCACCGTTTCTTTTATTGACGTGTATGACGTTGCAATCCCCATAACCAATACTAACCCCACAACCATCGCAACCATGAGTTCCAGTAAGGTATATCCCTTTATCTCTTTCATGAGCCTCCTCCTGGCGGTGGAGAACAAGTATCCGCAACCTCTGGGTAACTGGTAGTCAAAGAAATTTGGTTTTCAGCGGGGTTTTTTACCCGCTTATCTTCCCAGCTCACCGTAAGCTGCATGTTATTGCTATAGGTCGCAGGCAGCACTAACGTAAAGCGACTGTCCACTGGATGCAGCTGTTGAATAACTGGATTAGCGAGCGTCATATCATTGTTGTTATGTTGCAACTCACATAACAAAGGCCATATTCTCTCAATTGTATTTTGGCCATGAATTAACGCCATCGTGTATTGAAAGCTATTGGAGGCAAACTGTAATGACTTAAGCTGCGTCGCAGCAAGACCTAGTAACATTAGCCCAGCCACCAGCATTGACACCACGACTTCAATGAGAGAAAACCCCTTACTTAACTGCAATTTTGTTCCGCCTCAGCTAACCAACTTTGACCGCTGACCAACACACATAAACGATAATCCTGAGTATTGGCAATGTTGTCGGTGATCAATATATTGTTTGTTGCCAGCACTTCGCCACTTTCACGCACAACTTGGTCGGCAAGTGCCACTTCTATCGAGCTATGTTTAATAGAAAACCGCCCCACTTCGGTCAATTGACCATTCTCATTAGTTTTCACAACCCAGTCGCTGTCTTCAACAACTAGTGATACCTGTTGCTCACGCCGAACCGCTTCACTTCGGGCTAAGCGATATACCGCCTGCAGTTGATTAGCATGCGTTGTGAGTCTGTCTTGCTGAATTTGCTTTATAAAACTTGGCGCAGCTATCGAAGCTAAAATTGCAAGTATTGCCATGGAAATAAGCAGCTCAAGCAAGGTAAACCCTAAGTATCTATTGCCAGCAGTCATTGTTCTTCGGTCCCTGTTCACCAAGATGGTTGATACTTAGTACACCACACCTGTCAGCCGCTTGTGCTTTTCCCGCTATTGGCGTGGCTGTAAATTGATACCCCAAGTTACGGTATTGCCCAACTGCGCCATTTGGTTTATCAGTGGGAATATATTTAAACGTGTAGAATGTAGACTNCAGGTCTGTAAGTAAACTCGCATCAGGGTAGCCACTATTACGGCTGTATATGCGCTCAATCACACCTGCCATTTCCAACATTTGCTGTTGTGCTTGCGAACGACGTCCATCCTGAACGTATTCCACATATGACGGATATGCCACGCTGGCTGTGATCGCCACTATTGCAACCGCAATTAATAGCTCTGTAAGCGTAAAACCTTTATTTACCGACATTTAATTATTCCACCACTAAATTGATAGCGCTGTCATTTTATTCCACCTTATGACAGACAAAAGACAAAGAAAAGGGTTAACCTATAATATGTAAACATAACATGGAGCGAAAGTTTCTAAAAAGGAAACTTATTACACCACATTACAATAGTATTGCCTTTTGATATAAGGCAAACTTTGAGCGAGAGGATCATCCATGTCACACCTTAAATTGGTATGAATAAGATTATTATTATGATTTTTCTTTGAAGGGTTACTTAATTCAACCAAAGATTTGAATGCCAACAAAACCAATAGCATTAAGTATATCTGTTAACTAGGTTTTTACTGTCCGAAATTTGGGCTAATTTAGGTAAATTAAGTGAATAAAAAGCCGTGCATAAAGATACACGGCTTTTTTAAGCTCAATTAAAAATTAAGCTTCAGCAATTACGATTACTTTGATCGTAGCTGTAACGTCAGAGTGTACTTGGATAGCTACATCGAACTCGCCAGTCTCACGGATAGTACCAAGAGGTAGACGAACTTCTGACTTAGATACCTCAACACCTACTGCAGAGATAGCATCAGCAATATCGCGAGTACCGATAGAACCGAATAGCTTACCTTCGTCACCCGCTTTAGAAACTAGAGTTACTTCAGCTAGTGCTTCTAGTTTTTCAGCGCGTGCCTGTGCAGCAACTAGCTCTTCAGCGATTTTCGCTTCAAGCTCAGCGCGACGTGCTTCGAAAGTTTCAATGTTAGATTTAGTTGCAGGAACTGCTTTACCCTTAGGGAATAAGAAGTTACGTGCGAAGCCAGATTTAACATTAACCTGATCACCTAGGCTACCTAGGTTTGCAATTTTGTCTAGTAGAATAACTTGCATGTCTCTACACCTTTTAAAAACTAGTAATCAGCTGCTTACTTGTGTAAGTCAGTGTATGGAAGAAGGGCTAGGTAGCGAGCACGCTTGATAGCAGTTGCTAGCTGACGCTGGTATTTAGCGCTAGTACCTGTGATACGGCTAGGTACGATTTTGCCACTTTCTGTTACGTAGTTTCTAAGAGTAGCCAGATCTTTGTAATCAATTTGTTGTACGCCTTCCGCTTTAAAACGGCAGAACTTACGACGTCTGAAATAACGTGCCATGAGTAATTTCCTCAATTAATTCTTTCAATATGTTGTGCGTGCAATACCAGCTGACTCAAGCCATTTCGGCTCTCGTGGCGATTTATAAAACCGCGAACTTGTAATGCTTGCCCAACGTATAAATGCTCAGTTTGGTTTCGGAACTGTTCTCCACTGGCAACCACTTGAATACGCACGTAGGCATTTCGAGTAAGGTCAGCCTCTAATTGCATTGATTTGTGCTCAAGTACAAATATGCAATGTGGGATCCCAGCAGGGCTTTGACTAAATTTTGGTGTTTTACAAATCACGCCCGAAAGCAGATATTGATTGGTATACAGGTCAACCTGATTACTCACCATTACCTCGAAAGGTTAGTCAAATCCGAAATCAACAACGATTAAGCAGAAGCTGCTTCTTTTTTCTCTTCTTTTGCAAGAGGAGACGCTTCAGTTACCGCGTTTTTAGTACGCATAACTAGGTTACGAAGCACTGCATCGTTGTAGCGGAAAGAAGTTTCAAGCTCGTTGATTACTTCAGTTGGTGCTTCAACGTTCAATAGAACATAGTGTGCTTTGTGAAGCTTTTCGATTGGGTAAGCCAGTTGACGACGACCCCAGTCTTCTAGACGGTGAATAGTACCGCCAGCTTCAGTGATAGCACCAGTATAACGCTCGATCATACCAGGTACTTGCTCACTTTGGTCTGGGTGAACCATGAATACGATTTCGTAATGACGCATGGATATTCCTTACGGTTAGTATAGCCTTGTCCCGTTTCGGCCAGTCGGGGTAAGGCAAGGAACGATAATAGTAAGGCCGAAAGAGCGCGTATTTTACGCGTAGCATTAAAATTAAGCAATCAGTTTGTTATGAAAAATTGGTGGAATAAGACTATATCTGCAAGGATTTTTTAGAGTGACTGAAAAGTAAGAATATTTAGGGGGAGTTGGAGCGGCACACGAGGTTCGAACTCGTGACCTCGACCTTGGCAAGGTCGCGCTCTACCAGCTGAGCTAGTGCCGCATTCCATAGTTAGCTCATTATATTGTCGGTAATTACGCAAGGTCGCGTTGATTACCTGTAGCAGCTGAGCTAGTGCCGCATTCCGATATAGCTCTTAGTTTTCCGCTGGGCGCAACCTTGAGGTCGCGTCTAACGTTTTAGCAGCTGAGCTAATGCCGCATCACATTCTTTATTTTTTCAGTTGAATATTAACTGAGAAGTTTGGAGCGGCACACGAGGTTCGAACTCGTGACCTCGACCTTGGCAAGGTCGCGCTCTACCAGCTGAGCTAGTGCCGCATTCCATAGTTAGCTCATTATATTGTCGGTAATTACGCAAGGTCGCGTTGATTACCTACTGCAGCTGAGCTAATGCCGCATCACATCATATTCTTTATTTTTTCAGTCGAATATAAACTGAGAAGTTTGGAGCGGCACACGAGGTTCGAACTCGTGACCTCGACCTTGGCAAGGTCGCGCTCTACCAGCTGAGCTAGTGCCGCATTCCGATATAGCTCTTAATTTTCCGCTGGGCGCGTCCTTGAGGTCGCGTCTAACGTTTTAGCAGCTGAGCTAATGCCGCATCACATCATATTCTTTATTTTTTCAGTCGAATATAAACTGAGAAGTTTGGAGCGGCACACGAGGTTCGAACTCGTGACCTCGACCTTGGCAAGGTCGCGCTCTACCAGCTGAGCTAGTGCCGCATTCCGATATAGCTCTTAGTTTTCCGCTGGGCGCAACCTTGAGGTCGCGTCTAACGTTTTAGCAGCTGAGCTAGTGCCGCATTCCGATATAGCTCTTAGTTTTCCGCTGGGCGCAACCTTGAGGTCGCGTCTAACGTTTTAGCAGCTGAGCTAGTGCCGCGCTTGGGCTAAAAACCCCGCAGGGCTTGTCGTCTCAAGCGGGGCAGGATTCTACAAGATAAAATTTGCTTTGCAAGTATTTTTTTAAACTTTGAAGAATTTTTCTTGGTAAACTTTCAGCTCCATGATGGAGTCTTTGATATCATCCAGTGCTAAGTGAGAGCTTTTTTTCTTTATCTCACCCAATAGCTCAGGTTTCCAGCGTCTCGCAAGTTCTTTTATCGTACTGACGTCCAAATTGCGATAGTGGAAATAAGCTTCCAGCTCTGGCATGTATTTGTTGAGGAATCTACGGTCTTGACCAATAGAATTACCACACATTGGAGAAGCACCTGGCGGCACCCACTCTTTAAGGAAATCAAGTGTTTGCTTAACTGCATCTGCTTCCGTGAACTTACTCGCCTTACAGCGAGCAGTCAGACCTGAGCGACCATGTTGATTGGTGCACCACTCATCCATATTGTCCAACAGCTCATCACTTTGATGAATTGCCACTACTGGACCTTCAGCTAAAACATTGAGATCACCATCTGTGATCACCGTCGCGATTTCTAAGATTTTATCTGTTTTCGGTTCTAGCCCCGTCATCTCTAGATCGAGCCAGATCAAGTTTGATTCATGAAAAGTCATACTTTACCTTAGCGGTACTTTCCTTTAGATCCAATGCAATTAGATATATCATATTAGTTTAAACACTCGACCTAAAGCTTTTTTTACCATGCGCGGCGTTTTATTGATTTATAGCCTAAATTTGAACGCTCTGCACGCCTAAGCTTAAACAGATTATAAACATGGCAAAGAAAAAGAAACTCAGTAAGGGCCAATCCCGTCGGATTAGAGCCAATCATCAGAAGCGAATCGATAAAGCGAAAGAGACAGAAGTATCTGATGTTTCATGGCAAAACGACAACTTAGGGCCAACAGAAGCCGCAGTGGTGATCAGCCGCTTCGGCCAACATGCGGATATAGAAACCACAGACCAAGAGGTTTTGCGTTGCAATATTCGTCGTACCGTAACAAGCTTAGTTTGCGGTGATGAAGTCATTTTTCGTCGTGCCAAGGTCAGTGATGGTGACTTAGCCGGCGTAATTGAGGCTGTGCATGAAAGGCGCACACAACTCACTCGTCCAGATTTTTATGACGGTGTGAAAGTTGTCGCTGCGAATATTGACCAAATATTGATGGTGTCGGCCGTTGTGCCGGAATTTACCCCTCAAATCATCGATCGCTACTTAGTCGCTTGTGAGGATATGGGGATAGAGCCGATTTTATTACTCAATAAAATTGATTTGCTTGACCAAGAAAGCCTCGAATATATTGATGAAGTCTTAGATATATATCGTGAGCTTGGCTATCGCGTACTGTTAGTCAGTACAAAATCAGGCGAAGGCATTGACGAGTTAAAACACATGCTTGAGGACAAAAATAATATTTTTGTTGGTCAATCAGGGGTTGGCAAATCAACATTGGTCAATACGGTACTGCCCAATGCAGATATTCTCACCAAAGAAGTCTCCGAAAATAGCGGCTTAGGACAACATACAACCACAGTATCGCGCTTACACCACTTGCCGTCCGGTGGAAACCTGATCGACAGCCCTGGGATCCGTGAGTTCGGCCTATGGCACTTAGACGTGGAACGCGTCACTTGGTGCTTTAAAGANAGGGAATTTATTGGTGGCTGCCGCTTTAGAGACTGTAAACACCTGAACGATCCGGGATGTTTACTTCGTGAAGCCGTAGATGAAGGTAAAATCAGCGAATTACGTTTTGAAAGTTACCATCGTATTTTAGAATCTATGGCTGATGGCCGCGCAGGTGCGCGCGCGCCGAGAGTCTGATAATATTTGCTAAATTGGCTCAATGACTTGAGCCCGATAGCCACTTCGCAATACAAAAAAGCGAAAGTGACAAGACTAATAATTAGGAACTGTTAAAAGTGAATTTGGATAAACTAAAAATTGCCATGCAATATGCATTACCTAAACATGCGGTTTCTCGTTTGGTTGGTAAGCTTGCCGCAGCAGAAGCTGGCACCTTAACTACAAAGCTAATTAAGCTGTTTATCAAACAATATAAAATCGACATGAGCGAGGCATTGCACGAAGATCCAGCTCACTATAAAACCTTTAACGAGTTTTTTACCCGTCCACTGAAGCCGGGGATCCGTCCTTTGGCAGAAGATAGCGATATCCTTGCCCACCCAGTTGATGGTGCAATCAGCCAACTTGGTGATGTTATCGATGGCCAGATTATCCAAGCTAAGGGTCACAACTACAGCTTACAGACGCTACTAGGCGGTAAAGAAGAAGACGTTGCGCCTTATGTTGGTGGTAAGTTTGCAACGATTTATCTAGCGCCGAAGGATTATCACCGTATCCACATGCCGGTTGATGGCACACTTCGTAAGATGATTTATGTACCGGGCGATTTGTTCTCAGTAAATCCACTTACCGCGCAAAATGTGCCTAATTTATTTGCTCGTAACGAGCGAGTTGTTGCTATTTTTGACACTGAGATTGGTCCGCTTTCTATGGTATTGGTTGGTGCAACTATCGTCGCGAGCATTGAGACGATTTGGGCAGGTACAGTGACACCACCCGCTGGAAGAGACGTCTTTACTTGGACATATCCAGCAGAAGGTGACAACGCGATAACGCTGAAAAAAGGCGAAGAGATGGGTCGCTTTAAACTTGGCTCTACCGTGATCTTAGCGTGGGGGGCAAATAAGGCTGAGTTCTTAGATAGTCAAAACCCAGAGACCGTCACACGCATGGGTACGCCTTTCGCAAAAATAGCAGAGTAAACTACTGTATTAGTGGCTTGAAACTATCTCAAGCCACAACATTCACACTCGGGGTTTTTACTGAGCCCATACTGCTTTTGCTGCAAACTCATACCATCTAGCGTACAAAATACGCTTCCTTGGTGATGTCCAAGTAGCACGTTTATGGTCAATAAAGCTTGCTGCGCACCGATCACCCCCAGTAATGGACTAATGACGCCAAAGTTGTCACAATTCTCCACTAGTGTTTGCGAACCCTCAGGGAAAACGCAAGCATAACAAGGTGACTCAGTCCTAAAATCAAAGCACATGAGTTGGCCTTGCGTGGCAATCGCGGCGCCTGCTATCAACACCTTGCTCGCTTGATGACAATACCTATTGAGCAAATAGCGGGTAGTAAAGTTATCGCTGCAATCCAAGACAATATCGGCATCACGGAGCAACTCGGCGACGTTCTTATCAGTCAATCTCGCATTAATTGGTACTAGTGTGATCTCGTTGTTGAGACTTGCCAGCACCTTTCCAGCTGCTTTGGCTTTTTGCTGACCAAGGTGGTTCACCTTATACAGAATTTGCCTTTGTAAGTTAGACAATTCCACGTCGTCATCATCAACAAAAGTAAGTTTACCAATGCCACTCGCCGCTAAGTAAAACAACGCGGGGCTTCCCAGCCCACCGCAGCCCACCACAGCCACATGCGCCTGTTTCAATGCGAGTTGGCCTTGCTCACCGACCTCTTTTAACAGCAAATGGCGACTATACCTTAGCCGCTCTTTGTCATTGAGTTCAGTCATGCCGCGCCATAGCTTGCTTTAATTCAAGTACAGCTTGCTGTGGGTCTTGGGCCTCAGTGATAGCTCTTACAACCGCGATACTAGATACGCCAGTTGCAGCCACTTCTGGCACGCGACTAAGATCAATGCCTCCAATAGCGACTGTTGGATAGCTACTTTGCATCAAAGGTACAAAATGTGTCAGCTTTTCCAGCCCTTGGATTTGGCCGGTCATGTCTTTAGTCGTGGTTGGGTAGATAGCACCAAAAGCCAAATAACTTGGGCGATAGTTATGCGCCCGGAGCATTTCATAAAAACCATGGGTCGAAATACCTAAGCGCAGCCCTGCCTCTTGGATGGCAACAAGATTAGCTTTATCGATATCCTCTTGGCCCAAATGAATTCCATAAGCGCCGTGTTTAATCGCTAACTGCCAGTAGTCGTTAATAAACACCTTCGCATCATATTTTTGTCCAAGTGCAATGGCGGTTTGTATTTCAGCTTCAAGATTAGCTTGCTCTGGATCTTTAATTCTCAGCTGCACCGTATCGACACCTAAAGCAAGGCACTTTTCCACCCAATCGGCGCTGTCCACCACGGCATAAAGCCCAATAGGGTCGTCAATACTGGCAAAGCCTGCGGCAAAATTAAACTCCTCAGGTAATGCAAACTCTAGTTCATCAGCAAGCCAAGACCCCGCTTCTATCACTTGCGGGTAATCATTAAGATCAACTGGAAAACTCGTATGCGCAACAGGGCCCACACCTTCGCCATAACGTATCGCCGCTTTTAGCCCTGCATTGATGTATGCTTTAGCGAGAATAAAAGCATCTTTAAATGGGTACTCCTTGGCCATACATGCCGCGATCACTGACGATAAACTACACCCAGTACCGTGGCTATGCGGTGTTTGAATTTTCTCATTGCCAAGCCAATACTCGGTATCTCCCGCTAAGCCATAATCAATGCAGTAGCCTTTTGGGTAATCCCAATGACCGCCTTTAATGATCACCGACTTTGCACCAAATTCACGCAATTTGGCAGCAGCCTCTTTTACCGCATCAGGGCCTATCAAATACACGCCTGTCAGCAGCTGAGTTTCGTGTGTATTGGGTGTAATGATATCCACCAGCGGTAATAAATGGGTTTTTAACGCATCCACCGTGTCTTCTTCGGTTAATGAATCCCCGCTGGTCGCGATAGCTACAGGGTCATAAACCACAAGCGGCGGTTTTGCCCATGTTGCTTTATAATGCTCAAGGTGTTCAGCAATCAGTTGGATCTGCTGAACATTGGCGAGCATGCCAATCTTTATCACCGTTGCAGGCATATCTTGCGAAAGCGCCGTCAGCTGAGAGTCGATAACCGTGGTCGAAACCGGGTTTAACGCCTCCACCCCTAAACTATTTTGCGCCGTCAACGCAGTTACTACGGTACAACAATGAACATTAAAGCTCTGCGTTGCTTTGATATCCGCTTGAATACCAGCGCCGCCGCCAGAATCAGAACCCGCAATACTCCAAACGATATGTGACAAAGAGAACTCCTTATATAGTTATCCGCAATTCAAGTTAGTTTGTGTGCCAAAAAGGCATGCCTAAGGTTGGCGTAGAAGGTGATGCCACCTCTTTTTGTGGCATTGCTTTTGCCAAATAAGACAGACGCCCTGCAACCATGCTGGCTTCAAACGCTTTTGCCATGGTGATAGGACAGCCCGCCCCTGCCACTGCCGAATTTAATAATACGGCATCATAACCTAGCTCGAGTGCTTGGCAAGCATGAGAAGGCAAGCCGAGTCCCGCGTCCACAATCAAGGTTTGATGGGGCAAACGTGTGCGGATGGTTTGTAGGTTATATGGATTTAACAGCCCTTTTCCCGTACCAATTGGCGCGCCCCAAGGCATTAAAACCTCGCATCCCAGCGCATCCAAACGCTGACACAGCACCAAATCATCAGTGCAATAGGGCAATACCTTAAAACCGTCTTTTAGCAAAATTTCGGTGGCTTCGAGCAATGCAATTGGATCTGGCTGTAAGTTATATTCATCACCAATGAGTTCAAGTTTAATCCAATCCGTGGCAAACACTTCCCGGCACATCTGCGCCAAGGTCACCGCTTCTTTTACGCTGTGACAGCCTGCCGTGTTTGGTAAGACTCGTAGTCCCATCTCTTTGATAAGCGACCAAAAGTCATCACCCGCCTGCTTAGTTTGCTGGCGTCTCAGCGACACAGTAACAATCTCAGCACCCGAGGTGGCGATGGCTGCCTGCATTACCTCTGGAGAGGGATAAAGTGCCGAGCCAATTAACATGCGGCTAGTAAATTGTTCACCATAAATAGTGAGCTTAGTATCAGTCAAAGACTGCATGTTTATCCCCCTTGAATTGGCGATAAAAGCTCAATCTTATCACCGTCGCTCAATGTCACGCTTGGCAGCTCCGTACGGGAAACAAAAGTACCATTAAGCGCGACGGCAAAAGGCGGTTTGGCACCTCTGGCTTCTATAAATTCCTGAATATTTTGCTCGCGGTTGATATTAATCGTTTCGCCATTAAATTCGACTTTCATAATAACTCCTTAGATAGTGCTTGTTTCACGATAAGCGGTGCCAGCAAATAACCGTGTCTGTATAGACCATTGATACTGATCACATTACCTTGTTGTTCAATTTTGGGGTGATTATCTTTAAACGCAGGTCTAAGCCCTGCTAATAAAGACAATACTCGCGCTTCGGCAAACCCACGATGAACTGAATAAGCAGCAGAGAGTAATTCGAGTGTAGAACGTACCGTTATCTCACCATTATCTTGCGACTCAATTTCCGTCGCACCAATAACAAACTGATGATCTGGCTTTGGCGCAATGTAAATGGGGTATCTTGGGTGCATCAAGCGCACAGGTCGAGTCAAGGTCACTTCTGGGGCATAAATTCTCGCCACTTCGCCGCGCACGCCACGAAGCCCATAACATGTGGCTTTCGCACCAAGACCGCGACAATCAATCACCCAGTCATACGCTTGACTAAGCTGCGCCTTTTGCGCTGCATCACAATGAACACCGTAGTTAATCTCTACCCCTTGCTTCGTCAATGTTGCCGCACTACTTTGATAAAACGCCTGATTATCAAGCTGGCCTTCGCAAGGTAAATACAAGCCTTGATGGAACACACCACTAAGTTCAGGTTCCAATTGTGCGATCTGAGCACCATTTACCACTTCCGCGCTATGATCTTTTAACGGTTTTAAGCGCTGCTGAAAACTCACTAAATCACCACGGTCTTGACCATGTGCCACAATAAGAGAGCCTTGCTGCTGGAAAAATACCGGGCTTTCCAGTTTCGCCAGTAATTGTGGCCAAAGTTTCATGGACTCCAGACCTTGCAGCGCCAACGCTTCATCACATATCACAGACTCAGCCAACGGCGCTAACATGGCCGCCGCCACACTACCTGCTGAGCTCTCCGTACCTTGCTTTGCTTGTTCAAACACGCTGATTTGATAACGCTCAGCGAGCATCAATGCAGCGATGCGCCCAGTTAAGCCAAAACCCAAGATAGCAACACGTGCTTGAGTAGACATAGCTACACTCCTAAAATTAGCCACCCGACGGGGATCAAGGTGGCTATGATGGGATAGGTCATATCGCTTTGTGGTAAAGCTCAGAGCCTGATTGCTTAAACTCTTCTGATTTTGCTTTCATCTCGGCTTCAACATCCACCATTTTAATGCTGATCTCTTCGCCTACATTATTAGGGTCGATGCCTCGCGCTTCTAACGCTTTCGCATAGTCGCGTACATCTTGGGTGATCTTCATCGAGCAGAATTTAGGACCACACATAGAGCAGAAGTGAGCAACTTTGCCCGATTCTTGCGGCAAGGTCTCATCGTGATATTCACGAGCACGCTCTGGATCTAGACCGAGATTAAACTGATCGTGCCAGCGGAACTCAAAACGTGCTTTAGACAGCGCATTGTCACGAACTTGAGCGCCCGGATGGCCTTTCGCCAGATCCGCTGCATGCGCCGCTATTTTGTAGGTGATCAAACCTTCTTTTACATCTTCTTTATTCGGTAAGCCTAAATGTTCTTTTGGTGTCACGTAGCACAGCATCGCACACCCATACCACGCAATTTGCGCCGCACCGATCCCTGAAGTGAAGTGATCATAACCCGGAGCGATATCGGTAGTGAGTGGGCCAAGCGTGTAAAACGGTGCTTCATCGCAGTGCTTTAGCTGCTCTTCCATATTCTCTTTGATCATATGCATCGGCACGTGTCCTGGGCCTTCAATAAAGACCTGAACATCGTGTTTCCACGCAAGCTTAGTCAACTCACCAAGGGTACGCAGTTCACTAAATTGTGCTTCATCATTGGCATCGGCAATAGAACCCGGACGCAAGCCATCACCTAACGAGAAACAAACATCGTATTGCTTTAAGATTTCACAGATGTCTTCAAAGTGCGTGTAGAGGAAGTTTTCTTTATGATGCGCTAAACACCACTTCGCCATAATTGAACCACCGCGAGACACAATACCCGTCACGCGTTTTGCCGTCATCGGCACGTAACGCAGTAGTACTCCCGCGTGGATAGTAAAGTAATCCACGCCTTGCTCAGCTTGCTCAATCAAGGTATCGCGGAAGATCTCCCACGTTAGATCTTCAGCAACACCATTTACTTTTTCTAGTGCCTGATAGATTGGAACCGTACCGATAGGCACTGGAGAGTTACGTACCACCCACTCGCGGGTTTCATGAATGTAGCGCCCTGTCGACAGATCCATTACGGTATCTGCACCCCAACGGGTCGACCATACCATTTTTTCTACTTCTTCTTCGATAGAAGAGGTCACTGATGAGTTACCGATATTGGCGTTAACTTTTACTAGGAAGTTACGTCCGATGATCATCGGCTCGGTCTCAGGGTGATTAATATTGTTTGGCAGTACAGCACGACCACGGGCAATTTCATCACGGACAAATTCAGGCGTAATAAACTCAGGAATACTGGCTCCAAACGATTGGCCTTTGTGTTGCTGCGCGAGCAATTCTTCACGCAACTTAGCGCGTCCCATATTTTCACGGATCGCTACATATTCCATTTCAGGCGTCACTATGCCTTGACGGGCGTAGTGCATTTGCGTGACATTTTTACCCGCCTTAGCACGGCGAATTTTAGGTAAATGTTCAAAGCGAATATGGTCAAGCCCTTCATCCGCCATACGCTGCTGAGAAAACTGTGACGTCACCGACTCTAGCATTTCGGTATCATCGCGCTCAACTATCCACTGCTCTCTAAATTTAGGAAGACCAGCACGAACGTCAACCGGCACTTCAGGATCTGTGTATGGACCTGAAGTATCATAAACACGAATGGGATCGTTTGATTCAAATACCGGATTTTCTTCGGTGCCACCAACAAACGAATCACTTAGCGTGATTTCACGCATACCAACGCGTACGCCTGCTTGTTCGCCCTCCACATAAACTTTATGTGAGTTTGGAAAAGGTTGGCCTCTAAGGTTATGGATAAATTCTGCCGCGGCTGCTCGCGCTTCACGACGACTTAGCTTGCTACTATTGTTTGACATGACGTCCCTCTTATTTTCATACAAAGGTGTCTTGTCAGATCTCCAAAAGGAGAGAGACGAGGATAGTCCTCGGGTAAGGTGGATAGCAATAAACCACTATTGCTACAGACAAACGCAACGCGTTTGCTGTCTTGTTCCCTACGCAGGCATTAACCTGATCAGGTCCACGGATCCCGCAAAATGCGATCTCAGCCCGAATATCTGCACACAAATTTGCTGCAAAAACTCAAGGCACTCCGACAAGTAACGAATTAGCGCCAGTCTACTTGCTAACACGAAAGCTCGCAAGCACTGACACTGGAATTCTTATTTTCAGCTTATTGTTTAATAAAACTAAACTGAGGTTTTCCTTTCAAGGTCAACTTATTAGCATTTACTTCAAGCAATACACCAATTTGTAATTGGTTGATAAGCTGTGATTCAACCTGAGCGATTTCTTCACCACAGTATTTACGCGTCATGCCTAAGTTTTTAACTTTTAGCTGCCCTTCGACAATTTCGCCTTCGCCAAAAAAGCGATTACAACCCGCAAAACCGTTGACCTGCAGTGCATCGATAAAACGAATATCAATAGGCTTTTCACCAAGTCCAGCGTCTGATTGTAACTGCGTAATATGTTGACCATTTATACTCTGTAACTGCCAAGCGGAATACTTAAGCGCTTCCGTGTCTACCTTCCCTGTCGATATACATCCACTTAGCGCCATTATTGCGCCGATTATGCTGATGAATTTCATGGTAAACCATCTATTTTATGCCCTGAGTTTATTATAACGTTTCAAGACACAAAAATTGCAGTAAAATTCTGTAAAATTGTCTTACCTGAATATTTTAACACCAACTATTTCACAAATTGCTGCTCTTCAAATAAGTGCGTAATAGCGTCTGGTAAAAACGGTCTACCGCGCTCATTCACCGAAGTCCCTGTTACCACAGCATCTAGCATTAGCTTATCGTCATGCGCTCTTATTACTTTTTGCTTAAATGCGAACTTTACTCTGCTTTCACGCTCGAGTGCGACTTCAACATAAAACTCATCACCTGGGCGTAACGAGTCTTTGTAATTCATTTCGCTCCGAATAACGACTAAGTTCACTTTTTGCTCAGCAAGCGCTGCAAAATCAACGTTATTCGCCAGTAAAAACTCATGCCTTGCATGCTCTAAATAATTAAAATACACGCTGTTATTAACTATTCCCTGTAAGTCACACTCGTAATCTCGGACTTTAAAATCGACTTTAAAACTCATATCTGGCCTATTTGTTTAACATTTTCGGGCTAACATATAACACAATTTCACTGTCAACTGGTCTGGCTTTTGTTAAACTGTGCCCAATTAAAAATGGGACAAAGATTAAGCATGAAGTTAAAACTCTCTACGATCACCTTGGCACTGCTGCCATTTTTCTCTCATCAGGTACTTGCCGACGATAACCTAGAAACCATTGTCGTCACTGGCGATTTTCAGAATGAAACTATCCAGACATTAAGTGCAAGCGCTTCTGTGGTTGACGAACTCACTATCACTAAGCGTGGTGCGCAATATTTAGATGAGATACTAGGTGCCACCGCTAACGTTAACTTTACGGCAGGTGCATCTCGTGGTCGCTTTATGCAAATCCGTGGTATCGGCTTACGTTCACAGTTTGTTGATCCTATTTATCCCAGCGTTGGCTTATTAATTGACGGTATTAATTATTCAGGATTAGGCGCAAGTGCGCTGCTTTTTGATACTGAGTCAGTGATAGTGTATCGCGGCCCTCAAGGCACTAAATTCGGTTCAGATGCTTTAGCTGGAATCGTTGAAGTAAATACCCAAGCCGCCACCACAGCGCCATCATTAAAAGTGAAATTAGGTGCAGGCAATTACGGTAGCTATGAAGCAGGCCTTGCTGCGGGCACTGGATTAAGCGACGACACCGCAGTGCGCGTCAGCCTTTATCAGCGAGAGTCTGACGGTTACGTAGATAACCTCTACCTAAACAAACCCACTCAGCAACAAGACGAGCAAGTAGCAAGAGTGAAACTTAACTCTCAAGTGAGCGACAACCTCGCACTAGAGTTCGCTTATCACCATATTGATACTGAAAACGGGTACGACGGTTTTACCCTAGATAATTCACGTAACAGCGTCGCTGATACCCCGGGCCAAGACAACCTCAGCTCCGATGCGTTTTCACTACGCGGAATTTACACTCGCTCAGACTTATTCAATATCGAATTTAAAGTATCTGGGCTAGATGCTGATACTTTATATAGCTACGACGAAGATTGGGTATGTAACGACGCAGCTCAACCAGCGCTATGTGCAGCAGGCTTGCACCCAGAAGGATACAGCTCAACCGATGCCTACGAGCGTAACCATGAAAATGGCAATATAGAGTTTTTAATCAAAGATAAGCAAAATGACTGGGTGGTAGGTGTTTTTGCAAAGCGTAACGATGTTGATTTGACCCGTCATTACACTTGGCTTGAGAACCCATTTACGTCAGCATACACCGTAGAAAGTAGAGCGATTTTTGGTCAATACGTACATCACCTATCTGACAAAACCCGTCTTATCGGTGGCCTTCGCGCGGAGCAATATGACGCTGACTATTTAGATAGTAACGGCTTTACCATTGAAACCGATGATGTAATGTGGGGCGGAAAAGTCGCACTTGAATATCAAGTTGTACCGCGCACGATGATCTACACCAGCCTTACTCGCGGTTACAAAGTCGGCGGTGTAAACGGCGAAGCACTGGCAAAAGCCAAAGATGAAGGTTTAAACATTCCGGCCGAACACCATTACTTTGACCCTGAGTATGTTTGGAACGCTGAGTTTGGCGTAAAAGGTGAATCTGAAGACAAACGTCACCTTGTGCGTGTTACCGCGTTTTATATGCAACGCGATGATATCCAGTTAAAGCAATGGCAAGTTTCTAACCAACAATTTGCAGGCTACATCGACAACGCCAGTAAAGGCAGTAACTACGGCCTAGAAGTAGAAGGCAACCTACAATACACGGACCGCCTTGGTTTTAGCTATAGCGCAGGCTATTTAGAGACCGAGATTGAAGACTTTGTGGCTGCCAGTGGCCTAAACCTTGATGGTCGTGACCAAGCACAAGCGCCAAATTATCAATACTCGTTTGCCGTCAATTACGAGTTAATGGATAACCTAGTGGTTGAATTGGGTGTGGAAGGCAAAGACAACTATTACCTCTCGGACAGTCACAACGAGCAAGCACGCAATCATAACCTAATCAACGCAAGCCTTAGTTACTATGGCGACAACTGGTCATTAACGGCTTGGGGTAGAAACCTAGCAGACGAAGACATTGTAGTGCGTGGCTTTAGGTTTGGTAATAATCCACTAGACGGCTGGCAAGACAATACCTATGTACAGTACGGCGAGCCGCGCGTTTATGGTCTAAGTTTTACTTACGAACTGTAGTACGACCCGTTTATCGCCTACACATAAGGCGATAAACGGGCACAAAAAGAAAAAAGGGGGAACGTAAAATTAGAGTAAAACGTTCCCCCTCACCGCAAAAACTCAAAAAGCAATTACCCTTTTAGTTACTCCATGCTTGGGGCACTGGAATACACCAACTCAACCAGATTATTCATCGTTTTTGACTTCTGCATGTAAGCCTTTTCCATATGGGCAAGCTCTTGCAGTTCAAACAAGGTTGTTTCCACCAGTGCTAACCATTTGGTTGTGGTGTCTGGCACCTCGTCACCCTGCCTTGCCGCCTTCTTGAGGGCATCGTAATAAATCGTTAAGTCATGATATTGGCGTAGATAATCCATATTGCTCTCCAACATGTCACTTTATTTCACACTAAAGTAACAAAAGCTTCGGGCAAAAATCTGCGCGAAGAAAATTTTTTTGAATTTATTTGTAAATTAATCAAAAACGCCAGCACCATCATAGCAACACCTCCGTTGACTCAAGAGTTACTCATCTCAGGCTTCGCCTAAAAAATCGAGCGAAGATTCATTAAATGCAACAAAATGTTCATTTTTCGACTGAATACACTTGAAAAAGAAAATTTCTACGATAGACTCGCGTTTACGGTTTAGATACAAAAATGCAACTTGGTTAAGCGAACAATAGAGACAAACAAATAGCATACATCCGGCTACATGGGGATTGATGCTGTTTGTGACGCGAGTGCGACAGGCAAAAAGGATTGAGTTGGTGGGGAAATATGATAAGCGCTTTACAGGAGACGACCTGCGCCGCATGCGCAAAGTCGCCGGCAAAACCACGCAAGAAATGGCTAACTTGGTCGGCGTGGAGCGTGGCACTTACGAAAACTACGAAAAAGGCGTCAGCAAATTTCCCTACGAATATTTTGAAGTATGGTGCGACGCCTGCGGCATCAACCTTAATCCACTTAGAGAACAAATCCTTGCCTTAAGAGACAAAATTGACGATGCCAAGTTATGGCGCAAGTCTCCAACACCACGAAATAGCAAATCAAGTAACGAGGATAATGGCTAATGAAAGACGCGCACTTTCATTGCCCCTCACCACAATGGCAAACAATAAAGTTACGAATAAGGTCCATTTGCAACACAATGTTTTCAACTTTATTGTTAAGGAGTAAAGTGGAGTGGAAATTAAACACCGCAAAACTTAACTTAGAAAGGACGTCATTATGCGCTTTTTTATAAAAAATATAGCTAACCGACTCGTAACTTTAACAGCACTTTCCCAAAAACAAGCTAACAGGGTATCTGGTGGATCGCTTGGGCCAAAAGTAAAAGATCCAAAACTCGAAAGTGACTCAGCAGCGCCAAGTAAACAATCATCACTTAGTGCTGACTCAGTTAATCAGGTGATTGGTGGAAGTGGTGGCAATAAAGTCGCAGAGCCAAAGGTAAAATGCGAACCAATAGCACAGTCATCAGATTACAAGTTTCAACTGGAGAAAAGCTCAACTACCCGAGTAGTAGGTGGAAGCAGTGGAACCAAAGGTGATGATCCAAGACTTACAACAGCATCTTCAGAACCACACACTTCTCGCCTAAAGCTAATCCAGTGTAGCGATAGTAGAAAAGTTTTTGGTGGTTCTGGTGGAGCTAAAGCTGATGATCCTAGGGTGCTATTTGCAGATGCAAAAGCTAGTACCTTCAACTTTACAGTCTTAGGTATTGATGAAATTAGAAAAACCATCGGCGGAACTGGTGGCGCAAAAATAGATGACCCTAAGTTGGAACCATCCGAAAAACCATAGGCCAAATTTACAATCACTATTAGCATCTAAAACTAAGCTTATTAACTGCTACAACACACCGAAAGCTGAAGTTATAGGGCTTACTGTAAGGAAATAAAATGCGAACATCTTGGATCTTTTTACTTATTTGTGCAGCAATTGCAGCTTCACTTTCAGTAATTTATATCCATTTCAATCATTATGCAGATACTGTAATGCTTGCCTGCATTATTATATTTTGCTTTATGGCTAAAAACCATGAAAATATAAAGCACATTGCGGCACTACTGTTAATAATGACATCTATAGAATATGGTTTAGTGAGTTACGTTGTTTCGTTAAATAGTATGGGACTACCACCTTTTCAAGGCAACCTTTTGATGTTTGGATCCCATTTCCTTGTTGATCTAACAATCCTAATGATAATGAAATATCGCGTTCGATTATCTCTTCGTTATGTTAGACGCACAGCACCTGATAATTGGCGTTCCATATATATGACTCATGCAGACCCTATCCTATATGGCATTTACTTTGCGTTTATTCTAGTTGACCTCGCGGCCTTCGGTGAAAATATTATTCGTAATTTAGAACATTTCGGCGTAGATGAAAGCTTTGCCAAACAATTCTGGAGCTGGGGCTTAATATACTATAACTACGAAATCCTAAAGTCGATTTTACTTTCCTGCGTAGTCACCACCATACTAGCTACCATTTTTGTCGAACGGCAGCGCCCTGATACGCCAGATGAGGAATTAGAAAGCGAACCCAAATAGGACAAATAAAGCCCGCTCCCGCGGGTTTTATTTTTTGTTTTACACAGATATAAAACTAAAACAGCATCCCTTCTTCAAAGTCGGATACTTTGACTAAGTTAACGCCTGTCGCCTTCTCCTCAAAAAAGATATCTGCAACCGTTTGATGAACAAAAATATACTTTACACCACCAGCTTGTTTAAAGATCAAACGTTCTTCTTCTGGGATGTTGTCTAACACTTCACTGTCTAAATGATATTTATATATCTCACAGTCCTCTAAATAATCTGGATCTAACATTTCTTCTGCTGTGAATGTTTCTATCTTTGACTTTTCCCGATCCCAACAGTCAAGTTCTTGCCAAAAGTTCATATACCAATAGTCTTCTATATAAGCTCCTTCATCATTAATAAAAACAGCAGGATAAAGTTGCATATCTTTTAGATATAAAAACTTTAACTTATCTCTTATTTTTGAGTTTATAATAGGTACTGTAGCATCAAAAAATACGTCCAAAATTGGACGTGTAAAATTATTTAAAGCATCCCTTTCCTTGTAAAAGTTCTCAAAAAAAAGAGGCTCATCTCCCCAATTAAGCTTTTTAATACCAAAGTGACGAGTCGCACTTCGCTCTAGCGGCATTGTATACAATGTATTTTCATTGTAATCCGTGAGAAGTATATAGTATTCTTCATTGTAATTTTTTGACATTTAATTTTATAGTTCTAGATTTGCATCCCTTCTTCAAAGTCAGATACTTTAAAAAAGCGTATTCCTGTAATATTATTTTTCAAGAAGTAGGTGACAAGTTTTTCATGTATAAATATATGGCTATAAAAACCCCCACCCATCTTAAATATCATACGATTATTTTCTGGGATTTTATTTAGTACACTTTTATCAAGGTGATATTTTAGTACTTTCGTATCTTCAATATCTCTTCCAGCTTTTAGAGGTCGAGTGATCGATTTATCTTTATCCCAACAATCAAGATACTGATAAATATTTAAATACCAGTATCCTTCATCCCACCCTGTTGATTCAATAACTATAGCAGGACATAGCTGAATACCGTGCAAATCATATTTATCCAACTCTTTTTTTATATTGTTGTTAACAACAAAGCTCGGCCCGTCGAACATTACGTCTGTTTTTACTGAAGCAATACCCAGCTTTTTATTTCGCTCTTGAAAGCTAGGCTCAAAGAATATAGGCTCTCCTTCTTTGGCTATTTCACCATAAAAAAAATAGCCATCAGACTTTTTATTAATCGATAATCTCATTTGCTCTTCATAGCTATTACCACAAGCAACGTAGTAAACTTCATTTAGCCTACTCATTTTCCTATCCTTAAGTTATATTTTACCTTCGCTATATCAATAGTTTTTAAAAATTTTCCACTTTTATACTTTGGATGTGTTTCACCGCTATGATCTCTATCACTTACGTCACAATTCGATGAGTCCTCCTGATGCTCTTTTACATTTATACAGTTACCGCACCCAACCTTTGATAATGGATGAAATGCTTTCATGATTGGCGATAAAGGAAGTGTAAAATATTCTATTTCTTCAAGTATATCTTCACTTAATTGAGCCATGCACTTACGTAATTTTTTTTCCACCTTTTCAGGCTCCCCTCCACAATCATTTAATTTCTTGATTTTTAATTCTATCAACATTTTTCTAACAACATCATGATAATAAACAGGGTGAACAGCATCATCATCATTATCCTGCTCACTTAACGTACCGAAATGATTCCCTCTATGAACTTGAACATTAAGATGGCAAGCTCCCGGTAAAGTCGCGGGTAGAAAAGCTAAATTAGATAAGTGATTTATGTCGTAACCAGCATCCACCAAAAAGCTTTGCATTTTAGCTTGCTTAATTGATTCATTAGAAATTAAATGGTGAGCTTCCATATGAATACCATTATTAATTGGGTGTTCAAGATCATTCTCTACTACTTTTAATAATGCACCTCTATAATCACTATTAGATTTGTTTACATTCCCTTTAGGCATAAATAACTCCTTTAAATATAATCTATATTTCCTTTTTTCTTGGATACGCGGGGAGTGGTATGCTTTTCACTATTACACCTCCGGCATCGTGTCTGTCGTTTTGTTGTTTGCTTTTTCGCAGTTAGCGTCGAGTTGGTTTTGCCTTTAAGTAGCAACCCACTTGAACGCGCGGTTGTAAGCTTTTTCCCGAGGTTTTTTAAGGTTGTAGTGCTGTCGTTAAAGTCTTCAAGCGTGCGGATAAAAGCGCTGATTGCCGCTTGTGCTTTTTTAACTTTTACTGATGTACTTGCGGCTCTGGCACCGTTGGCTGATAACTTGGCAGCAAGTGCTGTTACTCTTGCGGCTGTACCCGCTCCTAATGTAAGTAATGACGTTGCTAGTAACAAACAAACCTCTATCGCGACATAAGCGCCGCCTTTTCCGCCAATGTATGCATAAAAATTAGGAGGCACAGCTTCCATAAAGAGTGAAGCGTAAGCAACATAAGTTAGTGCACTATCATGATCGTCTATGAGCGCCAACACTAAATAGAAATCAGGAGTGCTTTTTATGCTAGCGGCTAATTCAGGGTCAATATCAACTAAAGTGGTATCAACAAATTGTTGTACTTTAGCGACCTCCCCTTTCGCGATATCATCAAGTAAGTTGGTAATTGCATGACGATGCGTGTATAACGCATTTGCATAATGGCTTGTATTTTTAATTGCGTCTGCAGCGTCGTTAAGGTACTGAGTAGTATCATGATGTACATCGCGATAAGCCTGTTCGGCTGCATCTAATGCTCGCTGTGTATTGGCTTGATACCAGTTCCAACTGAGCAAGTCTTCACTGGCATCCTCTTCAATCCAATTGGACATTTCATTAGCACTTTGTCGCAATTGCTCAAAGCGCTCGCTAGCATAATCTGCGGTGGTATCATATGCGCTACCTGCGACGGACTTAATGGTTTTTCCTAAGTCAATCCATGTTTGTGCTTCGAACAAATCTGCTTGGTCTTCAAGCCACTTACTTCCACCTTGATACGCACCTTGCGCGCCATTAATTGCAATTGCAGCAAAACCATATTCGTCCCAATCAGATTGAAACCCACTCATATTCGATACGGTATCTCGATATGCACCATCAAGCTGCATGTGTAATGATGATTTGAGGTTATTGATTTCCGCTTCTAGCGCTTCGTTACGAGCAACTTCTACAGTGACTTGCCCCTCTTGTGGTAAGTCGCTTTTTACCACAACTCCAGCCTCATTTGCCGTTGACTCTGCTCGTTCAAGTGCATTTGCATCTGTGCTTTTATCACCACTTGAATTGAGTTTAAGTTTTCCGTGGATAAGTGTATTACCTAAATGAATATTGACTTGTTCAAGGGGAAGCGCGGTCTGCCATTCATCATCGTAATACGCCCTCACTTTTATCCATGCGGCACTTGACTTAACACCGAGTACTTCAACGTCAATACTATGATTGGCTGAACCTGCGCTCGCGGTAAGAACATAAACGCCGGGATCGAGTTTAAGTCGAGTGTCCCAAAAGTGTAATTGATCTGGTGGTAGTTTTGGTACATCAAGCACTGCGCTTCCCTTGCTTGGACCTTGCCACTGCAACCTTACTGCGCGGGCATTACTTACCGAGCCACCCACTTTAGTATCCCAACCACTCGGTACCCGTAAACGATCACCAGCCTTTGGAGGATTGTTGCGATTGACATGGTCGTTGTAACCATAAATCAGCTTAGGATCGGGCCTACCCGCATATTGGTTAGCGACGGACTCTACGGTATCTCCAGCATGAAACATGTGATCGCTAAAACGCATATAAACTTGTTGGGAGCGTTTTAGTTCCACTTTGGAATTGTTATTTGGATTAGAAATAAAAACTGTTGGCTCGAGTACCACTTCAGATTTTATTGCTTTACTGCCACCAAGTAAGGCGCGATTAATTTCAGCTTGACTAAGCCCTCGAGGCATATCTGCTTGCACCAAGCTATTAAAATCTTGCGCACTGCGATTTCCTCCCCCATAGCTTGTCAGTTTATCTTTTACATCAAGTGATTGATATGGCACAAAGGCATATCGCTCACCACTGTGGTGACTAAAGCTAGAATAATTCACTCGCTGCCAGCGCTTGCTTGCAAGTATCCAAAATTGAGCCTGAGAGTGATATCTAAAAAGCGGTGCTTGTCTAAACGGAATGATGCTCCAAATACGACCATGAAGCACATGCATGATTTCAATAGGAAGCTTTCGTCTTTGAATAGAGGACATCGCTGTTGCAGCAAGAAGTTGTACTTCACTTGACGCTTCATGCTCAGTGCTATTACTGGTGCTTTCCTGATTATCACCTAAGCGCGAGATGAGATCATCAAATGCCATTTTTTAGTCCTTTAATAGCGTTATGAAATGAGAGGTTAGTACCTAATCTGAGCCTCGGATAATTAATGTCTTCTTTCAGCTGGTTTCAGCCTGCACTATTGCCTACCGAATAAGCCCACCGATTAGATGCTTTAGCCGCTATTGATAGCGAGCAAATATTGTCCACATTTAAATTAAATGTAGGCTGAATATCTTACAAGTCTCAGACATTAAAAAAGGCGCTTGCGCGCCTTTTTTAATTCCTCAATTTACCGCTGATTATTCAGTTTCTGGTAAATTGCGACCGTAGAACACTTCCTGAATTTCACGATTCAGCTTAAGACGAATTTCTTCCTCTTCATCTGCGTCTAAATCATCAGTACTAATTCCAAATAGATATGCATTTAGGTCTGTTTCCTTAAGCATCATCTTAGTGTGGAATAGGTTCTCTTGATACACGTTTACGTCTACCATGTGGTATGCGTCTTTAGTATCTTCCGTCATGTAATTCTGGATCGAGTGAATTGCGTGGTCGATATAGTGTTTTACACCATTAACGTCACGAGTAAATCCACGAACACGATAATCAATCGTCACCACATCTGACTCTAAAGAGTGAATTAAGAAGTTAAGCGCTTTAAGTGGCGAAATAATGCCACACGTTGAAACTTCGATATCTGCTCTAAAAGTACAAATGCCATCATGTGGGTGCGCTTCAGGATAAGTATGAACACAGATGTGACTCTTATCCAAATGTGCTACCACTGAATCAGGCAATGGTCCTGGTGCTTCATTACTATCAAAAGTCTGCTGTTCAACAGGCTCTTCTGATACTAAGATCGTCACACTCGCCCCTTGTGGTTCATAATCTTGACGCGCGATATTCAGTACGTTTGCACCGATAATATCCGTTACGTCTTTTAGAATATCCGTCAAACGATCAGCACTATACTGCTCATCAATGTATTCTAGATATTCTTTACGTTGCTGCTCGGTCTTGGCGTAGCAAATATCGTAAATGCTAAAGCTTAAACTCTTAGTTAAGTTGTTAAAGCCATGGAGTTTAATTTTATCAAAGGGCTTGTTCACGATAGACCCACCTTAATACAAAAAATCTGCGCTGCAGAAACAAAAGTTCGCGGATTTTATACGAAAATAGCGCTATGAAAAAGCGTTATTTTTCGTCAATTTCAACCACTTCATGGCTATGCGTAATTTCTACTGCTTTTTCAAGCATTAATGCCACTGAGCAATACTTTTCAGCGGATAAACTTACGGCTCTTTCTAGGTGTTTTTCAGAGACATTACGCCCTTTCACCACGAAGTGTAAATTGATCTTGGTAAAAACCCTAGGTGCGCTTTCTGCGCGCTCTGCGGTTAATTTTACTTCCACGTCGGTCACATCCTGACGCGCCTTTTGTAGAATGCTGACTACATCGACTGACGAACAACATCCCGCTGACATTAATACCATCTCCATTGGACTTGGCGCAGCACTATCAGAACCGGCATCAAATACCACATTATGTCCCGACGCAGAGCGACCGATAAAGGTATCTCCTTCAACCCATTTTACGCTAGCTAACATAGTTATCCTCTATAAAGCATAACACCGCCAAATGGCGGTGTATCTTAAACCTAGAATTGCCTCTAAGTGTGTTTTCTACACTGTCGATAGTGATTGTGCCAAGCTATACAGCAGAATCAAACAGGTTTTTGACCAAACCTGCGAATTCTTCGATAAACTCTTTTTGTTCTACGGTGACACGTCTATCAACAACACTTGATAGCACTTCTTGTAAGTCGTACACAATGCCATCTACCTCACGCACGATCATACTGCGCTGCTCTGTAGATAACTCTGTGTGCTGCTCGCATATACGGATAACGTTTTCAGCGATCACATCTTCGATTAATTCCATGACTGTTGGAGCCCCTGGTTCAACCGTCCCAGACTTCTCAAACAAGGCTAAGTTTTGCGTCAAATACATGACTAAATCATCGTACCCTTGTTTATCTAAAACCATACTTTGCTCACCCGAACCTATCAAAGACATCTCCTATTGATTTAAGCAGAAAGTTTTTTCGATTGCTACTTTTGTAGTCAACTAGACACAAAAAAGCAGCCGAAGCTGCTTTTCTAATCAATTTTTATTGAGTAAACCTCAATATTGGCATTTTAATCCAAAGATAAACCTGGGCTCAAGCTAGAAGGTAAAGTTACCTTTTCTAGTTCCACAGAAGCCACTGGGTATGCACAGTAATCTGCCGCGTAGTATGCACTTGCACGGTGGTTACCTGATGCACCGATACCACCAAACGGAGCTGCACTTGAAGCGCCAGTGATTGGGCGGTTCCAGTTTACGATACCTGCGCGAATACGACGTAAGAAACGGTCGTAATCAGCTTCGTTGTCGCCAAGCAGACCTGCTGATAAGCCAAAGCTTGTCTCGTTCGCTTTTTCAATAGCAGCGTCAAAGTCTGTGTAACGGAATATTTTTAACAGCGGACCAAAGTGCTCTTCATCAGGGAAGTCTGCAATGTTAGTACATTCGATGATACCTGGCGTCACAAAGCCTGTGCCTTCTGTGTGCGTCAGCTCGATAAGCGACTCACCACCGAGCTCAACAAGCTGTTGCTGTGCTTTTACCATGCCAGCGGCTGCTGCATTTGAGATCATTGAGCCCATGAACGGTTGATCTGCATCGTCAAAGTTACCCACTTTAATCGCTTTAGTTGCTTTGATCAGCTGCTCAAGGATTGTGTCACCTTGTTCACCCGCAGGAAGGAATAGTTTACGAGCACAAGTACAACGTTGACCACTTGAGATAAACGCAGATTGAATAATGTCGTGTACTGCCGCTTTGGTATCCGCTACGTCTTTTACGATAAGCGGGTTATTACCGCCCATTTCAAGCGCTAAAATCTTACCCGGTTGACCTGCATATTGCTCATGTAGCAAGTGACCCGTACGAGAAGAGCCAGTAAAGAATAAGCCGTCAATACCCGCGTGTGACGCAAGTGCTTTACCTGTTTCAACTTCACCCTGAACTAGGTTAATCACGCCAGCAGGAAGACCCGCTTGTTGCCAGTATTTAAGCGTTAGCTCAGCAACATATGGCGTTAGTTCAGATGGCTTAAAGATAACCGTGTTACCAGCAAGTAGCGCAGGTACGATGTGGCCATTAGGTAAGTGACCAGGGAAGTTATATGGGCCAAATACAGCAACTACACCATGTGCCTTGTGACGGATCACGGCACGGCCAACTGGCATTGGATTTTCAACAACACCTGTACGCTCTTGATAGGCTTTCTCAGAAATCGCGATTTTACCTACCATAGCACCCGCTTCTGTACGAGTTTCCCAAAGTGGCTTACCCGTTTCTTTAGCAATTGCAATAGCCAGCTCTTCGCTATTTTCTTTTAATACTTCAGCGAAACGCTTAACAATTTCTAGACGCGCTTCAAAGCTCATGTCGCTCCATGAATAGAAAGCTTCACGAGCAGCTTTTACCGCGCCGTCAACTTGCTCAGCAGTAGCTGCGTTTGCGCTCCAAATAACGTCGTTGTTTGCTGGGTTTACAGAGCTAAAGCTTGCGCCTTGTCCTGCAATCCACTCACCATTTATTAGTTGTGCTGCATGTGTTGTCATAATCTGTTCCCAATCTTAAATCTTTACTAGGCTTACTTGATCGCCTTCTTCAACTTTTAGCGCCGCGGCAACATGTGGAGCAAGCGTTACTTCATTGCCATCAGTCAGGGCTAACTCAATTACTGTCGCGCGATAATCAACAAGTTTACCATTTGCGACCATAACAGGGAATCCACCGTTGCTTTCGCCTATTTTCACAGTACGAGTTTCACTATTGCGAACCGTGCGGATGTTCCCCACTTTAGCTTCTACCGTTGGACCCGCGTCGAAGATATCAACATAACCATTAAATGTGAAACCTTCGCTCTTTAATAGCTCAATAGCAGGGCGCGTATTGTCGTGAACTTCACCAATCACCGCTTGTGCTTCTTTACTAAGCAGGTTCACGTAGATTGGGTACTTTGGCATTAATTCAGCAATAAAGACCTTTTGGCCGATACCCGTTAGATAATCCGCTGTCGGGAAATCCATCGAGAAGAAATGCTCTTCAAGCCATTGCCAGAACGGGCTTTCGCCTTGCTCGTTAGAAACACCACGCATTTCCGCGATAACGGTTTCAGCAAAACGAGCACGATGTTGGTTAATAAACATAAAGCGAGAGCGAGATAGCAGTTTGCCGTTTGCGCCTTTGCGATAGCCATCTTTCAAAAACAGGGTGCATAATTCCGTCGCGCCAGTGTAGTCATTACATAGCGTTAAAATATCCACTGCTTTATAAACATCGAGTGTGCGTGAAGAGTGGATCACTTTGCTTAGGTGATAATGATAAAACGCATCATCTAAACCAACCGCTGCTTCGATACCGCTGGTACCAACCACCTCGCCTGTTTCAGTATCTTCTAATACAAATAAATAGCCTTCATCAAAAGGCTTGTCTGCTTGCTTGCCAAATGAAGCAACAGAGCGTGCAATCTTCTTCTGTAATAGCTCTTCGTTAACAGGCAAAGAGGTAAAACCGTGGCCTGATTCGTGAGCAATGTTTAAAAGCGCTGGATAATCGCTTTCTTGGATTGGGCGAAGGATCATCATGAGCCCGCTTACTCCTCAAAAATGTGGATAACAACAAGGCCACCAAAAGGTGACCTTGCAACCAGTATTAAGCGTTGTTAGCAACTACCGCAGCAACGGCTTTTTCGAAGCGTGCCATCCCTTCGCGGATGTCAGCTTCTGGAATAACTAGAGATGGAGTGAAACGTACTACGTTTGCACCAGCAACCAGTGACATCACGCCTTGCTTGATACCTTCAACCAAGAATTCTTTTGCTTTGCCTTCGTACTTTTCAGTGACTACACCACCAAGCAATAGACCTTTACCACGTACTTCGGTGAATACGTTGTACTTTTCGTTGATGTCGTTTAGTAGTTCACGGAACAGCTGCTCTTTTGCTTTTACGCCATCAAGTACTGCTGTTGTGTTTACTGTGTCAAATGCCGCTTCTGCAACCGCACACGCCAGCGGGTTACCGCCGTATGTAGAACCGTGAGTACCTACTTTTAGGTGCGCAGCAATCTCAGTTGTTGTGATCATCGCGCCGATAGGGAAACCACCGCCAAGTGCTTTAGCCGTTGTTAAAATATCAGGGGTTACGTTTAAACCTTGGTATGCATACAGGTCACCAGTACGGCCAACACCAGTTTGCACTTCATCAAAAATAAGTAGCGCGTTGTGCTTGTCACACAGCTCGCGAACACCTTTTACAAACTCAGCCGTTGGTGAAACGATACCACCTTCGCCTTGTAGCGGCTCCATCATCACGGCACAAGTGTTGTCTGAGATAAGCGCTTCAAATGCCGCTAAATCGTTATAGTCTGTGTGAACAATGTCGCCCGGCTTTGGACCAAAGCCATCAGAGTATGCAGCTTGACCACCTACAGTTACAGTGAAGAAAGTACGGCCGTGGAAACCTTTGTTGAAAGAGATGATTTGCGACTTTTCAGCACCAAACTTATCTAGTGCCCAACGGCGTGCTAGTTTAAGCGCCGCTTCGTTCGCTTCTGCACCTGAGTTTGCAAAGTAGACTTTTTCTGCGAACGTGGCATCGGTTAGCTTTTTCGCTAAACGTAATGCAGGCTCATTGGTCATCACGTTAGATAGATGCCAAATTTTCTCGCCTTGCTCTTTAAGCGCGCCCACCAAAGCTGGGTGACAATGACCTAGACAGTTAACTGCGATACCACCAGCAAAATCGATGTACTCACGACCTTCCTGATCCCATACTCGAGAACCTTCACCTTTCACTGGAATTACCGCTGAAGGTGCGTAGTTAGGTACCATTACGTCGTCAAACAATTCACGATTGATAGTCATTTTATTTCCTCATATTTGGTGAGTGAAAGTGCAAACAAGGAGTCATTTCCTTTTGGAGGTCGGCGCGTTGCCGCCACTTGATAGGATATTTATTCACACCAATTCGGTGCTATGTATTTTGACCCGCCCCTTGATGGCACAAAATTCATACGCTCATTATTCCAGAAAAAGCGCCATTTGTCTCACTTATACCACGTTCTCAGCCCTTAGCATTCAAGGGTTTAACATATATTCTCAACTCAAGTGAATAACTATCTAGGGCAGATATTTAGGGTAAAGCAAGCGCTGTGCAGCCTTGCACAGATCATTTAAGATTAGGTTTTGAATGAATAGTCGCAAAAAAAATTTCAATTTTTTTTACAAAATCGTCAACTGCAGGTTATGGAACGCACATTTTGCCAATTGCTGACGCATTTCCTCGGTAAGTTCTAAATGATTGAGCAAAATCTCGGCTTCGTCGTCTTCAATTAACTGGCTATCTTTTAAAACAAGCAGTTGTGCGTAGCCATAGGCTTTTTGCATCACTTGTGTCAGTGGTAATGGGTCAGCAATGTTTTTATGCGCATTTGGTAGATAAGTTTGCGCATACTCTTCCATGACTGCATTAAAGGGCAAATAACGTAACTCCATTTTTTCAATTAGCTGACGTGAAATCTCTGCTGAATGTTCTATCAACAAATTACGTAAAAATAACGGATCAGGTGATAACTCCATTAATGCGGTGTGTAGGTCTTTTTGCTTTTTGTCTCGTGCTATTTGTACCTTGGCTTGCCACACCTTTTCGAAGGTGCGTAAATAAAGACGGATCAAGGCCACTTTCCCAAGTTCTAGTAACATGCCTAAAGTAAACGCATGCTGTTCTTTTACCCCAAAAAATGGTGCCAGCTCTTTTGCCGCAATGGCCGTGCTCATGCTCAGCTCGCGTAATTTACGCTTCATTAAGCCAAATGGTTCTGTAGCATGCGGCATCCAGTGTCTTACCGCCATTGTCGGGATCACCATTTGCAAGTTCTCAAGGCCTAAATACCTTAATGCTAATGCCGGCGTATCGACCTTAATGGACGTGCCTTTACTGTTTTTTTTGCGATACTGTGGCAAGTTGACTAGCGAAACCAGCTCACGACCCAACCAACTTAAGTCATTAACCAAAGGTTCTAAACGCCCAACTGAGGCTGAGCGCACGGCAAGAATGTCTAAAATCGCAGGAACGGAGTCTTGAATGCCAATGACTTCATGATAGATATTATCAAGGTCATGCAGTTGCTTTGTGATAGCTTCTTCAATAACTGAATGTAGATGCTTACTCGCTTTGGCAATATATTTGTGATGGCTTGTGCTGCTTTCTTGGCGTTTTGCAGCCGCTGCAATTTCCACCTCTAGCATAGTGCGCTGTGCGATATTCTCCCCATAGCTAATATCAAATGTATGGATATAGCCTATTTGCTTTTGCGCAAAGTTGAGGCTGATAAGAAGGTCATGGGCACGCTCGGATAGCGCTTGTGCCATTCTAATTTGCTTATTTTCTTGCGTCATGCATGCTACTTATCTAAAGGAAAAACACTGAGTTAAGCACTCAACAGAATCGTCTTACTGATTAACATTATACCAGTAAAAGCAATATTATGATTTGATATTGCGCACAATAGAATCAAAAAGTTATGTATCAAAAACCAGTCTAACCAACAAAAACGCCGCGAATATGGATGCATAACACCTAGGCGAAATCCTGTTGGTTTTGTTTAAACTTTAGAAGCGTTTTATAAAGTTATCAAGTAATGCTAAGCCGTGTTCAGTGAGGATAGCTTCTGGGTGAAATTGCACACCTTCAAGTGCTCTATCGGATGCCAAGAGTCCCATAATTTCATCACGCTCACCCTCTTGTGTCTGTGTCCAGGCCGTTACGGCTAGAGACTTTGGTAAGCTACTTTGCTCAACAACCAAAGAGTGGTAGCGGCATACTTCGTATGGTGATGGCAGGCCTTGAAATACGCCTATATTGTGATGGTGCACTTGAGACGTTTTCCCATGCATCACTTGTTTTGCGCGAATGACTTTGCCACCTAAAGCTTGTGCAATAGTTTGATGACCAAGGCAAATGCCGAGAATAGGGATTTGTCCCTGTAGACGTTTTACGACTTCAAGCGAGATCCCCGCTTCATCAGGACTGCAAGGGCCAGGAGATAGCACAACATATTTGGGATTAAGCTGCTTGATTTGTGAGGTGCTGATTTCATCATTTCGCTTTACCAGCACATCCACATCTAAGCGCTGAAAATACTGCACTAGGTTGTAGGTAAAGGAATCATAGTTATCAATCATCAACAGCATGTAGGTACCACTAAAAGAACCAAGCGGCCTATTCGCCACTGGGGTAAAGATGTTCGTTATAAATCTATTTTATCACGAACTCAACAGGAGGATTTTCTTATATCTAGTATCTGCTTTAAACCAAGGGTCTGTAGACCCTTGTAATACAAAAAGACACCATAAATGGTGTCTTTTTATTGTGTTTTATTAACCGCGAGGAATAAAACCGACGGCGTCATACACAGCTTTCAGTGTTTTTTCGGCACGAATACTTGCTTTTTCCGCGCCTTTTTTCATGATTTCGTTCAGCAGAGTTTGATCTTCACGGATTTCTTTAAAGCGCGCTTGGATCGGCTCAAGCATATTCACTACCGCATCGGCAGTGTCTTTCTTCAAATGACCGTACATTTTGTCTTCGTACTCTGGCACTAACTCTTCAATTGAGCGCTTAGTCGCAACACTTAGTAGCGTCAGTAAGTTGGATACTCCTGGCTTTTCAACACGATCAAAGTAAATACGTGCTTGCTCATCTGAATCCGTTACCGCTTTTTTCAGCTTTTTCTCTATCTTCTTCGGTTCATCCAACAGCATCACAAAACCATTTGGGTTTTCGTCTGATTTTGACATCTTCTTGCTCGGATCTTGCAGACTCATAACACGAGCGCCAAACTCTGGAATATAAGGCTCTGGGATCTTAAAGACATCGCCATACAGGTTGTTAAAGCGCGTTGCGATATCGCGGGTCAACTCAAGGTGCTGTTTTTGGTCTTCACCAACTGGTACTTGATCCGCTTGATACAATAAAATATCCGCAGCTTGCAATACTGGATAGGCGAATAAGCCAACGTTGACGTTATTGGCGTGCTTTGCTGACTTATCTTTAAACTGCGTCATGCGGTTTAACTCACCCATCTGTGCATAACAGTTTAGCACCCAACCTAGTTGAGCATGCTCAGGAACCTGTGATTGTACAAATAGTGACGATTTATCTGGGTCAATGCCGCAAGCGGTATATAGTGCTACGCCGTCTAATACGCGATCGCGTAGCTGCTGTGGCTCTTGGCGAACCGTAATGGCATGCAAGTCAACCAACATAAAGTAACAATCATGATCGTTTTGTAGTTTAAGCCACTGGTTAATGGCACCTACGTAATTGCCTATTGTCATACCACCGGTTGGCTGAATACCACTTAATACTACAGGTTTACTCATGTCGTTCCTTTATTTCTTCATTGAATTAACGTTGATTGATAATGGGAATAATATCTAAGAATCCATCACAAAGGTACTGTGGATTGAACTCTTTCAAATCGAATCCCTGATTATACCCATAATTTAAAGCAATCACAGGTATCTTAGCGCCCTGAGCGGCCAAAATATCGCTTTTAGAATCGCCAACCATGATTAGCTTATCCGCAGGTATACCAAGACGCTCGGCTGCCAGCAATAGCGGTGCTGGTGAGGGCTTTTTATCTGTATCGTCACCACAGACGATACAATCAAAATGCGAAGTGAGATTTAATTTATCCAGCAGTTTTAGCGTAAATGCACGATTTTTATTGGTCACGATGGCTTTTGGCACTGTGGCAAATGCAGATAACCCCGTCTCAACATGCGGATATAAACCTGCATACTGACCAACTAATTCATCATAATGCACTTTAAAGCGCTCAATGGCGGTGTGCGCTAAACTTTCGGATAGCGCTTCGCTAACTTCATGGCTACCGCTTAGACCTCTTTTTACTAACATATCGATGCCGTTACCTACCCATTCACGCACTAGAGCATGACTAACAATTGGGTGAGCAAGCTCAGACAGCGTTAAATTGAGCGCCATATACATATCCTCGACGCTATCAACTAACGTGCCATCGAGGTCAAATAAAATACCCTCAAAACGCATTATTTTACCTTTGCTAATTCTTGACGCATGGCGTCTATTACCGCTTTGTAATCGGGTTGATTAAAGATAGCGGAACCTGCAACAAACATGTCTGCACCGGCAGCTGCGACCTCAGCAATGTTGTCCACCTTAATTCCCCCATCCACTTCAAGACGAATATCGCGACCGGAAGCGTCAATGCGTGCTCTCGCTTCTTTTAATTTCTCAAGTGTATGTGGGATAAAACTTTGTCCACCAAAGCCCGGGTTTACTGACATCAAGAGGATTTGATCAATTTTATCCATCACATGATCAAGATAATGCAGTGGTGTGCCCGGATTAAATACCAAGCCCGCTTTACAACCTGACTCTTTAATCAGCGCAAGGCTTCTGTCTATATGCTCGCTGGCCTCTGGGTGAAATGTAATAATGCTCGCCCCGGCTTTAGCAAACTCGGGAATTAGACTATCTACAGGCTTTATCATCAAGTGTACGTCGATAGGAGCTGTAATTCCGTAATTTCTTAATGCGTCACAAATCATTGGACCAAAAGTTAAATTTGGCACATAGTGATTATCCATTACATCGAAATGAACCACGTCGGCACCTGCTGTCAGTACCTTTTCAACATCTTCGCCTAACCTCGCAAAATCTGCGGATAGAATGGATGGTGCAATTAAAAAATCAGACATACTTTTCCCCTAAACGTAAGACCGCGATACTGTACCGTAAATTGCCCAAAATGTCTGCGATTTAAGGTGCTTTATGATTGTGCAATAAACGAACATTGTGTATCATTATATGATATCTAACTTCTGGGGATAGGGTTATGGTTTCTAGATATAAAGCACGGATTGCTCTGCTTGGGACGGTATTAGCCGTGTCGGCAGGGGTATTTTCTTTCGACAATGATGAAAATCTTGCCGCAAATTACTCCGCATGCACTTGTAGCACTGGCAATTTAAGCAGTCGAATAAATGCTGTGGAATGTCAGCAAGAAGCACACACCAGTTGGGCTGCGTGGTTGACTGGCGGTAGTTCGAGTGGCCAATTCCATTATTTGGATTTGCTTGAGTTATTACTTGGCTCTAAAGACAATCAAAGCCGTAGTAAAGTTTCATCTCCTTACTAATACCAGTTGAACCAATCAACTGGTAAGAGGTAAACACTATGGCTTCTTCCAATAGTAAATTCGCGTTAGTTCAAAGTGTCTGTGCAGCGATGTTTGGTGTGCAGAGTGGTCAAAAACAAGCATATGACTTTAACAAAAAGCATTTTTGGCCGTTTGCTTTTGCGGGCATCGTTTTTGTCGCCGCCTTTGTCATTGGCTTAATTTGGTTTGTAAATGGTGTAGTTTTGGCTTAGTCCTTTATGCCGCAGCAAATTACGGACGGTGATATAACGCCATTAGTTCGTCAACTTTATTCCGCCCATTACCTTTAGGACTAATTGTGCGTTTCACCTTGATCACATCTAGCCTCGCTTGATTATAAATCTTTCGTGTCCATACCGTGTCGTGATTGGAGATTAACACTGGCGTTTGTTTTTCAAAAGCTGCAGTTTCCGCAAGGTTCGCCAATTGCGCTTGGTCGTCTAAGTTAAAGCCACCTTTTGCATAGCTAGTAAATGACGCAGTTTTGCTCAAAGGTACATACGGTGGATCGCAATACACTACTGCGTTCTTTGGCATGGTTTCAAATACTTGGCTGTAACTTTGACAGGTAAAGGTGGCCTGCTGGGCTTTTTCAGCAAACACATATAACTCGCGCTCTGGAAAGTAAGGCTTTTTGTACTTACCAAAAGGGACGTTAAAGATCCCCTTTAAGTTATAACGACATAAACCATTGTAGCCATGGCGGTTCATATATAGAAATAGAATCGCACGCTCATACACATCAATGCTTTCGTTAAACTGTTGTCGATACGCATAATAAGCATCTGGATGGTTATTCAGCTCGACAAATAGCCTTTTAGCGTCACTGATAAATTCATCAGGAATACGTTTTAATTCTTTATACAGGTTGATAAGATCTGCGTTAATGTCATTTAATACATAATGCTTAAACTGAGTATTCAGGAATACAGATCCCGCTCCAACAAAAGGTTCTACTAGCGTGTCGGCTTCATTACTTGCTGCTTGTAGGCGCTTAGAAATATCTTCTACTAAGCTGTATTTTCCGCCTGCCCATTTTAAGAAGGCTCTAGTCTTTTGTTGCATGCTCGTTCTATGTCGTGAGTGGTTGCGCGATTTTACACTAAATGTGGCTAATTACCGAGAGACTGAGTAATTTCTTGTTTAATTTTACTCATTCTCTTAAAAAATGGCTGACCTTTTTGTAGCGCTTCTGGCAATACTGCCTTTGCTTGCTTCGCTGTGGCCAAACTCTCATAAGCATCAGTTGTAACCACAAACCAAGTTCGGCCATTTCTTAAAACAGTAAACTGCTGTGTCACTACCTCGTTATGCTCCGCCATAAACCCAGCTGCAATCTCACTTTCTGTCACAGCAAGTAATTGGATCACCCATTCATCATCTGAACGACTGAGATACCAAGGGTTACCAGTCAATGGTTCAAGTTCCGCGTGCTGAAGCTCTTTTACTGGCGATAAAGTGGCAGAAGTACTATCCACATCGGCTTCTTCAGGTGTAATCGCTTGCTCTGATAGCGCGTTATTGTTGTTTGTAGTATCTTCTTTTGCTTCAGTTAGTGCAGATAAAATACTGCCAACAGGCGCAGTTTCGATTTGCGTTGGCGCTTCGGTTGGCAACTCTGGTTGCACGTCGTTTTCAATTTCAACTTTTTCAACTGTAGCATTTGGCGCTTCAAATACAGCTTGCGCATCAATAGCAGTAGCTACTGCTCCTTCATTACCTTGAGTCGGTGTCCAGTATCGTTTTAATTCTTGCTTATACACTAAAGCAACCATCAACGCTGTTAATACCAAACAAAGCGCAATAACATACCATTGCCATTGTGATTTGCTACCTACTTTGGAGCTTTGTTCACGTAAATTCAAGCTCTGTTGCTGTGGCTGCCAAGAAAGTAAAACACTCGGATTACCTCGAGCTTCAGCAACAAACGTATTAAAAATAGGATCTTCGTCAGGCGGTAAGTCTTTGTAAAACATGCTCATCAAGCGCTTACTTTCGAGCACGGATAAAGGCTCGATATGAATATCCAGACTTTCAGGGAGCAGCTGAGGCTGCTGCGCCGTAGCGAGTATGTAAATTGTTTCGCGAGAAGATTTTGCGAGCTTTTGTAGTTGTTCCGCAAGCTCTTGGGTTAAATGCCTAGCGTTGTCTAAAACCCATAAACATGGTCCACAAGCTTGTTCATCGTGGAGCAGCATGAAGTTTTCACTTAGAGATAACTTCTGATCAATGAGAGGACTGCGAAAGCTATGCTCAAGCAACTGCCGCACTACATCAAACTCTTGAGTATTTGCAGTCAACTTTACAAACGCTTTGTTAAAGTCTGGGTATTTATCGGTAAGAAACGACTCTGCAAGGTAGCTTTTACCAAGACCAGAAGAACCGACTAGGGTTATCAGGTTTTGGCCATAGTCGAATTGCATAGCAATTCTATCTACCAATGCAGCTCTGCTTGGTAAAATTTGCGACTGCATTTAACGACCTATTAGAGTTACCACGGTTTCATCGCTAACATCATCCACTAGCGCACATTGACCTAGTTGCGTTGGCAGAATAAAGCGAATTTTGCCTTGTTTGTTCTTTTTGTCTTTGCGCATATGTTGTAAAAACTGCGCTGCGGTCATCTCGCTTGGCGCTTCTGTCGGTAATTGATAAAGCGCAATAACGCGACGGATCTTTTCAACATCAGCAGCACTAAGCGCGCCGCGCTGGTAAGCTAGATTTGCTGCTATCATCATACCAGCAGCAACGGCCTCACCATGCAACCAGTTACCATAGCCCATTTGCGCTTCAATCGCATGGCCAAAAGTGTGACCCAGGTTGAGTAATGCACGCAACCCAGCTTCGGTTTCGTCTTTTGCGACAATCTCAGCTTTTATTGCACAACACTTATAAATAACTTGTTGAAGGCTTTCAGCATCTAGAGCGCTGAGCTGAGGGTGTTGCTCCGTTAATGTATCAAGAAAAGATGCATCATAGATCAACGCATATTTAATGACTTCAGCCATACCCGCAGCAAACTCTCTTGCTGGTAATGTACTTAAGGTCTTGGTGTCGATAAAAACCGCTTTTGGCTGATAGAAAGCACCAATCATGTTTTTACCTAGCGGATGATTTACCGCTGTTTTACCACCAACCGACGAATCTACTTGTGACAGCAAAGTCGTAGGGATTTGAATAAACGGAACACCACGCTGATAGCATGCTGCAACAAAACCAGTCAAGTCGCCAACCACGCCACCACCGAGGGCAATCAAACACGTATCTCGACCACAATTATGCTCGAGCAAAAAAGCAGAGATCTTTTCAAACCACTCTAGTGATTTGTATTGTTCACCATCAGGGATAACAAAGTGTAGCGGTTTTTGAGCGTCAAATATCGCTAACAGACTGTCTAAATATAAAGGTGCAATGGTTGTATTGGTGACGATAACAGGACGACTTTGCCCAACATACTGCTTAAGCCGTCCTTTATCTGATAAGAGATGTTCACCGATGAAGATGGGATAGCTTCGCTCGTTTAAATCAACCTTTAATTCAAGCATGGCTTCCCTCCTACGGTGTTGATATTAGAAATCTAATTTTTCAATAATTTGGTTTGCAACTACTTTAGCGCTTTGCTCATCCGTACGAACAACGTGATCTGCCACTTCTCTATATAGTGGTTCACGCTCATCGGCTAAGCGCTCTAGTACGTCACGTGAGTCTTCACTGGTTTGTAGTAATGGACGACGCTTATCACGCTGAGTACGAGCTACCTGTTTTTCGATCGGCGTTTCTAGATAAACAACAATACCGCGCGCAGACAACTTGTTGCGCACTTCTTTGCTGATCACAGAGCCACCACCTGTCGCTAACACAATGCCTTGCATTTCTGTTAGGTCAGAGATGACGCTTTCTTCACGCTTGCGGAACCCCTCTTCGCCTTCAATATCGAACACCCAAGAAATATCAGCACCTGTACGGCGCTCAATTTCCTGATCCGAATCAAAAAATTCAAGGTGTAATTGATCTGCAATGTGACGACCAATCGTGCTTTTACCAGCCCCCATCGGGCCTACTAGAAATATATTACGTTTCTCAGCCATATCTTTTTAGTACAAACGAACTCTAAAATTTGAAATAAAACCCCGCCTAACGACCTGGCCCCAAAATTAAGGAGGGGATTATCTCAGTAATCCGTGAACAATTTCAAGTCAAACCACGCAAAAAGCGCAATACTTTTACTGTCAACGGGCCTATAAACTGTCTTGAATGATCTTAGGCGTCACAAATATCAGCAATTCTCGCTTTTCATTAATATCACGAGAGTTCTTAAACAATAGACCTAAATATGGGATATCGCCCAAAATTGGGATCTTACTCACTGCCGTTTTCACTTCTTGCTGATAGATACCACCCAGTACGATAGTTTGACCATTTTCGACCAGTACTTGTGTTTGGATCTCTTGGGTATTGATTGCCGTCGCCGGGCCATTTGGCGTTTGCACGGTATCACCTTTAGTGTCTTGTGTAATCACTAAGTCGAGAATTATTTTATTATCAGGTGTGATTTGCGGTGTCACCTCCAAGCTCAGAACCGCTTTTTTGAAACTCACCGTCGTTGCACCACTTGATGATGCCTCTACGTAAGGAATTTCTGTACCTTGTTCTATACGCGCCTTTTTCTGATTGGCCGTGGTGATACTTGGCGTTGCGATTATCTCACCTTTATTCTCTTGCTCCAGTGCAGACAACTCAAGATCGATCAACGTGCCATCAGCTAATTTCGCAATGTGCATACCAATACTACCAGCAGGGACTCCTTTCACGCCTAAATTAACGTTTAAGCGGTTTTCCAACGACGGAATATTACCATTGGATAGCGCATTAGCACCGTCTAGCGTACCAGAGATAGCATCACTGCCTTGCTGATCACTAAAGCCCCAGCGAACACCTAAGTCTTCTTGTACTGTGTCATCTACAGTAACCATGCGCGATTCAATACGCACCTGTTTTACTGGCACATCTAGGGTTTCAACCATCCGACGTACACTTTCAATACTGCGTGAGGTATCTTTAATTAATAAAGTATTGGTGCGTTTATCAACGGACACACTACCACGATGACTAATTATAGAATTGATATCTGTTTTAAGTAAGTCAGCAAATTCTTCCGCTTTCGCGTAATTAAGTTGAATATACTCGCTATATAATGGCTCTAGCTCTTCAACTTGTTGACGTGCTTGTAATTCTTTGGCTTCCCTAGCCGCTAGCTCTTCAGATGGCGCGACCATCAAAATAGAGCCATCCATACGCTTATCTAGTCCTTTCACACGTAACACAACATCAAGCGCTTGATCCCAAGGTACACCATCTAAACGCAGAGTAATATTGCCAGATACGGTGTCACTCGTTACTAGGTTAAAGTTATTTGTATCGGCGATGATCTGTAGTACAGAGCGAATTGGAATATCCTGAAAATTCAGCGTGATCGGCTGACCTTTGTACTCTTTTTTATCGCCAAAGGTTTTATTACCTTCGTCTTTTTCAACTGATAAGGTAAAGATGTTATCAAGCTGTTGATAGGTAAACTTGAATGCCGCATTTGGCTCAATCACAATACGGCTTTTATTGTCTTCTTTAAAGGTTTCTATGCGAGATACCACAGTGCCAAAATCTAACACATCGAGTTCGTATAGCAGGTCTTCTGCAATATCGATATGGTGGAAGTCCGCAATGATTTTACCACCGCGCTCTTGTACATCGATGGCCGCTTGGTTGTGCTCAAGAAACGCAAGTACTTTAGCTTCACCTTTCTCACCGCGACGAAAATCGATAGCTTGAATTTGGTTGATAAATGCAGTGACTTTTTGACTTTGATCTTGTTCAGAGACAATCGGTTTGTTAGACACTTCCACTATCACAAGATTATTCTTAACTTCGGTTTTATATAGCTTCAGTTCATCCATGTTGATGGAAACGGCAAAACCACCATCTCTGAGTTCACTGGTAATGCCTTGAATACCAGCTTTATCAATACTCAAAGCTTTTAAGCTTTCTTCAAACTCAGCCTGCTGAAAAAATAATTCAATGCTAGCACTTTCGCCGACAACACGAACTTTTGGCTCTGTATTGAGTTTTTCATCAAACACCAGTTGTAGCTGAGTTTCACCTGTCGGAACGGGGTTATAGCGAATGTCATACAACATAGGAATGGCATGCACAATTGACGAAAGGCCAACTAAGGCAACACCGAGCACGGAACGCCATAGTGTTCGAGTGCTTTTAATGGTTGATTTTATAACGTTATTGTTAGTATTCACTCGCGCCACCTTGTTCCGCTTCTAACATTTCCACTTTTGTTAGCCTTTCTTTCCAACATCCCGTTCCATCTGGGATCAATTCTAATAATTCTAAATGATCAGCATGTACACTCAGCACTTTGCCATGATACAAACCCATATATTCACCACGTTTAACACGATATAACCCCTGCGTTGCCGCTTCGATTAGTGCCCAACGACCGTCAGATTTAGCGATAATGCCTTTCATACGCAGGTTATCCAACGGAAACTTCTCTAACGGATAGCGAGCTCTATCAGGATCTGGGTGTAAGCAGTTTTTAATTTGAACCAGTTTATTTTCAATCACTTCGGGCTGCGGCGCAACAAAAGGACTACGTAACTCCGAAGCACTATACTTAAATGGCTCATAGTCCTGCATTTCAGGTATAGGCTCAATTTTCGGTGTTGAGCTTGCTTTTACCTGATCAATAAATTCTTTTTGTTCTGCCGTACTATCATTACAACCTGAGATGAACATCAATGTGGTTACGCAGAGCATTAACCGGATCATTTCTGACCTCCTTGCTCATAGCGATAAGTTTTTGCCACAACACTAAATACCAGCTCGCCATTTCCTGCATTTTCAATTCTAAAATCATGTAGGCTGACGATACGAGGCAACTCAGATACTTTACTTACAAACTGACCAAATTCATGATACTTACCTATCACTTCTAACTTAATCGGCAATTCAGTATAAAACTCTTTACGTACCTCTGGCATCCAACCAATTTTTAGGAAGGTTAATCCGCTAGAGGTACCAACATAAGTCAAATCATCCAGTAACCCAGGCGTTTCGTTGGAGCTTGGCAGTCGTCTCAACAGCTCTGTAAATTGCGCTTCCATATCAATCATTTGCTGTTTATATAGCTCTAAATTGTTTGCTCTTGCGTATTTAATTCGGTAACTCGTTCTTAGCTCTTGCTCTTTTTTAACCGCTTGGTCGTAGCGAGCAATGGAACTTGAAACCATCAGGTTATAACCCAACACCAACATGAGTAAAACCACCAGAACGGAACATAAAACTTTTACAGGAAATGGCCAATGACCAATATTATCGAGCTCCAGCTCATTCCAATCGATTTCCTTTAAACTGTTTAAGTCAAAATTCATGCACTGTGCCTCCGCCCTATTTCGCTTTATCGGCTAAGTGGATGTCTTCATGAGACTTAACATAAAAATGCATCGTAAAATCACTCAGTAATTTTGAACTTTGCTCACCGGCAACTATGCCTTGGATCACCGGTCGTTCTAATAAATATGACGATTCAACTTGTCGTAGCATCTGTGATAAGCGGTTGTTTGATTCACTACGACCAATGACTTTTATCATATTGTCTTGTCGCTCAAGACTGGTGAGATAAACCCCAGCCGGAACCACTCGTGCTATTTCATCGATAATTTGCGTACCGAGACTACGGTTGAGTTGCAACTCTTCAATAAGCCGAATACGGCGCTGTAAATTTTCTTTTTGCTTATTCAGATCGTTAATAGCAACTATCCGGGAATCTAGTTGAGAGATCTCACTTTCGAGGTAGCGGTTTTTAATTTCTTGCCCAGTTTTTAAACCGTCATAAAAGCTGCCAAGCATGTACATTAACAGCAAACAAGCCGCGATGATCACCGCGATGATAGTCAGAAAGATTTGTTGCGACGCTTGCCTTTGCTGCTCGCGCCAAGGAAGCAAATTTATATGTGGCATGATGAGAAGCTCCTTAGTGCTAAACCTGTCGCTAAGGCGAACTGCGCTGTATGCTTTTGTAGCACATGCCTGTCTACTTTTGGTGCAATCTCCATATCAGTAAACGGGTCTGCCACTATTGTGTGGATCCCAAGCTCATCAATGAGCAGTTTATCTAAGCCATCCACTAAAGCCGTTCCACCCGTCAACACGATGTAGTCGATATGATCTTTACCACTGGTCGTCATAAACATTTGCACTGCTCGACGAATTTGCTGCAACATAGAAGTTTGGAAAGGAGCCAAGACTTCAAAGGTATAGTTGGGAGGTAAATCTCCCGTCGTTTTCGCCAGTTCTGCTTCATCGTAGGTTTTGTTGTAATAAGCCACAATGCTGTTGGTATATTGTTCGCCACCAAACACTTGATCACGGGTGTAAATCGTTTTCCCTGATTGAATAACGCTTATCAGCGTAAGTACAGCGCCAATATCTATCATTGCTACGATTTTATCGAAGGCATCGTTGGGTAGCTCAGGATAAATAACGTCCATGGCTCTACTCAGTGCATAGTTCTCTACATCGACAACTTTCGCTTTGAAGCCTGCTTCTTCCAATGCACCTACTCGTGCTTGCACGCTTTCGGTACGCGCCGCAGAAAGCAGTACATTCATTTTTGACGGATCGGCTTCGTTTACTCCAATTTTTTCAAAATCTAGACTAACTTCATCTAATGGGTAAGGAATTAAGCTATCAGCTTCAATGGCTATCTGAGACTCGAGTTCAGCATCAGTTAATGACACATCCATAAAGATCACTTTTGTAATCACGGTCTGACCGGATACGGCAACTGCTGCATATTGCGTGAGCTTTGGAATGCGCCGCTTCATTTTAGTTATCGCGTTGCCGATCGCTTCAATGTCTTGAATGGCCCTTTCATTTACAGCTCCTTTCGGAACAGGTTCAATCGCAACGGCTTCTACACGATAGCTGGAACTTGTCTTCGACAGCAACACAGCTTTGACACAATGGGAGCCGATGTCGATCCCTATCATCAGAGGTGCTTGTTTTTTTAGTAGTTGGCTCAGCATGTGAAGCGCCCGTTTCCTTTTAAGACTGTGTACTATAAAAATTTAGCACACAAAAATATTAATCGTTTTTTAATCAAGATATACTAGCAGTGTCTACCTGTAATTGGGAGTCTAACTAGGGATAATTCCGTGAAATTATTGAAAAGATTTTTACAATTCGTTTTTGTTTGTACCCTCTTAGGCGTGTTGACACTTATCAGTCTTTATTATTATGTCAAATCTGACATACCAAGTGTAGAAGTTTTGAAAGATGTTCAACTACAAACACCCATGCAAGTCTTTACACGAGACGGAAAACTCATCAACCAGTTTGGTGAAAAGCGCAGGATCCCTGTACGTTTGCAGGATGTTCCACTCCCCATGCGAAAGGCATTCTTAGCGACCGAAGATAACCGTTTTTACGATCATTTCGGCGTAGACCCGATAGGTATCGTCCGCTCCGCTTTAGTGCTTATCACCACAGGACAAAAAAAGCAGGGAGCCAGTACGCTCACCATGCAACTTGCCAGAAACTTTTTCTTAACAAGAGAGAAAGCCTATATTCGTAAAGTGAAAGAAATCTTTATTGCACTGCATATTGAGCGGCTATTAACGAAAGATGAAATTTTTGAGCTTTACTTAAACAAAATTGAACTGGGTAATCGCGCCTTTGGTATTGGTGCAGCTGCGCAAGTCTATTACGGCCGCACACTATCAGAGTTAACTTTAGCAGAAATGGCAATGATTGCAGGTCTGCCAAAAGCCCCCTCTGCGTTAAATCCAATTCGTAATCCTGAGCGCGCGCAATTGCGCCGGAATGTTGTGCTCGGGCGAATGCTTGCAGAAAAGTATATTACCCGAGCAGAATATGATGAGGCGACACAAGCTCCCATCACGGCTAAATTCCATGGTGCCGAAATCGAGCTTTATGCACCTTATATTTCTGAAATGGTTCGTGCCTATATGGTCGAACGCTACGGTACTGATAAAGCTTATAACTCAGGTATGAAAGTTTACACCAGTGTGGAATCTGACATGCAACAGGCTGCTCAGCATGCATTAGTTGATAATTTACATGCCTACGATATGCGTCACGGCTTTAGAGGCGCAGAAGAAACCTATTGGCAAGCTGAAATGGAATCGCCGCTAAGTCGTGAAGGCATTATTACTCGCCTTAAAAAGGTCAATGAAATTGGACCGTTAAAAGCCGCTGTCGTGCTAAGCATTGCAGAAAAAACCGCCGGCCTACTCTTAAAAACCGGTGAACAAATTACATTGGAATGGTCAGGCTTAAGTTGGGCCAGACAATACATCAGTGAGACGCGCCAAAGCCTACCACCAAAAACAACCGCAGATATCCTCACGCCGGGCATGCAAGTGTATGTCCGCAAACAAGACGACGGCTGGATGTTAAGTCAGTTGCCGCAGGCATCCAGTGCTCTTGTCTCACTCGATCCCCAGGATGGACGTGTAAAGGCAATTGTGGGTGGCTACAGTTTTGAGCTTAGCCAATACAATCGTGCAACCCAAGCTAAGCGTCAGGTGGGTTCAAACATCAAACCCTTTATTTATTCATCCGCATTAGAAAATGGCTATACCCTAGCCACCATTCTTAATGATGCCCCGATTAATCATTGGGACAGAAGCGTTGGCGTAGCTTGGCGTCCAAAAAATAGCCCTGAAGTGTATAACGGCCCCATCCGTATTCGCCGAGCGCTTGCACAATCGAAAAACGTGGTATCTGTTCGTTTGATCAAAGGCGTTGGCATAAATAAGGCCGCTGATCATTTGCTTAAATTTGGTTTCCAAGACGCAGATATTAACCGTAGTGAATCATTGGCGCTCGGTAGTGCCGCATTGACTCCTCTTGAAATGGCGCGCGGCATGGCTACTTTTGCCAACGGTGGTCACCTGATTGAGCCGTATTTTATTGATAAAATTACCGACTCATTCGGTACCGAGCTGGGTTTGGCAGAGCCGTTATTGGTCTGCGATGAGCAGCAGCTGGAAGAGCAACCAGAGCGCTGTGCACCGCAAGTGATCTCAGAGCAAAACGCATTTCTAATTGCTGATGCGCTTCACAGTGCTATCTGGGGTGGCGGTAGCTGGAAACACGATACAGGCTGGAGCGGTACAGGCTGGCGTGGTCAGTGGTTAAAACGTCGTGACCTTGCTGGAAAAACGGGGACCACCAACGACTCGGTAGATACTTGGTTCACGGGCTTTAACCGTAATGTCCTCACTACAGTTTGGGTTGGCTTCGACGATGCGAGTAAATCTTTGGGTCGTGCAGCCTACAACGCTAACCTTGGTAATAATCAACTTGTTGGCGCAGAAGCCGGAGCGATTTCAGCACAACCTGCTTGGATAGACTTTATGCGTGAGGCGCTTAAAGACGAGCCTTTGGCTCCGATAGAGCCGCCTCCTGGGCTTATTTCAACTCGGATTGACTTAAAGACAGGGCTTTTGTCTCGCAAGAACGATTACACATCTCGGTTTGAGTATTTCGAACAAGGTACGGCCCCAACCAAATACGTATTAGATACAGATAGCAGCACACCGTTTGACGATACCGCGCCGCTACCGACTCACGAAGAATTATTCTAAAATAGAAATGCCGATACAGATGTATCGGCATTTTTGTCTGATACCAGTTGTATTATATCTATTTTCTTAAAAGAGTTATTTTAGATTTTGCGTCAGCCAAAATAAATCGGAATGTATTCCTGCTGCTGTCACTTCTTTACCTGCCCCTGGGCCTTGGATCACCAGCGGGTTTTGGTCATACCATTTAGTGTGGATCACAAAAATATTATCACCCGGTGTTAAATTCGCGATTGCCGAGCCATTTGATACCTGTGCAATGCCTACTTTTGCAGATACTTTGCCATTGCTTGCAATTTCAAGCGCGCCAGTATAACGAAGCGCAGCGTCATTCGCTGTGGCCTTTGCATGGTGTGTCGTATAAAAGTCATCGAGTTGCTGGCGATTTTCTAAAAACATTTGCCATGAACCCACACTCAATGACTCAGGCATTAACGCCTCTAATTCAATATCGTCAAGCTCAAGTTCAATGCCTAACTCTCTTGCTAAAATCAAAAGCTTACGCTGCATATCACGGCCAGATAGGTCTTCGCGCGGATCGGGCTCAGTAAAACCAAGCTCTTGCGCCCCGAGCACTAGCTCAGAAAATGCTTCAGAACCATCATAGCGACTACACAGCCAAGATAAAGTGCCGGAAAAGACGCCTTCAATTCTCACCACTTCATCGCCACTATTTTGCAGATCAGCCAACGCAAAGTTAATGGGTAGACCTGCGCCAACACTGGTGTTGTAACGCCATAACAGGTTACGCTCTTGTAACTGCTGACGCAGCTTGGAGTACCAACCTTGTTGTGCCGTGCCGGCATATTTGTTGGCGCTGATCAAATGACAGTCATGTTCAACAAACTGCGGATACAACTCACTGAAACGCTCGCTCGCAGTAATATCAACCACCACTTTATGCTCGTAATCTAGCTCTTTAATACGAGTGAATAGCTCTGCTTCATTGTAGTCGATGGCCTCATTTTGCCATTGCTGTTGCCACGATGCTAAGTTCAGCCCGCTTGGACAGAACAACATTTGCTTAGAACGCAGTAAGCCAACCAACTTAAGATCAAAGTGCTCACTCAGCTTAGCGACTTGGCTTTTGCATTGTTCGATAAACACTTCACCCACATTGCCAACACCAGCTACAATCACAGCAAGCTCTCTGCCTTTATTGACCAAACGTTCGTGCAATATAGCAAGTAGATCGCTATCAATTGCTTGATCGGTTAACACTAAGCTGTAATGGCGCTCTTGCAGCACAAAACGGGTGACAATCGCATGTTCATCCAATAATTCCAGTGCTTGCTGATGTAAGCCAGCAACATCCTGACTTGGGGCAACAATAGCAAAGCCTTGTACTTGCGACTCAATAATATTGGCTCGCGAATCCAGCGCTTTGATCACAACATGGCTAAACTCAGATGGCACCAGTAAGTGTGCCTCTCCACCTTTAACAAAATGATGAATGCTATGCTGAATAAGCTGGCTTAGCTGTTTCACTTCACCACTTTTTAGCTGCTCAACGCGTAACAGGTCAAGTTGTCCAAAAGTGGTAATAAAGCGCTTCTCTTTGCTATAGCCTGCCTTTACTATCTCAGTGCCAAGCGCATCGGCATCAAAGCTGCTACGAACTTGTAGTTTTATGTCGGTATCTTTAAGTGGAGACAGCGTTTTTGCATGCAGTACCGGATTACCTAATCGTGCGAGTAATTCAGCTTGGCCACGACATACTTTAGTGTATTTTATGGCATTAGCGACTTTACGTGGATCTGTGCTGAACACACCAGTTGTATCCGTCCAAATTGATACTTGAGCCGCATCAAGATAACTTGCCAACAAAGTTGCGCTATAGTCACTGCCATTTCGGCCTAAAGTCACCGTTTCACCTTGTGCATTTGCAGCAATAAAACCGGTAACAATATAGATAGCGTGGTCATCAATGGCGCGATAGCACGCTTCTTTGTTATGGGCGTGGAGTAACACTCCCTCTTGTTGTACGAATAACCTACGAGCGTCGACAGCTTTGGCTTCAACACCTTGAGAGCTTAGGTAGTTTGCTAATATACGAGCCGACCATAGCTCTCCATGTGCAAGTAAACTCGCGTAGTGAAGCTGCTGTTCTTCTCGTCCTAAAGCGATTGCTTGCAGCTCATTGACAAGCTGTTTGAGTAACACACTGTGTTGTTCACCTACAAACAAGGCATCAATTAATTCACGTTGATGATTTTCAACTTGTAATAAAACATCGTTGAATGCGCGAACATCTTGCTGCTCAAAACTTTGCCATAACTTCACTAGGGTATTCGTTGTTTTTCCTGCAGCAGAAACCACAACACTGTCACCTAGCTGACATTGCTCTAACACTATCTTGGCAACCGCCTGATAACGCTCTGGCGAGCTTAAACTCGAACCACCAAACTTATGTACTACTCTTGCCATTTACTCACCACAACGCTACTGTATGTGCAGGCGTTAATTTGAATGACTTAGCATCATCACTCGCCTGACTTTCATCAATACATGCAAATCCTGATTCCAGATCTGCAATGAGATCCTGTGCATCTTCAATGCCTACAGAAATACGAATCAACGTGTCGCCCACCCCCGCTTCCAAACGCGCTTGCGGATCCATTCCTGCATGTGTCATCGTCGCAGGATGGCAAATTAGACTCTCAACCCCACCTAAAGATTCAGCCAATGAAAAGTGCGTTAGAGACGTTAAAAACTTCGCAGATGTGTGCAAATCGCCTTTGATATCGAAGCTCACCATGCCACCAAAGCCGAGCTGTTGTTTTTTCGCAAGTTCGTGTTGAGGATGCGACTCAAGGCCAGGGTAATAAACTTGGCTAACATACGGCGACTTTTCTAAATACTCCGCAATCAGCTGAGCATTTTCTTGATGCTGGCGTAAACGCACGTTTAAGGTGCGCAGTCCACGTAGAGTAAGGTAACTATCAAAAGGTGCACCTGTAATACCGATATTATTCGCCCACCAAGCTAACTCATCACCCAACTCCTGTGTACGTGCGATCACCGCGCCCCCCACAACATCTGAATGACCATTGATATATTTAGTGGTTGAATGCACGACTACATCCACGCCAAAGGTAATGGGATTTTGTAGTGCAGGAGACAAGAAGGTGTTATCAGCGGCGACCAAAGCCCCTACAGCGTGCGCTGCATTTACGACAGCTTCTATATCCGTTAGCCTTAATATGGGGTTACTTGGTGTTTCAATCCAAACTAATTTAGGTTTGATCTGCTGCAGCTGTGCAAGACTTTCTGGTTGCGTGAGATCCAAGACGGCTAATTTGAGTAGTCCACGCTTTGCAAGTGATGTGAATAAGCGATAGCTACCACCGTAACAGTCATGNGTATCGTCATGGTTAAGCAACTGAGTTACTAGGTGAACGGCTGCCATGCCAGTCGCGGTAATAATACCACGAGCGCCACCTTCAAGTTCGGTAAGTGCCTGAGCAAGCACATCACGATTAAAGTTACCGCTGCGGCCATAATCGTAGTCGCGTTTGGTATCAAAATCAGCAAAAGAATAGGTGGTAGAAAGGTAAAGCGGTGGCACTACCGCCCCATGTGCTTTATCAGCTTCTATACCGTGACGCACTGCAACCGTTGATTTGTTAACTTGACTCATAAGGTCACCTAGATAGTTGGATGTTTAGACGTCTAAAAGGTTAGAGCAACAGAAACTAGAAGTCAAAACATTTATACTGCTAAATGGCTAAATAACTAGTATTTGACTATCTTTTTTAAACCGATAAAATTTCGCCACTCTAGGCGTTGCTAATACGACTGAGTTATTGAAAACTATGGCAGAGATTCTTCTATCTCGCTATGGCGGATTAGTTTGTTCATCTATTTGAGTTTGGGATTTATCTTTAATTTGTAAGGTTATCCCTATATTCATGCGGTTGGTGAATAATGTAGACCAGAACCCAGTCATATTGGCATTGATGTAACTGAGGCAAGTACACAATTATGGCAAAATGGAACGGTGAGTATATTCACCCATATGCAGAACACGGTAAGAAAGCAGAGCAAGTAAAAAAGATCACGGTGAGCATACCTCTGAATGTACTCAAAGTGCTAACTGATGAGCGTACACGTCGCCAAGTGAATAACTTACGTCATGCCACGAACAGTGAGCTTTTATGTGAGGCGTTTCTACATGCCTTCACAGGTCAGCCACTGCCGAGCGATGAAGACTTGAGAAAAGATAACCCAGAGCGAATTCCGTTAGAGGTAAGACAAATAATGGAAGAACGCGGTTTGGAGATCCCAGAAATAAACGAAGAGTGATGATTACTCTCTCGTTCTGGGAAACAGATACAAAAAAAGCCTCAATCGAGGCTTTTTTCATTTGGATGATATCAATTTTATTATTCCATATATCCAGCTGGCATATCGATTTGTGCCACGCCTGATTCAATTGCAGCTACTGCAACCGCTTTTGCGATACGAGGTAACAAACGCGGGTCCATTGGTTTTGGAATAATATACTCAGGACCAAACTCAAGGCTATCCACGTCAGCCGCTTTTAACACGTCGGCAGGCACAGGCTCTTTCGCAATCGTCCTAATTGCTTCAACCGCTGCAATCTTCATCTCGTCATTGATAGCGGTTGCACGTACATCAAGCGCACCACGGAAGATAAACGGGAAACACAGCACGTTATTTACTTGGTTTGGATAATCTGAGCGACCTGTCGCCATGATCAAATCATTGCGTGCACCGTGTGCAACTTCAGGACTGATCTCTGGATCTGGGTTAGAACAAGCGAATACCACGGGCTTGTCAGCCATTAACTTTAGATCTTCAGCAGAAAGTAAGTCTGGGCCAGAAACACCAACAAATACGTCCGCATCCGCAATCACATCTTGTAACGTACGCTTATCCGTGTTGTTTGCAAACAGCTCTTTGTATTCATTTAGGTCATCACGACGAGTATGGATCACGCCTTTTCTGTCCAACATATAGATGTGTTCACGTTGGGCGCCACACTTGATCAATAATTCCATACAAGCGATAGCGGCTGCTCCCGCGCCAAGACACACAATAATCGCATCGTGAATATCTTTACCTTGGATTTCCAACGCGTTCAGCATACCCGCAGCAGTTACAATTGCGGTGCCGTGCTGATCATCATGGAATACAGGAACGTCACAACGTTCGATTAGCGCGCGCTCAATTTCAAAGCACTCAGGCGCTTTAATATCTTCAAGGTTAATACCGCCAAACGTGTCTGCAATATTTGCCACCGTATTGATGAAGTCTTCGGTGGTATTGTGCTTAACTTCGATATCGATTGAATCAAGACCCGCAAAACGCTTAAATAATAGTGCCTTACCTTCCATAACAGGCTTTGATGCCAAAGGACCTAAATTACCCAAGCCAAGAATTGCCGTACCATTACTGATCACCGCAACCATATTTCCCTTACCCGTGTAACGGTATGCATTCGCCGGATCAGCCGCGATTTCACGTACTGGCTCTGCAACACCAGGGCTGTATGCAAGTGCTAAGTCTTTTACGGTCTCGGCAGGTTTAGTGAGTTCAACACTGATTTTACCTGGAACGGGCTTCTCGTGATAATCTAGAGCTTGTTGACGAAAATCTGTCATGGCGCGATATTTTCCTACGAAGTTAATGTGAGAGTGTGGTAAACGTTCGCATTCTGAATGTTGGCAACCTATCAGGCAGGTTAGAGCAACACACAGTGCGATTAACTATATGAGCGACGACATTCAACCACTCAACAAGCGTATGTGCTTTGCTGTCGCGGTATGTCAATAGGACATATAGTTAATCGACCGTATTCACACAATACCGAGTTTTGCTCATTATTCAAGTAAAATCAGGTCTATCCACTAGCACGGTATTTTCTATACTTTTCCGAGAAGATAAGCTCAATTTTAAGAAATATTTCACAAATAAAATGGCTAAAACTTAAAAAATAAAACCCTAAAACGAACTCGAAATGTAGAAAATTAGCACAAATGTACACCAACCATAAAAACAATAAAAAAATAGCAACTTAACTAATTTTAACGTCAAGATAGCGACATTTAATCGCAATATATTGACTTTAGTTTATATAAAGTGCTCATACCTGATACTATTTACTATATGAGCTTTGATTATTTTCACAACTTAAGTTCGTAAATGTTCAGTATTTATCTACTAAATAGAGTTTTTACTCTACCTAAAAGATCAGTAAAGTTTTGCTGCCAAACTGGCAAGTTTTTTATTTTAGAAGAGTAAAAGTCACAATAAGACGGGATGACTGACGGTCTGTATGTTGATGAAGAACAGGATGTATAAATCGGGAAGGTATTTTCAAACAGGCACAAAAAAAGCACCCTAAGGTGCTTCTTTCGACTAGACCAACAAGATTACTTCTTGCTGCTAAGTGCACCGAAACGCTTGTTAAAGCGATCTACACGGCCACCTGTGTCAAGGATCTTCTGCTTACCAGTGTAGAACGGGTGACATGCAGAACATACGTCTAGGTGAATATCTTTACATAGCGTTGAACGAGTTTCGAACTTGTTACCGCAAGAGCACGATGCAGTGATCGTCTCGTAATTAGGGTGAATACCTTCTTTCATAGCAACCTCTAGTTAAGGCCGTATCGCTCTCCAAACCCGAAGTCTGGCACCATACGTAGTTATACAAAAATGTGGACGCGTATTTTAGTGCTTAACTGAACAATCTACAAGCAATATTTCAGAGTTTTTTATCGCCGTCGCAGAGTACGTTTTCAATTCGTACCGCCTTAGGTATATACTTCGTCACTGCGCTCACTTTATGGAATTGTAATACATGCTCATTCTTGAAGTAGCTTTAAAGCTGCCACTGCACCGAACATTCGACTATTTGCTAGCACCAACCATGCAAGTTGAAGCAGGAATGAGAGTCACCGTCAATTTTGCCAACCGTCGTTGCACAGCGATTGCGCTTGCTAAAAAAGACGACACCGATGTACCAAAAGAAAAACTCAAGCAAATTATTGAGGTGTTGGACGAGCATCCTGTCTTTAATCAAGCACAACTTAGCTTTTTACACTTTGTCTCCCAGTATTACTGTCATCCAATTGGCGATACCTTATTTACAGCACTACCGGCAGTACTCAGAGATGGTGGAAGCCCAGACAAAACTCAGATCCCTGTCGTCAGATTAACGGAAAAAGGGCAGAAACTACCAACACTGCGAGCCAAAAAGCAACAAGCACTGCTTTCTCAATTATATGAAGGTGGCGCAATAAAATTAAGCGAACTCAAAGCGCTCGGATTTGCTAGCCAAACAATTAAAGCATTGGAAGAAAAAGCGCTTATCTCACAATCTATTGAGCATGATAGTGATTGGTCGAAAAACGAATTACAGCTAGGCGAAAAGCCACGCCTAAACGACCAACAAGCGACTATTTGCAGCGCCGTCAATGCACAAGTCGGTTACCGTACCTTTTTAATCGAAGGTGTAACGGGAAGTGGTAAAACCGAAGTCTACTTACAGAGCCTTGAAAACATAATAAAAGCGGGTAAACAAGCACTGATCTTGGTGCCTGAAATTGGGCTCACACCACAAACGGTCAACCGCTTCAAAAAACGCTTTAATAATCTACCCATTGATTTATGGCACTCAAATCTAACCGATAACGAGCGCCTACATACTTGGCGTCGCGCCGAAAAGGGTCTGAGCGCTTTGGTTATCGGTACTCGCTCGGCCATTTTTTTGCCATTTCAAAATCTCGGCATGATCATCGTTGACGAAGAGCACGACAACTCGTTTAAACAGCAAGAAGGCCTGCGCTATCACGCCAGAGATCTCGCTGCATTTAGAGCGCATCAGGCACACTGCCCTTTGCTTTTAGGAACCGCAACACCGGCATTAGAAACATTACACAAAGCCATTACCAACAAATATCAACTCGTCACACTGAGTAAACGAGCGCAGACCCAGCACGATAACCAATTTCACCTTGTAGACATGAAAGGTCAGCCAGAACAAGGCGGGTTTTCACCAATGAGCTTACATTGGATGGAAAAAACACTCGCTCGCGGAAAGCAGGTTATGGTGTTTCTAAATCGTCGGGGTTTTGCACCCACATTGATGTGTCACGAATGCGGATGGCTTAATACCTGTAAACATTGCTCTACCAGCGCCACGTACCATAAAAATATGAACCGCTTGGTATGCCATCATTGCGGTGAGCAGGACTTTGTACCTAGACAGTGTCCAGATTGCGGCAGCACCCAAATCATGCCGACAGGACTCGGTACAGAACAACTCGAAGGGTTTTTAAGCGAACGCTTCGCTGATATTCCCGTCACTCGCATTGATCGAGATTCTACGCGCCGTAAAGGCAGCCTTGAAAGCGCCCTTGAAGAAATTAATCAAGGTGGCGCGCGAATTCTGGTCGGCACTCAAATGCTTGCCAAGGGCCATCACTTTGCCGATGTCAGTCTTGTGATTATCTTGGATGTGGACTCAGGGCTTTACTCTTGTGATTTTAGAGCAACCGAGCAAATGGCGCAGCTTATTACGCAAGTTGCTGGACGAGCCGGACGCGCCGGTGAAGCAGGAACTGTATTATTGCAAACGCATTTTCCAGAACACCCATTATTGCAAGATTTAATCAATAACGGCTACGGCGACTTTGCGCGATATGCCTTACAAGAGCGTGAAGAAGCAATGCTTCCTCCCTTCGCACACTTAGCTATAATCCGCGCCGAGGCAACAAATATAAATACAGTATTGCGCTTTTTATCGGATTTGGTTCCAGCTACCCCCTATCCTGGTATACAATTGCTGGGTCCAATTCCAGCACCACTTGAACGAATAGCTGGAAAGTTCAGATATCAATTACATATACACGCACAACAACGCACTGTGCTGCGGGACTACCTTTCGCAACTTGCGCACTATATCGCTACGCATGAGTCTGCCAATCGAGTACGCTGGAGCATAGATGTTGATCCAATGGATAGCTATTAAAATCAAATAACCTATGGCACAGCACGATTACATCAATAAGAAACCTAAAGGCAAGGGGAAAGACAAGCCAGAAAAATCGGCGAAATTTCCTGTTATTGCTGCTATTTTTGCATTTCTACTGATCGGTGGGTTTGCCTACGGTCTTTGGTTTATAAAAACCAATGCCGATCCTAAAGAAGTAGAGCAAGCCAAAAACCCGCACCCAGTTGCCGAGCAAAAGGTTAGTAAACCAAAGCCTCGCCCACCTGAGTTCATTGAAGAAATTAAAAATCATGAAATTAAGGTCGAAGTTAAAGAGATCGAGAGCAAAGGTCCCTATCAAATGCAGTGTGGTTCATTTAGAACCCATAGCCAAGCCGAAGCCATGAAAGCCAAAGTTGCGTTTGCTGGACTAATCGCGGAGATCCGCCGTACCGAAGGGAGTAACGGTGTCTGGTATCGTGTCCGTCTTGGCCCCTACGATACCAAGCGTTTAGCGGAAAGCGATAAAAACAAATTGCAGCGTGTTGGGATATTTGGCTGCGGGATTTGGGGCTGGACTTGATTTTTATAAGTCCACCCATATTTCCTACTAATCTAGAGTTACACGGGCACAAGCCCAGATAAGGATTACTATGACTACCATCGTTAGTGTTCGTCGCGATGACAAAGTGGTTATCGGCGGTGATGGCCAAGTTTCGCTTGGTAACACAGTTATGAAAGGCAACGCACGTAAAGTACGCCGTCTATACAATGGTAAAGTACTGGCAGGTTTCGCTGGCGGTACAGCTGATGCATTTACATTATTTGAACGCTTTGAAGCAAAGCTTGAGATGCACCAAGGCCATCTCACTAAAGCAGCCGTAGAAATGGCAAAAGACTGGCGTACCGACAGAGCATTAAGAAAGCTTGAAGCCCTACTTGCGGTAGCCGACGAAACCGCCTCGCTTATCATCACAGGTAACGGCGATGTGGTGCAGCCAGAGCATGACCTTATTGCTATCGGCAGTGGTGGTAATTTCGCACAGGCGGCTGCAACCGCACTACTTGAAAATACCGACTTAAGTGCGAAAGAAATCGTGGAAAAGAGCCTGAAGATCGCTGGTGATATCTGCGTATTTACCAATAATTTCCAAACTATCGAAGAATTGTAATAGGACTCGTCATGACAGCTATGACTCCAAGAGAGATTGTGCACGAGCTTGATCAACACATTATCGGTCAGGACAAAGCCAAAAAAGCCGTCGCGATTGCACTGCGCAACCGTTGGCGTCGTATGCAGCTTGATGAAGAGTTGCGTGCAGAAGTTACACCAAAAAATATTTTGATGATCGGCCCAACGGGTGTGGGTAAAACTGAAATTGCCCGCCGTCTAGCAAAGCTTGCTAACGCACCATTTATCAAAGTAGAAGCGACTAAGTTCACCGAAGTGGGTTATGTTGGTAAAGAAGTTGAAACCATCATCCGTGATCTAGTCGAAGTTTCTTTTAAGCTAACACGTGAACAACAAACTAAAAAATTCAAATTCCGCGCTGAAGAAGCCGCCGAAGAGCGTATTTTAGATGCACTATTACCACCAGCAAAAGACGCTTGGGGTGAGTCTCAGCCAAATGAAAATTCGTCAACACGTCAAGTATTCCGTAAGAAACTACGTGAAGGTCAGTTAGACGACAAAGAAATTGAGATCGATATCGCAGAAACGGCACCTCATGTTGAGATCATGTCTCCTCCTGGTATGGAAGAAATGACCAACCAGCTACAGAGCATGTTCCAAAACATGTCGGGTGACAAGAAAAAGAACCGTAAGCTGAAAATTAAAGAAGCACTTAAGCTATTGATTGAAGAAGAAGCTGCAAAGCTTGTTAATCCAGAAGAGCTTAAAGAGCAAGCTATTGAGTCAGTTGAACAAAACGGTATCGTGTTTATTGATGAAATCGATAAAATTTGTAAGCGCGGAGAATCTTCTGGCCCAGATGTTAGCCGTGAAGGTGTACAACGCGACTTACTACCACTTATCGAAGGTTCAACCGTTAATACTAAACACGGCATGGTAAAAACCGACCACATTTTATTTATCGCGTCAGGTGCGTTCCAAATGGCCAAGCCGTCGGATTTAATCCCTGAACTACAAGGTCGTTTACCTATTCGCGTTGAACTAGAAGCACTGACTGCGGGTGATTTCAAACGTATTCTAACTGAGCCAAATGCATCTCTTACAGAGCAGCAACAAGCGCTACTGAAAACAGAAAACGTCACTATCGACTTTACCGATGACGCTATCACCAAACTGGCTGAAGCTGCATATCAGGTCAACGAGAAAACTGAAAACATCGGTGCGCGCCGCCTTCACACTGTGATGGAAAAACTGATGGAAGAGATTTCATTCGATGCCAGTGAAAAGGCCGGTGATACCTTGACGATTGATGCCGCCTACGTTGAACAGCATTTAGACATGCTTGTTCAGGATGAAGATTTAAGCCGCTTCATTCTGTAAATTAAAATCAAAAGCGGAGCCTTGCTCCGCTTTTTGAGTTATACCAATTATGTATCAAGTCACCAAACTTCATTATCATACACTCAGTAAAGTGCTCGATGTTTATTTTGAGGACGGCCGCTGTTTTACGCTAAGTGCCGAATTCTTACGAACACATTCACCATCAGCCGAAGTGCAAGGACATAGTCCAGCGCAAAAGCAACTCGTGCTAAACAAACAGAATGTCACCATAAAGAAAATTGAGCCCGTTGGTCACTATGCTGCACGCTTTGTTTTTGATGATAGCCACGACTCAGGGCTCTACAGCTGGCAATACTTATACACTTTAGCCACGCAACACGATGCGCTGTGGCAAGAATACGTAAACGCGGTAGAAGAGTATAAAACCCAAAAGGACAGCGTACCTATCAAGTTTGTGCCTTAAATTTACTGTTGATAAGCAGACTGATACGAAGATTTGATATTATCGACCAAGCTATCTAAAACTTTTAGATTCATCTTATTGGGGAAGAAATTAGCTTGTGCCGCCAGTTTGTTACGCATCTTCATTGGTGTCACTCTATCTTCTTTTAAAAACGCAACGCTCGCAGCTATATACTCTACCCAAAGGAACTCGGCAGGGTTATTCTTCGCAGAGAGCAGAATTGCCTCTCCATCCTCTATCGCCTTTTCTCGCTTTCCCGCCATCGCGTAATTCTGAAATAGATGCCATTGCAAACTTGCTTGCTGCTCTCCAGTAATGGTTTTATATTGCTCAATGAGCACTGCAGCTTCTAAATAACAACCCTGATTATACAGTACTCGCCACCCAGAGTTAGGTGTTTGATCAAAGCTTTTATAATTCATATTAGTCATGTTATTGCGTAAAGTATCAAAGCTATCTCTGCATAGCATCGAGGCTTGAACAGAAAAGTTTCCCATAGCCAAAAGTAAAAATAGCCCCCGGATACAAGAATTACGTGTGGAAAGTTTCATTTAAATATTCCTTTTTAACATATGATTTTCTTTTTATAAAACATACCTTTTAAAGATACAAACCCCTACCCAAGACGATACGGAAAATTTCTGCAACAGTGCATATTACTCACGATGTTGAATAGAATCACTTTAAATGCAATATGCTTCTCAATATTCAAAATGGCAATCAACCTGAACTTTAAAAATAATAAGCTAGTTCATTTCTTATCCAAACCTCAGGTTAAATAAAAAGCCCCACAATAAATTAAGTGGGGCTTTGACATAAAGAAGAACCTTAGGTTGAATTGGTATTTATACCTGATACTTAGCAACGGCTTCGTGTAATACGCGCGCTTGCTCTGCAACTTCTTCACTGCTTTGTGCGTTAGAATGTGCATGCTCAGAAGCACTCTGTGCAATATCTCTGATTTTTACTACATTCTTGTTTACTTCAGAAGCAACTTGATTTTGCTCATCAATTGCCGTCGCAATATGGGTACTCATTTCCATAATAGTTTGTACATCTTGCGTGATCATACTGAGCAACTCCCCTGCTTTTTCAGCTTGCGACACACTTTCATTACCCTGCTCACGGCATTGATCCATGATATTCACCACTTCTCGTGTACGCTGTTGCAGCGTAGAAATGATGCTTTCGATTTCTTGCGTGGAGTCTTGAGTACGCTGCGCAAGCGACCGAACTTCATCCGCCACAACAGCAAAACCGCGACCTTGCTCACCTGCGCGCGCGGCTTCAATGGCAGCGTTTAGCGCAAGTAAGTTTGTTTGCTCTGCAATACCACGGATCACATCCAACACCGAGCCAATGGTTTCACCGTCACGCTCTAACTGAGCAACAACGCTTGAAGCACCACCTAACGATTCCGATAACTGCATGATGTGCTCAATTGTTGCTGTGACCTCACGGCGACCTTGTTGCGCATTTTCATTCGTTGTCTCGGCTTTATGCGCCGCTTCACCCGTATTATGAGAAATGTCTTGGATCGTCGCTTGCATCTCGGTCGCAGCGGTTGCGACCATATCCGCTTCGTGCAACTGCTCAGCCATACCAGTACTCGTTTGAGCAGTTGTCTCCGTTAAATGATCCGTGGCTTCATTAATGGTTGCCAATGCTCCATTCACATCTGCAATGAGATCTCTAAAGTCAGAAATTAAGCTATTAAAATCACGGGTCATAATCGTGATTTCGTCGTTGCCGCTTTGCTCAATTTGCAGACTTAAATTGTTTTCACGGCGAATGCGTTCAATGGTTTGATAAACACGCTCTACGGGTTGAATGATTGAGCGACTGGTCGATAGTACGAGTGTCATCACGATAATACTAGCCACAATAAATACACCAATGGCGAGCATTTGAGTTTGATCTACGTTTTCTTTAATCTCTGTTTTTGCCTGTTCTACAACCTCAGAGACTACCGCATCACTTTTTTCAACACTCACTTTCATCTTACCTAACGCACCACTCGTTAAATCTAAGCCAAGTGTTTCTTGAGCTTTAACCAAACTCGCAAATTTGGATTGATAGGTGTTCAGTAAGCTAAGCAATGTCGATTGATATTGAGCATTAAATCCAGCGCTGCGAATCTCCTGAGAAAACTGCGCAACTAGCTCGTCAAACCGTTTCAAGTATTTGATATCAAAACGTAACATAAAGTCTTTTTCAGCTCGGCGAAGCTGCAGCATAGTTGAAAGGAGTTGATAGTTCTGCTGCTCTTTCAACAGTGTTTCTACTTCGTGTACCGCACCGCGAAGCTCACCGTAAAGCGCATCTTTTGGGTGCAAACCAATCGTTTTTTGTAACTGCACCACTTTTTGAAAATCATCGTAATAGCTTTTTGCTAAGCGTTCAAACTCGTTGATCCGACCTAAATCGATATCAAAATCAGAAAAAGTACCTTGCAACAAAGCGAGCTTAGTTTGTAGCTCACGATACTCGTTTTCAAACTCATCAAGTGCATCTACTTGCTTGTAAAAAAGGAAGTTTTTCTCATATTTGCGCATTGCCAATTCATGAATGTCGAGCTCTTCTGCATATTGAATGGTTTCATTCAATTTAAGCATAGTACGAGCTTCGTACATGATCATAATTAACATAACAACCAAGGCAATCCCTACCACTAATGCATTCACTTGCAAACGACGTCTGATAGTCAGATTTTCTAATACCGCCATCGGCTTACCTACAATATTAATAGACTGGCTAAAGTATAGCTGAAGCCTTTCTACCTTGCCTCATAATAGGTAATTATTCTGGGTTTATATTGCAAACCATTACATTTACGCCGCTTTTACATGCAAATTATTAACACCGTTCCAGAGTTGATTGTGCAATAAATCAATATTGTGCCATTGGCCCCCTATCAACCAGTCCACTAGCAAGCTAGGATCGGATGGAAAATAAAACGATGCTTTCGCGCCTGTTCGCAGCCATTCTTCCAGCGCCCCAGCATTGAGATAATTCATCACTTGGGCGTGACCAAGCTCGGATAGCGTCTGCGCATTATTTTGCTGTTCAAATTGACCACCTAATGGCTTAAGTAGCAGTTTTTTGCCGAGTTTTAACGCTTCACTAGAAAGCTCAAACCCAGCATTTGCAATTACACCACTAGTATTTTTCAAGTCCTGAATAAACCCAGAACGACTCGGTTTTCTCAGATGAATATGTTGCAAAGAAGCATTTTCGGCAGCTGGGTGATAGCAGTAAAACTCCTTATCGGGGAAGTCTTTTAACAACTCAATAATGCTATCCAATGCTTCAAACGGCAGATAGACCAAGACTTTATTAATTATCGATGCACACTGTTCCTGCTCTGCCTCATAAGGAATAAAAGGCGGAATAATATGCTTATCAAACGGTTGCCAGTGTACCCCAAGATGAATATCTGCTGGCGCAAAATACCGGATCAGGGCTTTGTGCCAAGGCTGTACGGCAAATTGTGGAACAGCATCATATAAATATGACGCTTGATGGCTCATTGCTATCACCGGAACCTTCGCCAGCTTTCCAGCCCACGCACTAACAGGCTCAAAGTCGTTAAAGATCAAATCATAACCTGATACATCTAACTTTTTTACGTCGCGAATAAACTCACCAAACTTGAGCGATTGGAAAGTTTTTAAGCGATTTAACTGGCCACGCTCGGTAACAAATGACAACCCTCGGCAACTGCGATAATCACCAAAATCATGCATATCGAAGTAATTTTCCGAAGGACGTCCAGAAAAAAAGTAGTCAACAGAAACTCCCATGTTGCGAAAGCAACTTGCCATTACCCGAGCCCGAGTCGTATGACCATTTCCCGTTCCTTGAACACCATATAGTATTTTCATACGTTTCCTAATATCACTATCGCTAAACTTGCACAGGCGACACCCATTGCCGCACCAAGCACCACATCAAGTGGATAATGTACCCCTACAATTACGCGTGACAATGACACCCCTGAAGCCCAAATCATCAATGGAAAAGCAGCCAGTGGAATTTGCTCCATCAAGCATGTTGCATATAGCCAAGCTCCAGCACTATGCCCCGAAGGCAGACTAAATTTATCACTCGGCGTTAGTAGAGCTTTCACTGCGTAGCAGTCACATGGTCGTAATCGTGCAAAACGATTTTTTAGATAGAAGTAAAGCGGCCTTTCAATTACAAAGGCCAAAATCACGGTGAGTGCTAACTGCTGACCTAGCTGCTCCATAAAAAGAGCACACGCAATTGCTACCAACACATAGAGTCCACCGTTGCCACTTTTGGATAGACCTAATGCTATCAATCTAAACCAGTTTCTTGGTTTAGGGCAAAACACTACAAAGTATAATGCAGTGTCTAGCTCGGCTAGTTTTGCTTTCATCATTCGAGTCACGCCTAATTGCTCACAATATCAGCATAGAAGAGCAAAATAACAAATGGGTGACACTTTTAAGACACAAATATGTAAGTTGAATCAAAGCATTGCTAAGCACAAGTATGAGAGTATACTGGTTATCGACAATCAATATTCGAGGATTCAATATGGAATACAGCACTTCTGATCTTTGTGACCACTTTGCTGATGTGGTTGATGTGCTAGAGCCTATGTTCATCAATTTTGGCGGCCAGACGTCATTTAGTGGTCGTATCACTACCGTCAAATGTTTTGAAAACAATGAGCAGATCCAAGATGTACTACAACAAGACGGTACTGGTCGTGTGCTGCTCGTTGATGGTGGTGGTTCAACTCGTCGTGCACTGGTTGATATTGATTTAGCTGAGCTGGCGGTCGAGAACAACTGGCAAGGCATCATCGTTTACGGCGCGGTGCGCCATGTTGATGAACTAGAAGAAAGCGATATTGGCATTCAAGCAATCGCTTCTATCCCAGTGGCAGCAGATAGCAGTGGTAGCGGTGAAGTTGGCATTCCCGTTAATTTCGCAGGTGTCTCTTTTTACGAAGATGATTTTGTTTACGCCGACTCCACGGGCATTATCATCTCTGCGGAAGAGTTAATTTTAGAAGATGATAACGAAGACAATTAAGCGCTATAAGTAACAGTCATGAGTACAGCAGTCCGCATATATGATGAAAGCGATATTGCCACTTTTGTCAGTGCAAGAGCCGGTGAAACCAGAATTTGGCAAAGTATAAGCTTTTTACAATGTAATCATGACTACGCGGCTTCGCTTAGAGACGCGGCCCAATTTGGGATCCGTTACGTGTTGTTGGGGATCCCCGAGGATATAGGTCCGCGCGCCAATTGCGGGCAAGGCGGTGCCGAGCTTGGTTGGCAAGCCTTCTTAAAACGCTTTTTGAATCAGCCCGATAACCAGTTTTTGTCAGGCGATAAGGTTTTGTTGCTAGGCGAAGTGGATACCCATGCTTTTCAAACGCGTGCACTATCGCTCGATAACGCTAATAGCGAACAGCTAGCGCAGCTACGCACTCTCTGTGCAGACCTCGACAACCAAGTTATTGCAACCCTAGCACCTATCTTTGCTGCAGGCTTGGAGCCAATTATCATTGGTGGTGGTCACAATAATGCTTTTGGTATTTTGCAGGCACATTTTGAGGCCAGCAAGCGTGCCGCTGGTGCCATCAACTTTGACCCTCATGCTGACTTTCGAGCTTGTGAAGGTCGACATAGCGGTAATGGCTTCAGTTACGCGCATCAAGCTGGTAGTTTGTCGCATTATCATGTCATCGGCTTGCACGAGCACAAAAATAACCAAACAATCCTTACTCAATTGCAAAATGCAGGATTCGGATTTTCAAGTTATCAAGCGATAAAAACCAGACAAACTCAGAGTTTATCCGCATCACTCGACAAAGCGTTGGCGACCATGCCAAGCGACATTCCATTAGGCGTAGAGTTAGACGTTGATGCCATCGTCGATATGCCTGCAAGCGCCCTGACCTATCAAGGTTTCACAAGTAGCGATGCCGAATATTTTGTTTACCGTATGGCTCAGGCTCGAAATGCTAAATATTTGCACTTATGTGAAGCAGCCCCGGCTAGACACCCACTCGGTGAGCAGGCGGGTATCGAACATTGTGGTCAAATACTAACAAACCTTGCGAATGCTTATTTAAGTACCCGTCAACAGAAACGCTAAACACTGTCGTAGCCAAAACCAATGTAACGGTAAGCCATTCTTAGTTATTGAGGCAGCCTCTGTTTCAGCCAGCTGATCAAAATATTGCTGTTCTGTGGTCGAGAAAAGTAAAACCCTTGCGCTGCCACCGTGCCAATGCTTTTTACAAACTCGAGTTGCCCGAGAGATTCAATGCCCTCGCCAATCACGCGACAGTGCTTTTCTTGATGCATCTCTACAATGCCTTTTACCAAGGATTTGGTATGCCCCATATGCTCTGGTTCTTGCGTCATATTGCGCGACAGTTTTACGTACTCAAAACGCAGCGCCGGTAATTTAGCGAGCACCAGCGGCGCATCACCAAAGCTATCGACACACATTTTTACACCCAAGTTCTTCAAACGACTGATCATCGCAATTTCTTGCTCATCTAGTTCGGCAAGCATACTAGCTGGACACTCGATAATGATAGCCCCAGAGCTTAACTGATGGTTGAGCATGGTGTAATCAATAAACTCGATAAAGCTTTCGCTCAAGAGCTCAGCACCAAAGACATTAATACTGATGGGAACGCTGATCCCTTCCATTTTCAGTGCCAATGCGATTTCGCAAGCACGCTCTAGTACATATTCAGCAACGGGAATGGCAAGTCCAACTAAACGAATATCATCAATAAACTCATTGGCACTTAAAATCCCTTGCTTTGGATGCTGCCAACGCAACAGTAATTCCACAAACTCAATGCTGTTATCTTCATGACGAACGACAGGATGAAAATAGAGCTCAAATTCAGATCTAAAGTTGATTTTAGCTAACTCCGACAACCTAACCTGTTGCTCCAGCCGATGGATTTGCATACGTTGCTGATACGGAACAACCTGTTGCTGGCCATATTGATGCGCTTCTGACTGTGTATCCAGCGCTAAAAACACGCAAGAAATCAGGTTCTCAAGCTGCCCCATTTCTTCATCGCAATTCACGTAACTCGCACGCATCATGATCTCTAACGTACAACTACCAACATTGAATGGCTTCAAAGTGCTATTTGATATTTCTTCTATCAACTGCTCATGAAAGTGCCTCCCATGCTTTAACGAACACACAAACGCAAAGTTAAGGCCACCTAGATGCGCCATTTTCGCAGTTTCATTGCCATGAGTGATAGTCATAACATCGCCAGATTGCAAACGTTGTGCAATACGATTAGCCGACTGAGCTAACAGCAAGTCACCAAACTCACGCCCTAAATGAAAATTCACCTGCTCGAAACCCATGAGACGAACAAGTACGAGCATACAAGGGCTCCCTTCCGTTTGGCGAAATTCATTAAAAGCACGTTTAAAACTTTGCCGACCAGGTAACCCCAAACTTTCATGCTCGGTGTGGTCATCATCGCGTTCTTTCAATTCGAATTCATTTGCGCTGCTATACGCTTGATAGGCAAGAAAAAGAATATACATAAACACAATGACAATTGCGCCACGCTGGGCAGGAAATGCCCATAAATATTCAGATACCGTCCACATTACCAAAGTGATTATCGCCGCCGCACTTATCAGCAGTAAGCCGCTTTTGTGCTCCTGTAAGCCATGGAACAAATAAAGGAGTAACGTCAAAGTAAGTAAATGTAATATAGTGATATTGCCCGTAAAGGCGAGCAGTATCGCAAATGTTGCACTGCTAAGGTGAGCTAACTTGAGCATACCAGAGGGGCGCTGTAGCATTAATGCTAACACCCCCATTAAAATGGCTCCGGCCATACCAGCCATCATAGGTGTAATAAATATCGCTATTCCTTCAGACAGCAATAATTCTGTGGCTCCGCCACTAGCTGTTGAAATTGAAAGCATAATTTGTTGCTTATTAAAGGATCATTACTGATTAAGTTTACCCAAGATCCACAAATTTGACAGGTCCGCTACACCAAATTGATAACTTAGCTGTGCAGGATGGGTAATCTCCCATAAAGCTAAGTCCGCCCGTGTTCCAACTTTCAATACTCCGCGATCGCTCAAACCCAAGGCTTTCGCAGCATTAACTGTAACACCGCTAAGCGCTTCTTCCGGTGTCATCCTAAATAATGTGCATGCCATATTTAGCATCAATCGCAGTGAGCACAAAGGCGCTGTACCTGGATTGAAGTCGCTCGCAAGTGCCATTGCTACTTTGTGCTTTCTGAGCAACTCAATTGGTGGTAATTGCGTTTCTCGTAAGAAGTAAAAAGCGCCGGGTAAAAGTACCGCAGTCACATCCCCTTTCGCCATCGCTTCCACACCGGCTTCATCAAGATATTCAATATGATCCGCTGAAAGCCCTTTAAACTTTGCCACCAGCTCGCTGCCATGTTGATTAGATAGCTGCTCAGCATGACATTTAACCTGTAATCCCAACTGTTGTGCTCGAGTAAATACTTGCTCGGTTTGCTGATAAGTAAATCCGACGTTCTCACAAAATACATCAACAGCTGTCGCTAACTGACGCGAAGCAACTTGTGGCAGCATCTCATCACAGACTAAATCAATGTAGGCTTGGCTATTGTCTTTGTATTCTGGGGGTAATGCATGCGCGCCCAAGAACGTGCTATGCACATCAATCGGATGATGCTCATTAAGTAGTTGATTAATTTCTAGCAGTTTTAGCTCATTTTCAACATCAAGGCCGTAACCCGATTTACTTTCAACCGTGGTAACCCCTTCTTTGAGTAAACTATTCAAACGGTTCTTACCGTTAACATAAAGCGTTTCTCTGTCTGCTAATCGTGTCGCCTTAACGGTACTTGCGATACCACCACCTTGCGCGGCAATCTCTTGATATGACGCCCCCAGTAATCGTTGCTCAAATTCGTTGGCCCGAGAACCTGCAAATAAAATATGCGTGTGGCAGTCGATTAACCCTGGGGTCAACCATTGGCCATTGGCTTTATGGATAGGTGTTGCAATGGCGTCAACCTCAGGTAGTTCACTACGAGGGCCTAACCAATTAATTTTGCCATCTTTAATGGCGATCGCTGCGTTTTCTATCGCACCATAAGGGGTATCCAAATTGGGATCCATAGTTGCAATATTGACATCGATAATAAGCAAATCGGCTTCTAACATCATACTTGTCCTAATCTAAATCAAATCCATATGCCAACACATTAAAATAAACTCGCTCACTGCGAGATTTATTCATTGAGTCTATCAGGGATACTTGTATATACAAGAGAAGTGTGCCATCTTTATTTACATAAATATGAACTCGAGACAACAATTGTGCCTGAGCTTCCTAAATTTGCGCTGATAAAACAATATATTATCGATAATATTCGTGCCGCGCGCTGGCTCGAAAACGAGCGCGTGCCGTCGGAGAATGAGTTAGCTGACCAATTTAATGTTAGCCGAATGACCGCAAGACGAGCACTAAGCGAGCTAACTGAAGCCGGAATTTTAACTCGTAGCCAAGGTCTAGGTACTTTTGTTGCCAGTTTTAAATCTCAGTCTTCGTTACTTGAGATCCGCAATATTGCCGACGAGGTCAACGCACGCAATGGCAAATACTCATGCACCGTACTAACGCTTGAACTTATTGCAGCAGTAGCACCTATCGCCATTGCACTAGGTGTGGAAGCAGACGCACCAGTCTATAGAAGCGTAATTGTACATAATGAAAATGAACAACCACTGCAAGTCGAAGAGCGCTTTGTCAATCCACAGTTGGCACCGGAGTATTTAGACCAAAACTTTGAACTGACTACCCCTCATGAATATTTATCTCAAGTCGCGCCACTCACAGAGGCTAGACACACCGTTGAAGCAGTTATGCCCTCACGAGAGGTTTGCCAGTGGCTTGGGCTTTATAATGAAGAACCATGCTTACAAATGATCCGCCGAACTTGGTCTGCAAAAGGGATTGTTAGCTTCGCAAGATTAATTTCGCCTGGCAGTAAATATCGCTTAGGTGGTCATCTTACCTTTAAGCAAAGGTCGTAACACATAAAGTGTCGCCAAACATCGCGACAGGTAAATTAAAACGACATGGCGGCCTAGATTGCCATGCAATACAAATAGACTAACAACCTAGCGAAACTAAGCAATCGCAACAACTAGACGTTTCACTTAGGTTGTATATACAATAGGAGAGAGCAGAATGAGTGATAACCCAAGATTAGACCCTAGCCGCGAGATCCGCGCGCCACGAGGTACAGACATTACCGCAAAGAACTGGCTTACTGAAGCCGCAAAGCGCATGTTGATGAATAACCTTGACCCTGAAGTTGCTGAGCACCCAAATGCACTCGTGGTTTATGGTGGTATTGGCCGCGCCGCTCGCGACTGGGCATGCTTCGATAAAATCGTTGAAACGTTAGACCGCTTAGAAGAAGACGAAACCTTACTGGTGCAATCGGGTAAACCTGTTGGCGTATTCAAAACTCATAGCAACGCTCCTCGCGTATTAATTGCTAACTCAAATTTAGTACCACATTGGGCTAACTGGGATCACTTTAACGAACTCGATAAAAAAGGCCTGATGATGTACGGCCAGATGACCGCTGGTTCTTGGATCTATATTGGCTCACAGGGCATAGTACAAGGCACATACGAGACCTTTGTAGCAATGGCAAAGCAACACTTTAATGGTGAGGCAAAAGGCAAGTGGATCTTAACGGGTGGCCTTGGCGGCATGGGCGGCGCACAACCACTCGCGGCAACAATGGCAGGCTTTAGCGCCCTCGTTGTTGAGTGTGATGAGTCACGAATCGATTTTCGTCTTAACACACGTTATGTGGACCGAAAGGCAACCACACTTGATGATGCGTTAGCTATCATTGATGAAGCGAAGGCTGCAGGGCAACCGGTATCAGTTGGCCTGCTGGGCAATGCAGCGGATGTTTATGCTGAATTGGTTGAGCGCAATATCACGCCTGACGTAGTGACCGATCAAACTTCTGCGCACG
>NZ_NSDG01000004.1:0-7380 GCF_002289345.1 Pseudoalteromonas sp. HM-SA03 | reverse complement strand
GCTACTTACCGCAAACGTGGACTATGGCTCAGGCAGCCGCGCTTCGCGAAAGCGATCCACAAGCGGTTGTACAAGCCGCAAAACAATCTATGGCAGTGCAAGTACAAGCCATGCTAACGCTGCAATCACGCGGAGCCGCAACAACTGACTACGGGAATAACATTCGCCAAATGGCCTTAGAAGAAGGGGTTAATAACGCCTTTGATTTCCCGGGTTTTGTTCCTGCCTATATTCGTCCACTGTTTTGCCAAGGCATAGGTCCATTCCGTTGGGTTGCGCTGTCTGGCGATCCTGAAGATATTTATAAAACAGACGCGAAAGTTAAAGAGCTTATCCCAGACGACCCACACCTTCACAATTGGTTAGATATGGCGCGCGAGCGCATTCAATTCCAAGGCCTGCCTGCTCGTATTTGCTGGGTTGGACTGAAGGACAGAGCGCGTTTAGCACGAGCATTCAACGAAATGGTCAAAAATGGAGAACTCAAAGCACCGATTGTGATTGGTCGTGATCACTTAGATTCTGGCTCTGTAGCCAGTCCAAACCGTGAAACGGAATCAATGATGGATGGTTCAGATGCAGTATCAGACTGGCCGTTACTCAATGCCTTGTTAAACACGGCTGGCGGTGCAACTTGGGTCTCGCTGCATCACGGCGGTGGTGTTGGTATGGGTTTCAGTCAACATTCGGGAGTCGTTATTGTGGCAGATGGCACAGACGAAGCAGACGCCCGTTTATCTCGCGTACTATGGAATGACCCAGGTACCGGTGTAATGCGTCATGCCGATGCCGGTTATGACATAGCCAAAGACTGTGCAAAAGAACAAAAACTAGATTTACCTATGCTGGAAGGAAAGTAAGTATGTACTCACTAAATTTAATCCCAGGCCAACTGACTTTAAACACGTTACGACAAATCAATCAACAGCCTGTTCATCTCAGCTTAGACGAGTCAGCGAAAGCCGCTATTGCTAACAGTGCTGACACAGTACAGCAAGTGATCCAAGAAGGACGCACCGTTTACGGCATTAATACGGGTTTTGGCTTACTGGCCAACACCAAAATTGCAAAAGACGAATTAGAGTTGCTACAACGCTCTATTGTACTGTCGCACGCAGCCGGTATTGGCGAGTTAATGGACGATAGCACCGTTCGACTCATGATGGTACTAAAAATCAACTCGCTCTCTCGTGGTTTCTCTGGGATCCGCTTGGATGTAATTGAATTCTTAGCGGCCTTGGTTAATGCCGAAGTCTATCCTTGTGTGCCCAAGAAGGGCTCCGTTGGAGCATCTGGCGATCTCGCACCACTATCGCATATGTGTTTACCGATCCTTGGCGAAGGCCAGGTTCGCTATCGTGGCGAGCTTATCGATGCCATCGATGGGTTAAAAATAGCAGGACTTGAACCACTTACTTTAGCTGCAAAAGAAGGCCTCGCACTACTTAACGGTACACAAGCATCTACAGCCTTTGCACTGCAAGGTCTTTTCAGAGCTGAAGATCTTTATGCGCAAAGCTGTGTCGTTGGTTCAATGAGCATTGAAGCGGCTATGGGCAGCCGCTCGCCATTTGATGCGCGTATTCACGAAGTCCGTGGTCAGCAAGGCCAAATCGACACCGCACTGGCGTTTAGAGATATCTTACAAACTCGCTCAGAAATAAGTGATGCTCATGTTGATTGTGAAAAAGTACAAGATCCTTATTGCTTGCGTTGTCAACCACAGGTGCTTGGTGCCTGTTTAACTCAGATCCGCCAGGCCGCTGAGGTGATCCTTGTAGAATCCAATGGGGTAACAGATAACCCGCTGGTATTTGCTGATGCTGGAGATATTATTTCTGGCGGCAACTTCCATGCAGAACCTATCGCGATGGCGGCTGATAACCTAGCGCTAGCCATTGCTGAAATTGGTGCATTGGCTGAACGTCGTATCGCACTGCTTATTGATTCGAGCTTATCAAAACTACCTCCCTTCTTAGTTAACAATGGCGGTGTAAACTCGGGCTTTATGATTGCGCAAGTCACTGCTGCGGCACTGGCCTCTGAAAACAAAACACTCGCACATCCTGGCAGTGTTGACAGCCTCCCAACCTCGGCAAACCAAGAAGACCATGTTTCCATGGCAACCTTTGCGGCAAGACGCTTACAGGAAATGGCTGACAACACCCAAGGTGTACTCGCAGTTGAATATCTTGCTGCAGCGCAGGGGTTAGATTTTAGAGCGCCACTTAAGCCATCTGACAAAGTGGCTACAGCTCAGCAAATATTACGAGCAGTCGTGAGCTTTTATGACAAAGATAGGTATTTTGCACCGGATATTGAAAGTGCTAATGCGTTACTGGGTCAAGCTGCACTGGCGCACTTGCTACCAGCACAACTCTTACCTTCAGCCTAACTCAGATTCATTAACAATGGGATGATGGTAGGCAAAGCCGAGTTCGGTAATACGCTCGGCTTTAATAATACGCGATTCCTCTTTTGACGAAGCGAAACTTGGCATCTCATTCCCTAACTTTTCACAGTGATATTGATAAAACGCCTGTCTCGTGGGGTGTGCTGGATAGCAAACATTATAAATGTCTGCAGCATCCTGCCACTGCGCGATCACGGTATTGATTGCAGTAACAACATCGCCCCGGTGAACCATATTCACTCTACCATTCGCTGAGCTAGACAAAGTCTTTCCTACTACAAATCGCCCAGGCTCCCTATCCGGACCTTGAAGACCTGCTAAGCGTACAACCTTGCCGCCTGCGTTAAGCACCATCTCTTCAGCAGTTCTAAGTATATCAACACGCCTGTTGGCTTTATCCGCTAACTTACCTTGTTCATCATACTCACCATTTTCGGTGCTATAAACCCCAGTGGTCGAACACAATAAGAAGCCTGCTGCTGACATCTTCTTTGCAAGTAACAATACCTGCTCTAGCGTTTCTAAATAGTTACTATCAACATGCCTAGCTCTTGGTGGGATCGCACATACCCAATACGCGTCGTGTAAAGAAATAGAGTGCGCTAAAGTCCCATTTTCAGTTAAGGCCAGCTGCCTTGACCAGCTATGCATCTTGTTTGCTTGGGTTCTGGTGCCTTCGACTTGCCACCCTTGAAACTCGGCTTCGCGACACAACGCTGCACCGAGCCAACCCGCGCCCAGTACGACTAAACTACGATTTAATACTTTCATATGGATATTGCCTTAACCAGGAAGTTACCTTGTATTATCTATGTAAAAGAAGTTAACGCAAACGGTGGCGTTCTCTTTTTATCTATGGTTTGATTACCGCTTGCATAAGCTAAAAATAAGAACTGTCATGCTTGAGAATTTATCCCTTAGAAAGAAAATATTGCTGCTAATTGGCGGCACCATTTCCGTATTATTAATTATCGCATCAAGCTTTTTCGTCAGCCATATTGCAACGCTCTCTCGAGATGGTATTGAGCGAGAAACGCAAAGCTATATTCAAGCCGAAAAATTAGCGATGGAAGCATTTTTTGGCCAATACGGCAAAGTAGTTGAAACCTTTGTTTCTACGCCTCACAACATTCATTGGTTTGAAAATTACAATACTCGTGGCGCCGATCTGACTAAAGATAAAGACTATCAAGAGGTCAATGAAGACTTAGTTAGAATCGCCAAGGGTGATGACAATATTCTCTCAGCCTTTATTGCCTCAGCAAACACCGGTGAATATTTTAAAGAAAATGATCGTACCTCAGCATATTCAGATGGCAGACCTTACTATGCTTATAAACGCCCATGGTGGCAAGATACGCTTGATGTAGGTAAATTGTATGTCGGTCCAATTGCAACCGATATCAATACCGGTGCGGTGTCTGCAGTGATCCGTCAACCTATCTACAATAACAGCGGTAAACTCGTCGCTATGGGTGGCGTCGACTTACAGATCAATAAATTGAACGATATGGTTGAACGTATCAAATTTCAAGATAAAGGTTTTGGCTTTTTGCTCGATGGTGATTTAAATGTTGTGCATTTATCCAAGCGTACTGGTCATTCACTCTCTACCACTGATGAAGGCGAGAAAGGCAAAGAAGGTTTAGATGGCCTTGAATCTCAGTTTGCCAATACATCAGGCTTTGACGATCTGAATGCCGCTATCAAACGTAACCCCGTTGGCAATAGTACGGTCACGTTCAAAGGGGAAGCGTATTATGTTGTTTATGACAATGTCAAATTAGACAACCCCCTATTAAATTGGCACGTTGGCCTACTCATTCCGGTGTCGCTGATCGAAGCGCCGGTGAATGACGCCGTAATGAGCACAATCACAGCCTTGATTATTATCTTAGCCATTATCGTGGCAATGATCTTACTCGCCACGCAAATGATCACTAAGCCGATTGTAGCGCTTACCGAAACCATGCGAGACATCGCATCAGGTGAAGGCGACCTGACTAAACGTATCGATATCACCAGTAAAGATGAAGTTGGTCAACTCGCGCTGCATATGAATACCTTCATCGATAAACTTAGAGCAATGATGCTCGATACCGCAGCACAAGCTGAGCAATTAAGTAATGCTTCCGCCCAATTGCGTGAAGTATCAAACAATACTAACAGTGAGATTCAGCGCGAAAAGGAACAGGTAGATAGCGTAAGCGCGGCAGTGACCGAGATGGCAGCTACAGTGACTGAAATCTCACGTAATGCACAAGAGACCAACCAAGCCGCTGATGTCGTGCAACGTATTACCAATGAAGGTGCGGGACGTTCATCACAAGCTCAAGAAGTCATGACTGAACTTGCACTTCATATTGGTGAGGCTGCAAAAGTGGTTGCCGGACTTGAACAAGAAACCAGTAACATAGGTGCCGTTATCGATGTGATTAACGGTATTGCTGAACAAACGAACTTACTGGCACTCAATGCTGCCATAGAAGCCGCCAGAGCGGGCGAGCAAGGTCGAGGCTTTGCGGTGGTTGCTGATGAAGTCAGATCGCTTGCAAGCCGCACGCAAGAGTCTACCGATGACATCCGCAATATGATCTCTCGTTTACAGCAAATTGCCCAACAAGCTTCAGTGATGATGCAGCAAGGTCAAGACCGTGCAGAGGGGACCGTGGAGGAAACTCAGGCCGTGCTGGATGCCTTGAAAGAAATCACAGAGTCGGTCACAACAGTACAAGACCAGAGTCATCAAATTGCGACATCAACAGAGCAGCAAACCGTTGTGGCAGAAGATATTAACAATAGTCTTAACCAAATAAATGAACTCGTTAATAGCACTGCCAACCACGCCAATGTACTGGCAGATGAAGCCCGCGACTTGAACGACTTAGCCAAGGCACTGAACTCAACGGTCAACCAATTTAAGCTTTAATCAAACACTAAAACACGTCGCAATCGCGGCGTGTTTTGATCTGAGGCAAATCTAACCCAGACGGTAAAAAGTACACTGATACACTAATAAAACTCGAGAGTGCGTATCGTGATTAATTTACCTATTTGGAATGATTCCCTTATCAACAAGTACAATATATCTGGTCCTAGATATACCTCATATCCAACGGCCCTGTCGCTTGAGTCTGGTTACAGCCAAAACGAATTACAAGCTGCTATTACAGGCTCTAAATCTCGCTCACTCTCGCTGTATATTCATATCCCTTTTTGTCATCAACTATGCTACTACTGTGGCTGTAATAAAATCATTACTCGTCATCAATCCAAAGCTGACGTTTACCTCGATTACTTAGCACAAGAAATCGCAGCAAAAGCACCGCTATTTTCTGAGTATTGTGTTGAACAACTTCATTTAGGCGGTGGGACACCAACTTTCTTAACTACAGAGCAAATGACACGTCTAATCGAAATGCTGAATAGTGCATTTAACTTCTCTCAAAGTGCACAACGTGGTATTGAAATAGACCCAAGATCACTTGCGCCAAATATGATGCGCCATCTATATGAGCTTGGATTTAATCGTGTGTCTTTTGGCGTACAAGATTTTAATGATGAAGTGCAAGCCGCGGTAAACCGCCCACAGCATCTAGACGAAGTGCTGGCCATCTTAACTGAAGCGAGAACGCTCGGTTTTAAATCTATTAATATGGATATGATCTATGGGCTACCATTCCAAACGGTAGAGAGCTACAAGCAAACGATTGAGCAACTTATCGCGCTTTCTCCCGATAGAGTCTCTGTATTTAACTATGCCCATCTTCCAGATAGATTTGCAGCACAGCGAAAACTAAAAGAAGCCGACATGCCAAGTGCGGGAGAAAAACTTGAGATCTTTAAGCAAACACTGGAACAGATGACCACCGCAGGGTATCAATTCATCGGCATGGATCACTTCGCTAAAAAAGACGATGAGCTGGCTATGGCGCAAAATGAAGGGCATCTACACCGTAATTTTCAGGGCTATACCACTCATGGCGAGTGCGACCTATTAGGCCTTGGTGTGTCATCCATTTCCCAAATAGGTCATATGATCTTACAAAATGAAAAAGAGTTAAAACTTTATTATCAGGCTTTAAGTGATAAAAGATGTGCGATCACTAAAGGGATAACCTTAAGTGGTGATGATGAAATACGCGCGGCTGTGATCAAACAGCTTATTTGTCACTTTGAATTAGATAAAAAGGTGTTCGAGCAACGTTATGATATAAATTTTGACGAATATTTCCTTCAAGCACTTAACGCACTAGAGCCGCTAGCTGCTGATGGACTGGTAGAACTGAATGAACACACTATAAAAGTCACCAGTAGCGGTAATTTATTTATTCGCATTATTTGTATGTGTTTTGATGCCTACCTACAAAACCAAGTAAAAAACACCCGCTTCTCTCGCGTTATTTAACCACTTTACCCTCTCAAAGTTACAACAAACTTAGCCATTCGATATATCGAATGGCTAAGTTTTTGGATAACAGAGCTGTCGAATAGCGCTTCGCTTATCCTAATCGATGGGTACACCACCTCCGACCATACTGCGTGCTGATGTGGTGGTAGGAGTGAGCTTGCCTCGCGATGTGTTGATTGCTTGTGATATGTTCTTTTCAAATCCCGCATAGCAAAAAACCCATCACATTGCTGAAACTGGTTTTGAAGTATATGGATGTTCGAATGTCGATGAAGTGCATGGATGAACGCTTTTCATCAACCTCGTATTTGGCCCAGGTTCGCTACGAAGTAGGATGTTCTCATTTTTTAAATAGAGAGTCACATGGGAAGCCCAACAGCTCGGTGGGTAAACTACCTCCGACCATACTGCTCAGTGCTGATGCTGTAGTAGGAGCGAGTTTACCTCGCGAGATTTTTAAATCTCAAATCTCTATACCCCAAACAGCAAAAAAGCCCGACTCTCTCGAATCGGGCTTTCTCTAATAAGGCCCTGACGATGTTCTACTTTCACATGG
>NZ_NSDG01000039.1 GCF_002289345.1 Pseudoalteromonas sp. HM-SA03 | reverse complement strand
GACACCAATTGGTTATCTTGAGGCTGCATAGAATTCTACGAAATAGCTGTACTAAATTGGGTGGAGTTACACTCATTATAGTATGATGTGTTCTATACCACTTTAAAACTTATAGGCTAAGATGAAATCGTTATCTTCACAGACTAAGTACGTAATTTCCTGAAGTTAAATTTTGACTTATCATCACATTTTAAGTTTATTGACCACAGATTCGAATCCAGCAATCACTAATAAATCAACCTTTGTTGGATAACAGAGTTTTTCTATTTTATTGTTCTAAATAGGAAAGTTTGAATTATTGATATGCTTGTTCCCTCCTCCAAGGATTAGAGAATTTAATTCGTTCAGTTTATGTAGTTTCTAGATTTATTAATATCAGTGTTTTTTCATCGCAGAAAATTTTAAGAATACTTTTAGTCTCTTCAGACTTCATCTTTTTGAAGAACTGGGTGGCGATAAATTTCGCTAGGAAAGCCCCCTCAGTTGAAATAGAAATTAACTTTGATACCAAAGCTCTTTATTTTGGCTAGAAATACTATTCTAGCCAAAATAAGCAATCTTATTTTTTAACGATTTCTTCTAATGTATCTTCATCAATTACTTCAACATTTTCGACGATCCGTTTTCCGCCTTGAATTTCGATACGTTTATGGTGTTTGTTGAGAGCCAATATCTCATCGCAGAACTGAGCAGATGGGTGCATTTCGTACACATAATCAACGATTTTCCCGGACTTTTCATCCTTAACATTTGAAATATTGTATTCGGATATCGCCCCTTTCTCGATCAAATCTTTCATTGTTGTGGTCATATCACGACGAAGTGCCTTCAATTTATTCTCTGTAATTTCATCATCAGAATAAATTGAACCGTACTTTTCCATAATTGAAATTAGACGAAAATGATAAGTTTTACCTGGAGCTGCGTAACGCCATAGATGATATAAACGTAGCATCATCCAACGAGATAAACCGCGTTTTAACTCTTGAGCACTGTTGAAATAATAGCCTTTGTATTCCAGATTATCGATCATGTTATGAACAAATGCATTTAAACATGCAACACATTTGATGTTTCCGCCCTGTCCTTTTTTACCACTAAAGTGTAGCGACGACAGAAAGTTCATGTTTGATTCGTAAAAAGAATCATCAATACTTGGGTTTTTAGTATCTGTGGCCGTATATTTGAACGAAAGTTTAGAACCTTGAAGGGCTTCCAAAGATTCCTTAATTTGTGGATAAGGCATTGATTGGCCAACAGCTTTTAATTCCTGAGCAAGCTCGTTCATCGAAAAAATAACTGCGTATTGAATACCGGACTTAAAATTTATTTTAACAATCTTACCTTTAGAAGCTAGACGGATCAGCGCACGCTCGACCTTTTCTTCTCGATCAGATGGCCAAACTAAAAACTCTTCGTCATCACCATCTTTTTTAGTACTAACAACAGCGGGCGTAATTTTTATCTCACCTTCGTATAGAATACCATCGACTTTTTCTGATATTTTTCTCGTTACGATCGTTTTTTTAGGTGCCTCTTCTAACGGTAATTTTTTATGTCCCGAGCGAACAAAGCGTCCCCATAAATCATAATGATTAAAGGTATTAGAATAAGCTCTTAACCCATGGGCGGCATTTTCTAAAGATACTCGAACATCTTTATTATCCGTAAACAACGCCAAACTTTCGTTATCGATTGCACTTTCTACACCATGGATCTGTCCACGAAGTGAATCGGGCAAATTGTCAACAGAGATGTTCACCTTCCGGCTCATTGTTTTACTTCCAAATTTTCATGACGTCTAATAACAACATATTCGACAGAAAAAGTTAATGATTAAAGTTAGTAAAAAAGTGATCCGAAGTAACTTTTTTCGCTGGGATCATTTTTTTACTAAGTAGAGCTCATTTTCAGATCAAGTTTTTACTAACAAAGGTGAAATCAACGCTGAAAAACCTTTGTTTAAGGCCTATTTAGCGGATTTACAACGACAAACGAGACGTCCTTGTGGAAAACTCTACCATTAATTAGTAAAGATCTGATCTATGCTAAGTAGAGATCAGATCTATACATACCTTAAAGCACTTGATCTTATAGTATCTGTGCATAACTGTTTGATCTTACTTAGTAAAAAACTGATCTCCACCACCACAACTGTGAGTATTTCTGTGTATAAACTGTTTATATATAGATTTTTTAAATAGTAGTTAGTAAAATTTCGATCTCGGAGTTATAAGAGATCTGATCTTAACCTAGTAAAAAACAGATCTATAAAAATTAAGAAAATCATTTAAAAACAGTTAGATAAGCCATAATTTCTTTACCTTAGTCTTTAATACCTATATATCTAACCATATCTAAACTTTCTTATTTATACTTAGATGTAAATCAAAATTACAAATGTCTTTGTTTTTTTGTGTTTACAGCAAAATATATGGACATTATAATAATCGCTATCAAATAAAGGATAATGTGTATGTCTATAAATAACAATGCGCTATCAACGTACCGGCTGTTGAAAGCTACAGCAGAAGTAGCAGAACAATCACTTGCTGGTCGTATTCAACATTATAGAGCTCATCTTAAAACTGAAGAAAAAGAGCTTAGAACTTACACGCAAAAAGCTGCCGCAGATCTACTTGGTGTAAATAATAGAACACTAAAAAGACGTCATGATCAGGGTGACTTTGATACCATCAATATAAAGAAAGGCGCAAACGGTCATTACGCATACACATTAGCAAATATCTTTGCGATGGCAGATGTTCTAGGTGTAAATGCTGATCAACGAAAGTCTAGCGATAAATTACAAGTCATTGTGATTAATAGTTTGAAAGGCGGCTGTGGCAAAACAACAAGTTTGGTAAATATTGCAGCAGCATTAGCCACAACTAATATTAAGCGCTATCGCATCGGGATCATTGATCTTGATCCACAAGGATCATCATCAAGCTTTTTTCCATCTAATGATCATGAACCGATCACGGTTGGCGATCTGATGAGAGATTGCATTGAATTAGATGAAGGTGAAACATGGAAAGATCTTGTCTCTAATTCATTCCAAGAAACCCACATTCCAAATATTCGTGTACTACCTTCTGGTATGGATGACTTTTACTTTGAACATGAAACAGCAACAGAGTTAAAGGAAAGTTCAAGTTACGAAAAGACACGTCATTACCATAAGCTCAAAGAGAAGGTTATAGAGCCCGTACAAGATGAGTTTGATATTATTCTAGTAGATACCGCACCTTCACTTAATTTTATGTTCTACAATGCATTGATGGCGTCTACGGCGATGTTAATACCTGTACACCCAGAGGCCGTAGACTTTGACGCTAATAATAAATACCTGAAGCGTCTTGGTGAGATATACCATACCGTCGCTGCACTTGGTCACGAAGGCTGGGACTTTATGCAATTCTTAGTAACTAACTATGTGAAAGGCAACCATTCTCAGCGCGATATCGTTAAAGATGTACGTAGTGCTTTTGGTCGTCAAGTAATGAGCTACCCAATCAATCACAGCTCTGCAATTACAGCAAGTTCTTCATCGTTTAACACTATTTTTGACCAAAAGACTTCAGATAGTTTAGCAAGTCGCGAAGCATTGCTAAAAGCGCAAGAAAATATCAAAGACGTGGTTGATGAATTAGAAATGCTGATCCGTTCCAATTGGCCTTCAACACAATCTTCGCTAGCAGAATAAAAAGGTATTAATAATGGCTAGAAAACGTAAAAATGACACACGAATAGATCCTTTTGCTACTGCGGTTGAAGGCAGTAGCCTTGACGATCTTTTAGATCAGGCAAAAGTAGGCGATGTGGTTACTATGCCTGCGCCAAGCGACCCGACAAAAACCATAGTACTGACCTGTGAAGTAGTGCCGTTTAGCGAAATTGAGAGTAAAACCACAGTTTATGGGCAAAATCGCCGTGAGCAATCCCTATTAAGCGAAAAAGCAGTCGCAGATATATTACCTGCCATTAAAAAAGATAAACGTAATCTCCACCCAGCCCTTTGTTGGCAGCACAATGGCAAACTTCACGTTTTATCGGGTTCAAGACGCCGCAAAGCCTGTTTGCTAGCCGAAGCGGATTATGTGGTGTTGAGCTCGAAAGACTTTAGTGATGAAGATGCAAAAACATTAGCGGTATCTTCCGATCAATACATCGCCCCGAGCCTTTGGGAATTGGGTAAAGCCTATTTTGATACTAAGCATAACTTGATCAAACAAGGCCAAAAAGGATCGTATCGAGAAATCGCTGCGGTGGAAGGTGTTTCTCACACTGCTATCGCAGACGCATTGAAAGCTTATGAAAGCATTCCTGTCGAAGTATTGCAGTTATATCCAACAGCAAATCATTTAGGTCGTGAAGCAGCTAAAAAGCTCATCACAGCAAAACAAGAACAGCCTGAGCAGTTTTCAGAGCAAATTGCTGCGCTTAAAGTGCAAGACTTTATGACAGAAGAGATGTCAGATGAGAAACGTGCTGTTCAGATCACTAAATTCTTGACTACATTCGGAAGTAGCGATTCACGTGTGGAATCCATGCTAGAGAACGACTACATTCGAGTACAAAGAAATCTGAAAAGCGGTGATGTTACCGTAAAAATAGATAATCGAGTATTGACTGATAAGCGTTTAGAGCAATTGCAAAAATTACTAAGCAGTTATAATTAAGGTCTGCTCAAAAATTGCCGTGTTGGTTGAATTATCAAGCAACTCGGCACTTTTTCTAGTCAGTTGACCTCCAACCAGTCCTTTTTTAGCGAATTTCTCGCATTTCTCTCTTTAGCTCAAATCACTAATTTCATATACTGGCTTTTTATTTTAATTTTGACGTGTACTTAATGTCTTCGCAGTTATCTAAAGAGCAACTTTTCGCCTTATTTGAAGAAATCAAACAGGAACAGGCTAATCAATTTCCTTTGTCTGAACGTTTTCTTCGTCAGTACTTCAATTCAGCTTTACTTGCGAAAGCTAAGGAGTATTTAAAGGACGAACAAGTCTGCTATCTTCAACACAGCGAAAACTTTGCGCAAATCGACGCGCAGGTATTGGGTAATTACGGCAATACCTTCACTCAACACATCAAAATAAACCAAACACAAGGTGCCGTTTCGGTTGAAGCAAACTGCTCGTGTTCAAATAATCCTAAATGTCGGCACATTGCCGCGGTATTACTCAAACTTAAAATAGAACATTCTGGTGGTTTTGGTGAGGCTTATTTGGTTAATGACTGGTTTAATGAGCTCGGGCAATTGCAGCAAATCGATAAAGCAGATGCAGAAAACGTCTTACTCTTCGTATTAGAGCCTCGAGCAAACGAAGTCCTTGTAAGCCCAAAGGTATCGCCAAATCGACCCGACGGTGTTTACCCCTTAGGCCGAGTGTTAACCGAGCAGCAGCTCAATAGTCAGGTCGCTCCGGCTGGTTTATTAGAAAACGATTTTCGCTTATTTAGTTGGATCCGCTCGCAAAATACACCGGGTCATTTTGAGCTATTTGGCGCCTGGGGTTTTAATGCACTCACACAACTTGTACATACCCATCGCTGTTTTTATCGTAACCAGCGCCAACCTTTGGAGCTTGGACACAAGCAAACACTAGATTTTTACTGGTATCAGGAAGGCAATGAATATCAGCTTAAAAGCCGTCTAGCGAATGTTGAGCACTGGCGCTTGATTAAAACCGAACCTCCAATGTATCTAGATACCGAAAACTTGATCGTTGGCCGAATTGAGTCAGAGCTCACCGCGCAGGAAATCGCCCACCTTCATACTATGCCTACTATAACGGCTGAGAAACTAGAGCAGGTTATGGCGCGCTTCCAAGACATCTTTACAGATGATGTGATTGCCCCCCCTGCTGGGTTTTCGCTGTTAGCAAGCAAGCAAGCTAATGTTGCTAAGCTTATAAAACTCGATAGACCAAATAAAATTCGTTTTGCAATTGAGTCGCTTGGGAAAGGCGCGATGAAAAAGCAGTTGGCAAGGCTGGAGCAGGTACTTACAGGTCTGGGCTTTGTTCATGAGGGCAACGAATTTTTACTACCAACCGAGGATGGCGTTGAAGTACATTGGTTTAACAGAGAGATCAGGCCGCTTCTACAGGGTAAGCGTTGGATTGTTGACGAGTTGCCGAGCAATGGCCTTGTTGTTACACCAAAAGTGCTGTTAAGTCTTAAACGAGATAAGCAACATCACGTGCTTGGTAAGGTGATGTTAGATGACAAACCTGTCACGCTCAACTGGGATAAGCACCCGGCTCATGAGCTTAATAATCTGGCGCATGAATATCGCTACGTCGAAATCGGCGAGCAGTTCTATGCCATTAGTAAATCCATATTTGATGAATTGCTGGAGCTGAAATCTCGTTTTAGTTATTACCTTTCGAGCTCACAATTTAAATTTCCGTTATCGTATGCCAAAAAGCTGTTTGAACTGGGCCATATTCATACCGACTCAGACGATCAAAAGCTACTTGAGTATCTCGCTGAGTTAGATAAACCGATAGAAAATCTTGACGTGATCCCTGCTAGTGAAGGACAAAGTTTCACCCTACGAGATTATCAAGTTCAAGGCGTTAACTGGCTTAAGTTCCTTAATCGTCATCAGTTAGGTGGCATTCTGGCCGATGATATGGGCCTTGGAAAAACACTTCAGGTTATTGCTTACTTTATTTCTCAGCACAATACGCTTGTGACACAACCAAGTTTAATTGTCTGTCCGACGAGTTTAGTGGGGAACTGGCGTGATGAATTTAAACGTTTCGCACCACATCTACCTCTGACTATAATTCATGGTTCTAATAGAGAGGAAGCACTCACTAACTTGTCTGGTGTTCGATTTATTTTAACGACGTATCCGCTACTTAAGCGCGATGTGGCGTATTATAAAGGGCTTGATTTCGATTCCATCGTGTTGGATGAGGCGCAATATATTAAAAACGAAAGCGCACAAATATCTAAATGTGTAAAGAGCCTATCCGCGCGTTTCAAGCTTTGTTTAAGTGGCACACCGGTAGAGAATAATTTACTCGAGCTTAAATCGCTGCTCGATTTTGTCATGCCTGATGTGCTGGGCACCAAGCAACAGTTTAAGCAACACTTCCAGATCCCAATTGAAAAGGAACAAGATCGTCCTAGAGCTCGAGAACTCAGATCGCTGATCGCGCCGTTTATTCTTCGTCGTACAAAAGCTGAGGTAGTGAAAGAGCTACCTAATAAGACTGAACTCATCAAAGAATTAGAGTTCTCTGATGAACAACAGAAATTATATCAAGGTGTTCAGCATCAAGTAGAAAGCAAATTGCTCAATCTATTTCAAGAGCAAGGCGTTGAAAGAAGCAAGCTGGCGTTCCTCGATGCCTTGTTAAAGTTACGTCAGATCTGCTGTCACCCACAATTGGTTGATAAATCACTGACCGATCAACATGGCGCCAAATTTGAGTGGCTTGCACAACACCTACCGGTGCTACTCAGTGAGGGCCGCAAGATAATTATCTTCAGCCAGTTCACCAGCGTGTTAGATCTTATTGCTGAGCAGTGCCAACAGCAACAGTTGAAATACACTATGTTGACAGGGCAGACTAGGCAAAGAGATAAAGCCATTGAGGCGTTTACCCAAGGCAAATGCAATGTCTTTTTGATAAGCCTAAAAGCTGGAGGAACTGGTTTGAATTTAACTCAAGCAGATACGGTTATCCATTTCGATCCTTGGTGGAATCCTGCGGTAGAAAATCAAGCAACAGATCGCGCCTATCGTATCGGACAAGATAAGCCGGTATTTGTGTACAAGTTGATTATGGCGAACTCTATCGAAGAGAAAGTGTTTAAGATGCAGCGCGATAAGCAAGCCCTTGTTGACGCTCTGTTTGCTGAGTCTGGTGTCAATCTTGGTCAGTTTGATGAGTCGCAAATGCTAGCGCTGATAAAAAACTAAAAATTATTTGGAACTAATCAGCAAAGGTGAAGGTCTATGATAGTGCTTGTTGTGGCATTGTTGAAACAGTAGGCATATGTTGATTTCCCCCCTTTGTTACTGATTGTAATAAGCCAGCTTAATTAAGTTGGCTTTTCTTTTGATAAAAAACATCATTCACTCCATTTTTATTCCATAATCTCACGCTTTAATAGCTATAACGGAGAAACGCCATAGACCAATTAGGATAACGTTATGCTGTGCTACGATGCGACAATTTCACACTTAAGCTTTATTGAGACGAAATCAGAATCAGACTATGATCTACTTAATGAAGTTGCGAGTTCAGACGACTTGTCTAGTATACTGACCATGTTACTGTTCGATGACACGCTTTCAGACAAGCTAAAGCGCCAAGTTAGACAACAATTGAAAAAGTTAAAAGCAAAGAGTAAATAAATCCTATGTCTACCCCATCAAGAATCTTGCTCGTTGAAGACGACCAAGATATTGCAGAGCAGGTGCAGTTGTTTTTTAGAGCATCCGGTTTTGAAATGTTTCATATTGCAGACGGTGCCGAAGTTGTACCTTGGGTAAAGGTAAACCAACCAGATGCAATCTTGATGGATATTATGTTGCCAAACCAAGATGGCGTAGAGTGTATGCGTCAAATTCGAGCGTTTTCTGGAGTACCTATTGTGATGCTGACTGCCAAAGTGGCAGAAGCTGACCGTTTAAAGGGCTTAGAAGTCGGCGCAGATGACTATGTATGTAAACCTTTTAGCGCTGCTGAATTAGTGATGCGCATGAAAGCGATCTTACGCCGTTGTGTAAACTCCAATGCGTATCAAAAGCCTATCGAAGTAAATCGCGAAGAACTAACGGTTAAACTGAATGGCAGTACATTAGGCTTAACCAAAGTTGAGTTTGACGTCTTTGCGCTTTTATATGACGCACCAAATCGTGTCTTTTCAAGACAGCAAATTCTTGATTATATTCAACCGGATAACTTTGATATTTCGGATCGCGTAATCGACAGTCACATTAAAAATATCAGAAAGAAAATCAAAGGATTAGATTTATCTCCAAAAATTGTAGAGTCGGTATATGGCGCCGGATATCGCTACAATAGTCAACAGATCACTGAATGACTAAGTGATTGAAATTTATATCTAAGGTATTATCAAAGTAGAAGAACCGATGAGATCTCAATATGCTTTGGTCAATGCTCTCCAATACGCCTGCATGGTTTAGTTTTGCGCTATTTGCAGGCGGTGCGGCTACCCTACTCCCCATTGTTTGGGTCATGCGCAGCACTTTCAAAAATCAGCTCAATACTCAACTCGCCTCCGAGCAAGCACTTAAGTCACAACTAAGTCAAGCTGAGCTGCTCGCTGAACAATTAAGAGCGCAACAGCTACAAACTCATGGCCAACAGCAGCAATTGCAAGCAAGATTAGCTGAGCGTCAACGTCAAGCCGCTGAGTATCAGCAGCTGTGGCAGCGAGAGCTAGATGCCAAGGAAGAAATTCAAGTGCATGCTCATGAGTTAGAAGTTGAAATGGCCAATCTACAAACTTTGCTGGAGCAAAAGCAACTAAACTTTGAACAGCAGCTTGCGCAGCTTGAACAAGCGAAAGTCCAGCTTAAAGAAGAGTTTCACAATCTCGCGAATCAAATATTCGATGAGAAAAGCGAGCGCTTTAGCCATCAAAGCAAAGAAAAAATCCAGCAGTTGCTGCAGCCAGTACAAGGTGAGTTAAAGGGCTTTAGAGATAAAATGGAAGCCATTCATAGTGAGGAGCTAAAGCAACGAGCATCATTGAAAACTGAATTGCTGCACTTACAAGCCAACAATAAAGCCATGACCGAGCAAGCAGATCGTTTGACCACTGCGTTACAAGGACAAAAGAAAGCACAAGGTAACTGGGGCGAACTCATGCTCGAAAATGTGCTTGATAGCGCTGGGCTACGTCCGGGTTATGACTATCAGCGAGAAGTAAACTTTAATACCGACGAAGGCAAGTTTCGCCCTGACGTCGTGGTTTACTTACCGCAATCTCGTCACTTGGTAATTGACGCTAAAACCTCATTGAATGCCTATACACGGTATATCAATGCCACAACCGATAGTGAAGTAAATCAAGCCATTGTGGCGCACACTGAAGCCATCACTGCACGGATCAAAGAGTTGGGGAGTAAATCTTATGAGCGCTTACCTGGTCTTAACTCCCCAGAGGTGGTCATTATGTTTATCCCTGTGGAATCTGCATTTGTTGAGGCGGTTAAGCATAAGCCAACGCTTTATCAGGACGCTTTACAAAATAATGTATTGGTGGCAACGCCAACAACGCTTTTAACCAGTCTTAATATCGTTAAACAGTTATGGCGTTTTGAAGAGCAAAGCAAGCACACCAGAGAGCTGGCGCTTCGAGCTGAGAAGTTTTATAACAAGCTCAATAGCTTCCTACATAGTATGGAAGGGGTGGGTAAACAGCTTGATAAAGCAAAAGAGAGCTACGAGCGAGCGTTTTCCCAGTTATATATGGGTAAAGGCAACTTAATTAAGCAAGCCTCTGAATTTAAAGAGCTAGGTGTTGCTGTAGTCAAAGAGCTACCCGAAGAACTTGAAGAAAAAGCCAAGCTTGAGCTTGAGCCGGTAAGTCCGCTTGGCAATCACGACAGCTCGAAATAACCCTTGAAATCCAAAAAACAAAAAAGGCCCATTGGGCCTTTGAACGAAAGATAAAAGACGTTAACCTTAAATGATTAAGGTGCTTTGCACTTGGCATAGTCACTGTGGCGTGGCGTATCCGAGTACAAATGCATATAAAGCGCAAACTGGCTGACATCACGCCAAACATTACTATTGGCCGGTGGGCATAGTGACTGCTCGATATAACTCTTAAGTGCCTGTCCTGTTAGTGCTAGTTTAGTCGGGATACGGATAAACACATTAATGTCATCTTTACTGGTTTTTAAATGTGAGAACTGCCAGCTTCCAATCATATACTGTTTGGTAAAGTAGCGATTGATACGCATTTGGGATTCTTTACTAAGCTGCTGAGTGGGTGCCTCATGCGTTTCGGTAACAAATGCCCATACACTGACCAGTGAAATAATAGTGGCTAGTACAAAAGTCCAAATCACAGCTGGTGATAGTTTATTTTTTGGCTTTATTTGAAGTTGCTGCTGGTTCGCTCTAGATTCAACAATCTTCAACCATTCAGCATGTTTTAGCGTCCGTTGTGTCATTGGTACTCTCCGTTTCTGCATACTGGTATTTAAGCGCTTCAATGTGGAGTAAAGATGGAGTGGGCAAACATCAGACCAGTGCCCTGATGCGGTATAAGGTAGATCTAAAAATTCTTTATTGTCGGTGAAAGAATAATTCTAAAATTCGCATCTTTTCTGATGAAAGTTACTTAATCTTAGGCTGGTATTGAATTAGTAAGTACCAACATTTTAATCGTAAGTCTAATGGGTATCGTGCCGCATTTTGTGTTATTTACTTGGGTACTTTATTCAGTCTTGATTTATCCTCATATTGACTAAATTAAGTAATAATCGGTCTTTTATAGACTCTGCGTTCAACATATTCACGGGACAAACTATGCAATTTATTAATAACAAGCTGGAAAACGCTGTTCGCAAGCCAATCTCGTTGGCTGTCGGTGCTGCGCTTCTTTCAACTATTTCAATTCATGCGCAAGCAGAAAGTAACAACACGGAAGCCAAAGAAAGTGTTGAAGTCATCGAAATCACGGGTACACGAAGAAGCCTACGTAGTGTTGCCGAGAGCACGGTGCCGGTAGATGTCATTTCTTTAGAAGATATGCAAAGTACAGGTCAGCTGGAGCTGAGCCAAGTACTGACAACTCTAGTGCCTAGTTTTAACTTCCCAAATTCAACGCTGGCGGATGGTACTGATCACGCTCGTCCGGCAGTACTTAGAGGCTTAGCACCGGATCATACCTTAGTGTTGGTAAATGGTAAGCGTCGTCATGCTGGTGCATTATTGAATTTAAACGGTACCGTTGGTCGTGGTTCTACGGCGGTTGATTTAAACACCATTCCAGCTGCCGCGATTAAGCGTATAGAAGTGCTGCGTGATGGTGCTGCTGCTCAATACGGCTCAGATGCCATTGCTGGCGTTATTAATATCGTGCTTAAAGATGCAGAAGAAGGCGGCAGTATTAGTGTGACCTACGGCGAGCATGATACACAGATGGCAGGTGTGCCTGACTTATTACAAACTCGTGCAAACGCTGCTGGCGATTTAGACTTTGTGTTAGGAGATGACCGCAAGCGTAATGATGGCGGTACTACGACAATTGGTGCCAACATCGGTTTTGCTTTAGGTAATGAAGGTTTTATTAATCTGTCTGCCGAATATAGAGATAAAAAACCGACTAATCGTTCAGGCTTTGATCCAAGAGAGCAATATGCTCGTGATGAAAATGGCCAGCTTGACTCAAGAGAGTTTTCATTCGATCGTTACAACCACCGTTTTGGTAAAGCTGAAGTGGAAGATTTTGCACTATTTTATAATGCGGGTTACAACCTAGATGCGGAAACCGAACTTTATTCATTTGGTAGCTACTCAACACGTGAAGGCAACTCCGGTGGTTTCTATCGTCGCGCAAATGACAGTCGCAACTTAACTGCGGTATATCCAGATGGTTTCTTGCCTCAAATCGTCAGTGATGTCGATGATTACTCTTTTGCGGTTGGTGTCAAAGGCACTCAAGGTGAATGGGATTACGATATCAGTACAAACTATGGTGTGAATGACTTCGCTTTGGGTGTCGTAAATAGTTTGAATACTTCGATGGGGGTAACAAGCCCGACAGAGTTTAATAACGGTGCTTTAGTTTATTCACAGTGGCTTGTGAATGCTGATGCTAAAACGGCATTGGATTTAGGCTTACCGGATGACGTATTTTTCACGATTGGTGCAGAATATCGCCGTGAAACCTATGAAATTGAAGTAGGTGAAGAAGCGTCTTACCTCACTGTGCTTGATGCAGAAGGTAATCCCGTTGCAGCTGGTGGTGCGCAGGTACTCGCTGGTTTCTCACCAGCAAGTGCTGTCGATGAATCTCGTCATAACATCGCTTTATTCGCAGAGTTTGATACCTACTTAACGCAAGACTGGAATGTCGTCTTGGCGGGTCGCTTTGAAGATTACAGTGATTTTGGCAGCACTTTCACCAGTAAACTGGCATCGCGCTATGTGGTGTCGGATAACTTTTCACTACGTGGTGCAGTAAGCACAGGTTTTAGAGCGCCTTCATTGGCTCAAACGTCCTATAAATCAATTGCTACGGTATTTGAAAATGGCGTACCGAGTGAAGTTGGTCACTTCCCTGTTGATACACCAGCTGCAAAAGCGCTGGGTGCGCGCGAGCTTGAGCCGGAAGAGTCGGTCAATATGACAGCGGGCTTTGTCTACACACTAGACGCGTTCTCATTTACTGTAGATGCCTATCGAATTGACATCGATGATCGCATCGTCCTTTCTGAGAACTTGGGTGGTCCTGAGGTCATTAATATTTTGCAGCAAGCGGGTGAGCTCAATACGCAAAGTGTAAGGTACTTCACTAATGCTATCGACTCGCGTACTCAAGGTGTGGATATCGTAGCAACGTATAGTTTTGATCTCGCCGACTACGGTAATCTGCGTTTAAGTGCCGCGGTAAACATCAATGACACTGAAGTGACGCATGTAAAAGCAAACCCTGCTGAGCTTGAAGCCCTTGGTGACAGCTATGAGTACTTTGCTCGTCGTGAAATTGCACGATTTGAAGATGGGACACCAAAAGACAAATGGAACCTAGCTGCAATTTGGCAATTTGGCGATTGGCAGACGACATTACGTGCCACACGCTATGGTGAAACGGTGGACTCTTCTAGTGCAGTAGAAGGCGATGAAGTATTAGATGCTAAATGGATCACTGATTTAGAAGTGGCTTATAACCTAGGTGACAACTGGAAGTTTGCTGTAGGCGCTAACAATCTATTTGATCAATATCCACAAGATACTGTTAGTAATATTGGTTATACAACGTTTAACCAGATCTTCCCGTACTCTGCGTTCTCGGCATATAACACCGATGGTCGCTTTGTGTATGGCAATATCAGCTACCGTTTCTAAGCAAGCTCAGAAAGACAAAAGGCCAAGCATCTGCTTAGCCTTTTGTACTTTACTTACTTAATATCAATTCGCATTTTATGCGGGTACATCTACCGCGTGAGGTAAGTTTATCTGAATACACAAACCGCCATACTTCCCTGACTTCACTGTGATTTTTCCATTCATCGCTTCAATTAAGCTCTTACAAATAGATAAGCCAAGACCTGAGCCTCCTGTTGCACGACTTCTCGATGCCTCGGCACGGTACAAGCGTTCAAACAGCTTGTTCTGCTCGGCCTCTGATACGCCTGGTGAGCTATCATCCACTTGTAGAAATAGTCCTTGTTTATTGACCACTGCTTTAAACCTTACCTTGCCGGGTTTATCTGTATATAAACATGCATTCTTAGCAAGATTATCGATGACCCTATCCAGCTTTGGTTTATCAATGTAAATGCTCATATCATCGACGTGAATGTCGGCGATAAATTGCAGCTGATTACTCGTTACTAGCCTTTCAATGTCATAAATATAGCTTTGGATAATCGTTTTCGCGCTGTGCTGCTGAGGAAGGATCACAAGTGCGTTATGATCTGCTTGAGACAATTGATATACGTTCGAGATCAATTCATTTAGCTGATTTATTTTGTTGTTGATCTTGGCATACGCAAGAGTGCTGTCATCTATGAGATTGTGTTCCATCGCTTCTATATGGAGTTTTAAGACACTGAGTGGCGTGCGTAACTCGTGGGAAATATCGGCCAGCATTTTATCCTTCTGCTCAATATTCAATTGATACATTTTTGCTTTTAGCGCTGCATTTCTATGTTTGACGACAAAAAATCCGACTAGAAATAATCCAGCTAAAAAGGTCGAGATTGCAGTGATCACCCACATTTGTGTGGATAGCTTGGCGTTTTGTAAGTTAACCTCGGTTATGGCTTGTGCAGAGCGTGCTTGCTCCAGTTGTTGAGATTGAATAAGCGCGTCAATACTGGCTTTATAGGTACTTACTTGTTTTTCTAGTAATGTTTCATGAAGTTGAGTCTGTAGCTTTGAAGTCGACTTCATAAATTGAAAAGCTTGGGTGTAATTATTATGTGCAGCTAGCGTTATCGCTTTAAGGCGATGATATTTTTCGAGCAGCACCTCTGCCGTTTCAATTTCGGTTAGGGCGTCCAGCTTGGTGAGTAGTGTTTTTGCTTTGGCTAATTCTTTGCGTTTTAGCCTAACTTCTAACTCCGTCAGGTAGGCGTAAAATTGTTGCAGCGTTGAACTGGTTTGAGTGGCATATTCAATGCTTGCAAGTGCATCTGATAACGCATTGTCTAAGTCTGCCTTAGCTATATGGATCAGCGCTGAGTTACGATATGCCCTAGCGAGTGAAACCCTAGCATTGAGTTCTTTTAGAAATTCAATGGCCTCTTTTGTTTGCGCTAATGCTTCGTCCGTTTTACCGTTCTTAAACTTCAGCTCTCCCAAGCGAAGGGCTGTGCCAGCGACGTTGCGTAATTCTTTTGAAGCTTTATCTGCAACGAGAGCTTGTTGAAAGAAATACTCTGCATTTTCCTTATCCCCCATACGCACAGAAATATCACCGAGATTATAAAAGTTAGCCCCTTGTTTTTCGTACTGATCAGTTCCTTTTAGCAGTTCATAGGCTTTTAAGTGATATTGCATAGATTGCGCAAGCAAATTTCTATGGTCGGCAACAACGCCTAGATTATTATAAGTTTGCGCAACTAAATTTGATTTATCCATTGCTTCGGCTGAAGAGAGTGCTTTTAAGTAAAAAGACTCGGCTTGCTCAAGCTGGCTTAAGTGACGATAGTTAATGCCTATCTCTCTGTATAAATCATACTTGCGCGCTTCGGTAAGGAAAAACTGCTTTTCGATATAGCTAAGGGTAGATATTGATTTCTCATATAAGTCTTGCTTTCGATAAATCATAGCCTGCAAATAAATCGCTTGATATCGCGTTTCTTCTTCTTCACTGACGCTGGCCGTTTCAATTTTAACTAAGGCTTCGGTGTATTTTCCTGCCTTTTCCAGCTCTTCTATTTCCTTGATAACTGTATTCCCGGCCTGGCAATGCATCGCTGTAAGCAGTGCTACTGCTTTTATTAAGTTCTTAATGGGGGTCATGTATCAACTTCAACGTACTGTAATCAGTTTTATAGTTTTACATGTAAAAGTGGGGTAATTATGGAAAGTGTAAAGGGGGTTTACAGCTGATTGTAGTGCTTATAAATCTAAGGCTCGGCATATTTTGATTTTTAGTTAAGATAAACTCAGAACAAAATTTTACTAAGTAAGTTAGTAAAAATGTGACCTGTCGCTGGTTTAGTTAGTAAAATTTTGGTTTGTGAAAGTGAACGAAGTCACAAATGTGCTCTATTTTGTCTGGATCTTAGATCTTTACTGTAAAGATCGGGATCGTTTGGTGTTGAGTTAATAAAAGTCTGATCTCAAATAGGCATATATTAGTAAAAATATGATCTGAATAATTGACGTTGGTAAATACGTGATCTAGGTAATCAGTGGCTAGTAAAAATCTGATCCACAATAGATAAAAGGGCCTCGCGGCCCTTGCTGATTTAGGAACTATATAAGTCGCTATCTAAGTCGAGTGTTTAGAACTGGTTCATGGTGTTGGCTTCACCGCCTGCCTTGAGGGCATTTTCACCAGAGAAATACTCTTTGTGCGTGTCACCGATATTAGAGCCCGCCAAGTCTTGGTGTTTAACTGATGCTTGTTCGCGACGGATTTCTTGTCGTTGCACATCACGCACATAGGCAAGCATACCCGCGTCACCAAAATAGCCTTCAGCCAGAATATCAGTGCTGAGCGCTGCTGTATGATAAGTTGGCAGTGTAATTAGGTGGTGGAAAATTCCCGCTTCTCTTGCTGAGTCACGCTGAAAGTTTTGCACCAGTAGATCGGCTTCTGTTGCCAATGCGGTTGCATCTAACTCTGGTGCCATCAACACTTTTGCATCCGCGCTTGGATTTGGGTATGCCGATAAGTCTTTACCTTGCTCCTGCCATTGTTGGTATACCTGTTCACGGAATTTTAATGTCCAGTTGAACGATGGTGAGTTGTTGTACACAAGCTTAGCGTTAGGCACTTGCTCGCGAACTCGGTTAACTAGCTCGGCAATTTGCTCGATATTTGGCTTTTCGGTTTCAATCCACAATAGATCTGCGCCTGATTGAAGACTGGTTACACAGTCTAGTACCACACGATCTTTTTCTGTGCCTGCTCTGAACTGGTATAAACCGTTGTCTAAGCGAACTGGCTTTTGCAGTTCGCCACTCAATTTAATTGCCATCTCACCTTCTTGTAAGTCAGCGGCCGAGGTAACTGGCGTGGTGTCTAAATAGCTAGTGTATTGGCTCGCAAGGTCGCCTGGCGCTTTTGATACTGGCACTTTTTGCGTCAAACTTGCACCCAATGAGTCAGTGCGGGCGACGATAACGCCATCTTCAACACCAAGCTCAAGGAAAGCATATCGTACAGCGTTAATCTTGGCTAAAAAGTCTTCATGAGGAACCGTTACTTTACCTGCTTGGTGGCCACACTGTTTTGCGTCCGATACTTGGTTTTCGATTTGAATTGCACAAGCACCCGCTTCAATCATTTGTTTAGCTAATAGGTAGGTTGCTTCTTCGTTACCAAAACCGGCATCAATATCAGCAATGATAGGCACTACATGAGTTTCGAAGTTATCGATTTTGTTAAGGATTTCAGTTGTGTCTTGGCCTTTTGCTCTTGCTGCATCAAGATCTTTGTAGAGATGATCTAGCTCTCGTGCGTCGGCTTGCTTGAGGAAGGTGTAGATCTCTTCAATCAAAGCAGGAACCGCTGTTTTTTCATGCATACTTTGGTCAGGTAGTGGGCCAAACTCTGAGCGCAGCGCTGCAACCATCCAGCCACTTAGGTATACGTAAGAGCGTTTTGTAGTTTTATTGTGACGCTTTACGGCCATCATCATTTGTTGCGCGGTAAAACCGTGCCAACAACCAAGCGATTGCGTGTATTGGCTGCTATCTGCGTCGTACGCTGCCATGTCTTCACGCATCACTTTTGCCGTGTATTTTGCAATGTCCAAACCGGTTTTAAAGCGGTTTTGTAGGTGCATACGGCTGGCATACTCAGGACTGATAGACTGCCAAGTTTTTCCTTGGCTTTGGCATAGACTAGAGAAATGATCTAACTGAGTTTGATACTGAGACATAATTAGCTTCCTTTGAACGGGTACTATAAATCAAATTAAATTCTGGTTGTTTGTTACACGAAACCAACCGGTGTGAGAGTGGTTGGCTGCGGGCTTAATTAAACACTAGGCCGATAAATTAGATTTTTTAAATTTATAGTTATTATTACGAGTATATTTTTTGTGAATGGGAAAAGGGGTTCGTTTTTCCAAAAATTGTTTTATGTTTGACCTATCCCGTTCAAAAAATGTTAATCAAGGACTCTCCATGAGCAAGTATGTCACTCATTCAGGCTTCCAAATTGCGACTCCACTGGCGCACTTTGTTGAGCAATCTCTACTTCCCGGTACGGGGATCGCGGTCAATCAATTTTGGCAAGGCGTAGCGGATATTTTTTCGGAACTTGGGAAGCGAAACCAAGCGTTACTCAACAAACGCGATACCCTGCAACAGCAAATTGACGATTACCACCTCTCTCACCCTGATTGGCAATCAGCAGAATATCGGACATTTCTTGAATCTATCGGTTATTTGCAGCCTGAGCCTGAAGACTTTGCTATCGAAACCGAGCATGTGGAGCCTGAAATCGTCAGTGCTGCTGGGCCTCAGTTAGTGGTGCCTGTCAGTAACGCAAGATTTGCGCTCAATGCGGCGAATGCGCGTTGGGGCTCCTTGTATGACGCGCTCTATGGAACGGATGTTCTTGGCGAAGAGGATGGTGCTGAGCGTACTCAAGCCTATAATCCGAATCGCGGATTTAAAGTCATGGCTTATGCTAGGCAATTTCTCGATAAAGCGCTGCCGCTGGCAGAAGGCTCTCACATAGAAAGTACGAACTACGCGATTCTAGACGGCAATTTGGTGATTACACTCAACGACAGCACCCAAGTTGCACTGCAAAAGCCTGATCAGCTAGTGGGTTATCAGGGGGAGGCACAAAATCCAAGTGCGATATTGCTGCGTCATCATGATCTGCATATTGAGATCCAAATCGATCCGCACCATCCGATCGGACAGGCGGATAAAGCTGGGATCAAAGATGTTGCTCTTGAGGCTGCACTTACGACAATCATGGATTGTGAAGATTCAGTTGCGGCGGTAGATGCACAAGACAAAGTATTGGTATACCAAAATTGGTTAGGCTTGATGAAAGGGAGCTTGAGCGAGACCTTCGAAAAGTCAGGACAATTACGGACTCGGACGCTAAATGCCGACCGAAGCTATGTAGATACACAAGGCCAGCGTATGACACTAAAAGGTCGTTCTATGATGTTTGTGCGCAATGTTGGCCATCTAATGACAACGCCAGCGGTACTGGATGCAGAAGGTAACGAGCAGTTTGAAGGGATCTTAGATGCCATCATGACAAGCACGGCTGCGCTGCATGATTTACAAGGCAATAGTCCGTTTAAAAACTCGACGGCAGCAAGTATCAATATTGTGAAGCCAAAGATGCACGGGCCTGAAGAAGTCGCTTTCACTGATACCCTATTTAGCCGAGTTGAAGCGCTGCTCTCGCTACCCAAAAATACCATTAAAATGGGGATTATGGATGAAGAGCGCCGTACTTCGGTAAACTTAAAAGCGTGTATTGCTGCTGCTAAGCAGCGTGTAGTATTTATCAATACTGGCTTTTTGGATAGAACAGGCGATGAAATTCATACCTCGATGCTGGCGGGCCCTGTATTGCCCAAAGTGGCTATTAAAGGACAGTCTTGGATAGCGGCCTATGAAGACCAAAATGTGGATATTGGCCTTAAAACCGGTTTTAGGAAAAAGGCACAAATAGGCAAAGGAATGTGGCCAATGCCAGATAAAATGGCGTTAATGATGGATCAAAAGCAAGGCCATCCGGAGTCTGGTGCTAATACTGCATGGGTGCCCTCTCCTACCGCAGCTACGCTCCATGCGATGCACTATCACTATGTGGATGTGTTTGCACGCCAACTTGAGATAAAAACACGTCAGCAAGCATCGCTCGATAACTTACTTACGCCCCCGTTGATGTTAGAAAACGATTTGTCTGCGGAGGATATTCAAGCCGAATTAGACAATAATGCGCAGGGCATTTTGGGCTACGTGGTGCGTTGGATAGATCAAGGTGTAGGTTGCTCAAAAGTGCCTGATATCAATCACGTTGGATTAATGGAAGACAGAGCAACCCTTAGGATCTCAAGCCAGCATATCGCTAATTGGTTATATCATGGCATTTGTAGCGAAGAACAAGTAGAAAAAACCTTTNGCTGCTGTGGTAGATGGTCAAAACGAAGGTGACAGCCTCTACCAACCAATGCTCAATGACCATAAACCGCTTAGTGAAAACCTCGCCTATAAAGCGGCGTTATCTTTGGTATTTGAAGGCCGAGTACAACCTAATGGTTACACCGAGCCGCTACTTCACGCCTATCGACAAGCCTACAAATCGCAGGCTAGTTAGCACCTTTTCATTTCGATGTCACTCAAATCAAGGCTGGTCAATCCAGCCTTTTTGGTTTTTATGCTTGTGTCGAGGAAAACCTCAACCTACGTTGGATTTGTAGGTCGTGATTTATCACGACGAGCATAGGCTACATTTGCGATGCGGTGACTAACGGAATTCGTGTTGAAACACCGTTGAGTGCAATTTTGTGGATCATTTCATCTAGGGTAGTGCAGCAATCACTGAGAATGTAGACATTGTACAGCTCCGCCGATTTCGATAGCGCGGTATGGGTTACACAGTTTTGTGTCATCATGCCGCAGATATATAAAGTGTCGATACCTTTAGATTGGAGCAAATCGTTTAAGGTGGTTTGCTCAAAGCTGTCGGCGTAGGATTTTACGATATGGTGACCGTTTTCTTGCGCTTGGCGTAGGCCATTATGAAGCTCGACACCGCTAGTGTTGGCATTGAAAAATGGTGCTTTTCCTTGCTCTGGATTAGCTATGTGCTGGACATAAATGACTTCCATGTTTTGCTCTGCTGCTTTTTTGATAGCAGTATTGATGTTTGCTAGTGTATTTTCGGTATTCCATAACGGGAAAAGCCCTCCAGGAAAGTAGTCATTTTGAATGTCGATCACCAATAGTGCGCTGTTGTTCATTTTTTTACCTCGTTAGTTAATTTGCAGAGGTATTGTGCTGGAGTTGTAACTTTGACTGGAGTGTCTAAAATGACATTTTTGAGTTCAAATTCGACAATGTAGATGAAACCAATCAAAGTGGCGATTTGTCACTATCCTCACGCGATGAAGTCGGCTGTGTATGGTCTAGAAGAGCTGTTTTTTCTAGCTGATAGAATTTGTATCGAAGAGTCTCAGGATACCCGCTTTACAACACATGTTGTCACCTTTAGTAGTTCTGTAAAGGGGGATTACAATATTGTGTTATTGCCGCCGAGTGTTAGTTCTGATTATTACCTCAAACCTGAACCTCAATTACTTGCTTGGTTAACCGAGCAGCACCAACAAGGTGCAGTTATCGCCTCTGCCTGTGCAGGGGCTTTTATACTTGCGGCCTCGGGGCTAAGTCATCAGCGCTTACTTACCACGCATTGGGGGTTAACTGAGGCATTTAAACGGCACTTTCCTAACCAGCCTATTGATACACGAAAAATTTTAATCGATCACAATGATATTATGTCGGCTGGCGGTATGATGTCATGGCTTGATCTTGGATTAGAGCTAGTCAAAAAATATAGCGGTCACTTGGTCATGCGCAAGTTAGGCAAAACGCTTGTCGTAGATACGGCTCAGCGGGAGCAGAGCTACTATCATCAATTTCAGCCAAACTTTCAACATGGCGATGATGCTGTGCTGCGCGCTCAGCAATACATTAATACCCATTATGGTCACAATATTTCAATTATAGAACTAGCTGATATCGCTCTACTTACGCAACGAACCTTACAGCGACGTTTTGCTAAGGTGCTCGGACTCAATCCAAATCAATATCTGCAACGGTTTCGAGTGCAGAAAATGTGTGATTTATTAGAAAGCACGAGCAAACCATTTGATTGGATTGCGCATCAGGTAGGATACGAGGATACGACAGCCTGCCGTAAGGTGTTTAATAAGTGTATGGGCTTAACACCAAGCGAGTTTCGAAAACGTTTCTAGTTAACCTGAATCTGGGATAACAACTTGTTTTCTAGCGNCTGTTATCCCTTACTACTGCGTTAAATTTGCTTGCAATAGGCCAGCTATTGACGCACAAATTTGCCTTGTACTAAGAAATAACTTCTGGCTAGATCGATATTACGCTTTTGAACTTAGTGATTTTAGTGGATTAACTTACTTCTTACCCCGAGTTCAGGTTAGTTATTTAAACTTGACTTAAAGTAAAAAATATTTGACTTGTGGTTGAGCAAAGTTTACGCTTTTAATGTAAAAAATACTTAACCTTGAGTAAAGTGAGGGTGACATGGAAAGCAATAACAAGATTAAAGCGTTTTTAGACTCGTTGAGTTTCCGTGACTTAACGATTGCGATAGAGTTTTTGGTAACAGGTTATATCCTGTATTTTTATTTAGGCGAAATAACAGCGGCTACAGAGCAGTTACGTCAAGATCCGAGTTGGGTATCAGGATTGTTGCTCAAGGTGATTGTTATTTCTATCGTGACATCTATAGCAGGTCAGCTGCTACTGAGCTTTGTTAGCGATAAAGATATGGATAAGCCGTTAGATGAGCGTGAAAAGTTGATTGCGCTATCTGGGTGCAAACCTGCCTATTGGGTGCTTCAGGTTGGTGTGTGTATCTCTATTTTCCAATATTCTGCTGAAGCGCAAAATTGGTCGCAAGCGCTTCCTTTTGAGCTACCATTTGCACCACTTCATATTTTAGTGATTGCATTTTTGCTGGCTGAATTGGTCAGTTATGGAACCCAGCTAGTCAAAGCTCGTTTGGGAGCTGTGTATGGCTGATTTACCAATAAAAAACAAAATTAGAATGCTACGTTTTATGAGCGGTGAAATGACACAAAAAGAGCTTGCTGAGCGAGTGGGTGTTACGAGACAAACGATTATGGCGGTCGAGGCTGCCAAGTACTCCCCTTCGCTTGAAGTCGCCTTTAAAATCGCTCATGTATTTAATGTCCCTATCGAAGAAGTATTCGAATATCAGCCATAAAGTGCAAAACAAGCGTGATGTAAAGGGGGTTTACGTCACGCTTTTTTGTTCCAGTGAGCCCCTGTGCGTTTTTTGATTTAAATAGTTTAATAATTAGGCATTGTGTTCTAGGCTTTAGGTAAATATATTGTTACTAATATAGATAGTGCCTATGCAATGAACAGAGTCGTCATGTTATAAGGCCGATTGTCATAGACTTGCTCACGAGGTGTCATGGTTAAGCAGTACATATCAGTGAATAACTTGATTGGCACGATTATATTGGTGTGGGGCTTGGTATTTACCCCTGTCAGTGCAAGCGAATGCAGTAAAACGGTGAATATCGGCGTTGTTGCCGATTGGCCGCCATTAACTGTATTTGATGAGCTTGGACCTTGGGGTCTAGACGTAGACATTGCCGAAATGGTGTTCCAGCATGTTGCCGTGTGTACTACCTATATTCGCCTCCCTTCCAGCGCTCGCACTTTTGAAGAAATGTCAAAAGGGATGATAGATGTCGCGGTAATGGTTAGCTACACTAAAGACAGAGAAGCATACGGAGATTTCTCTCTGCCCTATCGTTTTGAACGTATGCGATTATTTTCGTTATCACCTCCCACTGTGCTTGCCGATCTCGCTTCATTACTACAGCAATCGAAAACTATAGGGTTAAGCATCGGATCTTACTATGGAGAGGAGCTTGGTAAGCTTACACAAGAGCCCCGCTATAAAGATCAGTTTGTGAGTATTGCCAGTGCGCAGCGGCGGGTTGAAATGTTGATGAAAGCGCGCGTTGATTTTATTGTAGATGATATGATCACGGGGAACTATTTTATCAAAGAGCGAGGACTTTTCGCTGCACAGGCTTGGCCTTACGTGGTACATGATAATCAAGTACATTTTTTGCTGCGTAAAAATGTTTTTAGTACGAGGCTGAAAAGTAAAATTGATGAGGCGATCGTAGCGCTTAAACCCAAGATTGAATTGTTAGTGGCGAGTTATCAGTCAAATGCCTCTTTTGGGGTTTCCACTGTCTCAAATAGGTTTCCTAGTTACCAACCGTTACCGCTTTCAAATCTTAACTAGCAAGGATGTTTAGTCTTACTCAATTCCCTCATTTGGTTCGATTTTTGATTTTTTTCTAGCCAAACCAAACTTAATCAAATTGTCACATCAAAACGGTAAATTATCGCAAATACCTGCAAAATCTCAGATTTTTTAAAATTTTTTAAGATTTTTTGTAATCCTTTAAAACCCCTTAGCTATCATGGGATTAACCTAGGTACAAACGTCAAAAATTTGGCTTTTTACAAAAAGTCAACCTTGAAGTCTCATCTTTATCACCCTAAGCTTTATTTTAATTGAACGGTCAATTAATAAAAAGCTATGCCAAAAGTCGGAATGGAACCTGTTCGTCGTCAGCAGCTAATTGACGCCACTTTAGAGTCAGTTGCCGAGTTAGGATTACAAGCAACCACTATTAATAGTATCAGTAAAAGAGCGGGTCTCTCATCGGGGATCATCAGCCACTATTTTGGTGGTAAACAAGGCTTGATTGAAGCAACCGTGCGCTATCTATTAAACAACTTGAAATACAGTTTGTTGGACAAAACCTGCGGTGGTTGTAGTGCCGAGCAGCGACTCATGTATATCGTAGAAGCTAACTTTGCCATGGTACAGCAGCAGTCAAATACGACGCGTACCTGGTTGAGTTTTTGGGCGCAGTCCATGCACGATGATGAACTTCACCGACTACAGCGCGTTAACAGTCGCCGTCTGCAGAGTAACCTAGCGACTTCGTTTGCTGCTTTTATGCCGCGAACTGAGGCAAAAGAAGCGGCTGAGCTTGCCGCGGGTATGATTGACGGACTCTGGTTAAGAGCAGTGCTAAGCAAAGCTGACCATCATGCGTTTCATCACAGTGAAACGCTCGCAAAACACTACATTCAATCACTTATTAAGCAGTTTGGAGGATAATGTGACAGTCCCTGTATATCAAAATTTTATTCATGGCCAGTTCTTGGCAAACCACTCAGGCGAAAAGTTTGCAGTAAAAAATCCAGCAACGGATGAAGTGATCTACGAGGTAGAAGTTGCCGATAGTCATGTTCAGCAAGCTGCGATTGAAAGTGCCAAAGCGGGCTTTGCATTATGGTCAGCGATGGCGCCAATTGAGCGAAGTCGTGTGTTACATAAAGCGGTGTCTCTGTTGCGCGAGCGCAACGATGAGCTTGCCAAGATTGAAGTGTTAGATACAGGTAAACCTTGGCAAGAGGCGGAATGTGTAGACATTCAAACTGGTGCTGATGTGATTGAATACTTTGCAGGGTTGGCTCCCGCTCAAGTTGGCACTCAGCAGCCTGTGGGAGGGGACTTTTTCTATACTCGTAAAGAGCCCTTGGGTATTTGTGCAGGCATTGGCGCGTGGAATTATCCACTGCAAATTGCGTGTTGGAAATCAGGCCCTGCACTTGCCGCTGGTAACGCCCTCATTTTCAAGCCATCGGAAGAAACACCACTAGGCGCGATTAAGCTGGCTGAAATCTTTATTGAGGCCGGTGTCCCTGCGGGCGTATTCAATGTGGTACAAGGTGCCGCTGAGGTGGGCCAATGGCTTACTACCAGCCCTGATATTGAAAAAGTATCGTTCACCGGTGAAGTGGGGACTGGCAAAAAAGTAATGCAAAGTGCGGCAAGCAATTTAAAAGAAGTGACGATGGAGCTAGGCGGAAAATCACCGCTTATCGTCTTTGAAGACGCTGATATCTCTCAAGCGATAAGCGCTGCGATGTTGGGCAACTTCTATACCCAAGGTGAAGTGTGTACCAACTGCACACGCGTATTTGTACAGCGTAAGGTTTACGACGCCTTTTTGGCTGAATTAAAGCAGCGTACCGAACAAAATATCATTGCCGGCGATCCGCTCGATCCAAACGTTAATCTTGGCGCCCTAATCTCAAAACAGCATCACACCTTGGTGATGGATTACATTGCAAAAGGCAAAGCTGAAGGCGCAACCATACTTACTGGTGGTGATGCGCTTAGCCCTGAAACAGCGCCTAACGGCTATTTTGTCGCACCGACCGTATTTATCGACTGTCATGATGACATGACCATAGTGAAAGAAGAGATCTTTGGTCCAGTGATGTCGGTATTGGTATTTGATGATGAGGAAGAAGTCATTCAACGTGCAAACAACACCCATTTAGGTTTGGCCGCAGGTGTATTTAGTAGAGATATTCAACGTGCCCACCGTGTCATCCACCAGTTAGAAGCTGGTATTTGTTGGATCAATAGTTATGGTAACTCACCTGCTGAAATGCCCGTTGGAGGCTATAAGCAGTCGGGCATTGGCCGCGAAAATGGCATCGAGACGCTAGATCAATATACCCAGACTAAGTCTGTGTATGTTGGTATGAGCGATATTGAAAGTCCATTTTAATCGAGGAGTATGATGACTGATTTTGATTATATTGTCGTAGGTGCTGGTTCTGCAGGCTGTGTGCTTGCAAACCGCCTATCGGAAAATCCAGCGCACAAAGTACTATTACTCGAAACTGGCGGTAGTGATAAGAGTATTTTTATTCAGATGCCAACCGCGCTATCTATTCCAATGAATACCGATAAATACGCTTGGCAGTTCCATACTGAGCCCGAGCCGCACTTAGATAATCGCGTTATGCATTGCCCTCGCGGCAAGGTGCTTGGTGGTTCATCGTCAATCAATGGCATGGTGTACGTTCGAGGTCATGCTAAAGACTTTGACGAGTGGCAAGACAGTGGTGCACAAGGTTGGGATTATCAGTCTTGTTTGCCTTACTTCAAGCGCGCTGAATCTTGGTATTTAGGTGGCGATGAATACCGTGGTGAGCAAGGTCCGCTTGGCACCAATAATGGTAATGAAATGGCAAACCCGCTCTATCGCGCCTTTATTAGCGCCGGTGAGCAAGCGGGTTATGCGTTTACTAAAGACTATAACGGTGAGCAGCAAGAAGGTTTTGGGCCAATGCATATGACCGTAAAAGGTGGTAAGCGTTGTTCATCAAGTCGCGCCTATTTAGATCCAATTAAACATCGCAGTAACCTCACCATAGTCACGGGTGCCTTGGTACAAAAAGTACTGTTAGATGGCAAAACCGCTACAGGCGTTGAATACAGTGTGAAAGGAAACCTGAAAACAGCGAATGCAGCGAAGGAAGTGATCCTAAGTGCAGGTTCAATCGGTTCACCGCACTTATTACAATTATCTGGCATTGGCGATAAAGAAGCGTTGACTGCCGCAGGCGTTGAAGTAAAACACCATTTACCCGGAGTGGGCAAAAACCTTCAAGATCACTTGGAGTTTTATTTCCAATACAAGTGTAAGCAGCCTATCACCTTGAATGGCAAGTTGGGGTTAATTTCTAAAGGCTTGATCGGTGCAAGATGGTTACTTGATAAGTCAGGTCTTGGCGCGACTAACCACTTTGAGTCTTGTGCTTTTATTCGTTCGAAAGCGGGCGTTGAGTGGCCAGATCTTCAGTACCACTTTTTACCTGCGGCGATTCGCTACGATGGTAAGAGTGCCTTTGATGGTCATGGATTCCAAGTTCATGTCGGCCACAATAAACCAAAGAGCCGTGGTGAAGTAACGATTAAATCAGCAGATCCAACGGTTGCGCCTAAAATACAGTTTAATTATCTGGCAGAACAAGAAGACATCGAAGGGTTTAGAGCATGTGTCAGGTTGACTCGTGAAATCATCGAGCAAAGTGCGTTTGATGACTTTAGGCAGAGCGAGATCCAACCTGGTGAGCATATCCAAACCGATGAAGAAATTGATGCCTTTGTGCGTCAAGCGGTAGAGAGTGCTTACCACCCTTCTTGTTCATGCAAAATGGGTGAGGATGAAATGGCGGTTGTAGACTCGCAAACCCGTGTGCGCGGTGTAAAGGGGCTACGCGTTGTGGATTCATCTATCTTCCCAACCATTCCAAATGGCAACCTCAACGCGCCGACTATTATGGTCGCGGAAAAAGCAGCGGATATGATTTTAGGCAATTCACCACTTGCCGCTGAGGGAGCAAACGTTGCTATGACACAAAACTGGCAACAGGTTCAACGTAGTTCGGAGATCTAGTTTCGCCACTCGTATGGGAAAGTTCGTGTCCCATATGAGACCTGCAGTGGCACGCAGTGCAAATCGTTTGCACTGCGTTAATGCGGGAATAATGTAAATAAAAACAACGGAGAAAAAATGAGTTACTTCTATCAATTTTGGGAGGGTGACAATGACAGTATGGCTTAGTGCAGGCATCATTTTCACCCTATTGGCAATTGCCTTTATCTTATTGAAGTGGGGGAATTTACAGTGCGTTGGTGTTACACCGGTTAAAACGTTCACTTTTATTGCAATCTTATTTACTTCTGGCCTAGATGTTGGCCTCATCATGTTTCCGCTTACGGAGTTTGCGGGTTACGCAGACATAAAAGCAAGCCCAGAGTATGCGTTTACTAATCCGCTGGCCATAGAGTTTGGTTTTTGGGGATTTTTAATCTGGGGGTTCTACTTTCTTACGTGCTTTTATTTCTGCGTAATAGAACCCAAGGTGAAATTCTTTGAAATTCCTTGGGTTAAATTCATTAATAACCTAGTTATTATCGGTACTTGTGCGTTTACCGCATTCTTATTGTTGTCTAATTTACCTTGGTATTTACCCAGTTTAGGCGACGGTGAGTCGATTATTCCTAGTTTCTATCTGATTGTGTTTGCGGCGATCGCCTTTGCGGTTTACTCAAGCACTAGCCTGAAGTACGTACGTTTTTTAAGTATCACGACAACATGGGTCTTTATCGGTTTAATCGCCTTTATGTGGGCGTCAGCGTTTGTCTTTGGTGACAGTGCAATGTCGAGCTATACCAACAATTTGGCACTGATCGGCGGTTACTTTACCAATTTAGATCAGTTTGTGTTGCCACTGAATGACTATCACGAGTTTTATCTGTTTTGGTGGTTTGCGTGGAGCATCATGATAGGGCAATTCACATCGCGTTTTGTCGGTGGCTTGAAAACCTATCAAGTGCTAGCGGCGATGTTGATTTTCCCGTCTATTCCAATCGCAGCATGGTTTAGTGTGCTTTATCACTACCATGAGGCTGGGATCCCTACCGCGGGTATTAGAAACTTTGCAATGGTCTTTGTTGGCGTGGTGTTTGTGATTAACTCACTCGACTCTTTGATCCGCCTATATACAGACAACCTAAACCTTACAGTTAGCCGTTTAGGAAAAAGAAACTATATTTTATTTAATATCGTGGCGTTATCACTGCTTACGCTGTTATTTAAACTAAACTTTTTACAGATCCAATGGGTTGGTGCGTTAGTCATAGGCTTGTTCTTCTCATGTTTTGGTTACATTGCTTATAGTAAATACAAAACCGTGAGTAAGATTGATAGCTCGCCAAAAGACAATCTTATCGACTTTAGAAAAATTGAATCAGTAAACTAGGGATACAACTACATGACAACCTTAAAGAAAACACTTTGTGCACTCCCTCTTGCACTTGCATCTAACTATGCAGCGGCAGACTGGTCTGCAACGCTTACAGGTGCATCTGATTATACCTTTAACGGTGTGAGTCAAACGCAAAATGACCCAGCGCTTCAAGGCAGTATAGATAAAGCCTTTTCAAATGGTGTATATGCGGGAAGCTGGGCATCTAATGTCGATTTTGGTGGTGACACAGATCTAGAGTGGGACTTTTACGTTGGTCGCTTCATTGAGCTGAACCAGAGCTGGAGTCTAGACTATGGTATTGCTTACTATTCTTACCATGGTAGTGACAGCTCAAGCGATGGTAACTATCCAGAGATCTATACTAAGTTTGGTTACGCGAGTGACCTTGGCCAAACTGAGTTTAATTTTTGGTACAGCTGGGATTATTTCGGTACCGAAGCGGGCCATACTATTGCGATGGTAGCACATACTTTTGAAATTGCAGAAGGTCATGCACTAAGAGCAAGCTTTGATATCTCCAATTCATTGGATGGCGATAAATATACGTGGGATGGTAACGATAAATCTTACAATCACTATCGCCTTGCTTACCAAACTGCATTTAAAGGGTTTGATATTGAAGTGGCGGCTGAAAACACGAGCTTAGATTGGGATACGGCTGATGAACGGATTGTACTTTCTGTGTCGCGAACATTTGATTTGTAACCTGTATTAAGGTGCGATGATTGTAATACCAGCCTAACCTAGGCTGGTATTTTTTTGCGTTTAAGGCAGAATGTTTTAAAAAGCTCACTGTAGTAAGAAAAACCATCATGAACCTTAATCAAGTTACGCTGCCTGTCGATGATATGACAGCAGCTTGTCAATTCTATCGAACGCTAGGCTTTACTCAAATTGTTGATACGCTGCATTATGCTCGATTTGAATGTCTTGAAGGTAATGCAACCTTTTCCCTGTCACTAGAAACGCCTCCCATCAACAATGGTGCAGTTATTTACTTTGAACATGAACAGTTAGATGAGTGGGTTTCTGAGCTCGAGGCTCGGGGTATCATATTTGAGCAACTGCCGACAGCGCAGCGCTATCTGTGGCGAGAAGCGATACTGTTTGACCCCGCAGGAAATAAGATCAAATTGTACTGGGCTGGTGAAAATCGACTGTACCCTCCTTGGCGTGTAGAGCTCAAAGGGGTTTAGTAAACCGCCATCTTGTTTATTTAATGTTAAATTTTGTTTTACAAACATTGTTGAATTGTGTAACTTTAATAGTGACTGTACAACTAGGTAAGAAGTCCGAGTGGAGTCGCTTAAGTTAGGGGATTTTTCACCAATCGCCTGATGGATTGTTTTGAAAGATTGAGAACGATGTATTGAACATTTCTACAGATCAAGTTGTACCATTCTCCCAATTTGCCGTTACCAGATAAACGGATGTGCTGTTGCGGCAAATTATTTCTCTATCGTTGACTAATTGCTAGTTTCAAGCCTATGAACTTTCTAAAAGATATTCCAGCTGATTTAACCGAAGAAATTTTTGAAACGGTGCTGTCTCATCCAAATATTCGTATTGAACGGATAGTATCGAACGGTCATACCTCTCCAAGCTCTGGGTATTACGACCAAGATGAAAATGAATGGGTGCTGGTATTAGAGGGCTGTGGCGAGCTAACCTTTGAGGATGGCAAGACTATCACCTTACAAGCGGGTGATAGTCTTAATATTCCCGCACATCAAAAACATAAAGTAAGTTATACAGACACTTCAGAGCCAACCATTTGGCTTGCTATTTTTTATTGAGCTTTAAAGAGTAGCAAAACCAGGCTTAGATAAAGCTAAAGTCGCCAACAAACACTTGGTTGTCGTTGGAAACTTGGGTAAACCACTGTTTTAGGCTTTCAATCGCAGCGGTTGTTTTTGCTGCAACAGTATTGCGATGCGGCGTGACGGCATAAACGCTATATTCTCTCAATGACCACTCAGCACACAATCTCTTTAGTCTACCAGATGAAAGGTGGTGCCTAATTTCTGGTTCAGGTAATACTCCATAGCCTATGCCATCTAGAGTGAGCTGAATACACGCCTGCATATTATTTACCATAAAACGCGCTGTTGGCAGCGCCACTTGTTGATGGGTTTGTTGGTGGCTTAAATGGTAAGGGTTTTGTTTACTACTCGAGTGACCAATCAAAGCGTGAGGCGCTAAGCTGTCTGGATGCGATATATTGAGTTGTGCCAGTGGATGGTGGCAACTGACACAGGGGATCAGTTGCCAGTCAGCAAGATGACGGGCAATAAGGTTTGAGTCTTGTAAAGGGCCTATACAGATAGCTAAGTCGACGCCCTCAGTAATGATGTCAATGGGCTCGTCGGTTAGGATTAAATCGACCTTTATTTGTGGAAATTGTTCACTTAAGTAGCGTAGAGGCTTACTGAGTAGCCCTCCTCCAAATCCGATGGGGGCAGAAATCTTCAATATGCCAGACGGTGTATGTTGTAATAACTCAAGTTCATGCTCTGCCTGTTCTGCGGTTTGCAGTATTTGTATCGCGGATTTGTAATAGATAGAGCCCGCTTCAGTGAGTGTTAGGTTACGAGTATTTCGATTAAATAAGCTTAGGCCTATGTCTTGCTCTAATTTGCTGATCTGCTGGCTGACGGCCGAGGTGGTCATATGCAATAAGTCAGCAGCTTTACTCATACTGCCAGCTTCTACTGTTTTTGCGAACACTTTAAGTCCGCGAGTCAATTTCTGATTCATTGTTAAGACCTACTTAAAATACCTTTAAGAAAAACCGCATTGCTCCAAAATACGCAATCATCATACCATTACAAATGAAAATAATTGTTATTTATCTTGTATTCTATCATGGAGGTTTCTCGATGTTGATGGCCTGTCGTAGTTTGGCGCCACTCTCTTTAGCTGTTGCAGCAGCCCTGCCTTTTTCCTCACTTGCGCAAAGTGATGCAAAATCAGAAATAAAAGAAGAGGTGGAAGTGATCGTTGTATCCGCTTCTGGATTTGAGCAACTGCTAAAAAATGCGCCGGCGTCTGTTAGCGTTATCAATCAAAAAGAGCTACAGCAGCGCTTTTATCGAGACCTTACCGATGCCATGACAGATGTTCCCGGAGTTGTAGTAACTGGAGGCGGAGACAGGGAAGATATTAGCCTTCGCGGCATGGGCAGTCAGTACACGCTTATCTTAGTCGACGGGCAAAGACAAAGTTCGCGTGAGACTCGGCCAAATAGTGACGGCCCTGGTGTTGAAGGTGCATGGACGCCTCCTGTTGCTGCCATCGAACGCATTGAAGTTGTGCGCGGGCCTATGTCTTCGCTGTATGGCTCTGATGCAATTGGCGGCGTAATTAACATTATCACTAAAAAAACGCCTGACGAGTGGCATGGAGAAGTCAGAGTTGACGCAACCAGCCAAGAAAACAGTCGATCAGGTGATATCTATCAGGCTAATTTCTTTGCTGCAGGCTCGTTAATCAAAGATACCTTAGGGGTACAAATTTACGGTCAAACTACGCACAGAGACGAAGACGAAATCGTGTCTGGCTTTAGAGGTCGCGATGCCGATACGTTGAAGGTAAAACTGGCCTATACACCGTCAGATGAACACGAATGGTTATTGGATTATGGTATTGCCTCTCAAACGCTTGATGCAACGTTAGGTAAAACAGTGGCACCGCTTGCGCCAGGTGAACCGTGTGGCCGTCGAGGCTGTCCTGAGTCCACCACAACCGAATACGATAGTGAATCAATCTCTTTGACACATAACGGTTATTGGTCATTTGGTAGCTCTCGTAGTTACTTAAAACATGAAGAGTTTGATAATAAATCTCGTGAGATGACGGTTAAAAACGTAGACTTCCAGTCTCTTTGGACGTTACCGCTTGGCGAGTCTCATACTAGCTCAATCGGTGTTGCTTACCTCAATGAAGACTTGACCGACAAAACCAGTAACCGCATTAGTGATTTACAGCAAGTCGACAACGATCAGTGGTCAGTATTTGCTGAGGATGAATGGCGCATCGTTGAGCCATTTGCCCTGACTATGGGCTTACGCTACGACAAAGACGGTAACTTTGGCGGCCATGTTAGCCCGCGTTTATACGGTGTTTATACTGCATCAGACACGGTGACGGTCAAAGGTGGGATCTCAACTGGCTTTAGAGCGCCGAACTTGCGCCAAAGTACGGCGGCATGGGGCCAAGTGAGTCGTGGTGGTAATATTTATGGAAATCCAGATTTAAGCCCCGAAACCTCAATTAACTATGAGCTAGGTTTATATGTCGAGCTTGCTAAAGGGATCAGCACCTCGGCAACGGTATTCTATAACGAGTTTGACGATAAAATTTCGCGTGTTTCATGTCCACTAACTCAATGCACAGACGGTCCTAACGAGTTTGGCTCGTTACCGACAACCTATGTCAACGTTGATGAAGCCGTAACCCAAGGTGGTGAAGTTAGTTTCTCGGGTCAATTGACTGAAAAGCTAAAGCTTAGCGCAAACTATACCTACACAGACTCGGAGCAAAAAACCGGAGTGTATGCTGGTAGTCCATTAAATCAGTTACCTAAACATTTGTTCCAAACTTCGCTTAATTATCAGTATTCGGATGAGCTGAGCACGTGGTTACGCTTCCATTATCGTGGTGAAGAAAGCCAGCCTGTAACTGGGCCTTCTCAAAGTAGCTTAGTCGCACCTTCGTATAACCTAACTGATTTAGGTGCAAATTATCAGCTGAACGAAGCGATCAAGCTTGGGTTTGGGGTTTACAACCTTTTCGATGAAGAAATTACCGAAGCAGAATACGGCTACTTTGAAGATGGTCGTCGCTATTGGGCTTCATTGGCGTGGAGCTTTTAATGATACGAGCTCGCTCAGCGGCTAAGTCGTCGAATCGGCGGCTTAAAAAGCTGTTTGATTGGCGCACTTGGCATTGGATGAGCTCTGCCGTGTGTTTGGTGGGAATGCTGCTGTTTGCCGTGACTGGGATCACCTTAAATCACGCAAGCCAGATAGAAGCTGCACCGACCACATATGCTAAAGAAGCTGTGCTGCCAAGCGCTCTGTTGACCCAGCTTAACGCGGCGGCAGAGCAAACAGCGCTGCCACACAGCTTTCAATCTTGGTATCAGTCACACACAGGCTCGGCGTTACCTGCACTACAGCAAGTGCAGTGGAGTGAGTACGAATTGTATGTTGCGCTGCCAAGAGCTGGTGGCGATGGCTGGTTTAGCATCGCCCTTGATAGCGGTGAGTTTTATCAAGAGATCACGGATCGTGGTTGGGTATCATACCTTAACGATCTTCACAAAGGGCGTAATACAGGATTTGCATGGCGTATGTTTATTGATGTGTTTTCAGTAGCTTGTGTAGTGTTTTCACTCACAGGGTTATGGCTTTTATACAAGCATTCTCGAGGAAGAAAGTCGACTTGGCCGCTCGTAGCAGCAGGCTTTGTATTACCTGTTTTAGTGCTGATGGTACCCGCGCACGCTAAAGCTGATGAAGTTGAAATCACGATCCCGCGCTTAAACGTTGCGGAATATCACCCACCTTATGTAGCAGTATGGCTGGCAGACAGCAAACAACAGCGAGTTGCCGATATTGCCGTTTGGTATGACGTTAATATGGCGGATAAAGAAGGTGAAAAGTGGTTAAAAGACTTACGCCTTTGGTGGCGTAGAAGCGGCCGTAGCCTATCCATGCCTGTAGATGGCGTGACTGGTGCTACAAGGCGTCCAGGTACGGCAAAAATTGATTTAACCCCTTGGCGCGATGAGTTTAAAGCTTTACCTGCGGGTGAATACACGCTGTTTGTAGAGGCTGCTCGTGAGCTTGGAGGTCGTGAAGTATTGAAACTGCCAGTGACCTTACCTATCACTGCGCCTGTCACTGTGATTGCAGAAGGTAAATCTGAACTCGCTACAACAATTTTAACAATGGAGCCTTAATCGTGAAAATTTCAACGTTAGTTTCTGGTGTCTTAGTTGCCTTAGCCGCATATAGCCCGTTAAGTGAAGCACACCGAGTATGGATAAAGCCAAGTACCACCGTGGTGTCTGGTGACAGCGAATGGATCACGTTTGATGCAGCCATCGCCAATGGGATCTTTAACCCAGATCATTATGCTTATCCACTAGAGCGCCTATCAGCACTGTCTCCTTCTGGAAGTAAGGTTGAGCTTAAGAACGCCGCAAAACTTAAGTATCGTAGTGTGTTCGACATTGAGCTCAATCAGCAAGGCACTTACAAAGTGTTTAATCAAAGTCGCTCGCTGGTGGCGCGCTGGACTGATGAAAATGGTGAAAAGCATTACTGGCCAGGACGCGGTAAAATTGGTTCGGTAGAGGCCTTTAACAAAGAAGTACCAAAAACGGCAAAAGATTTAAGTGTGACCGACGTTGCAAGACGATTAGAAGTCTTTGTAACTTTGGGCGCACCAAATAACACCGCGCTTAAGCCAACTGGCAAAGGGCTAGAACTAAATCCGGTTACTCACCCTAATGATTTGTACACCGGTGAACCAATTACCTTGCAGTATACGATGGATGGTGAACCTGCCAACGGGGCAGAAGTGATAGTAGTGCGTCAGGATGAAAAGTACCGTGATAATAGTCAACCAAGCAAATATACAACAAATGCCAAAGGTGAAGTGACGCTAACATTATCTGAGCCAGGCATGTATTGGTTTGAAGTGGAATATGAAGACGACAAAGCACAAGCACCCGCCACAAAACGTGCCGGCAGCTATGTCACGACCCTCGAGGTATTACCGCTTTAACTAACCGTCCCCATGTGGTTTGAGACGTGCAGTCGTCTCAGCCTATTTTATTTAGTGGTCATAACAGAGACGCCACTAAGTGCCCAAAGGGGGAGGCGTTCCTTCCTCCCCCTTTTCTTCTTTCTATAATTATTGATCACGCAGTAGTAGCGCTTTTATGTTGGTAAGCTGAGTGCAAAAATACTCATTGTGAGAGACCAGTATAAATCCACAAGGAAGTTGATTGAGCATGGCAGCAAGCTCTCCTTGTGCTTCAAGGTCGAGGTGATTATCCGGCTCGTCAAGCAGTAAAAAGCCTTGCAGTTGCACTGCCAGTATGATGGCCGCTTTCATTCTCTCGCCACCACTGAGGCTCGTAATAGGCCCTGAAATCTGATCAAGCTTAAGACCAACGCTTGCAAAGCTGGTGATTATATTATGATGTGGCGTATCAAGTAAGCGCTCGGCAATATCTAAAATGCAAGCGCCCTGCTCAAGCCAAGCACAATGCTGATCTAAGTAAACAGATGTTGTTGGGCGCTGGATTTCTCCGCGTTTTAACTCTAGCTTACCCGCAAGGGTTTTAAGCAAGGTCGATTTTCCGATGCCGTTGTCTCCTATTATCCTGAGCTTTTGTGTTGTATCCGCAAAAAGGTTCACTGTCTTTTCTGGTCCAAAGCACAATTCGGCTTCGCATAAGCGGATCTTTTCTTTCGCTCGCAGAGCTGAATTAAAATGAAACTGCTGTTTGTCTTCTCGATAGTAAACTGCATTTTTCTTAACCCTATCTTGAGCTTGCTGAATTTTATGGGTTTGTCCGGCATGACGCTTACTTCCTCTGTCTGACTTAAAGTCAGCAACCAGTTTACTTTGGCTACCAGCGCGCACTTGTGCTTTTCCTTTATTCTCCTGCCGTTGATGTTGCAGATCCGCTGCAATCATGGCTTGTTTAAGTGCTTTTTGTGCTGCGCGATTTGCCAAGTGTTGTTGTTTTTGTCGAGCTTGAGTTTGAAGTAGCGCTTCTCTGAAGGCGTCAAACCCAAGCGAGTGATGAGTTAGCTCCCCCTGTTTTATGTGCAGTATATGGTCGGCTGCATCCAATAAAATAGGATCGTGTGTGACGGCAACCACACCATGTTTGTGGTGCTTTAGCTGCTCAGCTAGCCAGTGCTTATTGTTGCTGTCCATGTGGTTACTCGGCTCATCCAGTAATAGGATTGCAGGCTGAGATTGTAGTATCTCAATATAAACACGCATTCGCTCTCCTGGACTAAGCCTTGTAAAGGGGGTTTCCAAAGTGAGTTCTAGTGGCGCAAGTGTTGCTTGCCAAGTTGTTTCTAACTGCCAATCATCTGAGATTAATTCAAAATCGTGCTCAGAGGCTAACCCCTGATGGGCTCGATGCAGCGCTACTCGCTTCTCTTCAAGTCCGAGTAGTTCAGAAACGGTGGTAAAGCGGCTGGTCGCATCTTGTGGGAGATAAAAGCATTTCCCATGACTTTGGTGCTCACCCGAGGTTAGAGGCTGTTCACCGGATAGGGCTTTGAGTAAGTGTGATTTGCCCGCCCCATTTGGGCCTGTTATCGCAATAAACTGTCGCTCTATTGTTAAGTCGACATCGCAAAATAAACAGTGACCATTTGCAAGCGTCAAGTTTGCTTGTTTTAACTGTATCCAAGGCATAATTACTGCTCCTAGTTGCAGCAGTGCAAAAGGCTAAAGGCACAAAGACTCGTAAAAGCCATAAACAGTAAAATAGAAAATGAGAGTCTATAAATTAGTCTGAGAAGCCTCAAAGATAACCATAAGCCTTGCACTGGAAATTAATAATAAGTTCGTCAGTTACAAAGGGCTTAGTTATTCATTGTGATGGCAACTCCTAATGAGGAAATAAAACGAATAGAGGCAAATAATTAGCGATAAATCGTGCCTATGTTTATTTTGCAGGCACAAGGGCCTGTTGATCTTTGCTGTTTGACTTTTGTTCTCCTGAGTGTGTTTTGGTCGCGACGCTCGACTTGCCGCCTAGTAATCTAGGCAAAAGTTGAGCAACAATGAACAAAGCGCACTCAGGTGAACCCAAAGGGCTGCGCTTGATTGGCATTTTCTCTGTGTTGCCCCACAAGGATGTGGAGTAAGGTGACTTTGCAGGAGCATAAAGTCTTTATCGCCTGACTTACATAGAGCAACTATGCTACGCTGGCTCTGCCTTGTATCAATACCAATCAAACTGCTGCAAAAACAAACTTGAAAGATACACAGACCCTAGATTAAATGTCAAGGCGCGGAATGGATTAAATTACAATTGAATGGGCATAAATGGTTTGATTAAGACGCCGACCACAAGTGCCAGCAACACACTGACAAGCGTGCCCAACATCACGTATTCGGTGAGCTTTCTGTCTTGGCTTTGGGTTAGATCGCCAAAGCGAAATACCGATTTAGCGGCGAGAATAAAGCCGATAGCAGCCCAGCTATCCAGTAACACACAGCTTAGTAGTAATACACGTTCAAGTTGACCGATTAAACTTCCTGCTTGCGGCAGGCTATCAAGAGCTAAATTATTGAGTTGCCAACGCTCAAGCAGCATGCTGGTGAATATCGATGCAGGATGCAATACCATTAAATAGCCCACAACCAATATTAGCAGCTGGACATTGGCAAAAGGCTTTGCAAAGGCACTGAGTGCAATTTCAGGTTCAGCAATTTGCCAAGTGACGGCCACTAATATGACAATATGTGCACATTGATCTAGCACAAAAGGAATAACGCCTTTGTTAGAATAGGATTTAGCTAAGTCGATACAATAGTGGCTAATACCTACCGCTAGCGCAAAGAGCAGCGCATTCCACTGTGCTCCCCAAAACAAAGTCGACTGCCAAAGTAGGATGATTGCAAGTGCAGCCCCGCCATGCGCGACACTATGCCACAACAACTTGATGGACTTATAGTGACGGGTATTTCTGTCATGCACCCAGCTCATAGGTTGGAGGTAAAAGTCAGTGATTGTGTGGCCTATTACTAACCACAATAACAATACTTGCCATTCGTTCATTAAGTCCACCTCGTGATATTTAAGTGTTGAGCATTCGACTATTGGTGTGAGCGTGCAATTGCTAAAAATTGGTCTAATAAAGCATAGTGTGCGCTATTGAGTAACTTAGTCACGTTCACCCGACTGGTGCTGAGTTGTTTTGCGATATCGGCATGGCTCAAGTTAGGGTGTGAAATATGAATAAAAGCGGCCTCTGCTTGTTTTTGGGTTAAGTTCGAAAGTAATAAATCCACAAATGCCAGATTTAGTGCAAAGTGGGCATTACTGTCATTGTTATACCTGAGTCTTGCTTGTCCAATTGCGTCCAACCCTCGGCCCGCAAGTACCAGCGCAGCACCTGTTGCGGTTGATAAATCTGCTGCTGTGATATTAACTTCACCGACCGCAAGGCTGAGTCTAGCATCGCTATGTCGGCTAATTAAAAACAACCGTAGCTGTAATGCCACATTGAACAGTTTCGTAGCATCTGGCAACACAAGCTGAAAGCCGTCGCCGCGGTAAAAACTATAATAGCTCTGTTCCACAGTCGCTATTTCAGCTAAGTAATCCTTTAACTCGCTTTGCAGCCTTGTAAGTTGTAGTTGTGACAGCGATTGTGAGCCGACAATGTCTGCTGTGATCACCGCACCTTGAGGTATTGATGTCATAAAGGTAACTTAATTTGGTTACATTTAAGTAAGTAACTGATATTGGTTACATTGATTTTGGTATGAAGCTGGATAAAAAGCAAGCAGCCGGTAAGTTTTGTTCGCTTTGGCAGTATTTTACCAAAGCGAACGCTGGGGTGGAGGCAGACAAAGCTTCCATTGATGTGAGAAATGGACCTTTACTAGTAGCTCTAAAACTTACATCTTTAAAATTTAAAGTGTTGATTTTTAAGTTTTTTGTTGCATTATCCTTAGTGCGGCATGGGTGTCACTTTATTCCTGACTACTCCCATAAATAGACTTTAACCAATTGATACTATGTACTGCAGTTTCAGGGAAAGCGGTTTGATGTGTACCATAGGGCACTGTTTTGTGTAGTGATAGGTCGTCACTTTGTTTACTTTTTAGGTAGTCGATAAATGCGTCGATTTGCGGTGCTAACTTCTGTTCTTCTTTACCAACAGAGATAAACACTTTTCCTTTGAGTGGTTGTTTGGAGCTAGAGAGTGCTTTTAGCGCATCCAGTTGTCTGACTGATGGACTGCCTAGCATATAGTTGTCAAAGGTGTCTGGTTTGGTGAGCAGTATATAGGCGCCAAATAGTCCACCGAGAGAATAGCCAAAATAACTGCGACTATTGGGTTTTACTGAGTAATTGTTTTCAACATACTTAATAACTTGATTGCGAATAAAAGCCGTGTGAGTGTCAGCTTGGCCAAATTGATATTTTCGCTGGCGCTCAGCATCTTTAGACTTAGTAAAAGAGTAATCTGCGAAGCGGCTAAAATGAGGGCCCTTTTCCTGAAGCAAGGTTGGGTCAATATTTTTTCGCCAAGAAATACCGACGAGAATTATCTCTTCAAATAGAAAAAATGTTGTGGATGAAAACGCCTCAATATGCCATATCGCATCTGTAAAATAGAGCACAGGATAACCTTTATCTTTTGAGTATCCTTCTGGCAGCTTGATATAAAGCTCATATTGATGGCCAGTAGTGGAATCTTTTAGTGGCACAACTTGCGTTCCGGGTATTGTATATTGCGGTAATTCATTTGCATTCAGTAAGTTACAAAATAGGAGTAATATCAGTATAAACAACAAACGTTTCATCATATTTTTCCTTCTTTCATGTTATTTTTAAAGCAGTTAAGGCCACTAATTTAGCAGCGTGAGCCACAAAAGCATGACGTACACTTGATGTTGTGCTGAATTTTATCTTTGTATTAAAAAACTAAACTTATCAGTTGGTTATATTGTTGAGTTCAAACTGGTTCGGGTTTATTCTGATATTAATAATGATAATAATCGGCGTTGTTAGCGCGTGCGCTAGGCATATTGGGGATTTATGGTAGAACAATATTGGGTTGGTGATTTTTTTGTAGATTTATCACGTAACCAGATTTCACATCAAGGTGAATGTCAAACACTTGCACCAAAGGCGCTGGCGGTATTAACTTGTTTAGCCCAAAACCAAGGTAAAGTGATTAGCCTTGATGTTCTGCTTGATGCAGTATGGCCAGATACCGTGGTCTCTCCTAACACTTTGCAGCGCAGTATTGCGCAATTGAGAAAAGCGCTTGGGGATGATGGTAAGGTGCAAGGTTACATTCAAACCCATGCTAAAAAAGGATATAGCTTAGAGTGTGAAGTACGTTGGGAGGATCAAACCAACGCGTTGACGAATACTGAGCCGCAACTCGAGGTGATGCCAGTCCCAGAGCCTGAAGTGCAACAAGATAAACACCTCAATCAAAGTCAGAATAAACATAAACCCATTCTTTATGTGTTTGTTTTACTTGCTGTAACTATGGTGCTTGGAGCCATTAGTTATCAACATTTTTCCATGAAAAAACCTTCCCCCCTGACTTTTGATAGCTTACGTTCATTGACCGCAACTGACGACAAAGAATTTGATGCAAGCTATTCCCCAGATGGTCAATACATTGTTTTTCACCGCTATTTAGATAAGTTTTGTGATAATAAGATATGGGCAAAAAAGGCGGATACCCAGCAAGAGATCCTACTCACAAAGAGCTGGGGAGCATACGGCAGGCATAGTTTCTCAAAAGATGGTGAGCAGTTACTGTTTTTGGCCACCGACGCTTGTAGCGAGCCCGTTACACAAAAGCGCTGCTACGACCTGGTAACACTCGATTTTACTAAAGCATTGAAAAGCCCTCAGCAGCCAAAAGTAATTCTCCAGTGTAAAAACTCAGTGGTTGATAAGCCTATCTGGCTAAACGATGGCAATGTGGTATTGAAGCAAAAACAAGGCGAACGCTGGAAGCTGATCAATTATTCCATTGATGGCGACAGCAGTGCTGATCTTTATACCGTAGAAGAGGGGACGTTGATTGATTACGCCTATTCTCCTCAAGATGATTTAATCGCGGTCAGTAGTATTCATGCAGATGGCCTACATTATATCGATATGCTAAAACCTGACGGTGAGTTGATCTCTAGCCACCAGATCCAGCGGCCGCCGGAAATTACTAAATTTCACGATATCTACCCAAGTTTTGACCCACTCAATCAGCAATTGATTTTTAGTACCGGACGTCAGCTATTTAGCCTGACTTATGAAGGGCTTGTGAGTAAAATTCAATTGCCGTTTTCAGATCGAATGAGGCAGCCCGAATTTCGTCCTGATGGCAAAAGTGTACTGATGATCAAAGGGCCTTACGACAGCGATATCGTCAAATTACCGCTGACACAGTTAGCACAAGGCGCTCAAACATATACCAGCTTTGCGCGAACCAATCTTGGTGAAGATTATGCCGTTTTTCAGCCTGATGGAGACTTAGTGGCATTTTGGTCGGAGCGCTCTGGTACTGAACAGGTGTGGTTAAGCGATGGCAATAACACGCGACAACTGACCAACTTCCCCTTAGATACTTTTGTTCGCGGGATCCACTGGGCTGAGGATGGCCAAAGCATATTGGTCAGTGCCAGTGGTGTACTGACGCAAATTGCTTTAGATGGTAGCTTGACATCTTACCCGCACACCTACCCTGTTTTACGCTTATATCAATGGAAAAGTGTAAAACAACGTGCGCTAACACAGATTAGGGTAAAGGGAGAAATGAAGTTAGCAGCTTATGATCTTGCTCAACAATCGTTTCAAATACTGACGCAGCGACCTGTGCTTTGGGCACTTGAAAGTGAACACGGTAAAGTTGTGTATAAAGATAGACTTGATCAGTTTTGGCAAATAGGCGCTGTTGAACCTCAGCGGATCAGTGCACTAACCAACCAAGGGGGCAGAGGAAAATCTTTTGTAATGCGCGGCAATGGGATATATGGCGTCAATGAAGACAATCAACTTTGGTCCTATAATTTAGACAAAGCGTCGTTTACTGTTCTTGGCGAAGTGCCTACCAGTGTTGACTATCTCACCGACATTAACGACAACGATGTGCTTTTGATGAATCGAATATCGGCCAAGAAAGAAGTGGTAGAGCTTACGGTTGCGAATCAATAGCTGGAGTGTAAAAATGAGCAAATTATTTCAATATCAGCGTTTTAGGCAAGAATTAGGACAATTGCTCGCACAATATAAAGGCTGTGGGTTTGTACTTGGTTTTCTGCTCAACTTGAGCATTTGGCATATTGCATCTCAGTTTGTTGCAGATCCCTTTGTCGCTAAATTTTGGAATCAAGTGTTTGTTTCCTTACTCTTTTCTGCGGTTTTTTGCCTGCGTGCAGAGCGAAAACCAACTTAATTTACTTACTGAAAAGAAAGGCACAACACGCATGTGCCTTTTTACAGCAAGCGCGGCTATAAACAATATTGTGAAATGATCTGATACACTTGGTTGATATTGTCGCCTGCTTTAAATTCTTTACTAATTGGCGTTGGATCTGAGCCAATCCAGATTTTTAATTCCGCATCGAGGTCGAAGTGACCCGCAGATTCTTTGCTGTATTTTGTTATTTTGCTATACGGAATGCTGAGCATTTCTACTTTGCTGCCCGTCATGCCTTGCTTGTCGATTAAAATTAGGCGTTTGTTGGTAAAAATAAACAAGTCGCGGATCACCTTGTAAGCTTGTGCAACCTCTTCTCCAGCAATTAGCGTATCTGCTAATAACTTATCTACTTCGCTACTGTCTACTTCGCTTGCATTACCGAGTAGGCCACTTAATAGTCCCATTGTTATTCTCCGTTTTATTTCAATTCGTCTTAGGCTGATCGCAAGATAGTGCTTAGGTCGAAATGAATTGATGATGAAAGTGCAAAACCAGCATAGGAAAGCGCGCTGATTTTGCCAAATAAATAACCTGAGTTTGGAGTAAGGAGTTAGCTTATATCTCTTATCAAACAAATTTTGCCATCGCGAAATGCAAACTCTGAGCGGCCTTGCAAGGAGATGCTTTGCCCTGCTTTCATGCCATTGGCCAAGTCTTGGGCTAATTTAGCTTTGTAGGTCACATGAACAATAAACAGATCATTGTCTTGCGTGGCAGCGGTTAAAGATTGATTGCGTTCGGAAAATAACTTTGCAGACTGATTTGCTAATTCTGCAAATTCCATTTTACTGGTTGTGCGCGTTGTAATTTCACCATTGGCGAGATTCTCAAACACGACATCATCCGTGAGCTGAGCTAGCATTCCCGGAATATCAAAATGATTGTAGGCAGAGATATAGTTTTTCACTAAGGTTTCCATTTTTTCCTCCTTGGTGTAATGGATGCTAATAAAAACTTAGATCGGTTTGTTCAATTTCGCACACTCTTTTTACCACTTTTTGCTGTGCCATCATTCGCATAAATCGGCCCAAATGTGCATAGCTTTTTGGCGCAGTATTAAACCCACTTGCCCAATGGGCCAGCATAAATAAATAATAATCACAAAGCGTGAACTGTTCACCAACTAAGTAGGTGTGTGTTGCTAACTGCTTGTCGATAAGGGCAAACATGTCGCCGACTCGTTGCTCAGCGGCTTGAGACATGGTCTTGCTGCTCTCTGGTGACAGCTGATATGTATCAGGATAGAAATACAGCATGAGTTCTGGCTGAACTGTCGTGGTTAAATAAAAAAGCCACTGATAAAACGTGGCTCTCTGTGGGGTTGCTGGCGCTGGGATAAGCTGTCCTTCAGGGTGCTTTTCGCATAAATGCAAACAAATTGCTGCACTCTCGAAGATGATTTGGTCACCGTCGACCAATGTCGGGATCCGTCCTGTAGGATTGAGTTCTAAATAGGTCGCAGACTTTTGTTGTTGCGTTTTTCTATCGACCAAGAGCAGTTCTTTTTCTAGTTGTAGGTGCTCAAATACGAGATGTGGTGCCCAACTGGCATTACGTGGGTAGTAAAACAACTGATACATCTTTTGCTATTCCTTGACGATACTTTTTGTTAGCGTGCAATTGGTATTAGATGGTTGCAACTTTTATGGAGGCTGTAAACCGTTATTTTGCTTTTAGCTGGGAGAATCAAAAATGTATATTGGCAAGCTGTCGAAGCAAACTGGGCTGTCAGTCAAGGCCATTCGCTTTTATGAAGAGAAAGGGCTTATTCCTACCCCGGAGCGTGTTGGTAAATATCGCGTCTATTCGCAGGTGGATGTCGATCTGCTGTTATTAATAAAAGAAGCAAAATCGCTCGGTGTGTCGATTAAGCAATTACAGCAAGTGATTGAAATTAAAGGGCGGCAAGTCAACTGGGTCGAAATCAACACATTTTTAGTTGAGCTCAAAGCATCCTTCATAGAGCAAGTTGCGCAGCTTCAGCAAAAAATACAACGTATTGAACATTGCATCGCATCGCTCGATGAATGTCCACAGATAAAACTATCCTAACCTGAGGTTTGGATAAGGAATGTTCCAACTCATTGTTGCTAAAGCACAACTTAGTTTTTTCCTTGTCTAGCCAGCAAGATTTAGGGAAAACACCGCTTCCGCGTCCTGCTCTCGCTAAGGTACCTACATCCTGTAGGCAAGGCGAATTTACGCACCAATAGCTGGCTATTGGAAGTGAATTTAACGCAGTTAGCGCTAAAACTGGCTGCTAGAAAGGCATTAATTATCCGCAGCTCAGGTTATCCTAGTCTCAGGTAGAGTAACTTGACTCTCCCGTTAAGGGGAGACAGTACACTCGTTTCTCAGTCATGTGATAAGGAAACGACGATGAAAAAAATACTGCTACTAAACGGTAACCCCAAAACCAAAGGCCTGTGCCACGCTATCACCACAAGTTATGCGCAAGCTGCAAACACCCAACATCAAGTACGCAGAATGGATCTTAGTGAGATGCACTTTGAAATCAATTTGATGTATGGTTATGAAGCGAGCCAACCATTAGAGCCATGCCTTAAGCAATTCCAAGAGAACTTACTGTGGGCGCAGCACATTGTGATAGTAAGCCCAATTTGGTGGTTGGCGTTACCAGCCAAGCTCAAAGGGCTAATAGATAGAACATTACTTCCAGGCTTTGCTTTTAAATACAGTGAGGCCGGCACTGAAATTGAAAAGCTTCTACCGCATAAAACCGCAAGAGTCATTCTCACCTCAGACACGCCGCAAACTTATTTGGAAGAAGTTGCTGCTGGGCTTATGGCTCAACTAGAACATGGGACACTAGGATTTTGTGGTATAGAGCCAACTCAACATACGCTATTTGGCCCTGCGCACTTAGCAACGCCTGAGGTAATTGATAACTGGCTGAGTGAAGTGACAAGTCTAGCCGTGCGGGGTGAGTGAATAAAAACATATAACTTCTGTTGCTAAGCTTATTTTAAATCAAAATTTGCAATGCCGAATGTTGCTATCTTTTACACCAAGATGGCAACTTGGGCGGAGTGTATGCGAATTTGGAGTTTATTACTTTTTGCGTTTCCATTATTGGGGGCTGCAAATGAGCCAATTCTGCCACTTGAGCCTGCAATAGGACTTAATGCCGATAAAGTCAGCTTGGGCAGAGCACTCTTTTTTGATAAGCGGCTTTCCCGAGGAAACCAAGTCAGCTGTGCGTCATGTCACCAATTACCCAGTTATGGCGCGGATGTAAAGCCCCTTTCCAGTGGCGTTAATGGCGCACTAGGTGAGCTAAAAACTCCAACTGTTTACAATGCGGCTTTAAATATTCGTCAAGCTTGGGATGGCCGTGCGCAATCGCTTTATGATCAAATCGACTCACCCATCTTAAACCCAAAAGAGCATGATATGACTTGGTCAGAAGTCGTTGCCAAGTTAAATCAAGATAAAACGCTGGTCGCGCAATTTACTAAAGTGTACTCGCAGGGAGTAACGAAACACACGGTAAAAGACGCAATAGCGACTTTTGAAGGGTCGTTAATCACGCTTAATGCACCGTTTGATTTATGGCTTAAGGATAGCAGCATAGGACTCTCTAAGTCGGCAATTGCCGGTTATGAATTATTTAAACGGTATGGTTGCATTAGTTGTCATCAAGGGCGCAATGTCGGTGGTAATATGTTTGCCAAAATGGGCACCTTTGGTGATTATTTTGGCGATAGAAATACACCAATTCAAAAAGCGGATTATGGTCGTTTTAATGTAACTGGCAATGAGCAAGATCGCTTTGTGTTCAAAGTACCGAGCTTGCGACTTGCTAGCAAACAAACGTACTTTTTTCACGATGCTAGTCATAGCAGCCTAGAAGCCGCCGTTGCGACCATGGCCAAATACCAACTTGGCCGCAGTATCTCAGACTCCGATATTAACAAGCTAGTTGCCTTTATTGACAGCCTAGCAGGACATCACCACGAAATGGATTTGGAAAATCACGAATGAAGAATAAGGCCTTCATTGGTGTGCAAGCGTTACTGCTGTGCGCGCCAATTGCGCTTTTTGCGTATTTTTACTCGCAGCAAGAGCTCAGCAGTCAAACACACCAATCACGAGTTACCCTGCTCTTTGAAGCCAAAAGTATTGATGCCAAACTGGATGCCGCTGTGTTACAAATGCTTAGTGCACAGCTCAATCAATATGATGAGTTAGCGCAATTAGCACATGCAATTGATGCTTTGAATACACCACAGCAAGATGCATTATTTGCAGAAGCCACGCCTGACATTCGACAGCAATTTGACGCCTATCGTCAGCTACTCAGCAATAAAGTATTGCAAGTCGAATCCATTAAAACTGCGGCGGCAAATATTAAAAACAGCTTGCTTTATCTGCCCGAGTTGCTAATCGAGCTGGAGCAGAGCGAACCTGAATTGGCAACGCACGCAAATAGAATGTTTACTAATTTAATGTTGGGTCAGCTATACGAATTTGTCGCAGAGCCTTTACTGACCATCAACTCTGAAAGTAGTTTAGAGCAGCTTATCTATCAGCATTTTAATGTTGCCCTTGCTAACAGTGCAGAATTGAAAAAGGCAAAACAACGCTTTTTGTCTTTGCCGAGTGACCAAGCTTTTTCAGCACTTTACGTGGCATATAGCCAGCACCACAGTGAAACGATAGAAAAAACCAAGCATCAAAGTGAATTGCTTTTACTGCTGACCATTGTGCTATTTCTGCTCTTGATTGTGTTTGCAAATCGGCTTTACGTGGCCAAAAATAAAATTCTGAGCACCAGCCAAACTTTGTCCGATGCCGTTGCGCGTTTAACCGAAGGCTTTGCTCTTTTTAGTCGCAGTGGCAATTTGCTACTCTGTAACAGTGCTTGGCGTAATCATTTCGCAATTGCTGATAGCGAAAAAATGCCACGCAAGCTAGAAGAGTGGCAGCAGCAGTTTGGAGAAATTTTTAACTCCGATGCCAATTTGCATCAAACCGAATCTGGTGCTTGGTTACAGGTAAAACAAACGAACACGCACAACAATGGCCAAGTGTTTGTGAGTGTTAATGTCTCCCTTTTTAAACAAGCGGAAGAAGAGCTGCGTAAGTGGGGCCATGCTATTGAGCAAAGCCCCTCCTCCATTGTGATCACCGATCCTCGTGCTCGCATTGAATACGTCAACCCTAAGTTTGAACAAGTTACTGGGTATTCACTTGAGGATGTGAAAGGACAAACACCCAAAGTACTAGGCTCTAAACAAGGGTTCACCGACTACAAAGCGCTGTGGCAAACCATTAAACAAGGCAAAGTCTGGCGTGGTGAATTTTACAATCGCCGTAAGTCTGGAGATTACTATTGGGAGTACGCGTCTATTTCCCCGATTAAAAACCAGCAAGGGGAAATCATTAACTTTATTGCGATCAAAGAAGATATCACCGCACAAAAAAGCGCAAGTGCACAGCTTAAAACCGCGGCGGCGGTATTTAATGCAACGCAAGAAGGGATCATGACTACCAATGCAAAACTTGAGATCACTGCGGTCAATCCTGCTTTCACCAAAATTACTGGATACGAAGAACATGAAGTGCTCGGTCAACGACCTAATATTTTAAGTTCGGGTAAGCATGACAAACATTTTTATGAACAGATGTGGAGCACCCTCAACTCGCACGGGCAATGGGCGAGTGAGATCTGGAACAAACGCAAGGATGGTACCTTGTATCCAGAGTGGCTAGCAATCAGTGTCGTGCATGATGACAAAGGGTTAGTGCAGCAATACGTTGCCATATTGTCTGATATGACCGAGCGCAAAGCGCAAGAGGAGCAGATTGAATATCAAGCCTATTACGATGTGTTGACCGGACTGCCCAATAGAACGTTATTACTCGAGCGCATTGAGCAAGATATTAAACGCATGAGCCGTACTCATCATCAAAGTGCAGTGTTATTTATTGACTTAGATAGATTTAAGCGTGTCAACGACACCATGGGTCACGAGGCCGGAGATGCTTTACTTATCTCCGTAGCTAAGCGCTTAAACGGCTTGCTGCGTAAAAGCGATACCTTAAGCCGCTTTGGTGGAGATGAGTTTGTATTATTATTGAGCCAAATTGCTCATCCGGATCATGCTGCTCAAGTAGCCGATAAAATTGTCAAAGCACTGAGCGACCCATTTGTGATCAATGGCTTTGAGGTATTTACCGGGGCAAGTATTGGGATCGCGATTTTACCAAGTGATGCAAAAGATCAAAAAGAGTTATTACGACTTGCCGATTTAGCCATGTATAAAGCAAAAGAGGCGGGGCGTAATCAGTATCACTTTTTTGCGCAAGAAATGCAGCAACAGGTGAATCGTCGAGTGGAACTGGAGCAGTTGCTCAGAGCTGCGCTTGAACATCAGCGCTTAACCGTACATTACCAACCTATTGTCGATACGGTGTCGGGTAAATTATATGGAGTCGAGGCGCTCATGCGCTGGCCTACTGATTTCGGTCAGTATATCTCTCCTGCTGAATTTATTCCGGTCGCTGAAGAAAGCGGCCTTATCGCTCCTCTTGGTGAGTGGTTACTTGCTAAGGCATGTAATGATATTCGCAGATTAAATAAAGCGCTTGGTATGAACTGTTATTTGACGGTAAATGTCTCGAGTCAGCAGTATCGACTCGGCTTTAACGCCACTATCATTAAGCAAATCATGCAGCAATCTGGCTTTCTTCCAGAGAACCTAACGCTTGAAATCACAGAAAGCATTTTACTTGAAGATGATAAAGCCGTAACTGCTTGGCTGCAAAGCCTACGGGCAACGGGAGTCAACTTAGCAATCGATGACTTTGGTACTGGTTACTCTTCTCTCAGTTACCTTAAACGCTTCCCCATCAATATTTTAAAGATCGACCGAGGTTTTATTCAAGATATCGATAAAAACCAAGATGCGGCCGTTTTGGTCAACGCGATTTTGTCGATGGCGGAGAGTTTATCGCTCAAGGTGATAGCCGAAGGCGTAGAACAACAAGGACAACTAGATTGCTTAAAAGGCTTGGGCTGTCAGTATGTGCAAGGATACTTTTATGCCAAACCAATGGCGATTGAGGGATTAATCGACTGGGTTGAGCAATTTGCCATTGCATCGGAGCGAGCATCTCCTAAGTTGTGGTTGGATTGAAGTGTGTGGCTGTTAAATTGCAATATGGAGTGTTGTGATCCAATTAGAGCTGATATCTGGGTCCGTGAATAGGTTCCCAATCAAATGGCAACCCGTTCTAAATAGGTTGGCAAAGCTGTTTAGCTTTGCCAACTACTCAACGCAAAATGGCAGTTAGTAAAATTAAGATCTGTAAAAGTAGGCAAAGTACATTAGTAACAATGATTGCCATTCGCTGAAATCTCAGCCCATACATCAGCCAAAAACTAAACACCAACACATACCCGATTAAAAACGTAAAGGACAAATTGGTTGGGCCTTGGCGCTCTAGTTCGCTGAGTAGCTGGCCGAATAATGCAATAAAACCGATACCGCCGAAGAACACACCGGCGAAATCCCAGTAGGTATCTTTAGTTTGATAAAAGCCTGTCAGCCATGTTTTCATTTGCGTACTTCCTCTGATAAGTAGATATCACTGATAGTGATTGATACGGGCAACAATATGGTCGTGGTGAATGGTGCAAAAACGGTTAACCACGACTACGTCACAGCCAGCGCTAAGTGCGGATCTTACCCCTTGATCTGAGTCTTCAAATGCAAGACATTTAGAGGTTACCACTCCCAATCGTTTGGCCGCCAATAAAAATGGCTCAGGGTGAGGCTTACCTTGTCCAACATCATCTGCGGTGATTAATATTTCAGGAATAGGTAAACCTGCTGTGGTGAGTCGTGCAATTGCATTGTGACGATTTGCAGAAGTTGCAATGGCCCACTCGTGTTGCTGTGCCTCTATTTCGTTTAAAAACGATTTTGCTCCAGGAATGGCTGTTACGGTATAGGCAAGGTCGGCTTCTGCTTGTTGCAACAGCTCGACTTCATGCTGGCAATCTAAATGCGGAGTAAATTGTTCTATAAAGTCTTTGAAACGTGCACCTCGGCCTGTAGTTAATACCATTTCCAAATCGACATGATGTTTCTCACACCAAGGCGCGATGGCCTGCCGCACTGCAACTTCAGAATCAATAAGTGTGCCATCCATGTCGAATATCAACCCCTGATAATGGTTCAGGTTGAGTGAATTAAGTGCCATTTTTACTCCTTATAATAATATTTCCATGCATAAACAGGCGTTAGTTGATATTAAATCGGCTTTATCATGCATGTTTGTGCAAATAATACGCTTGTATCTCGATCTTTTTCAAGTAAAATTACGCAAAAACATGCAGGAACATGCAATGCTATTGGCAGAACGTCATCAATTCATTCTCGATCAGCTTAATTTACAAGGGCGGATCACCTCAGTGTCCTTGGCGCAAACGCTTGATGTGAGCGAAGACACAATTCGTCGGGATTTAAATAAGCTGGCTGAACTTAAGCTCTTGCGGCGTGTTCATGGTGGTGCTTTAGCATTACAAGATAATACCCCTGACTATATTGAGCGGTTAGACAAACCCGATACCAGTAAAATTCGTTATATTGAACCTGCACTGGCGATGCTCATGCCTGGACAAACGATAGTGATTGATTCTGGCGAGACGTGCCGCTATTTGGCACAACACTTACCTAAAAACATGCCACTGACGGTGGTTACGGGTTGTCCACTGATCGCCAAAGAACTGGCCTATCATTCACTGGTAGATGTGATTGTATTAGGTGGCCCCATGTTTAGACCAGCAATGCGAGTGGTAGGCATGACAGCGATCGAAATGGTGAAACGGATCCGTTTTGATATTGTTTTTATGGGGATTTGCTCGTTCCATATTCACCACGGTTTTAGTGCAAGCTATATCGAAGAAGCGGAGATCCTCTCTGCGACTATTCGTCAAAGCGATCACACTGTGATTATGGGACCGAGTCATAAATTAGATAAAGTCGCTACTTATCAGATTGTTACAGCTAACGAAATTGACACAATTATTACCGATGAAGAAATCAATCCAAGCTTAAAAAAGCAGATTGAGTCGCTAGAGATAGCGCTGACTTTGGTCTAGGCTAGTTGCATTAGGTTAACAAGTTTATATCGGCTACTTAGCAGCTAGAGTAGCCGACTTACGGTCGAGCTAAACAGCTACATATCTAAGGTTTTAATAAGGCAAAAATGTGACTGTTATAGAAACGCTCATTTTTAAATATAGCGCGTTTTAACACCGCTTCTTGCTCAAAACCTGACTTCTCTAGTAGCTTCATTGATGCATGATTGTCGTCAAATACGGCGGCAAAGATCCGTTCAATATTGGTCTCGTTAAATACCTCTGATGCAATGTGTAAAATGGCTTTATGAGTAATTCCTTTACGCCAATGGCTTTTTGCGAGCCAATAGCCTATTTCACCAGAACGCTCATATTCAAACTCGCCAGGGTTAACACCTATACAGCCGATAAGTTGCTGACCATCACAAATCGCCCGGATATAGCCGTGTTTACTGCCTTCATTTATCCACCACATCGCATCTTGCTCGGTGTAAGGTTGCGGAACTTTTGTTGATAAATACCGAACGACATCAGGATCGTTCAAAATCGCGACCATGTTGTCAACATCATTGGTTTGGAACGGTCTTAGCTTGAACATTGCGCTCTCTTTCAATAGATTTAAAGGTAAATTCATCAATAAGTTACCATTCCTTATTGTGGTATACAAACCTTGTAATTGAGATTGCCTATATTGTTTTTATTTTGTTTGCCCTAATTAAGAGAGTGAGATAACAAATTAATTTCAAAGGATTAGGAAGAAAACATGATGGATAAAAATACCTTAATTGAATTGGTGACAGAGTACTTTAAAAAGGTTGATGCTGGAGACTCAAGCTATTTAGACTTATTTCATGATGAAGTGACGTTCTTTTTTCCAAAGTTTGGTGACGCTGTTGGTAAGCAGGCACTACTAGAGTTTGGTGCTAAGATAGGGAGTTCACTCAGTAGTATTTGGCATGATATTGCTCGTTTTAATTTCATTGTGTCTGGAAAAACCGTTGTTGTTGAAGGACAAGAAGGAGGTGTGATGCGTGATGGTACGCACTGGCCTGATAATCAAATTTCGTCTGGCCGCTTTTGTAGTGTGTTCGAATTCTCTGATAACTTGATCACAAGAATGCATATTTATGTTGATCCAGACTTCTCAAGCCAAGATAATGCTAGGATTTCAATATTATCGCGCTAATGTTGACTGTTTTGATAAAGAAAAGGATAGCTGATCTATGGTTTTCTCTGAAAGTGAAAAGAACATCTTACTCGCACTCAAGGGAGTCGGCCCTACGGTAATAAAGCGTTTTGAAGAAATCGGTATTTGCAGTTTGAGTGAACTTGCGACTTATGAAGTTGAAGAAATAGCTGAGCGGGTCGCTTCTATGTTGCAAACTACTTGTTGGAAAAACAGCCCACAGGCCAAAGCTGCGCTCCAAGCTGCTATTACCAAAGCCAAAGAAGTAAGTTAACTGACTGGTTTATGGGTGGTGTGATGTAAAGCCCCTTTACATTTAGTGGGTTAGATTTATGGGTTTTACCGCTCTATCATCCGCAGCTGAGAATATGAGTCAGCCATCTTACATCGGGTTGTAACTTAAACTACAGGTTTTTAAATCAGGGCTCCTTTGAAGTGATGAATAAGGGAGTGTTTGCAAGAAAGCTCCCTTATTATTTGTTGCTACGAATAATCAATCTGCTGCGATAAAAGTAGCTTACTTTTCGTGTTGCAGCACATTCACTAAGTAGCCAAATGGATCCCGAACATAAAAGCGGCGCACACCCCATGGCTCCGACACGGGTCCATACTCAATCTGTATTTGCTCCGCAACAACTCTATTCAAAGCGGTGTCAAGGTCGTCGACTTCTATGGATAATTGAGGCACAGGCGTTCCTGCTCCCCCTTCAGATGCCACACTAATTTGTGCGATCATTTCTTCACCTGAACTAAAAGTTTTAATCCAGCCATGGTCCATGACAAGCTCAAGACCAAAGACACGTTCATAGAATACTGCGGCATCCTCTGGGTTGGGAGCGTTAATATTTGAAATAATCCGTTTTACTTTCATTAGACTAAGCTCCAAATATGTCTAAGCGTGCGCTTAAAACTTTGTCTCACCGCCCTACTGAGAAGCGGCTACTATAAAGTTGAGATCAAAACGTCCGTCCGGATCTTCTACTTTGATAAGCTCGTTAAGCGGTTTGTTTTTTAACGCCTTATTTTCAGCAAAGATGTCTAGTAATAGTGGTTTTACTTCGTTTCCGCATAGTGCCTCGGCGAGCGCTTCATGAGATAGCTTGAACAACATATCCATATTCTCGTCCTCGTCTTCAACGAGTTCTCTATCTTCCCAGCTCTCGAAAATGTCTCTCAGTTTACTGACTTCTGGACAATCATCTTCAAAATCAGACAAGATGATAAACTCGTCTGAAGCAACGTTTTTATGCTGCTCGAAACGGCTGTCGGGCAGGCTGTAGATATTCCAATTTACATCGTAATGCCAAAACTCAACAGATAACGACATATGAGAATAAGTAATTTGATTTACATAAAATTTTATTTCGTTGATACGCTTTTTAATGAGCGTAATTAAAACGTTTTCGTAGGCTTCAATAAGCGTATTTTTATCAAACATAATGTATCCTAACTGCAGTCTTAAACACTAAAACTACGTGCTCCTAAATTTGTTCTCAGTATTAATTCCATTCTACTATGTAAATGTGAACTTTTGTTACTGGCGCTTGCTAAAAGGAAATTTATCCAAAACAGGTTAATTTAACCACCTGTATAGAAAAAATACCAGCCTATGCAGAGCCTGTATGGCTTAAATTTGACAGTATAGGTTTAGTCAGAATAAGTTTGCTGTTTCGTTATAAAGCCATTGCACAATAGGACCTTTGCTTTGATCTCTGCGTTGCACTATACCCATTTCGACGACCAAAGAGTTAGGAATATGCTCGGTTGATAGCTCGATCAGCTCGCCCATGTACCATGGTGTATTGACAACATGCTCAGGTACTAATGCCCAACCAACGCCTCTAATGACCAAACCCATGATGTAATAGTAACTGTCAATGTGCCAGTGGCTTGTGGATATAGCTTGTGATTGAGTATTGCCAATACGGTCGCGTATTACGAGCTGACGATGTTGATTTAACTCCTCAATACTCGGAGCAGAGTGTCGTGCAAGTGGGTGGTGAGGGGAGCAGATCAAGATTTGTTTAAAGCTGTTTATTGAGGTGAAATCCAGCGATTCAGGCAATGGTTTTTGATGAAATAAAATGCCTATTTCCGCCCTTTCTGCGCTCACCCATTGCGCAATATCGTCTTGGGAGCCATTAATAATGGCTAGTTTTAATAGCGGAAATTGTCGAGCTAATCGTTCAAACAAAGATTCAAATGCGATGATGGGCACGGCTTCATCCATGGCAACCGTGAGAGACACCTCTTCGCCACTATTAAGAGAATTGGCTCTTGATTGTAGTCGCTGGCACTGCATGAGCACCGCTTCGGCTTCTTTAAACAGGTCAAGACCAGCTTGATTTAACACAGGTAGTCTGGCTGAGCGGTCAAAAAGTGCAAAGCCTAGATCGGCTTCCAGATTGGCGATAGCGGTGCTGACACGAGATTGTGCCTTTCCCAAGTGTCTTGCCGCAGCTGAAAATGACCCCAACCTGACGGCGGTGACGAAGGCTTCAAGTTGATCGAGTGTCCAATGCATGATGATTTAACCTATCCGAATTTCGGATGGATACTAACTTTGACCAATCTTAATTACAAGGATAATAACGGTTTTTCATGCTTAAGGATGTCATCATGCTATTAGATTCAGCGAGCAAAGTGCAGGCTAAAGACGCCAACGTTACCCGTACTTTTTGGCGTTACACCATTCCTGCTGTTGTCGCAATGATGGTCAATGGGTTGTATCAAATCGTCGATGGTATTTTTATTGGTCACTACCTTGGTGCTCAGGGGTTGGCTGCTGTAAACCTTGCTTGGCCCATTATCGGGATCATTATTGGTTTTGGCGTTTTAATCGGGATGGGAGCTGGCAGTTTGCTGTCGATTTATCGTGGCGCTGGCGACAATGCAGGTGTGCAGCAGCTGATCAGCACCAGCTTTTGGCTTATTGCTATGCTGACTGTGATTGCAATAACCGCCCTTGTATTATTCGGACCGGCTTTGCTTGGGCTTCAAGGTGCTTCAGGTGAGCTTTTACATTCTAGTTTGGCCTACTTGCAGGTGTTGAATTGGGGAGCAGGGGTCACAATCGCGGCAGGTGCGTTGCCGTTACTGCTAAGAAACAATGGTAAACCAGAAATTGCAACGGCTTTGCTGATTATTGGGGCGCTCGGCAACATAGTGCTCGATTATTTTATGATTGTGGAAATGCAATGGCAACTGCCCGGTGCGGCACTTGCTACGCTGATTTCACAAGGGATAGTCGCACTTGCGGCGCTCTACTTTTTATTCACTTCAGGTGAAGAAAATAAACCCAAAGGTGCGTTTAATCAGCCCCTAGCCCTAGAAATATTAAAGCAAGGAGCAGCAGGGTTGGTGATGTTTTTGTATTTTGGTTTTATCGTTGCGTTACATAACAAGCAGTTGCTGATATTTGCCAGTGAAGTTGAGGTGGCGGCCTTCGCTGTGGTTGGTTACCTCGGCGTTATTTACTATTTTATCGCAGAAGGCATGGCGAATGGTGTCCAGCCGCCTATCAGTTATTATTATGGAGCTGGCCTTTACCAGCGTATTCACACTATGTTTAAGCTGGCGCTCAAAGTGAGTGTGGGTTTTGGTGTGATGATGGTAACGATGTTTTATCTGTTTCCGAAGGATGTACTTGGGCTCTTCAGTGAGGATTTGGCTTTGCTCAACGCGGCTGAGCGTGGTTTGCAGCTGCATCTATCCACCTTATTCTTGGATGGCTTTATATTTCTTACCTCGATGTACTTTGTTGCGGTAGGCAAAGGCGGTAAAGCGTTGGTTATTTCGCTTGGAAACATGTTGGTGCAATTGCCATTTTTATATTTATTACCCTTCTGGTTTGGTGTTGATGGGGTGTGGCTTGCGGTCCCTATCTCAAACATCACGTTAACCGTTATTATCATCCCTCTGCTTTGGCGTGATTTATATCAGTTAAAGCAACTTGACCACTTTGCGGATATGGAAGCAAGCGCTAGGTGATAAGCTGTGCGCTTAGTTGCATACTGTAGGCGCTTATTTTAAGCGCCTTTTTAGGGTTACCTTTGGCGTACGTAGTGATTTTTTACCATGCAGTCTAAGTATCTTACTGTGTTCACATGTTTAAATTTAAGCGGTTCGTTTAATTTTCCGAATAAAGGTATTCCACCACCTAAAATAGTTGGAATGGTCGTGATAATTAGCTCATCAATGAGATCTTGTTGAAGAAAGCTTTGTATGGTTTGCCCGCCATCAATGTAAAGGTTGTTAAATCCCTGCTGAGCCAGTTGTCCGACGATATCTGTCAGTTCACCTCGCACAAGCGATACTTTATCCACAAAAGCTTTTGGTACCTCTCTAAGCGTATTACTTAATACAAAAACAGGTTTACTGTATGGCCAGTCGCAATCAAATCCTTGGATTGTCTCAAAGGTATTACGCCCCATGATGATAGCATCTACGCGGGCCATAAAATCGGCGAACCCCAAGTCTGAACCTTCAGGGTTAGGTAATTCGTGTAGCCAGTCTAAGCGGTTATTTTTATCCGCGATAAAGCCGTCTAGGCTTGCCCCAATATAAACGATGTTTGACATTTTATACTCCGATTGAACCCTAATCCATTTCAAGATAAAATAAATTCTACATTGTAGAATTTATTTTATCTTAGCGAGCGTAAACAATGAGTGTCAAGGATAAGAAGCGTGGTCGACCGTTAGTGGAAGGTGAAGCGCTAAGTCAGGAGCGGATCATCCAAGCTGCCAAATTGCAGATGAAGGAAAGTAGAAAAGTACCTAGTATTCGAGTGTTGGCGCACAGCCTAAATGTCGATGCCATGGCAATTTATCATTACTTTAAAAACAAGCAGGCTTTGCTCGAAGCTTTGACCTGCTCTTTAGTCGATGAAATATATGAACCTAGCCGCGATGAAAAGTGGCAAACAGAACTACAAAAGCTCAGTGCAAGTTATTTACAGCTACTCGACGACTATCCAGGGTTGTTAACTGTGCTGCTATCAATGGACTCAGTAGGTCCAGTTGAAGTGTTTCAAACTCGATTTGAGGAAATTACTCAAACGCTTGGATTGCAAAGACAGGCACAACAAGATGCGATTTGCTTACTGGTTGATTATTTACATGGGGTAGCACTTGCTATGGAGTGTAACCCAGATAGAGAAGCGTTAAATGTCTCGATGACAAACGGTACAATTGCACTAATTTGTAAAGCGATTGAGGCTTAAGTGTCATTGCGTTGTGGTGTTGTAAAGGGGCATTACAACACAATAGGCAAAGTACCTGTTAGGGACGCTTGAGATAACGATTGGGAGTGGTACCGATTATTTCTTTAAAATCTCTTATAAGGTGGGACTGATCGGTATAGTTCAACTGAGCAACAATATCTGCCATTGTCGTCGCATCAGATTCAAGCAGTGCAAGCGCTTGGTGCAGGCGATACTTTCGAATTAGCCATTTGGGACTAAAACCTATGTAGAGTTGGCAGAGCCTTTGTATCTGTCGTATTGGTATGTCGCATTGGTCGGCTAGTTGCTCAACCGTAAAAATATCGCTGTGATCTTGCAAGGTGTTGAGAATACCTCCGGCCATAGCTGCACCTGTGCTTATGGAGAGTGTAAACGGCATTAAAAATTGTGATAACACTTTTACCCGCTGTGCATCATCACTTGCCGTGGTTAATGAATCAATAAGCGGCCTCGACGCTACATCGCAAAAATGCTCCAAAGAAAAGGTTTTATCGACACATGCCAAAGCAGTGATATCAAATTGTTCTACTAGGGCACCTATCCTAAATTTAACCCCCAAGATCTGCCCTTTTCCATGCATTGTGTAATCATATACTTTGCTTACAGGGCCAATAATTTTTATTTCATTGGTACTTAGCAGCAAATGAAAGTTGGGATCTGGTAAGTTTCGTTGTGTATGGGGTTTATTATCCGGCAAACACCAGTCGACAAACCAAAATTGCTCGACAAGGCCTTTTAACTCTGTACATGGGAAATACCGTCTAAGTTGGTAATTGGGAGCACTTTGTTGTTGGTGAAGTACGCCGTTAATTTGGCTATGGTTAGATTTCATCGCTGCCTTGTTATGGATAGAACTCATTATCTGTTGTCGCGTTTTTACAATACCAATTTTAAATTGCGTGCTAGATTTAAAACAAGCTGCATGAAACTGCAGAGCAAGGTCAAACTCCTCCACTATAAAATTAAGGGAAATGCGATGCAACTAACAGGTGTGTACGAAATTATCAATTGGCAAGAAACCACAGAAAAACAATTTGATGATGGTGCGAAACTCTCCAAAGCCGTGGTAAATCTCAGTTATGAAGGCGAAATTGAAGGCAGTAGCGAAGTTTATTATCAGCTCGAAGAAGGAGATGTTGAGTTTAATGGTTTTGAGGCAGTAATCGGGTGCTTTTCTGGGCAACAAGGCAAGGTTGTATTGATGCATGATGGCCGTTTTAAGCATGGTAAAGCACATAGTAATTTTACGGTGGTACAAAGCGATGTTGACGCTATTGCTGTGGGTGACAAAGGGTCATTTGAGTCAACGGAAGGGAAAAAGGCAAACTACCAAATAACACATAACTGATAGCTTTAATGTTGTTACGCTAGGCGAAGTAGCGGTGTCTTCTCGTATCTAGCGTATACAGCGCGTCAACTAACTCTGCAAAGTGACTAATGACGATATCAGCTTGCTCTGCGTAGTGAGGTTTTTCATTGGGAGCAAACAAGCATGACGGCATGTTGGCGTTATGTGCCGCTTCTATATCATAGAGATAATCGCCAACATAAACACATTGATAAGATGGCACTTGCCACGTCTGTGCAACTTGCAGCAGCGCCGCAGGGTCAGGTTTGGCTGGCGCATCGTCCCTCGTTAAAATCAATGGGATTGGCAATCCTGCAGTTTTAAGCTTCAATCTCGCCGCTTTTGCAAAGTTTCGGGTCACAACGGCAAGCGGCACACCCATTCTTGAAAGATGTGCAATGGACTCCTTAACTCCAGGAATAACTTCACAGTGCTGTGCGTCACATAATTCATGTTGGTGGACGATGTTCATGGCCTCTTCACGCATGTAAGGTGAAGGTAATCCACTGATAAAACTGAGTAAGTCTTGCCCTACCGGACAGCCAATCTGTGCCCGAATAAGTGAGAAATCGAGTTCAGATGTCACTAACGTGCCATCTAAGTCAAAAATGATGCCTTTAACCGGTATCCTATCCATTTTTAATATCCTTTGGTTTCGCATGTGTACTGCGTAGCCCTACTTAAAGGTAGGTACGTAATTGAAGTTTGTAAAGATCAAGACGATAGAGTTTTACTTTTGTGGGACGAGTGGCTCATCAAAGGGAGCAGTGAGCCACTGTTTTGGCTTTTCGAGTACTTTATGCGAGTTTGCGTAGTAGCCCTTGCGTGTTTTGTTTCATGGTGTTCGCCACCATAAAGTAACCAATCACGGCAACGAACGTTGCGCCAGTTGCAGGCCCTAATAGCCAAATATAGGGGTGCAAGCGGCCATCCACATCGAATGTTTGAACTTGGATCACCAACAGTGCAATGTCACTGACCACGGCAGCTACCAGTCCTGCTAATCCGCCAAGTAATAAAAATTCATAAAGCGTGGCGAGTTTTATCAAACGACCTTTGGCACCGAGTGTGCGCAAGATAACGATTTCTTGCATACGTTCGGCAAGGCTCGCCTGAACCTGAGAAATGAGCACTAAAGAACCGCTGATAAGTACGATACTCAGTACAAAGCTAATCGCCAGTGAAACTTGAGAGATCATCGACTGTGCCTGTTTGAGCTGGCTCTGAATGTCGATCATGCTAATTGTCGGATACGCTTTTAAAAACTGACTAATAACCTTAGTGTCAGCTATTTCAAGCTTGGCGGCAGTAAAGTAAGTCACTGGGAATTGGCCGGCGATTTTATCGTTAAATATCATCACAAAGTTAGGTTTCAGCGAGCCCCAATTGACACTACGCAAACTCGTCACTTTGGCTTCAATTGTTTGACTATTGATTAGGAAGCTAAGCGTGTCCCCCACTTTTATCCCTACCCGCTCGGCAAGCCCTTGAGCAACGGAAACTTGAAGCGCATCAGAGTCATCAAACCACTCGCCATCGACTACTTCATTACCCGCTGGCAATTCATCTAACCAAGTAAGATTGAGCTCTCGCCCTACCCCATCACGTGCATCTTCGTCTTTTTCTTCACCCTCTTGCAGTGAGACTCGGCGTGCAAACTCTTCGCCATTTAGCGCATTTACACGGCCCAAAAATACAGGATAAAAATGTTCATGCTTGATACCACTTTCATCGAGTTTGCTTTGCATTGGCTGAATTTCTTGCTCCATGATATTGATAAAAAACGCATTGGGTGCGTCTTCTGGAACCTGCATCTGCCAATCTGAGATCATGTCATTTTTCAGCACCACTAAAAACAACATTAGTTTGATGGCAAGGGCAAAGCTAATAAGCTGTACCGCATTTGCATTGGCACGTTTTTGCAGTGTGGCAATGGCAAGAGACCAACTTGATCCCGGACTCAACCCCAGTTTTCTACCTGCTGAAAATAATAATCGTGAGATCGCGTATAGCACGGCCATCAGTAGCAAGGTTGCACCGAATAAAGTCGCGGTGATCTTAATGTCGCGACTAAATAGCCACATTAACCCAAAAATAGTTAATACAGAAAGCGCCATATGAATTCGACTAATCGCGATGGTGTCTCCAAGGTTACGTCTTAGGACGCGCAGCGGCGGGATATCAAATAAATCTAATAGTGGCTTTAAAGAAAACATCATGGCGCACACCACACCCACGGCAATGCTCAACAGCCAAGGCCTAAATCCTGCCTCAGGCAGGGCTGTATCCATAAAGTTAATTAGGTAAGCGGCCCCTATACTTTGCAGTCCATAACCAATTGCAAGACCAACCACAACGGAAAAAAAGGTCACTAAAGAAAGGTGTAAAAGATAAATACGGCGAATGGTTTTGCGACTACCTCCGAGAGTTTTCATCATGGCGACGGGATCATATTGACGTTCACAATAGCGCTTTGCAGATACCGCCATCGCCACAGCAGCGAGCATGATCCCAAATAGTCCAGCAAGGAGCAAAAAACTCTCCGAGCGAGCTAAGTTTTCACCTAAAGGTGATTGCCTGTCTTTTATTCCCTGCCAAGATTGATTGCTTTTGAGTTGTGGCTTGAGCCAAGTGTAGTACTCTCCCAGCTGCTGCTCTGAGCCCGAAAATAATAGTCGGTAGAATACTCGGCTCCCAGGTTGAATGGCTTTAGTCACTGCAATATCATCATGATTAATAAGGACGCGTTTGTTCCCCGCCAGCGAGAAAAAAGGGGCATCAGGCTCGCTAATAAGCACCTTACTCACGGTAAACTGCCCTGCCCCTATTTCTACCTTGTCGCCAATTTTAAGGCCAAGGGAATAAAACAAGCCTTCGCTGAGCCATACATTGCCCTTTTTCGGGGCGGCTTGAACTTGGTAATTCTCGCCATTAAGGCTATCTCTTAAAGTAAGCTCGCCTCTTAGTGGATATGTTTCTGTCACGGCTTTTAGCGCGCCAAGTATTAACTCATCGTTGGCAAATAACATCGAGTCAAAATACACTTGTTTGGCGGTATTTAAGCCAAACTCTCGTGCTGTGGTCAGTACTCGGTCGTCGAAATCATGATTGCTCGAAAGCCGCCTGTCAGCAGCGATAAAATCTGCGGATTTTTGTTCTAAATTCAAACGGATCCGCTCAGTAATGGAAGACAAGCTAAACACCGTCAATACTGCAAGTGCAATTGCAGCTAGAATGATGGTGAGCTCGCCTCGTCTAAATTCCCTAGAGAATAAAGTAAGCGCTAACTTAAACCACATTGACGGCCGCTCCTAGTTTTATTACTTCTAGTTTCCCAGCTTCAATATGAATGATGCGGTCACACTGTTGGGCGAGTTGCTCATCATGGGTAACAAGCACTAAAGTGGTACCATTCTCTTTGTTTAGGTCAAATAATAAACGCTCAATAAGATGACCATTTTTACTGTCTAAATTGGCTGATGGTTCGTCCGCGAATAGGATTTTGGGTTTGCCAACAAAGGCTCTGGCGATGGCCACTCGTTGCTGTTCGCCACCCGAAAGTTGTGAAGGATAATGCGTTAGACGATGAGACAAGCCAACTTTTTCTAATAACTCTGTCGCTTGATTTTTTGCACCTTTGTCCCCAGCTAATTCAGCAGGAAGCATCACATTTTCAAGTGCTGTTAAGCTTTGCACTAACATAAATGACTGAAATACGAAGCCGACTTTTTCTGCTCGCAGTTGAGCTCGAGCTTCTTCATCCATTTTTTGTAATGATTCACCATCTAAATGAACTTCTCCTTTGGATGCGATATCTAATCCGGCAAGCAAACTAAGTAAGGTTGACTTACCTGAGCCTGAAGCGCCAACGATAGCCACGGACTCACCTGACTTGACAGTGAAATCGATATCACTAAGGATAGTGAGATTACCTTCGACGGTAGAGACCTGTTTAGTAAGGCCTTTTACTTGGATCATATTTAACTGAGAAAGCACTGACATGAAGTACTATTTCCTAAAGTTGTTGTTCATACTTGTTATTGTAATGACGCCGTTAAGCGCAAATGCCAAGCAAAAACTCATGATAGTTGGTGATAGCTTAAGCGCCGCTTATGGCCTGAAACAAGATGATGGTTGGGTTAAATTGTTACAAAATAAATACGAAACAGAACAAAATCCGATCGAAATTATCAATGTTAGCGTTAGCGGTCAAACAACAGGTAATGCTATGGCAAAAATAAATCAGCAATTGAAAACGATTTCGCCTACTCATGTATTAATCGAATTGGGTGGTAATGATGGCTTACGCGGCTTCCCTGTAAAAAGGCTAAAGGCAAATCTCACGCAGCTGGTGCAATCTAGCCAACAAGCAGGCGCCAGCGTTGCCGTAATGGAAATCCAAATACCTCCCAACTTGGGTCCGCGTTATACCAGTATGTTTACCGAGAGCTACCAACAAGTGACAGAGCAAACCAGTAGCTATCTAATGCCCTACTTTATGTTAGAAGTGGCCGATAAACCGGAGTTAATGCAAAACGATAACTTACACCCAAACAAAGAAGCGCAATCTCTTATTCGCGACTTTATGTATCAAGAAATAAATCAATGGCTGGCAAAATAAGCATACAAAGCACAAAAAAACCCGCTAAAAGCGCGGGTTTGGGTGTGTTTTAGTTTGAAACTTGAACGTATAGCGATTACTTGAAGTTTGCGATGCTTGTTTTAGTCGCATCTACTGTTTTCCAAGCATATGATTGACCAACTACACCGTAAGGCACACCGCCAAGAGACCAATTTGGGTTAGCGAAGTAGTCGTATTGTGTCGCATTACCAAAAACATGTGGATAAGCCATGATACTAGCGAAGTTGTCTTGTACACCGTGGCCCATGCCATCAACGTATACACCACCGCTGGTGTCACCTTGTTTGCGTGAATGCGCTAGACCTTGGTTGTGACCAAGCTCATGAACAAATGTTGTGGCACCACAATCGATACCTGTAATGCTGAACATACGGTTGCTCATGCTTGAATATAGGTTGCCATTGCTACCTTGACCTACCCAAGCTAGACCACATGTGATGTAGTTACCATTACGCTCACCTGTACCAAGTACCGCAACCATATCTGCACGCCAAGTATTACGAAGGTTAGCTACATAGCTACTGTTAGTCACAGAATCTAACCAAGCACTCGTTGGTGTGATGTTGTAGTTACCTAAGTTTTGTGTACCTGCAAGACGTAGTTGCAGATCGATACCATTTTGGCTGTAAACTTGGTTTGTAAACGCAATCAGCTGATTGATTTTAGTATTAATGTTTGACGTAGCAGCCGCAGATTGATCGGTATAAAGAATGCCGATATCGACGGTGACTGCTGATGCGCTTGCAGATAGAGCGAGTGCCGTTGCCAGCGATGCTACCTTTACTGTTGTATTCATTGTTTTTCCTTTCTTTTAGTTAACGTTACTTTTGGGTTGAAAAATATCTTCCTTCACAGAAACTGAGTGATGTTCTGTTTCGTCATGACTATCATGCGGATGCAGTTCTTCTTCTTTGTGAGAGCGATATAAGTCTCGCTTTGCTGCGATCCAGCCAAATCGGTCTTTTGATTCGAATACATAGTTGCCGCTTGGCGCGGTGAGTTGACCATATACGGCGTCTTTGCCTACCGTCAAAACAGTGGTATGGAAACGACCATCAGCACCAGTGACCTTGCCAAAAACACTCTTATCGCCGTTTTCTGCCAAGGATATGCCTGTCACTTCTGCTATAAACGACTCTTGTGTTTGCGGAATAAGTAATTCAAAGTTATCGCCGCCTTCTAATTTTCTGAGTGTCGGTAAGTCAAACTCAATATAAGCTTCATTGTTTAAGTCTTGTGGTAAAACCTTTGCGGCTGACAGCACGGCTTTTGCTTTACTCGACACCTTATTGACCGCATAGAAGTCGCCGCTTTTTTGTATTGGTGCTGCTGTGGTGATAGCTTGTATAGGACCTCGTTTAAGCGTTTCAAGTTTTGGGGTCGTCTTAGACTCATCTTCTGAGTTGTTTGAAACTTGAATTGCATTTACATGTGAGGGCTGAGCTTCTGGCATCATTTTCCAAAAAGCAATTCCAATAAAACCAACAAGTAATGCAACAATGAGCAATCGCATAATCCACCACGAATACGTTAATAAGTGGTGAAATACTATTCATTTTGAGGGTTCATGATCAACTTTTAATTTACCAGTTGTTTTCATTCTGGTTCATTAATATTAAATATCCTCATGATATATATGTATAAATTCCATTAACAAATCTTTACAATGTGCTGTGGTTAAATATGTTATGCAGTGGAGTTGTCAAACTAATGTAACTAAAGCGTGTTTTTGAAAGTGATTGATTAGATAGGCTTTATTTTTTCAATTCGTGGCATTATTTATCTGTTATTCGTTATCTATTTGATTTATATATTGAAAGTTTACTGCTTTAGTTGATGCATTTATTCATAGCCCTGATGCGTGCTCAGGGTATTTTGCCATTTGTTTTGAAAACAGCTGTTTGACTTGATGAAGTAACTGCTCTGGAGTGAGCTCCATAGTATTGTGAATCGCTGGCATAACAACAAAAGTCTTACTGCGGTAGTCTATTGCCATAGGCACTATGGGGACTTCGGCGGATTGTGCGATGTAGATAAAGCCTTTTTTCCATTCCGAGGTGTATTTACGAGTTCCTTCTGGGGCTAAGCCCAAAATCAATTTGTCGTTGGCATTGAAAATATCGCGAACCTGCGTGACCATACCATGAGGTGTATCTCGCCTAACCGGAATACCGCCCCATTTGCGTAATAGCCAACCAAATGGTGGGATAAAAATAGTGTGCTTGCCTAGAAAACGAATTTCAATATCAAGCGCAAGCTTGACTGCAATGCCAATAAAGAAGTCCCAATTTGACGTATGTGGTGCGACGGCAGCTACAAATTTTTCTTCACTTGGGAAGGTGCCTGCTATCTTCCATCCCATCACCTTAAGCATCAAGCTACCAAGCTTTCGACCAATCGGGCTGTTCGAGCGTGGGATATTGAGTGGTATATTGATCAAGGTAATGGCCTTCTTTGTTTTTGTTATTTATTGGTAGTGAATGTATTTAAGTTGACAGCTCTAGGGCTTGTTGACCTTTGCTGCAAAAACCAACTTGAAAGATAAACAGGCCCTATGTACCAAACGCAGGTATGCAGTACCATCGTATAAAATGAACTACTGATTAACCTGAGGTTTGGATAAGGAATGTTCCAACTCATTGTTGCTAAAGCACAACTTAGCTTTTTTCCTTGTCTAGCCAGTGAGTTTTAGGGAAAACACCGCTTCCGCGTCCTGCTCTCGCTAAGGTACCTACATCCTGTAGGCAAGGCGAATTTACGCACCAATAGCTGGCTATTGGAAGTGAATTCAACGCAGTTAGCGCTAAAACTGGCTGCTAGAAAGGCATTAATTATCCGCAGATCAGGTTGATTAGGCAGAGAAGTCTACAAAAGCACGATTGAACTATTATGCTACCTCCACATCCCAGTCCCAGATTAATTAACCAAAGCTGATAATTCAAGTAGCAATAACTTGTCACGCTGAGCAGGGCCTAGTTGGGTGATATGCACTGGTGAATAGGTTGCCAAGTATATTTGGGGTTAAACAGGATATCCCTTGTGTGGCCACTCAAGTTTGGGTTTTGAAGTTTTAATGCTGTCCTATCCTCAAATTTAGCTTTTGTAATGGCTTCGCGGGTAATTGGATGATTGAAAAACAGTTTATCAAACGAGCCGTCTTCTATTGCTTTGTTGAGGCCATAGGCGAGGCGCTCCTTGAGTCGACTATTATTTTTATTGACGAAAAAGTACATAGCAGTGGGATAACAAAACGCGAACCTAGACTCTACTACTGTGCTATCTATGCTTTGTAACTCCGTCCATGGTTCGTGAAGTGCGCGAGGGAAGAGCTCAAAGCGTTTTTCTTCTAACATCTTTGGTAGCAAAGAAGCCATGCTAGTGACTACAACAAAGCCATTTTTTTCGTAGATTGAAGTATCGGGCCAGTCGATACCACTGCCAAGCGTGAAACTCATTAATTGGGCGGGAGAGTGAAGCAGAGAGAGTCTTTCTTCGGTATCTTTGTGGATGAGAAATAAACGTGCGCCCATCATCCCTTTTAGTAACGGCACATATACCGTCGCTAAACTCTTTTCTCTTTTGATGGATGTCATACTCCAGTGAACATCTAAAAGCTTCCCTTGCTCCAAAATTTCTAAGGTGCGCCCTTGAGGGGTGTGATCGAAAGAGTTTTCACTGAGTTGGTAAGCGCCATATTTATCGCGGCTCTTATTTAGAGCCAGTCTTAATAACGCGATGTAGTAGTCTTGTTTCGGATCGGCAAATTCTTTAGATATGTTATAGCGCACCAGATCGCTTGCACAGATGCTATATGACGTCAGTAATATGAATACAAAGAACAGCTTAATTGAGGTTGTCATTCCTTTTCCTCATCGCGCATTAACAAGTATTCTTTAACTTTAGCGCAGAACGTGAGTTGATAAAGTAAAAAAGACACCGAAGCGCCTTTTTTACAACCTAAAAAGTGACGCTTAGCCAATCGTCATTACCATCAAAGTGCAACGACCTGACTTTTCCTTTGCCTTCAAAGTTCACTAAATTGACTTGTTCTGACCACACATCTCTGAGTGCATTATGGCGCATTTTAAGCTCATTTATTGGTGAGAACAGCGGGGTTTCTTGATATACCCAAAAAAATTGGCCATCTATTTCCGCACCAACCAAATTTAAGGACAGCACTTTACCTGCGCCTGTTTTTAATTCAACGCGCTTACTGACATAATTCGCAAAGCTTACTCTATCAGCAACATTGTTAAATATATCGGCATTGTGACTAAATAGGCTCTCTACCGCATGCTCAGTATCATGGAGATAGAATCTGTGCATGATTTCGATATTACCACTGCGTTCGTTAAATAACACCGTGGTGACCGCTGCTTTTAATTGGTGCGCTTGACAAAGCGGTGAAATCAGCACAAATAAACAGGCTAAGCGCCAGGTTTTCATTAGTTATCCTTTTTCTCTTCAAGTGATTTTAGCTCGGCTTTAACGTCTTGCATGATATCGCGATACACTTTACCTTCACGTTCTTTCTTTTTATAGAGCTCTAGGCGAGATTCTATAATGCGTCTTGGGTAATGGTTATTCTCAATATCAACGTCAGCAGTTTCCCACCGCGGGTCAACGGTCACGGACGCAAGCGGTTTATCTTTATCTGTAATAATTAGCTTGCTGACGTTACGGGCATTGCGACGCCAAATTTCGGCAGGGATAGTCCGCTCTTCTTTGCTACCATCTTGGTACGTGAGCTCAAGTAAGATTGGCATCACGAGTCCACCGACATTACTAAACTTAAGCACATAATAGTTTTTGTCTTCTTTTACCGCGCGCTTAAGAGTACGTTTTTCCCAAGGTTTAAGCTCAGATAAAAACTCACGATACTCATTTCGTTCTTCATTGGTTACCGTAAACTGGTCATTACTATCGTAAAAGTCTGTTATATCTTGGTTTTTATCAATCCAAAGTGCGCGCCCTTGTTCTTGATTGCGTTTGACGAATAGCGACATTGGCTTGTTCTTTTCAAACTCACGTAGGCGGCCAAAGTCGATGTCTGGGTTTTTGGTGTCTAACCGCAATTGATAGATTTTATCTAATGAGATATCGACATGATCTGTGCTGTAAAACCAGCCACGCCAGAACCAATCTAAATCGACCCCAGAAGCTTCCTCCATCGTTCTAAAGAAGTCCGCAGGCGTTGGCCGCTTATATTTCCAGCGTAGGGCATATTCTTTAAATGCAAAATCGAATAGCTCCCGACCTAAAATCACCTCGCGCAGAATGTTAAGCGCCGCAGCAGGTTTCGTGTAGGCATTTGGGCCTAGGTGCAATACGCTGTCTGATTGCGTCATGATTGGAGACTGATCTTCAGATTTCATGTAGGCAGCAACATCTCTTGGCTCAACGCCCCAAGGAATGGTGGGATCCCATTCGCGGCCAGCAACGCCATCTAAAAAGCTATTGAGGCCCTCATCCATCCATGTCCACTGGCGCTCGTCTGAGTTGACTATCATAGGGAAGTAGATGTGCCCTACTTCGTGAATGACAACGCCGATTAAAAAACGTTTCTCGGCCAGTGAATAGGTGCGAGAGCCATCATCTTGCAATTTCGTACGCGGACCATTGAAAGTGATCATCGGATATTCCATCCCACCGACAGGACCATTTACTGATTGCGCGGTTGGATAGGGGTAATCAAACGAGAAGCGTGAATAGACTTCCATGGTATGAATAACGGCTTCGGTGGAGTACTTTTTCCACAAGTCACCACCCTCTTTGGGGAAAAATGACATGGCCATCACGAGAGGCTGCTCGTCACCACCTTGCTGATAGCCTTTGGCATCCCACATAAATTTACGTGATGAAGCCCAAGCAAAATCGCGCACATTTTTGGCCTTAAAGCGCCACGTTTTGGTGTCGTCTGTACCCGCTTTTTCGTTCTCTAGCGCTTCTTCTTCAGTAACGACGAATACCGGTCGTTTCGCTGTTTTTGCTTGCGTTAGTCTGTCACGCTGGGTTTTGCTCAGAACTTGCTTTGGGTTATCTAACTCACCGGTTGCAGAAACGATATGATCGGCCGGCACCGTGATTTCAACGTCGTAGTCACCAAACTCGAGCGTGAATTCACCACTGCCAAGAAACGCCTTGTTGGTCCAAGCTTCATAATCTGTATATGCCGTTAGACGAGGAAACCATTGCGCGAGCAAAAAGATGTCATTACCGTCTTTTTCAAAGTGCTCATAACCCGAACGTGCACCAACGGCATCTTCTTCAACAATATTAAAGGCGAAGTCCATACTAAATTGTAGCTCTTTACCTGATTTGAGCGGTTCGTTTAGGTCAACACGCATCATGGTATCAACAATCGTGACCTTGAGCGGTTTACCGCGACCGTCCTTGACATTATTGATGACAAAACCAAGCTCAGTGTCACCCATAAACTGCTGGCGTCTGAGTTGATTTAGTGAAATTTTTGCATGTTTTGTAACCGGATTACTCTGTAATTCGTTCCCAAAAGTTGCAGTGCGTTCAGCAATTGAATCATTTTTGAAGATATTTTGGTCTAATTGTAGCCACAAATATTTGAGAGTGTGAGGAGAGTTATTTTTGTAATGTATGGTCTGCGTAGCGGTTAATCTTTTGGCTTTTTCGTCTAAGGTTACATCAATATCATAATCCACTTTTTGTTGCCAATAACGCTCTCCGGGCTCACCGGCTGCGCTGCGGTAGATATTTGGGGTCGGTAAAGTCTCATCTAATTGGCGAAACTTATCTTCAAAATGCCCTTTGGTTTGTGAAATGGCGCTGGCGTGAGCGATACCGGATAGCGCGAGTGCAACCAATAAAGGCATCGCTGGTGTTGATATTTTCATTGTTATTTCCTGTTTTATCGTGCCAAGGCATTAACCGATAAAAATTTTATTTCAGTTCTTTGCTCGGAATGAGTAGAGGGGATTTGCACGGTGACAAAGGAAGGCAAATAAAACCTTCTACGCGTCAATAAACTGACAAATAAAAACACATAAATCAAAGTTTTGAGATAAAGTAACAAGATTTGGGCACGACTGAAATTCGACTGTTTTGAGTGTTTTTTAATCTGTTGTTTTTGATAGGAAAAGTGCAGTGGTCTGAAAAATTAATTTGTATGCCAAAAAGGTATTTCTCTGGGTTATTGTCTACATTTTATAAATAAATAAAGAAAACAAAATTAGCTGTTGATATTGACCCAAGTTTGTCTTTAAAATCGCGCACTTTACAATCTCTGGGTAAAACTGGCGTTAGTTTTGCTCTGTACTAAATACCCGTTTAGAGAATCAAATGTGGTGGGCAGTATGGATTTCTACATACTAAAAAAACAAGAGAAGTTTGTTGCAATTCCTGCAGACGAACAAAACTGTAAAGATTACTTAGATGACGGCTATTTTTATGTTGATAAAGTAGCTGCCTGTAACGAGAAATCGGCGATTAAACGCGTGCAAGATAAGCATAGTCGTGTTTTCAAGTTACCAGCTAAATTCTTTTTACTGGCATTACCTGTGATCATTTTTGCTTGGTGGCAGTTGACTCACTAAGCTGTTAAAGCGTCAATATTCACAAGACGAATATTGCTCGACGATGCTATATTAGCGTTTCTATAGGAAAAGGAACGCTAAATGAAGGTTTTACATACGTCTGACTGGCACTTAGGGCAATCGTTTTACGAGCATGATCGCAGTGAAGAGCATCAGCTGTTTTTAGACTGGCTATGCGATGCGCTGGTTGAACAGCAAGTCGATGTACTGTTGATCAGCGGTGATATTTTTCATACCGCAACACCGCCCGCGAGTGCTGAAAAGCAACTGTATACCTTTATCCAGAAAGCATCTCAACGGTGCCCTCAGCTGCACATTATTCTGATTGCTGGCAACCACGATTCCGCTAATCGCATTGAAACCGCAAAACCACTCTTAACCTTATTCAACACCCATGTTATTGGGCGCTTTAACAAACAAGCGCCTGAACAGGTTGTTATCGATTTACCCATCGCAGCGCAGCATATGCATGTTGTGGCAATGCCATTTTTGCGCAGTGCTGATTTACCAAAACCGCTAGATGACGAGTTTGACTATCAAACCGGGGTACAATTAGCTTATCAGCATGCGCTAAGCACGATAGAAGAAGTGAAAGGTCCTATTGTGCTAATGGGGCATCTGCACGCCAAGGGGGGAACGATTTCTGAAGATTCTGAGCGTAACCTCAACATTGGCGGCTTTGATGCGGTGTCTGCCGGCGTGTTTGGCGAGCAGTTTGACTATGTTGCACTAGGCCATTTACATAAAGCGCAAACCGTCGCTAAGCAAAGTGCTATCAGATACTGCGGCACACCTTTGCCGATGTCATTTTCCGAACGCAATTATAAGCATCAAGTATTGCTCGCTGAATTTAATGAACAAGGCCTTGTCGATGTAAACCCCCTTTACGTTCCTCGTTTTAAAGATGTGTTATATATCCCTGAAGATGGTGCAAAGTGCTTGACTGAATTATGCGAAGCTATCGCGGCGCAGGATTTTAGCAAGTTCGATAGCGCTCCTTATGTTCGCTTAAAACTATCTGCAGCAGAAACCAATAGCCGCTTTCGAGCCGAGATTGATGAAGCGCTAAAAGGAAAGGATATTAGGTTTTGTGGTATTGAGCGGGTGTCTAAAGGGGCAGCTACCAGTGAGTGGTTGTTTGAAGATTTGGGCAAAGTTGAATCGTTATCGCCCAACACCTTGTTGGATATTGCCTATCGCGAAATTGAACCTGAGCAGGAAAAAGCACCCGCGACATTGCATGAAAAATTAGCAGAAGTGATCGCGAGCATGGAGGAGTAGTGCAATGAAACTTGAAAAAATATTAATCACCAACCTTGCCTCTATAGAAAGTGCTGAAGTCGACTTTACTGCGGCACCACTCAAAGACACCGGTCTTTATGCCATTACTGGTGATACAGGGGCGGGAAAAAGCACTTTGCTGGATGCGGTTTGCCTTGCATTTTATGGCAAAACCGCACGGTTAAAATCAGACGACAAAGAGAAAGTTGCCTTTAATGGCGATAACATTAAGTTAAACGACCCGCGAAACTTATTGCGTCGGGGCTGTGTTGCAGCATCTGCCAGCGTGGTTTTTATTGCTCAAGATAGCAAACGTTATCAAGCTATTTGGTCGGTAGAGCGCGCTAGAAAAAGCCTTAAAGGTAATTTAAAAACCGCCACTATTGAGTTGTTTAGCCTACCAGATATGACCCTAGTCTGTGAGAAGAAAAAAGAAACAGAACAACGAATCGAACAGCTAGTCGGGCTTAACTTTGAACAGTTTACTCGAGCCGTGCTGCTTGCTCAGCATGAATTCTCCGCGTTTTTGAAGGCAGGGGGAGATGAACGGGCTCAGTTACTAGAATGTCTTACGGGTACTGAAAAGTTCAGTAATATCGGTAAAGCGGTTTTTGAAGCGCACAAGCAAAAGAAAACTGAGCTGCAATCTCAGCAAGATAGGCTAGGTCAAATTGTACTCTTGTCACCAGAGCAGCAAGCCGAACTTGAAGCACAGAAGTTGGGATTGCTTGATACAAGAAATCGACAACAAGAAACAAGTACAAAGCTGCAAGCTCAGCTGCAATGGCTCGCGGATGTCGAGCTAAGAAAGCAAAAAACAGCTGAGGTGGAACACACGCTACAAACGCTTGAGCAGCAAATAGAAGAGGGAAAGCCACAGCAGGAATATGCGCAGCAAGTCTTAAAAGCCAATGAGATGCGTGATAACCGTGAGCAACATGAGCTGGCGGATAAACGCGTTGCGCAGCTATCTCAAGAGCGGCTAGCACTGCAGCAACAAGATTTTGCATCCGCCATTACAACGCTCAAAGCAAAACAGCAGCAACTGGAACAGCAGCTTATTACGCAGCAAGCCAATTTTGTAAAGTTAGAACCAAGCTTTAACACCATTCGTCTATTGGATGAAAAGCTAAGCCTACACAAAGCGCAAGAACGAGAAACTAAGCCTTATCTCGATAAGCACGCCAATCTTATTACGCAACATGAGGCTGCGATACAGAAGTATCAAGTGCAACACGGCGAAATCGATACTGAATTAAAGCAGCTAGAGTATAAGCGAGCGAACTTGCACTCAGTTAGCAATATTGCCGGACAATGGAGCGTGGTTCAGCCTCAATTTGATGATCTGCAAAAGTACCAACAACAACGCAATGATCATGAAGTCCAGTTGCAAAAATTACCGAACGAACAGCAAGCGCTAGGTACACAATTGAGCAAACATGAGGCTGAGGTACAGCAACTACAAAAGATTTACGATACCGAAGCCAGCACACTCTCAGCGTTAAAAGAAGCACTTGTACCCTTGACTCAACAAGACCTAAATCTGGCATTGCAGAACTGGTCTCTATGCGTGCAAGCCTATCGTAGTATCGAAGAAGGGGAGGCCTTGCTGCATCAGTTACGGTCGCAACAAACTCAACATCATATTGGCTTGGAAAGGCTTGAGATACTGATCCGAGATACCAAGCAGCAAGACGAGTTGTCTAAGCAGCGCCTAGCCCTAACTCGTGATAATTTGGAGCAGGTGCAGTTACGTGCAAGTGAGCGGATCAGCGATTTACGTTCTCAACTGCGAGCAGGGCAAGAGTGTATGGTATGTGGCTCAAAAGAACATCCTTATGGTGTAGAGCACATCGATGCCCACTGGGATCAGCTACTATCGGATTTTCGGTCTCAGTATCAAGCTGCTGAGCAAGCTCGTGAACAAGTGTTGCAGCGTTATAATCAACAAGTCGGTGAAAAAGAGCGTGAAAATGCGCTATGGCAGTCAGTCACTCAGGAAATTGCTCACTGCACTAAGCAAATAAATGAGAATCGCGCTCGACTAGACGCGTTGAGCGATGAGTATAAAGTTGGCAGCGCTGAGCAAGCTGAATTGCAACTCATGAGTATTCAGTCACGGCTAAATGAACTATCCAAGTTACGCAATAACATCGACCGCCAGTGGCAATCGGTTCAGCAGGCACAGCAACACCTCGAGCAGGCTAAACATAAAGGACTGGCACTTTTGCAGCAGCACCATGATTTAGGCAATCATATTGCCTTTTTGCGAACCGAATATGGTCAGCTATCACAAACAGTGGCTGCCTTACGCAATCGGCTTGAAGCGTTAATTTCCGATCAGTCGTGGTGGCAAGACTTTGATTCATCTCCTCAAGTTGCCATTAGCCAACTTAAAACAGGAGTGCAAACTTGGCTAAAAACCACCGAGCGTACAGATACGTTAACGGCGAATAAAGTTCAGCTTGAGCATCAATTACATCTTGCCAGTCAACAAAAACAAGATGAGACGCAACGGCTTGAAGAATTAGAACATACACTTTTACAACATCAGCAGAATATTGAACGCCTCAATCGCGAACGTGCCGAATACTTACCACAGCAGCACACCAGCTTGGATGATTGGATTGTAGAGCTTAAGCAGCAAGAACAGCAAAGCCGAGAGCAGATCACACAAACCCAGCTGACGCTGAGCCAAACCGAAGCTCAGCGTGAAAAGACCCAGCACAGTCTGACGCAGCTAGAAAAGCAAATTACCGAGCAAACATCGCGCTTGCAGCAACTTGATGCGCGCTTTGAACAATGGTTGCTCGATCAGCAAGGACAGCTAGACAAAGTAAAAGTACTAGCGTTACTTGAGGTTTCGTTAGATGAAGCGCGAGCGGATCTAGAAAAGTGTGCGCAAGTTCAGCAAGCCTTTCAAAACACTAAGCTGCAGCTTAGTCATCAGCGTGAAGAACTCAATCAACTTGAAAATAAGTATCCTGATGGGGTTGATAGTGAACAAGTTAAGCAAAGTCATGCCGAGACGACGCAAGCACTTGAGCAAACTCAAAATCAGTTGCTACAAGTGCAAAGTGCATTAGAGGTCGATGCTCAGAATAAACAACAATTCTCTTTACAAGCGGCAAGTCTCGCTCAGCTGCAACAAGATTACGAGCAATGGCATTTACTAGATAAGCTATTAGGCGACGCAACAGGCAAAAAGTTGCGTAATTGGGCGCAAACGCAAACGTTAAAAATCTTATTGCAGTATGCTAACCAGCAATTGCATACGCTTTCTAGACGTTATCTGCTTACCAATATTGAGCAGTCTTTAGAAATTGCGGTCATAGATAAAGACATGGCTGACGAACAACGTAGCGTCAACACCTTATCTGGAGGGGAGTCCTTCTTGGTATCTTTATCTTTAGCTCTTGGACTTGCTGCGCTTTCGTCAAATAAAGTGCAAATACATTCATTATTCATTGATGAAGGGTTTGGTACGTTAGACCCCGAGACGCTAGGTGTCGCGATTGATGCGCTCGACGCGTTGCAATCACAGGGCCGCAAGGTTGGAGTGATCTCGCATGTTGCTCAGATGAGCGAGCGGATCGCCACCCGTATCCATGTGAATAAACAGCCGGGAGGCTACTCATCTTTAAATTTAGTACCACAAACATAAGGAAATTTGGATGCCGACTTTCACGGGTGAAGAAGCCCAAAACTACGACTCAAGAATTACAAAACTGGTGCCAGGCTATGCGTTAATTCACCAACTTACCGGGGCACAACTTTTAGCACTTTACCCTGATAGCGCAACCATTTTGGTTGTGGGGGCAGGGACAGGCAAAGAAATTGTAGAGCTTGCTCAGCTAAACCCGAGTTGGCGGTTTATAGCACAAGATGTATCTGCTGATATGTTGGCAATTGCAGATCAGCATTTTACCAAGTTAGGCCTACAGGAACGTGTGCAGATCCATCATGGCGCAATTTCACCACAGGCCTACCAAGCGGATGCAGTACTGTGCTTGCTGGTGATGCACTTTGTAAAAGATAACGGCGATAAAGCAAGCTTGTTTAAACAAATGAGTGAGCAGCTGAAGCCGGATGGGCGTCTTTTTATTGCTGACTTAGAGAAACCTGCGACAAGCTTTGAACGTGAAGCGCAATTAATCGTTTGCAAACAACTTGGGCTGACTGATGTTGGCGAGCAGCGCATGAGGGTGAATTTAGAGCATGAGTTTTACCCCGTGGATAAAATACGCCTTGCAGAGCTGCTAGACACCGCAGGTTTTGGTATTGCTAAACCTTTCTTCAAAGCCCTTGGATTTGCAGGCTTTGTGGTAGATAAATAATAATTTTTTCTAAATAAGCCAGACCATATTCGGGTTTGGCTTTTCCTTTCTTACTTTTTCAAAGTAGCTTGTATTAAGTTAGTAAAATAGTGATCTACATCGAGTCAATTGCTGCTCAGTCACTGACGTCACCGCGCTTTATCTAAACCTCAGGTCATTTACTTCTAAAAAGTTAGTAAAACTCTGATCTCAATGACTAAGATACAGGAAGTAGATCAATATTTTACTTAGTAAAAATTTGATCTCTTCACAACTTGGCATGCAGTTCAGTTGCCGCCTAATATCTAACTTTGTCTTATTATATCCACTAACTTATTGATTTTTATATTACTAAGTTGGCGGTAATCCAAAAATGGCGAAATGATAAGGCGCAAGTTATAGTCAACGGCGAACTCGTCATCCAGCCAAATTAGATTGTTAGTAAAAATCTGATCTCTAAGCAATGATTTCGCGTAGGTGCGTCCTGCAATAATATGCCAATCGTATGTTTTTGCTGAAAAATCAGGCGTTGAAAAGAGCAGGGCTTCTTGACTTGAAGCTTGAAGTAACGCGCTATCACGATATGACTGCCAAGTTGAATAGTTAGTAATATCGTGATCTGGCAGCTTTGCTGTAAATAAAAACTTGGCAAAAACATTGAAAATTTTCCGCCAACCGTTGCCGCAATGCGCATTAATATGTTCGATCTCCCCACTGGCTAACGCACTGATTTGTATCAAATTATTATAAGGTTCAATGATTGGTGGGTGTTCAATATAAAATGCAACTTTACCCGCTGCTACACCCAAACCATGAGTTAGTATTTTTTTGCTCTGTGCTGTATTCATCGTACTTTGCTGCGATCTATTTGTTTGCACGTAAGTTTAAAATAAATAAGGTGAAATTGGCATGGAAAGGGTCTGAATTTAACTAGGTAAAAATTGAACCTATCGCTAATCTTAGCACTTGGTTACTACGTAAGACATAGAGATGGAATTTGGAGAACTTATATGAAAGTACGGCAGTTATTTTTCACGGCGATTTTTGCGCTTGCGGTTTCAGCATGTACGGGGCTTCCTGATGGCATTAAACCAGTTAAAGACTTTAATGTTGAGCGCTATACAGGTATCTGGTATGAAATTGCGCGATTAGATCATTCATTTGAAAGGGGGATGCAGAACGTCACGGCGACTTATAGTCAAAACCCAGATGGTTCAATTAAAGTCGTAAATAAGGGATATGTGACAGAAGAAGGAGAGTGGAAAGAAGCGATTGGCAAAGCCAAGTTTGTTGCAAATGATGAAATAGCACATCTGAAAGTGTCATTTTTTGGTCCGTTTTATGGCAGTTATGTGGTATTCGAGTTAGATGAAGATTACCAGTATGCATTTGTTACTAGCTACAATCGTGATTACCTTTGGTTGCTTTCTAGAGCGCCTAAAGTGTCTGATACCGTGATGAACAAGTTTAAAACCATGTCTGAACAATATGGCTTTAATACCAGTGAACTTATCTATATGAGGCACGAACCCATTCGAAAAGAATAGTGTAAACCCCCTTTACACTGAAGTTCCTTTTATGGGTATTTTAACTTGTCAACAGAAGGGTGGCTGTATGTGAGTTGAGTATAAGTGTCTTATTCCTGTAGGAAATGGTTAATAAATCATTCAGTCAACTGTAACAGGATGACTTCACACTGTTGCACGCTTTACAAAAAATAATACTTAGGAACTGGAGTAACTCATGAAGCGTGTAGCATATTCTCTTATTGCAGCGGCAGTTGCAATGGCACTTACTGCCTGTGATGGTGACGATGGAGCACAAGGTCCTGCGGGTCCTAAAGGTGAGCAGGGCACTGCTGGCCAAGACGGTGCAAACGGTACTAATGGCTCAAATGGTACAAACGGCACAAATGGACAAAATGGTACTGACGGACAGGATGGTCAAAATGGAGCAGACGGCCAAAATGGTCGTGATGGTAGTTACAGCGTACCAGGCCTTGTTCGCATCGCAACCGTCCCTGCTGGTGCTGAAGTAACAGGTCTATTTCTTTCTGAAGGGGGAGACTTGTTCTTCAACGTTCAGCACCCAAATGACACCAACACAGCCACTGATAAGTTCAATAGTAAGCCTTTCAATACGGGGACTGTCGGTGTACTAACCGGCGTGAACTTTAATAATCTACCTGCAAATATTCCAAGTGCGCCAGTTCCAGCTTCGACCATGGAACAACAAACTGTGATTTCTGCGATTGGTCAATATCAAATTCTAGGCCAAACAGGTGATACATTCGAAAACCTTGGCACTAAGGGGTTAGCGGGTGGTTTGGGTGTGCATTACAGCATCTCAACGGGTGAAGAAATTATTAAAAATGATAACCCTGATTTCAATGGCTATATTCCAGTAGATGCAAATACAGGTTACCTATTCACAAACTGGGAAGCGTACCCAGGTGGTGTCAGTCGTTTGAAAATGAGTAAAGCGACAACGGGTAAATGGTCAATCGAAGAAGCGATGATGGTAGACTTCGACGGTGTGAAAGGCACAGCAGCTAACTGCTTTGGCTCCGTATCACCGTGGGGTACACCGCTGACTTCGGAAGAATGGATCGTCTGGTCTGAAGTTGACTCAACGCAAGATCCACAGTGGAACAACCCTGCTGAAACAGGTAATGACACGATGGAAGCGTTAATGGCACCTGATTTCCCTAATCCTTATCGCTACGGTTACATTGCAGAAATCAAAAATCCTACAACCGAAACGCCTGATGTTGTGAAACACTTCACAATTGGTCGTTATGAGCATGAAAACTCAGTTGTGATGCCGGACCGTCGTACAGTTTATTCATCACAAGATGATACCGGTGGCGTACTATTTAAATTTGTTGCAGATCAACCAGAAGACTTAAGTGCTGGCACCCTTTACGCAGCAAAGCTAACTCAAGATGCTGGCCTTACCGATCCGGCTGTAACTGGCTTTGACATTAGCTGGGTTGAGCTGGGTAGCGGCAGTAATGCACAGATAGAAACTTGGGTGGCTGAATATGATGGCATCAATGAAACTGACTACGTTGAAGGCCAAACAAGCTATCTGTCTGTTGCTGATGTAAAAGCGTGGGCAGAAGGTGCTGCTACTTATCCAACAGTTGCAAACGGTGGCGGTAAAGTAACGGCAGGTAAAGCGATGGACAACCGCGCTATCTTCCTAGAGTCTCGTCAGGCTGCACGCCAAAAAGGTGCGACGGCTGAATGGCGTAAGCTTGAAGGCTTAAGCATCAACCATAACCGCGTACTTGAGGCGGTAACTGGTCAAGATGTTGTTGCCGGAGAGGTGGTAGATAAGGCCTATATGTATATTGGTATTTCTGATATCGACAACACCATGATTGATGGCGAAGGTGACATGCAGCTTTCTGCGCGTGTTAAAGATTGTGGCGGTGTATATCGTGCTCATATCGATAACAACTACAACCTAACTCGCATAGAACCAGTTGTCATGGGTGCAACTTACCGCTCTTCACTAACTGGCGCTGAGCGTTGTGACGTCAATCAACTTTCACAGCCTGATAACGTAATCGTTATGCAAGATGGTCGTATTATCATTGGTGAAGATGGCTTCCAAGAAAATAACACGCTTTGGCTATATGACCCTAAAGCAAAATAATTAAGTAGTAGCAGCGCACTTTATGGTGCGCTGCTTTTTTTTAGCAAAATTTTGGAGTCATAAAAATGAAATACGTTAGCCTAACTCTAGTGGCATTGGCGAGCGTAGCCTTGTTTGGTTGTAATGATGAACAGACTCAAGGGCTAACCAATACCACACTTATGTCGGCGCAAACTACAGCACCTTACAAACAGGGTGATGACATTCCTGCGACTGCATTTATGCAACACAATGAAGTCTATAACGCCGAATCAGTGATCCCGCCTCAGTGTTACACCAAAACGGATGGCGTGAATAACCCTTGCTATGCTTGCCATCAATCATATGATGAAAAAAACCGACCAAACATGATGCGCGATGCGAATTTACAAGGTGCCTATGAGTTTTCCGATCTGGGATTTAAAAACCACTGGAAAAACCTGTTTAAAGATCGCTCTGAACTTATCAAAGGTATTTCAGATCAAGATATTACTAACTGGGTCAATCAAGATAATTACACCCCTTTCATCGAAAAGCTAAAAAATAATCCTGACTGGAAAGGTGAGATCACCCCGCTTAACAACTTGGCATATCCTGAAAAAGCGTTCGATGACCAGGGTATAGCAAAAGACGGCAGTGGCTGGGTGGCATTCAATTATAAACCTTTTCCTAGTACTTTTTGGCCAACCAATGGCTCTACAGGGGATGTCATGATCCGCCTTGCTGACGCCTTCAGAGAAAAGGGCGAAACGTATAATCAGGACGTTTACCTTGCCAACTTAAGCCTAGTTGAAATGGCTGTAAAGGGGCTTGACGAAATATCAACGCCAGTGATTTCTGAATCGCGAGTTGGCGTAGATTTAAATGGTGATGGCAAACTCACGCAGATCACTAACATGCTGCGTAGCAAACGTTACCTTGGTGATGCCAATACTATCGAGCTGGCTCATCAGTTATATCCACAAGACACCGAGTTTTTACACACTGTTCGGTATATTGGGGTGGATGATAATGGTCAAGTATTTAATGCGCCAAGAATGAAAGAAGTGCGCTACATGAAGAAGCACAACTTTAAATCCAAGCAGTCACTCGGTGCTGCCTACTACAGAGAAGCAAAAGAAAAATCATTCGAAAATTATCCACAAACGCTTTATTTGGGCGACCAAGGGATCAATAACAACTTCGGTTGGACGATCAACGGATATATAGAGGACAAAAATGGTGCACTTCGTCCGCAACATGAGCAAGAGCTTGCATTTTGTAATGGCTGTCACAAAACCATTGGCTCAACCTATGACCAAACCTTCTCGTTTGCGCGTAAGGTTGAAGGCAAACTGGGTTGGGGTTATATCAATTTAAAAGAGATGCAAGATGTACCTAACAAAGGCGAAGAGCAGGGCGAATTCTTGACCTATATGATGCGTGTTGGTGGCGGTGATGAGTTTAGGCAAAACCAAGAGATGCTTATGCGCTGGTTTAACGAAGATGGCACGGTAAACAGCAAAAAAGTGCAGTCTGCGAAAAACCTTTATGAATTGATCACACCATCAAAACCACGTGCGCTGGCGCTGAATAAAGCCTACTTGACCATTGTCAAAGAGCAAAGTTACCTATTCGGTCGTGACGCCACCATAGTAAAAGCGCGTAACGTGCTTGAACAAGTCGATGATTCTCAGCAGCCTTTAGAGGCAGAGCACCGATATGTATGGGATATGCAGCTGGATTGGAATAAAGCCGAGTAAAATATATTCAGGGTAGGAACACTTCCTGCCCTGAATTGATAAAGGCGCAAAGATAAGGGACTGACATTGATAACCTGCCATCACCCTAAAAGGTCGTTTCAAATTGAAATTGCACGCTAATCTTTTTATCACAGCATAGAGCGCTATAGACCTTGAAGGTAAGATAAAACTTAAGCTCGGAGCAGAGCTGAGTTACTCTTCTTGCTTTCTGGATCAGAATTTAACTAACTAATAGTATTCTTTTAGCACTTAGATCAGGGTTTTACTAAGCTAGTCCGAAAACAAGACTGCCAGATCATATTTTTACCAACTGATTAAGCTAATTGGTTTCATTAGATCACGATTTTACTAACCTCTCTTAGTTTGAGTTAGTAAATTTGCGGTGTATAGCGTGATTATTGCTGATATTTTATGCTAAATGATGTGGTTTCAAAGAGTTAACAAAGAAATGTTAGTAAAATAATGATCTAAAAAGGCGCCATTAGTGGCGCCTTAGTTAAAATATGATCCAATACAGCGTACTGAGCAGTATACCGATAATGACTAGGTAAAATAGTGATCTGAAGTAGCTAGGTTTGGTCGCGAAGATAGCGACAAGTAGTAATACAGCCAAGGTCATATAACCAATAAACTCTAGGCTGCCGTAGGCTCCCTGAGTCTTAAGAGCAAGTGCTAAGCTGCCGCCAAGGCAGAGCCAGCTGGCAATGGTTAATTGGTTTGTTATGTTTCCTTTTGGGCGTGTACCAAATACTTCCTTATAGTGATTGGGTTTTGCTACTGCAAAACCCATAAACGCAAGCAGACAAAGTAAAAACGTTAGCCATTCCATTAGGCATTTACCTCGCGTTTTGCTTGGCGACGTGGTGTCGCTGGTGCTGCTTTGGTATTGCCGAGCTTTTTAGCTTGAACCAAGAAACCGATAGCGATACCGATAGCCATCACATCAAAACCAAATAATACCCACTGACCATTAATTAAGTAGCTCACGAGGTTTCCATCAGTGGTTAACATGTTTACGACAGGCAGTAGGCCCCATACGATTGCATTTACTTTTGCAGATAGCAGCCACGCCAGCCTATCCGACTTAAAGAGAGCGGCTAGAGTGAATACTCCCCACGTAACAAAGAACGCTAAAACTTCTTTGTCTGCACGTCCTACTAATTCTGTTGGAAGCAACCTGTTTGCATAAAAGAACATCGCCGTTGCGGCTGGCAGACCCATGATAGTGCCTAAATTGAGCGACTCCACAAGCCTAAGGCCTACACCCGGCTTGTCATCACCTTTAAGCTTTTGGCGCAGTCTTTTTGCCCACATAACAGCACCCGTTGCAATCATGGCACAACCCGCTAATCCAGCGACAAAGTATAGCCAACGTAATAGTGGCTCTGCTAAACGCCCGGTGTGCAATGCTATCATTCCGCCATAGAGGTTTTCAGCGCCAGACAGCGTCACATTGTGTGTTTTTAACAGCTCACCAGATGCCGCGCTATACATCCAACTGGGCGGATCATCCTGAACAGCGCGTTGAGCATTGGCATAAAGCTTAATCGTTGCACTTGCATCCCCCGGCGATGAGATCACAATGCGGCGAAGCGGTGCGTCGCCAGAGTTAGTAAAATAATGATCTAGCGCTGTATCTAATGCGATACTCTTCAATGGTTGTCCTGTTTCAGGGGTTGCAGCAAGAAATGGATAGCGTTCGGCTCTAAGCGTTTTTGTATCTTCAAAGCGCTGTTCGGCGGGCTGTGGCAGTAACATAAAAATAAGCGTCACTAGGCCGGTGTAAGTGATCATAATATGAAACGGTAATGCCACAACGGAAGAAACATTATGAGCGTCAAGCCAACTTCTCAGCCCTTTCCCGTTTCTAAATTGGAATAGATCTTTGAAAATGCGCTTATGGATCACCACGCCTGAAATAAGCGCAATCAGCATAAACAGAGTCGCAAAACAGACAATCCAACGCGCGGTGATCGCGTTCATGTAATGCAAGTCAAAATGCAGACGGTAGAAAAAGTTACCGCCTCTAGTCTCCCTAAACTCAGGAAGTGCTTCCAGCGTTACTGGGTCGAGATACTCAGAGTGGCGTTTTCCTCGTCTTTCCCCTTCGGCTGGCTTTTCGGAGTACATTAATAGCAGGCTTGGGCGACGCTCTGTTGGCATTTCAACACGCCAAGACTCGGCGTTTGGCGCTATATCTTGAAATCGTTCGATACTCTTTTTGACCGTTTCATTTTGTTGAGTGCTATCGTAATGAGGTAGATGGTGCGTTGCTGGTTGCGCCCACAGGCTGATCTCATGTCTGAAAAAGCTCGCAGTACCGGCAAAAAAGATTAAAAACAACAACCAACAAACGAGTAAACCAACCCAAGTGTGTAGCCAAGTCATACTGCGGAAAAATGACTCTCTCACAGGGAGCCTCCGAAATGCGTCAAAGTACCGTAAAGAATACAAAGTAGTCCGATCATGCCAAGAAATACCTTTTTAAAAGAACGACATCCAAACACCCAAATAAAGACAATGGCGTAAAAGACGATGCCAGTTGTTAATGCATATAACAGCGCATCTAGGCGCGGAGTAGGTAAAGTTAAAGCCAATAAAGATGAAGCTAAAACAGTCACGTAATAGCCGCCGAAAATAGCGATGAAAAAGCGTGCAAGCACTTCAGCTCTGTACAAAATAGCCTTATTATTTGTGTTATCCCGACTAGGCATAGCACCCCTTTAAAAGACAGCAAACGTAATAGAATATTATCCAATAATTTGCATCTAAATGATAGTGATTCGCACTTGTTTTAAGTTGAGTGGAGTCGTTTTAACGACTAAGCACTTTAAGTTTTGTTGGTTAAATGGGGTTTTGAATATGGCTATGCCATAATGACCCTTGGTGTCATTGGGTAAAATAAGTAAGGAAAGATGGATATTTTTGAACGTGTTAGGCAGTGCAAGCTTTGTGATAGAGCGCTTCCCATGGGGGCAAAACCCATCATCCAAGGCAGCGATAAGGCTAAAGTCTTAATTATAGGCCAAGCGCCGGGTTTAAAAGCACATCAAACCTGTCAGCCGTTTAATGATCCAAGTGGAGATAGATTGCGAGACTGGCTCGGTGTCAGTCGAATACAGTTTTATAACCCTGAACTATTTGCCATTATGCCAATGGCGTTTTGTTACCCTGGTAAAGGGAAGTCTGGAGATTTACCACCGCCTAAAATTTGCGCGCCAACATGGCATGCTCAGGTATTAGCGACACTCGGCCAGATATCATTAACGCTACTTATTGGGCAATATGCACAAAAATGCTACTTAACGCAGTATTCATCAGTAACTGAGATGGTAAAAAATGCTGACTTTTCCAGCCAAAGTCATTTGCCATTACCTCACCCCAGCCCCCGTAATCGGATCTGGTTAAAAAAGCACGACTGGTTTGAAAAAGACATTGTACCGCAGTTAAAGACAAGGGTTTTAGCTGCATTATCATCTTGATAATACGGTAATTAAGTTTTTAATTAATGCTTTAGTATTAGGCTTTAAGTCAAAGATAGTCTGATAGGTTTAAAACTAAGAATAAAGGTCATATCAGCCAATATTTATCATCATTTAGTTGCGTAATTACGAGTATTACCTCATACTCCGTCCTGTTTACATAAAAAACACTTTTTAACATTTTCAAAGGACTTGATAATGATATACAAAACTACTGGTTGGGCTGCTGTACTCCTTTCTCTCGTCGCATTTTATCCTAGTATGCAACTTGGTGCGCTATCTGTTATAGGCTTCTACTTATGCCTGTTCTCCCTCATTATCTCAGCATTTGCGAGCCATATGGATGGACCGGTTTATTTTCGCAGCGTGATCATACTGTCTCTTGTTAACATCTTATTCGTGAATGATGGTACTCGTGCAAGTCTTTGGTTCGGTCAAAGCGACTGGGTTTATATGGGCTCTATGTACGGTATCTTTTTAGTCGTGGTGAGTATTTGTGGTTTTCTAGTGAGTCGAGACGTATTGCTATCAGCCTTAGAAGATAAGGTTGAGTAAAAAATAGGTGCACAAGCGAGAGCCTGTGCACTGGAACAGCGGTAAAATATGCTTAATTTTTTGCTATCGACTGGGCTACCGTTGTCGTTGGGCGACCAATCAATTGACTGAGCGTATTACTCTGAGTTGCCAAAAACCCTTGTTGCGCTTGTGCCTCAGCGTCAACCAATAATGCGGCAAAAGCTGCTGGCACGCCGAGAGCAACCAAGTGGGCCAAATATGCTTCGTCAGATACAAACTTTGCTTTTACTTCAACTTGAGTATGCTTTGACACCGCTTGTGCCAAACCTTCAATTGTAAATGCGTTATCGCCAGCCAGCTCATAGACTGAATTATCATGGCCAGCGCTACTTAATATGGTGGCAGCAGCCAATGCGTAGTCTGCACGAGCAGCACTGTTGATCTGAGCTTGCGGCGCGATTGAGGTAATCGCATGATTTGCTGTAAATACAGGTACTAAATCAGTGTAGTTCTCGTTATACCATCCATTTCTCAGCATGCTATAAGCCACGCCGCTTGCTCTCAAATACGCCTCTGTTTCTTTGTGCTCTTTAGCCAGCTCTAGTGGTGAATTGTCCACATTCAAAATGCTGGTATAGGCAATTAAGCGCACTTGGTTTTTCACTGCGGCGTCAATAACTGCTTTGTGTTGAGCTGTTCGGCTTCCGATCTGATTGCCTGAGATCAGCAGCAGTTTTTCAACACCTGTAAGTGCTGCGTCAAGTGTGTGCGGTTTGTCGTAATCAGCTTGCCTTACGGTGACTCCTAAATTGGTGAGTGCCTTTCCTTTATCGAGATCTCTGACTAGAGCCACAATGTGTTTGGCTGGTATCTTTTGTGCCAAAAACTCGATAACTAATTGACCTAATTTGCCTGTTGCGCCTGTGATTGCGATCATGATGTATACCTCTTTTGAAAATGAGAATGTATTGGATGTGGCTATTATGCGTGGTAATTTTTGTTATCATAAGTGGGTTAATTCGATATGGTGAGTTCTGAAATTGAGTACAATAGACTTAAATGCATTAAAACTATTAGCAATATTTGCAACGGTTGTGGATGCGGGAAGCTTTGCTCAAGCTGCGCGAAAGCTCGCGACTAGCCGTTCTAGAGTGAGTGAACAAGTGTCCCAGTTAGAGACCATGCTGGGTGTTCGACTACTGCAGCGTAGCACGAGGCAACTCACGCTAACGCGAGAGGGGCGTGACATTTTGGCTCAAGCGCATTCATTGCACGCTATTTTGGATGATGTTGAGGTATTGCTCGATAACAAAGAGCCTCATGGTATGGTCTCAATAACCATGACACACGACACCGCACATAAGTTTCTGTTACCAAAACTTTCTGAGCTCACGGCGCGATATCCGAAGATCCAATTAAATATCATCGTTGATGATGACAAGCGCGATATTATTAACGACCAAATAGATCTCGCCATCAGGGTTGGCTTTCCTAAAGACAGCGCACTGATTGCAAGGCAATTACATCAAGAATGTTTTAAGCTCTATGCAAGTCCTAAACTGATAGCATTGCATGGTTTACCAAGCAAAGACACACAGCTAAACCAGCTACCTTGGTTACTGTTAGAGCAGGCTAAATCAACGGGGATGACGCAGTTTTATCGCAGTGGTGAAGCCGTAAACTTTACACCAACTCAAGTGCATTGGTGCAATTCCCCTATGCTGTTACAACAAATGACAGTATCAGGGTTAGGAGTTGCGCAGTTATTGCCTTCTACTGTGAAGCAAGAAGTTGAACGCGGGGAGTTACAAATGATCTGTCCAGAGCTAAGTAGCGAGCAACTGGTGTTTTCTCTCGTTTATCCATCACGTAAACAAATTCCGCCTAGAACACGGGCGGTGATTGACTACCTATTGGAAGCGAACCTGTTTGGATAGCTTTGGTTCTTTTTAATAGAATGATGTGTGATATTTTTACTAACTTAATTTGAGTTTAAAAATAGCCAGTTAGAACATCCCTTATCCAAACCTCAGGCTAATTAACATCATTAAACCGAACAGTACAATGGCATCAGTATTATCTTTATTTGGCCGAGTAGGGCTATCAGCCATTTTTATACTGGCTGTGATTAATAAAATCCAATACTTCGAAGGTAATGCTGCTTACATGGCTTCAAGTGGATTACCAAGCGAGCTGCTGCCATTGGTTATAGCCTTTGAATTGATAGGAGGGCTTTTCATTCTTGCGGGAGCATTTACTCAGCTGACAGCAATTGTATTTGCAGGGTTTAGTATTGTTAGTGCGTTGCTGTTTCACTTTGATCTGGCCGACCAAATGCAGTTCTTAATGTTTTTTAAAAATATTGCAATGGCTGGTGGCTTTCTCGCACTTGCCGCGTCAGGTGCTGGTAAATTCAGTATTGATAGTAAGCTCGTAGAGAGTAAGTAATTACAAAATAAAAGCGCACAAGGTTGGGACCGTGCGCTTTTAGTTGTCCTGTTAAGCCTGCTTAAATTTAATTTGCGCGACAAAAAATAATGCGAGCGTTTGTGTAATTAGGACGGCCGCATGGAGGTAAACTGGAAAACCCAAGGCGGCATCCATGGTCGAAAGTGCCAACTGGGAAATATGGAAAGTGGGTAACAGCCAAGCAAACCATTGCATTGCTTCAGGAAATAGCGTGATAGGCAGCCACAGGCCAGAAAGCAACGAAAGTGGTAGGTAAATTAAGTTAACCACCGCAGGTGCCGCTTTTGCTGACACTGACAGCCCAACTAACAGCCCTAACATACACAAAGGTAAGGTGCCGAGCAGGGCAATGGCAATCACGAGTAACCATTGAGCTAAGCTTAAAGACACGCCAGAAAATAATGCCAGCAAGCTCATTAGGCAAGCTACGAGCAATGAAAAAGCCGTCGCACTCACACATTTTGCGAGCAGATACTGATAGGGAGAAACGGGAGAAAGCTGCTTGAGTATCAACCAACCATTTTGCTTTTCAAGGGCGACGTTAACGCCAAAGGAGAATAGCGCAGGTCCTATCATGCCAAATATCAGATAATTGATATACATATAGTTATGGGTGTCATGATGACTGAACACCACGCCGAAGAAAAGATAAAACAAGCAAGGAAATAGTGTGGCTGGGATCACAAAACCCTTACTTCTAAATGTGCTCAAAAGTTCAGTTTTGCTTTCAAGTATAAAGGATGCAGTGTTTATCATGGCTAAGCGCTCCTAGCATTCATTAAGGCTAAATAAGCTTCTTCGAGGCTCATTGGGGCTACATACAAATTGCGGATAGAGAATTTTTCTAATACCTGCTGCACAATATGGTTTGGCTCATCCGTCAAGATGGTGAATTGCTCGCCTTTAACTTGCAGATCTATCATAGGAAATGCGTTAACCAGTGCAGCAGCAGGCAGGTCGCTGGTGAACTTGATTTGTGAGCGACGATAGGTGTTGGCAAGCTCAGGTATGTCGTTAAGCTTGGTACATTTTCCTTCTTTTAACACTAACAATTCATCCGCTAATGCTTCTGCCTCGTGAAGATAGTGTGTGGTAAGAAGTACCGTTTTATTTTGCTGTTTTAATGTGCGTATGGCCTGCCACAGTTGTTGTCTTGACTCTACATCCATACCAACACTGGGTTCATCCAAAAAAACAATGTCGGGATTGCCTGCTAGCGCAATGGCCATAAACAGCCGTTGCTTTTGGCCTCCAGATAACGTGTCGAAAGTTTGTTCTAAAAATGGCGCTAATTGGCAGAGTGAAATTAACCGATCCAATGAAATTGGGGTTTGATGGTAACTTGCAAATAACGCCAGAAACTCCCTCACCTTGGTTTGCAGAGGTAGCCCGCCTAACTGCATCATGGCACCTACGCGCTGGCGACAAAAGTCAGACTCTGGCTGATGACCAAGAACAGAGACTCGTCCTGATGTGGGTCTTAGTCTGCCAAGCATTATATTGATCAGGGTGGTTTTTCCTGCGCCATTTGGACCAAGAATGGAATAAACCTTACCCTGTTCAAGCGTAAGATTTAGGTCTGCTAATATTGGCTTCGTATTGTTGTATGCAAAACTGATATTTGATAACTCAATGGCGTTGCTCACCGTCTTTGCTCCTACTGAACTGTACGATTTGCAGTATGCGCAGCTTTAAGGTGAAGCGTGAGTGAGGGTTGTCAGGAAATAAAATGACAAATGTCAGAACTTAAAGAGAGAACTCACAGGCGTAGCAACACCTGTGAGTATTCAAGTACTACAGCCCCGTCATTTTTGATAAATGGGTAGAAAGGGCAAGTTGGATTTTAGTGTCAGGGGCCTTTACAGTAAACAAAGCTTCTTCAAAATCGCCTTTTGAAAAGCTATCGTGAATGTTATTCGACAGTGCATAAGGCTCACTTGGCATGCCGGCAAATGGGAAGATCATTCGATCCATGCCGCCATCACCGTCCTCGTCATGGATCACGTGGATCGCATACTGGCCTGCTGGCACACCTTCAAAAGTGACCGTCGTGGTAGGAGTTTGCGGTGTGGCAATTAGCTTGCGAAAAAAGTGAGCGTCTGGATCATTCACATTTTTATCGCTGTGGTAGTCAGCGCTGTTGTCAAATAACAGTACTAGCATTTGACCATCGGTATTGGTCACATCAGTGATCTCAACCGTAAGATTCGTTGGGGGACCTGCAACCGTGTTTACGCTTACCGGACTAGTTGAACTACACGCCGCAAGTAGTGCCAGCGCAAACAATAAAATTAGGGACCTCATCCTTTGCTCCTATTAAGGGTTAAACTGTAGCTCCACAAGCTTGTCAGATAATTATGTAAATACTGTTAAAAATTGTTAGATTCGAGCGATGTTGAAGACTGTTCTGACCAGTATGGCCACGCGCTGTAATAGAACGGAACAATCATTAGATGTAGTAGGATGAAATAGCCAAATTTGGCTAACTTTATTCTCGCGTAGGTTTGGTAGGCTATCCATTAACTAATTGCGCTGAACTGACTTCGCTTTCAGGTGAAGCTAATTGTCGATTTAAAGCTTCTTTAATTCCCGACAGATTAAGTGTTGAAATCGAATTGAATACTTTATCTCTAAGCTTCATGATGACCTCCAAAATAATCAGCGCCACGAATGTTTTGGTGGGCGACATTTACTGAAGGAAGCTCATCCAAGCCGTCGGCATCGTTACGCGCAGTAATGATTGCGATATCGCTAGGAGTCGTAAGGCCATGTAGATTAGCGTATTCACACGCGTCAGCGAGAACGTCCTCACCATTTTTTGTGGAGAGTTTCATCAATGCCATACAAGGCTTACCTATGGCACGAGATTTAGCATTAGCTGTTTTGCTGTACCACTTAGCGACCAATTTTTCGACGGATTCACCAGTATTTTTAGCCCACTTCAAATTGGCATCTTTATCCATACTTTTATAGTCAGCATGCCCCCATCAGCTCGTCTTTCACAACGTGCGTAGCAATGAGTGTACCGTTTACAAAACCATAACTGCTCCATTAAATGAGACTGTACAGATGGAAAATCCCGTGTTCCGGGACCATTCAACATTTAAAAATGGAACAATGAGTGACAAATGAATGAACCACTTAATGCGAAGGTGACACTTGGAAGCTCTGATTATCGTGCGTTTCTTAGATCACTTAAAGAGTGGTCAGAAATATCACAAGCTTTGGCGAATAAAGATGCAGACATTGAGCGGTTGAACAGTTTGGTAGAGGATTTAAAAACCGAAATTATAAAAAAGACAAATCACTTCAAATGATTAAAGGTTTGAGACCGAAGGAGCACGCAATTTTTCTTCGCAATGAATACAAAGATATGCCTTTGAAGCAAATTGCTAAAATAGTAGGGGTTAGTAGGCAGGCGGCTGTTTCAAAAATACATAAAGGAGCACAGTTAAATACGCTCCTTTAGCTGTACGATGCTGTTTTGCGTGAGCATCGTTATTTAATGTTTTTAAGGCCTTAGTATACGCGGATATCTTCAATCATCGCTATCTCCAGACAATGCTTTACTCATAAGAGTAGCATTATTTCTTAGGTTGTCTAAGTCACTATCTTCCCTAACACCATCTCTAATTGATGGGGAAAGTTCTATAGCTTTAGCTAAATACTTAGCTGCGCTAGATAGTACATCGATTAAACTATAGTAACAAGCCTTATTATAGTATACAAGCGACAGCTGCTTGTTGCTGTCACACACTTTCTCCGCATCTGTAAGCAGCTCTATTGCCCTTGAAGGGTTCTCAAGGTCTTTAGTCACTAGGGATTGAATTAGTAAATTTCTAAAAATATGCTCTTTAATCGTTTTTTTAAGCTCTGGTTTTACGCCATTGAAGAGGGGTTTTTCTAATAGGTCTAAGTGCTCTTCTAGCTTCTTTCGGATCCCGATTAACTGGTTTAAGCCATCTTTCAGCCTCTTCTTAAGTTTAGTGTCATTGGCTTGACGATAATCTGTAATTAAAAAATTTATGGAATTTAGTTTACTCTCAGAATTAACAAGAATTGCTAAATCCAAATCAATTGCAACACTGAGGGCTTCAAAACGTTCCACTGTTTTTTGGCTTTCATCCATCTCTTTTTTAAATGAATCGACTTCACTCCTAAAGCGGCTAATATCTTCAAGTTTAGCTTTAGCTGAGTCAGCAGCTACTTTAATTGACTGAAACGCTAGATCTGCGCTTTCTTGAGCTCTTCGCGAAATAACGAATGCAATAATACCTATTAATATAGATACCGAGCCAAGCCCACCCCCGAGCCAACTGATAATCGTATTATTCCAATCCTTCTGTTCGTTGTAGAGTGTTTGTGTTGATAAAAGAAGCAAGGCATTTTTTTTCGCTAGTTTATCTAGTTCATCAATTCGTTTTTCAAGTTTAATTAGTTTATTGCTATTGGCTGGTGGTTTCTCTGTGTTAGTTATTTCGTTAGAAGTGCCTGGGTTTAGGATGATGTTTATGTCTGAATCAGAGTTTGCCGAAGGAGTAGATAAAGCGACTGGATTTAAGTCAGTGATTATTGCTACATCATTTCTAGGTGGTTGTATATTATCGACGTGTTTAACCTCCGAGATGTTATTAATTAACCCTACAGTAGATGCGAAGCTTATCTGAGCAAAGCAGTGTGCTACAACTATAATTTTAATTATGTTTTTCATATTGCTTCAAATTGTTTTTTCTTAATATATCACAATGAATTAATGATGATAGAACATCTAATCTGTATGTGTTGATATTCTGTAAATTTAAAGCGGCTCAGTCCGCAATGACTCTTAATCAGACTGTATGCTGTTCGTTTTCAAACTTTGAAGTAATGGTCTTGGTTTAACATCCTGCATGATGGATAGCCAATTTATAAAATACCTTGAGTGCTTAATTATGATTTATTATGTTTTTCATTCTTCCAAATGCCACGTAGCACTTATCTGATTGATATATTTGTACTTTATGTATATTATCAGCAGTCAAATTTGGGGCATACACAAGAAGTTGTTTTTCATATTTTAAGGTTTAATTTGATTAGCAACGAATTTCTTAGCAGTAAAAGGATGAAATATGACCATGAAGCAAGCGTTGGTTTTTGACAGTTTTGTAGATGGTGTCAGCATTGAAGATGGAAGGGCTGTTATTAAGAAAGCTTTTAAAGCTAGCCCAGAGCAAGTTACCGCATTCTTTAATCAACAACCCATATTCAGAGCTGCACCACAACGAGTTAAAAGCTTTCAGTATATTTTAAGAGAAAAAGGTATTAACACTAAAGTTATAACGCCTGAGGTTTCACCAAGTTCAGCTACAATTGAACATGTGTACCAACTCATGCTGGATTTGAAGCGAAGTCAAGAAGTTATAGAGCAAAAACTTGAAAAACAAAATTCAATAATTTCTGAAATGCAACAAAGCGACTCCAGCTACATTAAAAAAAGCTTAAACCTCAAACTGCCTTTAGATTCTATTAAAGCCCCTGACTCAAGTGCTTTGAGTGAAAAAATAAAAGATACACTTTCTAGCTCGAATGATATTGCGAATAAGCTTAAAGATTCGATTCCAGATGTGATGGTTTCGTCAAAGAATGAAAGCTTTGCTCCTGAAGAAAAGCCAACTGGTTTTTCTTGGTGGGGGCTTTTAGGTGGGGCGCACTATGTCAGTGGATATGGTGATTTAAGAAAGGGATTAATACTAGCAGTGATATCGGGGTTATTGCCTTTATTTGCTATCATTGTTGCGATTTACACTGGCGCAACAGCTAACTCTAACCTGCAAGTAAAGCAAATCCCATTTAGCTGGAAAAATGCTTCTATAAGCCTTTTGACGACTACATTTGTAGGGATAATGTCTTATTCTTCGATCCAGTTTTTTGTTAATTAATGATGTTTTAACAAACAGGCCTCACCGTTAAATAATAGGAGTTAATTTTGTCTTGTTCGGTTGTTTCTTTTTTGCTATTCGGTCTACTAAACTGTGAAGAATCTAACATTTTCAGCAGTGATCAAGTTGCTAGAAATCATCACATATCCGTTGACAAAGTCACGTCGTACTTTCAGGAACTTAATACGGAATTAAAACAGGTACCAAATATCCAATTCTTGGAAGAAGATAAAAAGCGTCAAATTGTTGCTGATGTCCTTATATCAACTCAGAACAGAAATGATGTATCTATTGGAACATCGCTGGCGACAGTAAAGTCCTCACAATGCACAAGGTATTCAAACCCAGACTATGAACTACACTATAAAGTTACAGTTGGCTTTATCAATATGGGTTTGTTCACCTTTAAGCAAGCACACGAATATGGGGTTATAGACTCCGCTTCGTATAAATTACTCGAAGCGATAGAAAGCGGAGAGTGTGAAAATAAGTATTCTGAATTAGCTAAATTAAACGAGGTTGTATCAGCTTTGGGGGAACACTTTACATTAATGAACACCACTATGTCTGATAACTCTATAACATCTAGGGAAGACGAAAAGATCGGAACAGGGAAATGGCGGGAATTAATGGAAGGTTTAACAAAGGCTAAAAAAAATAAACTGATACGAGTAAAAGCTAATACTGAAAAGAAGCATAGGTTTTACTGGGATGAATATTTTGATAAAGAGTATAGTTTCGACATTCAAGTAACTGAAAAATATTCAGAGGTGATGCAGAAAGTGGGGCCAACTGTTAAAGCAGTAGAAAATTACTGGGGAAGTATTTAGCATCACTTACCAGAAAAAGTCGGTTGGCAGAGGTACTACGGTTGAAGGACAGATTGAACTAAATAGTAATGAAGTCTTTAGCATATCTTCAAGTACTAACAATAGTGACATTACTGAGCTTGCTGCTGATGAAACTGTCGTATCAAAGGGGAGGTCAGTAGAGGATATCGATGTAAAAACTGCATTTGGTTCACAAAAAGCGACAGGGATAGCCGACGGTATCCTCACTCAAATAGACAGTCGCAGAGCTGCTCTAAGTGCTGAACAGAGTAGCTCAAGTTCAACAATTTCCAATGTAAGCGTTGCTTAAACTTCACCTAGCAACTGAATCCGCTCGATTTATAAAGTACAGCTCTGATCTCAATTCGGAGCTGAACATGCCTAAACATAAAACAGTATTTATTCGGGCAGACTTGAAAATGATGAAGAGCAAACGTTGCATGAGCTTGACCCAAGCCAAGACCTTGATCTCTTCGACAGATGATGTAGGCTTTTTGGTCCTTGCCGGACAGTCAATTAATGAAAAAATAGCGCATATGGGGACATTTGTGATGAATACTCAAGAGGCGCTTCACCAAGCGGTAAGAGATTATCAACAAGGGTGCTTTGGCGATAGTGTATAGGGGGTTTACATGGGATTATTAATCGAAGGTCAATGGCACGATAAGTGGTATGACACAAAAAATAGCCAAGGCAAGTTTGAGCGTGAGTCTGCAAAACTCAGAAATTGGGTAACGGAAGACGGCAGTGCGGGACCAACGGGTAAAGCGGGTTTTAAAGCAGAGTCCGGACGCTACCATTTGTATGTTTCCCTTGCATGTCCTTGGGCTCATAGAACGCTCATTTTCCGACAGCTTAAACAACTAGAGGTGCATATTGATGTGTCGATTGTTGACCCCGATATGTTAGACCAGGGTTGGCGCTTTACAAGTCAGCGCCCAGAAGTCGGTGATCGTCTGTACCAGCTCAATTTTATGCATCAACTGTATACTAAAAACGACCCAAGTTATTCGGGCCGAGTCACGGTGCCTGTCCTTTGGGATAAACAAACGGAGCAAATTGTGAGCAACGAATCGAGTGAAATCATTCGTATGTTTAATCGTGCGTTTAATCAGATAACGGGAAACGAGACCGATTATTACCCAGAGGCACTACAGCATGAAATCAATGAAATAAACCAATTTGTTTATAAAAACATCAATAATGGCGTGTATAAAGCTGGATTTGCGACAACACAAGATGCTTATCACAATGCGGTAAGCGCGTTATTTAAGGCGCTAGATAAGCTTGAAGCAAGACTCGCTGCGCAACGTTTTCTTGTGAAAGGACAATTAACGGAAGCCGACTGGCGATTATTTACGACTCTCATCCGTTTCGACAGCGTGTACCATGGCCACTTCAAGTGCAACATTAAGCAAATCGAAGATTACCCCAATATTGCTGCGTATGTGCGTGACTTATATCAACATCAAGGTATTGCAGATACGGTTGATTTCTACCATATTAAAAGGCACTACTACTTTAGCCATACGATGATCAATCCAACCCAAGTGGTGCCAGAAGGGCCAAGCATTGATTACCACCGTTTTCATAACCGTAAAGGCATCACGTTGTAAATAATCTTAATACCTATCCTGAGTTTAGGTTAAGTAATCTTTGTCTTTGTTTCTATTTGGACTAGATTTAATAATGTGTTTGCTTGTAGTTGCCTTTTGTGCTTAAGTGCGAATGCATTTTAGGTCTTTATGCCTAACAGTCAGGCCACTGTCCAAGGAGAAAATGTGTCTTCTTCCAATATTGCTAAGGGCGCTATTGTACTACTGCTCGCTGTGATGGTGAGCGCCATCTTATATTTTGAAAATAGTATCCATCGCGACCTTAACGAGAACTTTTACCAGCGGTTAGAGCAGGTTCATTCGGCACAAAACAATATTTATTTGGGAGAGATCGACGATAACCGCCGGTTTCTTTATTTTCTGCTAGATACCCCCCCAATTCAGGGGATCGCCAGAGCTGAAAAAAACGATGGTATCGACCCTCAAGAAAACACTCAACTTGATGTTTGGCGGGCACGGTTAAGTACGATTTTTAGGTCAATGTTATATTCGTATGATGGCCTTAACCAAATCCGCCTACTTGACGCTCATACAGGAGTTGAGGTGGTTAGAGTTGAGCGACAGCTAGGGCAGGTTATTGCTGTACCCGATAGCAAACTACAAGATAAGAGCGAAAGTGATTACTTTATCCAAGCACTGCAACTGCCAGAACGCACTATCTATTCCACAACAATCAACCTAAATCGCGAGCACGGACAGCTCGTCACGCCTTTTCAACCAACCAAACGCTTTACTCTACCAACTTACGATATAGATAACGACTTGTTTGGTATATTGGTAATCAATACCAATGCTGAAAAGATGATAGAAAGGATTGTCTCTCAAGCACCTGGTATGCAAAAAGTGATGCTTTTAGGTGCAGATGACTCATTTATTTATCACCCAGAGTTTTCGCTACGATACAGCAAAGACGTAAACCCCGAAGTCAACTTTCAAACATTATATCGCGTGACGCCATGGTCTAATAAGATCCAGCTGGTGGAAGAAAAACAGACGGGGGAGCAGTTTTTAGCGCTTATTAACAAGGTTGAAGGGGCTAACTTTAATAACTTAGAAGTTAAGCTCGTTAATCTTATCCCTTTTGCTGCTTATCAGCAGAGCCTCAATGAAAAACGGTTAACCACCTATATTTTACTCGCGATTGCCTGCGGTGTATTTGCTCTAGTCTTTTTTGCATTTTGGCAATATACCCATAGTTTACGTGCGCTCGATTCAACGCGAGCAGAGTTTAAGGCGATTTTGGATGGCGCATCAGATGGCGTGCTTGGTTTTGATAGCAACTTAAAGCTCACCAGCTTTAATGAGTCGGCACAGCGCTTCTTTAAGCAGCTGAATAACAGTCGTTTAGGTAACAACTCACAGTTTTTGCCAGAGGCTGTGCATGAGTTTTTATTTCACTATGCCAATATGGTTTTACAGGGCGAAGTGGTGGAGTCTAAGTCGTTACAACTAGACTTGAATGCCCATGAAAACATCTGGCTTTCACTTAGTTTGTCTCCGATCTACGCGGGAAATGGACGCATTCAGGGGGTCGCACTATTTGTTGAAGACATCACTGTGAAAAAAGAAGCGGAAGCACAGTTAGTTGGTGCAAATGAACGACTAGAGCAAGAGGTGAAGGAGCGCACCAAAGAGCTGGTGGACGCTCGGGATAAAGCAGCGAAAGCGTCAGAAGTGAAAAGTGCATTTATTTCCACTATCAGCCATGAAATGAGGACGCCCCTCAATGGTATTTTAGGGTCACTAAATTTGGTGAGGAAAGAACCAGTTACTAAGCACCAACATAAGTACCTAGAAATGATGGAAACGAGCTCGACTACGCTCTTGTCGTTAATTAACGACGTACTGGACCTGTCGAAGATTGAGGCAGGTAAGCTAGACATTGATAATGAACCATTCAACCCGCTCTCTGTAATTGAACATGTCGCGCTTTCTATGTTGGCTAAAACCAAGGAAAAAGGGATAACTTATATTTTGGACCAAACTGGTTTAGCGCATATTGAGCTATGTGGTGATGCGGCGCGCGTTAAACAAATAATTTATAACCTCCTTAGCAACGCGATTAAATTCACTAAAAAAGGTCATGTGAAGTTGACTGTCATCACAGAACAATTAGACGACACGGTATGGCTTAAAGTCACAGTGGAAGATACTGGGGTTGGAATTGAAAAGGCGAATCATAACAAGCTATTTCAATCGTTTAGTCAAGAATCTGCTAATACCTCAAACGAGTTTGGTGGTACTGGCCTTGGACTCTCCATTTGCAAGCAACTAGTCGAAAAAATGTGCGGCCATATTCATTTTGAAAGTGAAAAGCTTAAAGGTAGTAAGTTTTGGTTTGAATTACCGTTTTCTAGTGCGCAAACTAAGCCCATCAACGTGCCTGAAATATTGGCAGGCAAAACAGTCTCTGTGTTCAGCAAAACAAAACTGGAGTCAGATACTATCGCTAAGCTTATCGTTAAATGTGGTGGTAAGTACCTTGATAAAAAGACACAGAGTGATATATGCATCATTACAAATGAGCAAGATTATATTCAAATGAAGTCGGCTCCAAATCACTTTGAAAAACTCATTTTAGTGGGGGATGAGTTCCAAAATGTTAGCGATTCCGACAATATTTTGCACATATCCGATCCTCTGCGAATTGGAGAATTTGTCGCGCTATTCGACTTAAACAAAGCAATTCGATTACAACCTAGCTTGAAAAAGTCAGGTGAGGCAGTCGCGTTAAGTGGCAACTTGGTCGCGGGCTGTCACTTCTTGGTGGTAGACGACAATCAAATCAATAGGATTGTGGCAAAAGGTATTTTGGAAGGACAGGGGGCTAAGGTGAGTTTCGCCGTTGATGGTCAAGATGCTGTGAATAAATTACTGTTATTTGAGCATCAAGAGATTGATTTTGATGCCATCTTTATGGATTGCAATATGCCAGTAATGGATGGTTATCAAGCTACAAGAGCGATCCGTCAAGGTCAAGGTGGTGATAAATACAAAGATGCAATTGTTATTGCGATGACTGCCAGCGCCCTCGCTGGTGAAAAAGAGCGTTGTCTTAATGCGGGAATGGATGAGTTTGTGACAAAACCTGTGGTCGTCGAACAGCTATTTGACGTACTAGATGCACTAGGTGTACATGCGAAGGATGATGATTCTGTGCTTATTCAACCGTTTGAGAGCGTGGCAGAAGAACAAGCAAGCCTGCCGATAAATGAAGCTATCGTACTTGAGCGCCTCTCTGGAGATAGAGAATTACTTAAAAAAGTGTACACCTTATTCTTGAACGACTCTGAAAATCAAATGCAACAGCTTAGATTGAGTATAAAAAATGGTAATTGCGACGCATCAGCAACGTACAGCCATGCACTTAAGGGTCAAGCTGGTGATTTAGCCGCAGAAACACTCTTTGACTTACTCGATAAAATAGAGGTTTATGCGTGTGAACACCAAACGGGACAGTGTGAATCACATTTCGAGCAGGCGCAAAGTGAATACGATAAAGTCGTCGTATTTGCGAAAAAACGCGTGAGTGAGCTAGAGCTCGTAGATATCAACAATGGTTAAAGTGAGTGAAGCCTAGAAGTTAATAATGGTGAGGCGACTCACCATTATTAACTTCTAGGCCAGTCGTAATCCATTTGGGTTGCGGTTTTTCTTGCAATAGATTGCCCAAAGCGTTTTTTCACCAGCTCTAAACTCATATCGATACCTGCCGAAATACCCGCTGAGCTAGTAAAATTCTGATCCATGATAAACCTTACGTCCTCAACGACTTCTAATGAGGGATATTGCTCTCTCAAATCGTCGATATCCTGCCAGTGGGTGGTGACTCTCTTGCCATCAATAAGGCCTGCTTCGGCATATAAAAATACACCGGTACAAACAGATGCGCACTGAGAGGTATGGTTTGCTGTTTCTGCTAGCCAATTAAGTACGTTGTGATCCCCACAAATTTGATGGTGAAGTCCGCCGACAACGATGAGCAAATCAAACTTTGGATGCGAGTAGATACTGTAATGGGGGTTTACACTCATGCCGCCACGCGAGGTAACAGGAATATGACTTGGCGCGACAAGGCTGACATTAATCGGCGTTTCGATAAATCGCTTTGCAGTGTTGAACACTTCAAGCGGGCCGCAAAAATCTAAACACTCCGCACCGTCATAGATAAAAATACCAACTTCCATTATTTCTTTCCACAGATCAGTTTTTTACTAACTTGGCTGATTTTAGTTAAATTTTCAAGGTAAATTGTAACAACCCATGAAAAAACTCCACCCACTGTAGTTTTAGTGTCTTTAAGCTACTATGAACTCTAGCTTTTCTGCTCCATCGCAGAGAATCTTGTTTCTCCCGCAAAGCGATTGCACTTTTAGAGACGATCCGTAATATCTTACCCACGATAACAACAAGCGATGAAACAATATGTTCAAACCTTCCATCACATTATTAAGTGCAGCCGTATGTTTAGCCCTTGCGGGTTGTGCGGGCACAGCAGACCAAACTCAAGAACCAGCAAAATCACTGCAAAGTAAGCAATACGATAACGTGCTTTTGCAGGAGTTTTCAGGTCCTTATCAAGGCGTTCCTCATTTTGACAAAATGAAGCTTGAAGATTTAGAAGCTGCGCTTGAAATTGGTATGGCTGATAATTTGAAAGAAATCGAAGCAATAGCCAACAATCCAGCTAAGCCAACTTTTGAGAACACAATTGTTGCACTAGAAAGAGCAGGTGCTGCTCTGGATCGCGTTTTTACCTACTATGGTCTTTGGAGTTCAAACATTTCAAGCTCAGAGTTTAGAGAAATCCAATCGCGAGTTGTTCCTAAGTTTTCAGAGTTCAGCTCTAAAATCACCCAAAATCAAGCGCTTTTTGAACGTGTAAAAGCAGTCTATGAAGGTGCTGAATATAAAAAGCTAACGGCAGAAGAGCAGCGTATTACTTGGATGCGCTATAACGGCTTTGCTCGCAATGGTGCGACGCTAAAAGGTGAAGATGCTAAGCGTTACGCAGACATTAATCTTGAGCTATCAAAGCTACATACTAAATTTGCAAACAACGTCCTTGCTGATGAAGAAAACTACGTGGTTTACCTCACTAAAGACCAGTTATCAGGTTTGCCTGAGTCGTTTGTTGCATCTGCAGCGGCTGCTGCAAAAGCGCGCGGTAAGGCGGATATGTACGCGATTACCAACTCTCGCTCTTCGATGGATCCATTTTTAACCTACTCAACAGAGCGTGAGTTACGCGAGAAAGTATGGAACAACTACTATAACCGCGGCAACAATGGTGGTGAGTACGACAACAAAGCGATTATCTCTGACATCTTAACGCTTAGACATGAGCGCGTTAACTTACTTGGTTACGATAATTATGCGCAGTGGCGTCTTGAAGATCGCATGGCGAAAAAGCCTGAAAATGCGATGGCGCTGATGAAAAAAGTGTGGCCAGCTGCAATAGCACGCGTGAAAGAAGAAGTTGCTGATATGCAAGCGATCGCCAACAAAGAAGGCGCTGATATCACCATCAAGCCATGGGATTACCGTTTCTACGCTGAGAAGGTTCGCCAAGCTAAGTATCAATTGGATTCAAACGAAGTTAAAGCCTATTTACAGCTAGATAATTTGCGTGAAGCGATGTTCTATGTAGCAGGCCGTCTGTTTAACTTTGAATTTACCGAAGTGCCAAAGGGCTCGGTGCCTGTATTCCACCCTGACGTTCGTGTATGGGAAGTAACAGACAAAACCACTGGTGATAATGTCGGCCTTTGGTATTTAGACCCGTTCGCACGTAAAGGTAAACGCTCAGGTGCGTGGGCCTTGTCATATCGTAGCCATACAACATTTGATGGTAAAACAAATGTGCTTAGCTCAAACAACTCGAACTTTGTGAAAGCACCAGAAGGTGAAGCGACCTTAATTTCTTGGTCAGATGCAGAAACCTATTTCCACGAGTTTGGTCACGCGCTGCATGCGCTTTCATCAAACGTGAAGTATCCAAGTTCAAACTCTGGCGTGCGCGACTACACTGAGTTCCAATCTCAGTTATTGGAGCGTTGGTTGGCGACGGACGAAGTGATCAATCGTTACTTAGTTCACTATAAAACAGGCAAACCTATGCCTAAAGCGCTAATCGAGAAAATCAAGAAGTCAGCAACCTTTAACCAAGGTTTCGCGACGACGGAATACCTTGGCTCGGCTATCATGGATATGCTTTTCCATACCACAGATCCTGACAAGATTGGTGACCCTGTTGCATTCGAAAAGTCTCAGTTAGGTGCGCTCGGCATGCCGGACGAGGTCGTGATGCGTCATCGTACGACTCACTTTGGTCACGTATTCTCAGGGGAAGGTTATTCAGCGGGTTATTACGGTTACCTGTGGGCTGAGGTATTAACTTCTGATGCTGCAGAAGCGTTTGCTGAAGCGCCAGGTGGCTTCTACGATAAAGACGTTGCACAGCGTTTAGTGGATTACCTATTCTCAGTTCGCAACTCAATGGATCCAGCGCAAGCGTATCGCAAGTTTAGAGGTCGTGACGCTGAAGTTGAAGCGCTGATGCGTGATAGAGGCTTTCCTGTAGAGAAGTAAAAAGTTTACTCTGCTATTTGGATAATAAAAAACCCCTTTGTATCAAGCCAAGGGGTTTTTTATCAAGCTTTAGCTTTTGGATTTCGTGCCGTCACCAAATAGGGATTTAAGGCCGTCGGCAAATTGCTTTATTTGCGCTTTCATCGAGCGCTTTACACTAACTTCAATGCTACCCAAAATCATTCTGCCGTGAATATAAATTCGTGGACGCTGTTTCACCTGTCCTGCAGATGCAAGTGTATTTCTTGTGTTTTCTACTGAACCCATAATATTACGAATATCGGTGACGACATCGACCGTGTCTGGTACAAAAATTTCGTCACTGCCTAAAATGCAATCTATATAAATATGTACTTCAGGGTGACTAAAAATTGCGTTGCTAAAATCTAGTTCCAAGCTGCCAAGGTAATTTTTTAGGTGGATCTCTTTAGGTACAACCCACTCGCCACTGCGATGGTTGGAACTAAGTATAGAGGTAATGTTTATTGCCTCAGCATCATCTACGCTTGAGGTAAACTTTGGACCCATACGAGCGGCTTTTTCGCTGTGGTATCTTGCATCCGATTTGAGCGGTAAATCAGCACTAAGCGCTGCAATTTGTTCTTGCTCGTTCAGGTCGTATGCTTGATCTAATCGTCTCTCGAATGCATCAGCTGAAAGCTCACCGTGGCTGTAATTTAGAATTAACTGGTCAATCACCTCTTCCCTGACGGATTCGAGAGGTCTATCTTTTAATGGTACAGACATATGGTTGGTTCCGTTCTCTTGATTTATGCTTATAGAAGCAACAACTAAGCCAATATTAAATCATATATAAAACAAATGATTAGTATTTTACTATATCGAATTGGTCTATTTATTTACTAACATTTAGCTGCAAAAAATAGTATTTGGTCAAAATTACCACTCGTAGACGGAGAGTAACGCAGTAGTCCAAGTGTAGTTTGATATTGTCAGCCACTTTGCTATGGTAGTAGGTGTTCGCAAAACAACCAAAGGAGATTAGTTATGGCGAAGAAAAGCGATGTTAAAGCGCTTAAAAAAGAGCTGAAAGCGCGTAAAGCAAAGATTGAAAAGCATGAAGCAAAAATCAAAAAGCTGAAAAAAGCGATTAAAAAGGCTTAAAAGCCAATTAGCCCTAACGTAAAGGGTATAAGTAAACGAGCGGTAAATATACCGCTCTTTTTGCGATTAAATCGAAAGATGACTATATAGTAACCAAGTTCCCACACAGATTAAGGTCACCCCACCAAAGGTTTCAGCTCGACTACCAAGAAACTTTCCAGCCGAATGCCCAATCATCACACCAATTGTTACCATCATGGTGGTGGCAAGGCCAATGAGCGCAGCGGCGAGCCATATATTTACATCAACAAATGCGAGACTGACACCGACAGCCATTGCATCAATGCTAGTGCCAAACGCTGTGATGATGGTTTTTAACCAAGGCTGCTTTGCGTGTTGCGTTGGTGCATCGTCATCACCCTTAAGACTCTCATAAATCATATGAGCACCAAGTCCTAACAGTAAGATAAAGGCAATCCAGTGATCCCAAGCTTCGACATAGCCTGCAGCAGATTGCCCTATTAACCAACCAATTAGCGGCGTACCGGCTTCAATAACGCCAAAAATGAGGCCGATTTTTATGGCTTCGGTAAGCCGAGGTGATTTTAGGCTGGCGCCTTTACCAATTGCCGCGGCAAACGCATCGGTAGACATGGCGTATGCTAACAGTAACAGGGTGACGAAATTCATTACATTGCTCCGGTCGGGCTATTTGAGTCCACGATATATCCACACGCCCGACCACAGGCATGGGTATATCGATGGTCTCGCCAACCGAGAGGTGTCCGCACCATGGCATTTTGGCCAATTATGTTGATACGAACTCTTCCGAGTATTGGAAGCAGGCTACTCCCCAACGAGCTTTGATAATATCAAGAATCGTTCTAAATAGAAATCTAAGTTTATAACTAGCTCTACACGATATGGTGCATGAGTTGGCTCCATTTTTAGTTATTTATCTTACAGTAAGACACTAAAGCAGCTCCCTTTTCCTACTTCAGAGGTCGCGCTGATCCGCCCTTTGTGGCGATGGATAATTTGTTGGCTGAGTGCAAGTCCAATTCCTGAGCCATGAGGTTTTGTGGTAAAAAATGGTACGAATATTTTCTCAAGTGCGCTGGGCTCTATTCCTTCCCCGTTATCAGCAACTTTGATCTCACATTTGCCGTAGCGATTAATCGTTGCTGATATAGTCACTATTTTTTCTTGGCTGTTATGTTTCATGGCATCTTTGGCGTTATTTAGTAGATTGAGCAGCACTTGCTCTATCATCTTTCTATCAACATTAATGCTCAGCGCAGCGGGCGTCACGTCAAAGTGTAGAGTGATATCGGCGTCACTAAAGTCGCTTTTTATCAGTGGTGTAATGTCGTCAAATAAAGTCTGTACCGCAAGCGGTTGGAGGACAAGTTCAGGAATATGTGTGAGCTTTCTGTAGTTATCAATAAAGCCAAGTAAAGATTGGCTTCTAATACCAATCGCTTGCAGGCTTTGTAGGTAGTCGTCAACAAGTTCTTGGTCTGTCACCGCTTCGGCTAATTGGCTATTGGTGATATTAACGAGCGTATTTGAGAGCGAATAAATCGGTGCGACGGAGTTTCCTATTTCATGGATAAGCACGCGGATCAGCTTTTGCCAAGACTCGATTTGGGTACTCTCTAGCTGCTCTGAAATCGCGGTGAAAAGCCAAAGTTGGTACTGATTACCTTGATTGGAAAACGTAAAATATTTAAATAGTAAGTCTTTGGCGATGTGGCTACCTACTTTGGCTTGTTCAAGCTCTGGGTGTGCTGCAAGTAATGAGTGTCCAGACTCTGCGCCGCGAATATCCAACAATTGCTTTGCGCTGTTATTACAAATCAAAATGGTGTGGCCATTTTTGATAAGGATCAGACCTGCTTCTATGTGTTGTAGCATGGTTTCGTAAGTGGTGACGAGCTCTGCCTGCTTGGTTTTATCTTGCTGAGCTTTCTGAATAAGCTCGTTACAGGTTGTAAGTGCTTGCTTACTTATTGGGTGCTTATTATCAATTCTAAAGCTGCCATCTTGATACTTGAGCGCAGTAAACACCTCTTCGAATTGTTGTTTTTGTTTTTTCAGTGTGGCAATAGACAGCACTGTGAATAGCACTGCAATCGCAATGGATAACCCACTAAACAAAAAGACGTAGCTGTGGAGAAAGCCCAATACACCAAGCGTGGCGAATACAATGGCCGCGAGTTGAAAAATGGCCATACGAGCGAGGCTATTATTCCACATCATACTTCTCCATTTTACGGTACAGTGACGCTCGGGTGATCCCAAGCGCTTTAGCTGCATGGCTGATATTCCCTTTAAAGTCACGGACCGCCCGCTCTATGGTGTGCTGCTCTATTTTTGCGAGGTTATAGGTGTCAATAAAGCCCGCACTCTCCTCAGAGCTTGCCGCTGGACTGGCGAGCTGAAACTGCAATTGGGTTGAGTCAGATAAAATAACTGCGCGTTCAACCAAGTGTTGTAATTCTCGGATGTTACCGGGCCATTGATACTTGACTAAATCAGCCATCATTTTGTCGCTGACCGTTTTGCACTGTAGCTTGTACTTTTTGCTGTATAGATCAGCGTAAAACTCAATAAGTAGTGGAATATCTTGAGGTCTATCTCGTAGTGCTGGAAGTGTGATCTCTACGGTATTAATGCGGTATAACAAGTCCTGACGAAAACTGCCTTCGCGCACCATGTCATACAAATTCATATTGGTTGCGGTGATAAGGCGAAGATCAACCTCTATTTGTTTGCTGCCACCTACTGGCGTAACCACTCGATTTTGAATAGCTGTAAGTAACTTCCCCTGTAACTCGAGCGGAATATTGGCTATTTCATCCAAAAATAAAGTACCGGATTCCGCAAGTTCAAAGCGACCAGGCTTATTGGCTTTCGCATCTGTAAATGCGCCTTTCATATGGCCGAACAATTCACTTTCGAACAAAGAGCTGGCTATCGTGCCCATATCGACAGACATGAAGGTATTGTCTTTTCGTAAAGACTGTTTATGTAGCTCTCTGGCAACGACTTCTTTACCAGTGCCGCTTTCGCCTAAGATTAAGACGTTGGCGTCGGTTTTAGCGGCCTTTTCTATGGTTTGAAAAACTTGCTCCATTGCTGGACTCGATGCAATTAAATGCTCGAATGGTTTGTTTTGCGCTGCCATTGAGATTTGTGCGATTTGCGTAAGTTTCTTGGACTTTTTCCGTTGTTCACTCAACTCGATGCAGTTGGCAACCGTTGCGAGTAGCTTTTCATTTTGCCAAGGCTTGAGGACAAAATCGTTGGCGCCAAGTTTGATGGCATCCACCGCCATCGTTAGGTCGCCATAGGCGGTGAAGAGTACAACCACGGCATCTTCATCCAAGGCTTTTATTTGTTTTAGCCAGTAGAATCCTTCGGCGCCGGAGGTTGATTCTCGAGTAAAGTTCATGTCGAGCAATATCAGTGCAAAGTCCTGTTCCGACATTGTTTTAGCGATATCGTGGGGGTTCTCTAGCGTCACCACTGTTTTGTAATATTGTTTGAGCAACATTCTCGTGGCGACGAGAATTTCGCTGTTGTCATCGACAACTAAAATTGCCTTATCGCTGATAGTCATTACATTTCCTTCCCTCATCAAACTGTACGATATCGTACACTAGGTGTTTAATTTTTTTACACTCTTTTGTTCCATTATTCTATAGAATTATTTTATGTTTTTGATTTTTATTTGTTTTTTAGTTTGGCATGCAATTTGAGTTATTAGGCTAACCTAAACGCAAGAGAGTGACAAAATGGATAGAAAAATCACATCGAACAAAAGATTTCAGCTGTGGTGGCTGGCGCTACCTGTCATCGTGGTAGCGTATTTTGCATTTGATAGTGCCGCGAGTAGCAGCGGGGATCGTGTTAATTTGGCGGTGGATAAAGTCAAGATAAGCACAGTGACAAAGGGTGAGTTTCATGATCTTATTCCGCTTAGAGGCAGCATCATGCCGAGTAAGTCTGTGTATCTAGATGCCATCGAAGGTGGGCGAGTCGAAGCGCGCTTCGTCGAAGAAGGTGCGATGGTTAAAAAGGGTGACAAACTGCTCGCACTGAGCAACACCAGCTTACAGCTGGATGTGATCTCCCGAGAGGCGCAGATCTCAGAGCAGCTAAATAACCTACATAATACCCGCTTAGCGATAGATCAAAACCGTTTAAACTTAAAACGAAACCTATTAGAGCTAGATTTTCAGGTAAGTCAAAGTGAGCGAAAGCTTGCACAGTTCAAGCGCCTTGGTAGTGGTAATTTAGTTTCAAAAGATGAGCTACAAGCGGCCGAAGATGAAACTGAGTATCTAAAAAACCGCCGCAAGTTAATTATTGAGCAGCAGCAACAAGATGAAAAAATCCGTACGGCACAAATTGCACAGCTAGAAGATAGCGTCGAGCAGCTCAATAAAAACTTGAGCTTTGCGCGTAAAAATCTTGAAAATCTAATTATCAAAGCGCCTATGGATGGTCAATTGACTGCGCTAGACGCAGAATTAGGTGCGTCAAAGGCGAGAGGATCACGTTTAGGGCAAGTGGATATTGTGTCTGAATATAAAGTGTCGGCCCAAATTGATGAGTTTTACCTAGGCCGCGTGTATGCAGGACAAACCGCAAGGTTAACGCTGCAAAGAAAGCCTTATGAGCTAACGCTCGCAAAGGTCTATGCCGAAGTGTCAAATGGTCGCTTTGAAGTGGATTTAACTTTTAATGCTGCGCTGCCCAGCGACATTCGTAGAGGTCAAAGTTTGCAGTTGGAGTTGTTATTAGCAGATGCGAAAGCCGCGACTTTAATACCAAATGGTGGATTTTATCAAGATACCGGCGGCAAGTGGGTATTTGTACTAGAGCAGGGCAGCCAAGTGGCGGTGAAGAAATCGGTGACGTTTGGCGAGCGTAACAACAAATATATTGAAGTACTTGATGGGTTGACGGTCGGCGACCGAGTGATCACCTCAAGTTACAGCAGCTTTAAAGACATGCGGTCGGTCAGTTTGACTCGTTAAGAAAATTAAAAGGCAAAAGAATATGTTAAATCTAACTAAAATAAATAAAGTTTTTCGTACTGAGCTGGTTGAGACTTACGCCCTTGAGGATGTCACGGTGACTGTAGAGCGTGGCGAGTTCGTTGCTATCATGGGGCAGTCGGGTTCCGGTAAGTCTACCTTACTCAATATCATCGGCATGCTAGACCATATTGATGGTGGCGAGTATGTTTTTGATGGCAAAAACATCAGCCATTTAAGTGAAGGTCAGCTTGCAGATATTCGTAAAGACAATATTGGCTTTATCTTTCAAAGTTTTAACCTTATTGATGAGCTCACTGTGTATGAGAACGTTGAGCTTCCGCTTATTTATCAGGGTATCGCTAAAGCCGAGCGAGCACAGCGTGTGACAGCCGTGCTTGAAAAAGTGAATATTGCGCATCGCAAAGATCATTACCCACAGCAGCTTTCAGGTGGTCAACAGCAAAGGGTTGCAGTTGGGCGTGCTATTGTTGCAAAGCCAAAAATGATTCTAGCGGATGAGCCAACCGGTAATCTTGACTCAAAAAATGGTGAAGAAGTCATGGGGCTGTTAGCACAGCTTAATCAAGAAGGGGTAACGATAGTCATGGTGACACACTCAGATCACCATGCAAATTACGCGCATCGCACGATCCATGTTTTGGATGGCCATATTGTTTCGAGTCAAATGCAGGAGGTTCGTTGTGCTTAAAAATTACTTGTTAATCGCGTATCGCAGCTTACTGCAACAAAAGCTCTACTCAACAATCAATATTTTGGGTTTGGCGATTGGTTTAGCTATTTGTATCAGTATGGCCATCTTTGTTGAGTCTGAGTTGGGTTATGACAAGTTTATTAAGGGTCACGAGCAAATCTATCGCTCGTCTGTAAAATGGATGCCGCCAAGTGCGCCTGAACAATACTATGCGCAAGGGCAAGTATTTAACGCTGAAAACTATCAAGCACATTTTGAAGAAGTGATTGATGCTACTCGCTTTCGGGAAGTGAGTGTCGCGCTTGGACACGGCAAGGAAAGTTTTCTTCATGATGGTGTATTCCTCGCTGATCCCAACTTTGTCGATTTTTTCTCCTTAGGTGTAATTGACGGAGAGCGTCAGTCGGCACTTGAGGCTCCCAACACCATTGTTTTAACTCAAGCAGCTGCAATGCTCTATTTTGGTCGCACGAATGTTGTTGGAGAATCTTTACTTGGTGCAGGAAAACTACCGTTGAAGGTAAGCGCCGTGATAAAAGACTTGCCACTGCGCACCCATTTAAACGTTTTTGCGCTCATCAGTATGGCAACGGCCACCACTTATTATGGTGATAACAGCTGGCAGCGTGACCCAAGCTTTAACTATTTCACTTACGTTAAATTAGCGGATGGGGTAACCGGTGAAGATGTTGAAGCAAAAATTCCAAGTTATTTAGAAAATCATTATGGTCCGGGAACTAGCGACACTCTTGGCTTTGAATTAATGCCTGTCACCGATATTTACCTTCACTCACATCAGTATGGTGAAATGAAAGAAAATGGTGATATCAATACCGTTTATTCGTTTAGTGTTATTTCAGCGCTTATTCTTTTTATTGCGTGTGTTAACTTTATGAACTTGTCGACTGCCACAGCAACCAAGCGCGCAAAGGAAGTGGGAGTACGCAAGACGTTAGGTGCTAAACAGCAGCATTTAGTTGTGCAGTTTGTGGTTGAGGCGATGATGTTGAGTTATATCGCGTTGATCATTGCTGTAGCGCTGGTTGAGGCTGGTTTGCCTTTGTTTGCGAGCTTTATCGGCAAGCCGCTCAGTTTTGACTTCTATTCAGAGCCGTTAGTGTTGACTACGCTGTTGCTGTTGGGGTTATTCGTTGGCTTAATCTCAGGCGCATACCCTGCCTTTTATCTAAGTCGCTTTAAACCTGCTAAAGTGCTTAAAGGGGAAGTGACACAGGGTAAATCTGGCGCGCTGCTGCGTAAAGGGTTGGTGGTATTTCAATTTAGTGTCGCCGTGGTGCTTATTATCGCCACCACGGTATCTAATCAGCAACTAAAGTACGCCAGAGCTATAGAGCTCGGTTATGACAAAGACAATACTTTTGTGCTGAGCCGTCTTTATACAGACATCGCCAGTCAACAGCGTAGCGCATTAAAAACACAACTGCTCTCTCACCCAAATATTGTCAGCGTGACAGCAAGTTCAGCAGTACCAACAGAGACCATTGTCGATGCTTTTGGGATGGTTAATCCAAAAACACAATTGTCACAAACCATGCCGACATTGGCAGTAGATGAAGATTATTTTAGCAGCTACAACATTAAGTTACTGAGTGGCCGAGGGTTTAGTCGCGATTTTCCCGCAGATAAGTTTGCGATGCCGAATGCGGCTGAGCCAAATCCGCGTTTTTCGGTTGTGATTAATGAAAAGGCGGCGCAGAGTTTAGGATTTAGTGCTGATGAAGCAGTTGGTAAAACATTTGAAGTGCGATTAACTCGTCATTCAAGTGCTATGGCGACTATCATTGGGGTGACGCAAAACTACTATTTTTCTTCACTTAAAACAGAGATAAGCCCAACGTATCACTTGCTAAGAGAGAATGAAGGCAATTCGATGGCGATTAAATTTAAAGGTGATACAGCGCAAACTCGCGACTTTATAGAGGCCACTTGGCGCAAGCTAGTACCAGAACAAGAAATGGAACTGACTTATCTACAAACTAAATTTGAGCAGATGTATCGCCAAGAAGACAAAGAAATCATTGTGTTTAATCTGTTCTCTATGCTGGCGATTTTCATTGCGTGTTTAGGCTTATTTGGTCTTGCCTCTTTTACCACAAAAAGGCGCACCAAAGAGATTGGGGTGCGTAAAGTGCTTGGTGCTTCGGTGATGGATATCGTGATATTGATCAACAAGGAATTCTCAAAGCAAGTGCTGATCGCAAACCTGATAGCGTGGCCGCTTGCGTACTTTGTGATGCTGCAGTGGCTAAACAACTTTGTCTATCGTATTGACCTTTCAATCGTGCCATTTTTGATTGCAGCAAGTTTAGCGTTTGCAATTGCTTGGCTAACGGTCGGCTCGTTGACGCTAGTTGCCGCACAAGCGCGGCCTGTAAAATCATTAAGATATGAGTAGTTGTAACAAAGCAGGCCTCACAATGAGGCCTGAACTGAGATAAGTTAAGCGCCAGGACCACACTCCAAGCAGTGCTTGATAATATCTGGGCCAAACTTCAAGTTTGCATTTAGATTTCGCAGTGCCGTTCTTAGACCTTCTTCTATCACTGGGTGGTAGAAAGGCATGTCGAGCATTTGCGGCACGGTCATCTTGTTTTGTAGCGCCCAAGCAAGTAAATGCGCCATATGCTCAGCAGCTGGGCCGACAAATTCGGCACCTAAGAATAATCCGGTGCCTTGCTCAGCGTAGACTCGCATATGGCCTTTATTTTTTAACATCACGCGGCTGCGGCCTTGGTTTTCAAAGCTTACCTCTCCGATGGCAAAACAGCCGCAATTGCCATATTGCTTTTCCAGCTCTTTATAACTTGCTCCAACCATAGCAATTTGTGGGTCGCTAAATACCGCCGCAAGCTTTGCACGGCGCAGTCCCACTCTCACATCAGGGAAGCGACCGGCATTTTCACCTGCAATCGTGCCTTGATCTGCGGCTTCATGTAGAAGCGGGATCTGGTTGCTGGCATCACCTGCAATAAAAATCGGGGCGTTACCTGAGCCATCAAGACATTGCATGGTATGTGGGTCGGCTAGCGGTACGCCTCGGTCATCAAGCTCAAGCGTGGTATTTTCTAGCCCTAAGTTGTCAACATTGGGCACACGACCTGTGGCTGCCAACACATAGTCAAACTGCTCGGTTTGCGGTTTCCCTTGTTTGTCAATGTAGGTAAGCTCGGCTTTGTCACCGACCTGTTTCATATCTGATACTTTGGCATCTGTGTCGAGGTAAAACTCATCGCTAAACACAGTGGTGGCATAGTCTTTGACGATTGGATCGGTTAGTGGTCCAAGGCCACCGCCGACACCAAATACTTTGACCTTTACGCCAAGTCGGTGTAGCGCTTGACCTAGTTCTAAGCCAATTACGCCGGGGCCAAATACGGCCACTGAGTCGGGTAAATCGTCCCAGTCAAAAACGTTATCGTTAATGACTAAGCGGTTGCCAAAATTATTAAAGACACTGGGGTAGCTAGGTCTTGAACCTGTAGCGATAACAAAACGTTTGGCTGTGATCTGGGTGTGGTCGTCCAACTGCACCGTATGGCTGTTGATAAATTTTGCACTGCCGCGTAGTTTATCCTGCAGAGGTAATTCGTCGACCGCTTCGACGACAAAGCCAACGAAGCGATCTCGCTCATGTTTTACTCTCGCCATAACCGCTTTACCGTCAATTTCAGCGGGTTTTACATTAATACCAAATTTAGGTGCGACTTCAATTTGATGTGCGGCTTCAGCTGCGGCAATCAGTAACTTGCTCGGCATGCAGCCAACCCGTGCGCACGTTGTGCCGTATACGCCAGACTCAATCATCAGTACTTCTGAGGTATATTTTTTGGCATTTCTATAGGCGCTGAGACCCGCTGTTCCCGCACCAATCACGACTACGTCGGTGTTTATCTTTTTCATTTTTTGCTCCGAAATCAGAAAGTGTGATACCAATTTACTTAATTAAGAGGTCTATTTGAGGCGAGAAAATCTTGTCGATAACCAGGCAAAAATTTTGCTATTTAGTTGTTCTAAATGAGAAATTTTTAACACAGTTAGCGTCAGATTTGCTCCTTCAAATTGAGCAAGTATTAAGATAAATTGGTATACTCCCCCCATGACAGCGTCACTAGCCATTGTGTTGTGTTGAGGGGGAACATTTTGACTTGGTGAGCAAATTCACCAAGTCATGTTGTGGGGGATGAATGATTAAGCGAAATATTCAGCTAAATCGTCTGAGCCACCGATGTGTTTACCACCGATAAATACTTGCGGCACGGTTTCGCGACCAGACAGCGCTTTAAGACTGGTTAGCGATGCTTGTTGACCAAGTACCAGCTCTTCATATGCCAGTCCTTTTTCTTTTAGCAAGGCTTTGGCTTTTTCACAGAATGGACAGCCAATCTTGCTAATTATGGTAACCGGCTCAGGTTTGATTTGGCGCGGGTTAATGTACTCCAACATAGTATCTGCGTCTGATATTTCAAACGGGTCGCCAGGCTTTTCTGGTTCGATAAACATTTTGTCAATCACACCATCTTTTACCAGCATTGAATAACGCCAGCTGCGTTTGCCAAAACCTAAATCGTTTTTATCAACTAACATGCCCATGCCGTCAGTGAATTCGCCGTTACCGTCAGGTAGTAGTGTAATATTCTGCGCTTCTTGGTACTGTGCCCATGCGTTCATTACAAACGTATCATTAACGGATAAACACACGATTTCGTCGACACCATTTTGTTTAAATACGCTAGCAAGCTCGTTATAGCGCGGTAAGTGTGTTGACGAACAAGTTGGTGTAAAGGCACCAGGTAAAGAAAATACAACCACAGTTTTGCCTTTAAAAATTTCATCGGTGGTGACGTGCTTCCACTCTTCATTTTCTCTAATTGGGAATGTAACCTGTGGTACGCGTTGACCTTCAATATTCTTTAACATTTTGCTTTCCTTCTTAAGTTGATGTAGCCATTATGCCGCGCGCATTTTGATTTGTATAATTGATAGTTAAGATTAAAGTGTTCAATAAAATAGATTGGTTGCAACTTCTAGTATTTGTATTTTTTAACCTAGCCAATGCCGCTAAGTTGAGGTTAGTCAATTTTTACGGGAACAGGGAATAATTAGATGAAAGCAAACTTTGAATTAATGGCGGATTACAATCGCTGGATGAACGAAAGATTATATGAAGCTGTTTCGGGATTGAGCGTCACGGAATTACACCAAGATCGAGGGGCTTTTTTTGGCTCCATCATGGGATCGTTAAACCATATTCTTGTTGCCGATATTATTTGGCTTAAGCGCTATACAGAGCATAGCCATCATGTTGAAGCACTGAATGCTGTAGCAACGATGCCGCTGCCGACAAAACTTGATGCGATGTTGTATGAAGATTTTGCAGCGTTGAGACAGGCAAGGGCGGAAATGGATAAGGTGATTATTGAGTTTGCGAATGAAGTCACTGAGGAGGCACTTGCAGCCGATTTACACTACAAAAACACACAAGGTCAAACCTTTTCTCGCAAGTTTGGTTTTTTAGTGCATCATTTATTTAATCATCAGACGCACCATAGAGGGCAAATAACGACATTACTCAGCCAGATTGGTATTGATATGGGAGAAACCGATCTATTAGCTCGGATCCCCACATCATTTGGTTAGCGCTTTGGCTGGTTTTACCGCTTCAGTTATGTCTAGTGTTATCAGCAATGAGAAGGGTTATAAAGCTAGACATTAGCTCTACAGGTCTATTCAAAACCGTGTTCGGTAAAGCCTGCTAATAAGAATTTCACTCGCTCACTTTCACAATAACTCTGAATAGAGCTCCTCTAGCCATTCATGAAGGTCCTCTATGGAGTCAAAATCTTCGTCTGTTAGTTCTTCATACTCTGTTAGTGAAATAAGATTTAAGTCTATAGCCTCCCGAAGTTGGGCTCTGACTTTAATCAAGTCATAAGGGTAGTCTTCTCCAATGCCGACAGCTCTTCTCAAAATACTGGGGTCATAGCTTTCGACATGACAATAAGTTTTTAAAATGGTTCTTAAAGGATCTTCAAGTTTATTCATCGTATATTTACTTCTTTAGTTCAGGATATAATGTGTGCAATTTAATGTTACCATCTTCTATTAGATATATAGCTTTGGCGTTTCCGTTTGAAAAATCTGTAACCTCGTATCCAGTGGGGTTTTTCTTGGAACCTAGTCTAGTTATTCCCCGTACAGCACTTCTGTAGTTAGAGCCAAAAATATCTTCAAGTGGTATTTGTATCTCAACAAATGGTTCTTTATTAACTTTTGCTTTCTTTGTCAATAAATTAAATGATTTAGTGCTTTTAATATAACTATCGGCACGAATGAGTGCTTCGTCTGAAGAAAATGCTGAGGCGCTCCTTCCTACTCTGTGCAGTGCTGGAGACCCATCTGGATTCTTTCGGTAAGCATCATATATAGTGCCAGAGGCAGGATCTTTACCTCGTAGAGCTCTGTCTACTAATTGTTTTTTCGTGACTCTATTTGGTCCTCCATGCCTTACAGATGCATGTCCCTCCGTATCAAGACGCTTTATTTGTTCAGAAACCAACTGACTATTAACTGTCCCAGGCAACTCATTCCCTTTTGGTGGTTCCAACTCATCGGCTTTGGCTTTGGTGGGCTTGTCGGTAACGCCTCTAATGTAAGCGTCGCCTGAACCCCACCTAGCTACTGAATACGCTCAGCCTATAAAGTACAGCTCTGACCTCAATT